>DATNAP010000015.1:0-46222 GCA_035572475.1 Conexibacter sp. | reverse complement strand
CAGCTCGCGCGAGCGCAGCGCCTTCGCGAACGCCTGCTTGAACGTGCGCCCGATCGCCATCGCCTCGCCGACCGACTTCATGTGCGTCGAGAGGCCGGCGTCGGAGCCGGGGAACTTCTCGAACGCGAAGCGCGGCCACTTCACGACGCAGTAGTCGATCGTCGGCTCGAAGCTGGCCGGCGTCGCGCGCGTGATGTCGTTGTCGATCTCCTGCAGCGTGTAGCCGACCGCGAGCCGCGCGGCGATCTTCGCGATCGGGAAGCCGGTCGCCTTCGAGGCGAGCGCGGAGGAGCGCGAGACGCGCGGGTTCATCTCGATCACGACGATCTCGTCGCTCGCCGGGTTGACGGCGAACTGCACGTTGGAGCCGCCCGTCTCGACGCCGACCGCGCGGATCACGGCGATCGCCTGGTCGCGCAGCTGCTGGTAGAGCTTGTCGGTGAGCGTCTGCTGCGGGGCGACGCAGACCGAATCGCCGGTGTGCACGCCCATCGGGTCGAGGTTCTCGATCGAGCAGACGATCACGACGTTGTCGGCGTGGTCGCGCATCACCTCCAGCTCGAACTCGCCCCACCCGAGCACCGACTCGTCGATCAGCACCTGGCCGATCGGCGAGGCGTCGATCCCGCGCGCGCAGATCGCGGCGTACTCGTCCGCTGTGCGCGCGATCCCGCCGCCGCGGCCGCCGAGCGTGAACGCCGGCCGGATGATCGCCGGCAGGCCGATCGCCTCCTGCGCGGCGAGCGCCTCCGGCAGCGTCGTCGCGATCGCCGAACCGGGCACGCGCAGGCCCGCCTGCGCCATCGTCTCGCGGAAGCGGTCGCGGTCCTCTGCGCGATCGATCGCCTCGTAGTTGGCGCCGATCAGCTCGACGCCGAACCGCTCCAGCGTTCCGTCCTCATGCAGTGCCTTTGCGAGGTTCAGCGCCGTCTGCCCGCCGAGCGTCGGCAGCAGCGCGTCGGGCCGCTCGCGCTCGATCACCTGTGCGACCGGGCCGGGCAGCAGCGGCTCCACGTACGTCGCCGTCGCCAGCTCCGGGTCGGTCATGATCGTCGCCGGGTTCGAGTTGACGAGGACGACCTCGTAGCCCTCCTCCATCAGCACCTTGCACGCCTGCGTGCCGGAGTAGTCGAACTCAGCCGCCTGGCCGATCACGATCGGCCCCGAGCCGATGATCAGGATCTTGTGGATGTCGGTGCGCTTCGGCATGCTCAGGCCGCAGCCTCGATCTCGGCGACGAAGCGGTCGAACAGGTAGAGCGCGTCGTGCGGGCCGGGGCCGGCCTCCGGGTGGTACTGGACCGTCGCGCCGGGGACGTCGCGCAGCGCGAGCCCCTCGACGGTGCGGTCGTAGAGGTTGATGTGCGTCAGCTCGGCGGCGCCGAAGTCGGTCTCCCAGCGCACCGGCTCGTCGCTCGGCAGCGTCTTCGCACCGCCCGGGCCGAGCACCGCGAAGCCGTGATTCTGGCTCGTGATCTCCACGCGCCCGGTCGTGAGGTCCTTTACCGGATGGTTCGCGCCGCGGTGGCCGAACGGCAGCTTGTACGTCTCCAGCCCGACCGCCCGGCACAGCAGCTGGTGGCCCAGGCAGATCCCGTACACGGGCTTCTTCCCCACCAGCCCGCGCACCGTCTCGACGACGTAGTCGAGCGCGGCCGGGTCGCCCGGCCCGTTCGCGAGGAAGAACGCGTCCGGGTCGCGCGCGAGCAGCTCCTGCGCGCTCGAGGTGCACGGGTGCAGCTCGACCGTCGCGCCGCGCTCGCGCAGGTTGCGCACGATCGAGTCCTTCACGCCCGTGTCGATCATCGCGATCGTCGGACCCGAGGTCCGGTCCTCGAGCGGGCCGAGCACGACGGGCGCGGCCGGCGTGACCTCGCGCGCCAGGTCCCGGCCGTCCATCGGCGGCTCCGCGGCGATCAGCCCGCGCGCCTGGTCCTCTCCCATGCTCGCGGGAAACACGCCGCCGCGCATCGCGCCCGCGTCGCGGATGTGGCGCACGAGCGCGCGCGTGTCGAGGTCGGTGATGCCGGGCACACCGCAGTCGCGCAGCCAGTCGAGCCAGCCGCCCTCGGCGCCGGGGGCGTCCTCGCGGTTCGTCGCCGCGCGCATGATCGCCGCGCGCGCGTGGACGCGGTCGGACTCCATCGCATCGGCGCTCACGCCGTAGTTGCCGACGTGCGCGGTCGTGAACGTGATCAGCTGACCGGCGAACGACGGGTCGGTGACGGCCTCCTGGTAGCCGGTCATGCCGGTCGTGAAGACGACCTCGCCGACGGCGTGCGTCTCGGCCCCGCAGGCGAGGCCGTCGAAGCGCTCGCCGTCCTCCAGCAGGACGTACGCGGTCGGGGCGGTCGACGTCATCTACATCACCAGCTTCTGGATCGTCTTGAACTCGTCGCTTCCGGCGGCGCCCAGCAGCTCGAACAGCGCGGTCTCGACGGAGGTCAGGATCGCCCCGCTCTCCGCCATCTTGCGCAGGCCCAGCTCGCGGTTGGCGGCCGTGCGCGAGCCGACCGCGTCGCTCGCCACGTGCACCTCGACGCCGCCCGCGAGCAGGTCATGGACCGTCTGGTTGACGCACACGTGCGTCTCGATCCCGCACACCAGCGCCTGGTCGCGCCCGGCGAGGTCGAAGCCGTCGGCGCGCGCCGCGGAGAAGACGGTCTTCGGGATGCGCGGCGTCTCGCCGAGCGCCTCGCGCACGTTCGCCACCGTCTCGCCGAGGCCTCGCGGGTACTGCTCGGTCACGAGCACCGGCAGGTCCAACGTCTGCGCGCCCTGCACGAGGATCGCCGTCTGGGCGGCGACGGCTGCGAAGCCCGCGACCGCCTTCGCGAACGCCTCCTGCACGTCGATCACGACGAGCGCGGTGCGCTCGCGCTCGAGCACGCGACTGCTCATGCGAGCGCCTCCACCGCAGCGCGGTGCACGACCGCGCCCGCCGCGACGGTCAAGCGCACGACGCCGCGCAGCGTGCGCCCCTCGAAGCACGCGTTCGCCGACTTGCTCGCGTAGCCGCGCGCGCCGACCTCCCAGCTCGCGTCGAGGTCGAGCAGGGCAAGGTTCGCCGGCTCGCCGACCGCGATCCGCGGCGTCGGGAGGTCGAGCAGCGCGGCGCCTGCCGTCATCCGCTCGACGACGAGCCCGAGCGGCAGCACGCCCGGCTGGACGAGGTCGGTGTAGAGGATCGGGAAGGCGGTCTCCAGTCCGGTCACGCCCATCGGCGCCTGCTCGAACGGCGCCTCTTTCTCGTGGCGCGCGTGTGGGGCGTGATCGGTCGCGACGCAGTCGATCGTCCCGTCGCGCAGGCCGGCGATCAGCGCCTGGCGGTCGGCCTCGCTGCGCAGCGGCGGGTTCATCTTGAAACGCGAGTCGAGCGAGCGCACCGCCTCGTCGGTCAGCGTCAGGTGGTGCGGCGAGGCCTCGCCGCTGACCTGCGCCCCGGCCGCCTTCCACGCCGCCAGCGCCTCGACCGACTCGACGCAGGAGAGATGCTGGAAGTGGACGCGACCGGCCTCGAAGGCGGCGATCGCCGCGTCGCGCGCGACCATCGTCGACTCGGAGATCGACGGGATCCCCGCCATCCCCAGGCGCGCGGAGACGGCCCCCTCGTGCATGACGCCGGCACCCGACAGCGACGGATCCTCCTCGTGCAGTGCCAGCACGCCGCCGCACAGGCGCTGGTACTGGAGCGCGCGCCGCAGCATGCCGGCCGCGACCACGGGCTTGCCGTCGTCGGTGAAGCCCAGCGCACCGAGGTCGCGCAGCTCGGCCATGTCGGTCAGCTCGGCCCCGGCCAGCCCGCGCGTGATCGCCGGCATGAAGCCGAGCGGCACGCGCGCCTCCTGCTTCGCCTGCTCGATCAGCGCCCGTAGCAGCGGCGCGCCGTCGAGGACCGGGTCCGTGTTCGGCATCGCGACGACGCCGCAGTAGCCGCCGGCCGCGGCTGCGGCCGTGCCGGTCGCGAGCGTCTCCTTGTGCTCCTGGCCGGGCGTGCGCAGGTGCACGTGCGGGTCGAAAAAGCCCGGGAAGAGGTGGAGCCCCTCCCCCGCGATCGTCTCCGCGTCCTCGGGCGCGGGGAGCGAGCCGGGTGCGCCGATCTCCGCGATCGCGCCGTCGCGCACGAGCACGTCGTGCGGCGCGTCGAGACCCGTCCGCGGATCGAGCGCGTGCGCCGCGCGGAGCAGCAGCGCAGCCGGGGCGGCCGGCGCGCCGAAGAGCCGTACGACGCTCATGCGGTCGCGACCGCCTCGACCGCGGCGGCTTCCGTCGGCTGCGGGCGCGGACTGCTGTCGGTGCCGACGAGCAGTTCGTACAGGACCGCCATCCGCACGACCACGCCCGCCTCCACCTGCTGGGCGATCAGCGCCTGCGGCGAGTCGATCGCGTCGGCCGACAGCTCCACGCCGCGGTTGACCGGACCCGGATGCATCAGCAGCTGGTGCGGCTGCAGGCGCGCCGCGTCGATCTGGAAGCGCGCCGCGTACTCGCGCAGCGACGGCACGTACGCTTCCTCCATCCGCTCGTTCTGCATCCGCAGCGCGTACACGACGTCGGCCTCGCTCAGCGCGTCGAGCGTCGGCGCGACGCGGCAGCCGAGCGCCTCGATCCCGCGCGGGATCAGCGTCGGCGGGCCGCTCACCGTCACCTGCGCGCCCATCCGCGCGAACGCCAGGATGTTCGAGCGCGCGACGCGCGAGTGCAGCACGTCGCCGACGATCCAGATGCGGCGCCCGTCGAGCGCGCCGAGCCGCTTGCGCAGCGTGTAGACGTCGAGCAGCGCCTGCGTCGGATGCTCGTGCTTGCCGTCGCCGGCGTTGACGACGGCGGCGTCGGTCCAGCGCGCGACGAGCTGGGCGGCGCCGGCGTGCGGCGAGCGGATCACGATCGCGGCCGGGTCGTACGCGGTCAGCGTCTGCACCGTGTCCTTCAGCGACTCGCCCTTCGTCACCGACGAGGTCGCGGCGCGGACCGAGACGACGTCGGCGGAGAGCCGCTTCGCGGCCAGCTCGAACGAGCTGCTCGTGCGCGTCGAGGCCTCGTAGAAGAGGTTCACGACCGTGCGCCCGCGCAGCGCCGGGACCTTCTTGATCTCGCGCCCGGCGACCTCCGCGAACGAGGCCGCGCGGTCGAGTATGCGCTCGATCCCGGGGCGGTCGAGGTCGTCGATCGAGAGCAGGTGGCGCGTCATGCCGGTACCTCCGCAGGCTGCGAGATGGTCACCTCGTCGACCCCGTCCAGCTCCTCGACGCGCACGTTGACGCGCTCCTCGCGTGCCGTCGGGAGGTTCTTGCCGACGTAGTCGGGGCGGATCGGCAGCTCGCGATGGCCGCGGTCGGCGAGCACGGCGAGCTGCACGCGGGCGGGGCGGCCGTAGTCGAAGATCGCGTCGATCGCGGCCCGCACCGTGCGACCGGTGTAGAGCACGTCGTCGACGATCACGAGCGTGCGCTGCTCGAACGGGAAGTCGAGGTGCGTCGCGTGCACGACGGGCGCGGTCGGCCGCAGCGCGACGTCGTCGCGGTAGAACGCGATGTCGATGTCCCCGAGCGGGACGTCCTCGCCGAGCAGGTCGGCGACGTGCTCGCGCAGACGGGCGGCGAGCGTGGCGCCGCGCCGGTGGATGCCGACGATCGCGAGCTGCTGTGAGGGGTTCTTCTCGACGACCTCGTGAGCGATGCGCACCAGCGTGCGTCGCACGTCGTCGCGGTCGAGCACGACCTTCTCGGCTTCCAACCTGAACCTTCCTGGCCTCACGGGACCGGGTTAAAGGAACGGACGCTGCGCAGCGTAGCAGCGCGGGCGGTCAGCCGTTCGAAGCGGTCGCCGAGGCCTCGGCGGCCGCGCGCGCGTCGCTCCACCTCACCAGCTCGGGCGCGCCGCGCTCGGGGAACGGCACCTCGATCGCGTCGAAGTCGCGCGGCACGACCGTCTCGGGGAAGATCCCCTGCGCCTCTTCCCTGATCTCGCGACCGCCGTAGCGCGTCGAGAGATGCACGAGCGCGAGCATTCGCACCTCCGCCTCGTGGGCGGCCTTGGCAGCCTGCTCGGCGGTCGAGTGCTGGGTCTCGCGCGCGCGGTCGGCCTCCTCGCGCGTGAACGTCGCCTCGTGGACGAGCACGTCGGCGCGGTAGGCGACCTCGACGAGCACGTCCGAGGGCGCCGTGTCGCCGGAGATGACGAGCTTGCGGCCGGGGCGGTTTTCGCCGATCACCTGCTCGGGGCGCACGCCGCCGACGACCTCGCCGCGCTGCAGGCGTCCGAAGTCCGGACCGGGCGTGACGCCGAGCCGCTCGGCCAGCCGCGCGTCGAATCTCCCCGGCCGATCGTCCTCGATCAGCGCGTAGCCGTAGGCGAGGCCGCGGTGCTCGACGGGGAAGGGCTCGATCACGTACTCGGCGCGCTCGACCGGCTCGTCGTCTGCCAGCTCGACGATCTCCACCTCGTAGCCGACGCCGCCCCACACGTGGCGCATGCCGCCGAGCAGCTTCGCGAGCCCCGGAGGCCCGTAGATCGTCAGCGGCCGCTCGCGCGCGCGCAGGTCGAACGTCTTGAGCATGCCCGGCAGGCCGAGCCAGTGGTCGGCGTGGAAGTGGGTGATGAAGACGTCCGTCAGGTCCATCAGCCCGACCGACCGCAGCAGCTGGCGCTGCGTCCCCTCGCCGCAGTCGAACAGGATGCGGTCGGCGCCGCGCCGCAGCAGCAGCGCGGGCAGGCCGCGGCGTGCGGTCGGCACGGAGCCGGCGGTGCCCACGAAGAAGAGCGAGAGGTCCATCGATCGACGCGTTTGCGGGGAGCTGCGACGCGCCCGGCAGGATTTGAACCTGCGACCTCTCGCTCCGGAGGCGAGCGCTCTATCCACTGAGCTACGGGCGCCTGGCTTGCAGCAGCTTATCGCGGGCGCACGCGCGGGAGCGGCCGCTCAGCTCGTGCCGTTGGCGGAGGCGCCGGCCTCGTCCAGGCGTTCCTCGTAGACGCGGGCGAGCTCGGTGAACGACACGCCGAGGCCGCGCGCGACGCGCACCATCGCTTCGAACGACGGATTCGTGCGCCCGCTCTCGAGCGTCGTGAGGTAGTTGCGCCCGAGGCCGGAGGCCTCGCACACCTCCTCCTGCTTGAGCGACTTGCGCACGCGTAATTCGCGTACGGCGATCGCCAACGCACGGCGCTCCCGATGCAGTCCGTCTGCCACGCAGCAACCCTTCACTGGTTCCACCGTTCAATCCACGCCCGAGAGCGTGGATCTTCCCCTCAATAGCGGGTATGCCCCCTGCTTGTTGGGGGACCCGCCCCGTCTTGGTCAACGCTCAGCGTCTGACGATGCGAAAGCCGACGCTCGCCTTGACCCGACAGGCATCGTGGCATGCGAGCGCGACGACGGCCCCTGCCGCGGCGCGCGAGCGGATGCGGATCGTGGCGACGAACGTCCCGCGCGACCCCGTGACGGCGTCGCCGATTCGTGCGCGCGGCCCGTGCGGCGAGCGGGCGAGCAGCGTGAGGTGGGCGTTGCCGGGGAAGCCGCTGCCGCGCAGCTCGAGCTGCTCGCCCGGGCGAACGGTCGTCCGGTCGGCCGTCAGCTGCGCAGTCCGCGCGGACGACGCGGCGCCGGCGGCCGCGACGGCGGCGCACGCGCCGAGCGCCGCGATCGCGAGCGCGGCGGGCAACAGGCGCGGCAACCTCTCCCTCATCGGCGTCATCTTGCCACGACGCTCGGCGTCGGGAGACGCCGACGTCCGATCGCCGCTCACCCGCCGGCGACCGCGGGCAGGATCGTGACCTCGTCGCCGTCGGAGACGGGCGTTTCGAGGCCGTCGAGGAAGCGGATGTCCTCGCCGCCGATGTAGACGTTGACGAAGCGGCGCAGGCCGCCGTCGTCCGCGATCCGCTCGCGCAGCTCGCCGAACTGCTCGTAGAGCGCGTCGAGCACCTCGCCGACTGTGCCGCCTTCGACCGCGGCGCTCGACGCGCCGCCGGTCGCCGCGCGCAGCTGCGTCGGGATCTTCACCACGACCGCCATCAGGCCGCCACCGCGTCGCCCATGCGCGCCTCGAATGCGTCGTAGGAGGCCTCGATCTCGACCGTCTCGAACGTGCCCCGCACGACGTCGAGCGTCTTGAGGCCCTCCCCGGTGATGACGACCACGACCCGCTCGCCCGGGTCGATCTCGCCGCGCTCGGCCAGATTCGCGAGCACCGCCGTCGTCACGCCGCCCGCCGTCTCGGTGAAGATGCCGGTCGTTTCCGCCAGCAGGCGGATGCCCGTCTTGATCTCCTCGTCGCTGACGGCGTCGATGCCGCCGCCGGTGCGGCGGGCGAGGTCGAGCGCGTACGGGCCGTCGGCCGGATCGCCGATCGCGAGCGACTTGGCGATCGTGTCGGGCTTGACTGGACGGCAGACGTCGTGCCCGGCGGCGAACGCCGCGGCGACCGGGCTGCAGCCCTCGGCCTGGGCGCCGTTCATCGTGGGCACCCCGCCGTCGATCAGGCCCAGCTCGGTCCACTCCTCGAAGCCGCGTGCGATCTTCGTGAACTGCGAGCCGGAGGCGATCGGCCCGACGATCCGGTCCGGGATCTCCCAGCCGAGCTGCTCGGCGATCTCGTAGGCGATCGTCTTCGAGCCCTCGGCGTAGTACGGGCGGAAGTTGATGTTCACGAACGCCCACTCGCGCTCGCCGGAGACCTCCGTGCAGAGGCGGTTGACGTCGTCGTAGTTGCCTCTGACGGCGACGATCGTCGTGCCATAGACGCCCGTCGCGAGGATCTTCTGCTCCTCGAGGTCGGACGGGATGAAGACGTACGAGTCGAGCCCCGCCGCGGCCGCGTGGGCGGCGACGGCGTTCGCGAGGTTGCCGGTCGAGGCGCACGCGATCGTCTGATAGCCCAGCTCCTTCGCGCGCGCGAGCGCGACGGCGACGACGCGGTCCTTGAACGAGTGCGTCGGGTTCGCGGCGTCGTTCTTGACCCACACCTCACGCACGCCGAGACGCTCGGCGAGCCGGTCGGCGCGCAGCAGCGGCGTCCAGCCGGCCGCGAGCGTGTCGCGCGGCGGGGGTCCTTCGAGCGGCAGGAAGTCGCGGTAGCGCCAGATCGAATGCGGGCCAGCCTGGATGCGGCGGCGCAGCTCAGCGGGGTCGGCGCCCTCGCGTGACGCGTAGCTGACCTCGAGCGGGCCGAAGCAGCGCTCGCAGACGTAGCTCGCGTCGAGCGGATAGACGGTGTGGCACTCCTTGCACTTCAATGACTCGGGCGGCATAAAAAAACCTCCGCCGGGTTCTGGGGCAGAGGTTTCGAACCGCTTCCCACATCTCCCAGGCTTGTTGTTGCCTGATGGAATTGGCACCTTTCCCCTTGTCGGGGTGGTTGCCGCGGCTTCAAAGGGCCAGTCCCTCCACCGCTCTCGATGCGTACTGCTATGTGGACGACAGTATGCCACGGTCCGGACGCTGGCGCAACGGCAATCTGGACGCACGACGGATACAATGCAGATCGTGCCCCCGACGATGAGCGACGAGCCGCGAAGTCCCCATGCCGAGCTTGCCCAAGCCCCGGTTCGCGCGCGTCGCGCGCGGTCGCTCCATCCTCTCCCCGGCGATCGCCGAGCCTGAGACCTCTCAGGTCGAGGTCGCCGAAGCGGTCGCGATCCGCTGGGTCAACATCGAGCAGCCGCGCCACGGCCATCGCGCATGGCTGGAGGAGCGCTTCGACTTCCACGCGCTGGACTACGAGGACGTCTTCTCGCGCAACCAGCGCCCGAAGATCGACGAGTACGACGACTACCTCTTCATCGTGCTCTACTTCCCGCGCTTCGACAAGCAGGTCGGGCGCCTGAACGCGGCCGAGCTGGACCTGTTCGTCGGCCCGGACTTCCTCGTCACGCTGCCGAACGCGCCGCTGCAACCGGTCGAGTACCTGTTCGAGCGCGTGCGCGCGAACGACGCGCTGCGCGAGGAGTGGTTCTCGAAGGGCACCGGCTACCTGCTCTACAAGATCGTCGACGCATGCGTGGACGCGTCGTTCCCGATGCTCGCGAAGATGGGCAACAAGCTGGAGCGGATCGAGGACGAGATCTTCGAGGGCCGCTCGAAGGAGGTCGTGCGCGACATCTCCAACGTCAAGCAGGAGATCATCAACTTCCGCAAGGTCGTGCGGCCGCAGCGCGCGGTCTTCGGCGACCTCGAGCGCACGAAGCAGCGCTATCTCGCCGAGGACCTCGACGTCTACTTCGACGACATCAACGACGCCTCCGAGCGCGTGTGGCAGATCCTGGAGACCTACAAGGAGACCGTCGAGGCGCTCGAGGCGACGAACGAGTCGGTCCTCTCCCACCAGCTCAACGACGTGCTGCGGATCCTGACGGTCCTGACCGTCGTGTTCCTGCCGCTGACGCTGATCGCCTCGATCTTCGGCATGAACGTGGAGGTGCCGGGACAGGGCCACGTCGGGCCGTTCTGGGTCTTGATCGTGGTCATGCTCGTCGTCAGCGTCGGGATGGTCGTGTTCTTCCGTCGCCGGCGGTGGCTGTGAGTAACGCGCGCGCCGCGGCGGAGTAGACACCTTCGTGGCCGCCACTTCGATCGAGGCGCTGGAGCGCCTCGCCTCCTCGTCCGCGTCGCGCGCACCGAGCAAGCGGATGCTCGTGATCGTGAACCCGTACGCGACGACGGTCTCGGCCCGGTTGAAGCACCTCGTCGTCTACGCGCTGCGCGGTCGCTACGAGGTCGACTCGGTCGAGACGCAGGCGCGCAACCACGCGACCGAGCTGTGCCGGGAGGCCGCGCAGGAGGGGTACGACGTCGTCTGCGCGTTCGGCGGGGACGGCACGTTCAACGAGGCGGCGAACGGGCTGGCCGGATCGGAGACGCCGCTGACCTGCCTGCCCGGCGGCTCGACGAACGTCTTCTCCCGCATCCTCGGGATCCCGAACGACGTCGTCGACGCGACCGAGCATCTGCTCGCGATGGCCGACGACTGGTCTCCCCGCGAGATCGACCTCGGGGTCGTCAACGACCGCCGCTTCCTCTTCACCGCCGGGGTCGGGCTCGACGCGAGCGTCACGAAGCGAGTCGACGCGCGGCCGCGGCTGAAGGCGCGCTTCGGCCCCTGGTTCTACGCGACCGCGGCAGTCGGCGCCGTGAACCGCGAGTACACGGTGCGCCCGCGCCGGCTCGCGGTCGAGCTGGCGGACGGCACCGCGCTCGACGGCATCACCGCGATCGTCCAGAACACGACGCCGTACACGTACTTCGCGAGCCGTCCGGTCGACCTCGCCGAAGATGTCGGGCTCGAAAGCGGCACCATTGCCGGGGTCGTCCTGAGACGCGCGAGCCCGCTGGACGTGCCGACGGTCGCCTGGCGCGCGCTCGCCGCCCGCGCGCAGATCGCGAAGCACCGCCAGGTGGAGAGCTTCACCGGCGCCACCGAGCTGACGATCCGCTCGCTCGACGACCGCCCGCTCCCACTCCAGGTCGACGGCGACTACCTCGGCGAGGTCCCCGAGATCGCCGCGCGCGTCGACCCGCGCGCACTGCACGTCGTCGCCTGACGCGATGTGTGAGCGGTGAGGTGGCGGGCCGCCGCCTGACTGATGTGTGCCCTTTTGTGGGTCGTACGGACCCCCAAAACGGCACACGTCGGGCGATGCGCTGAGGGCCCGGCTAGGGTTCCGGCCGTGCGGCGCGGCCTGGCCCTCCTCTCCCTCGCAGCCATCCTGGCAACGACCGCAGCGCTGGCGACGCCGGCGCCGAGCGCCACTCCACGCGTGGCCGGCTGCCCCGTCTTCCCCGCCACCAACGCCTGGAACCAGCGCGTGGACCGCCTGCCCGTTGCAAGGAACAGCACAACGCTGATCCGCAGCATCGACCTGAGCGCCCACGTCCACGCCGACTTCGGCTCGGGCACCTGGGACGGCGGCCCGATCGGCATCCCCTACACGCTCGTCGGAGCAGGCCAGCGGCGGGTGAGCGTCAGCTTCGACTACGCGAGCGAGTCCGACCGGGGTCCGTATCCGATCCCGCGCAACGCCCGCATCGAGGGCGGCCCACGCGCGACGGGCGACCGCCACGTCCTGATCGTCGACAAAACCGCCTGCAAGCTCTACGAGCTGTTCGACGCCCACCCCCTCGATGCCGGTCGTTCATGGCACGCCGGCAGCGGGGCAACGTGGAACCTGCGCTCCAACCACCTCAGGCCCAAGACGTGGACCTCAGCCGACGCCGCCGGCCTCCCGATCCTCCCTGGCCTCGCCCGCTACGACGAGGTCGCCCAAGGCGCCATCCTGCACGCACTCCGATTCACCGCGCCCCGAACGCGACGAGCGTTCGTCTGGCCCGCCCGGCACCAGGCCGGCGCTTCCTCCTCCCCAGCCCTGCCCCCGATGGGGCTGCGCGTCCGCTTGAAGCGCACCGCGAACCTCAGAGGTCTGCCAAGGCAGGCGAAGATCGTCGCCCTCGCCATGCAGCGCTACGGCCTCATGCTCGCCGACAACGGCTCGCCCTGGTACGTCAGCGGCGCGCCCGACCCGCGCTGGAGCAACGGCCAGCTCCACGCGCTCGACCGCTTCACGGGCAAGGACTTCGAGGTCGTCGACGCGAGCGCCCTGCGCCACGCGCGCTGACCGCTACGACGGACAGGCGTCGCGCCGATCCACCTGCACCCACACGGCGGTGCCATTGCCGAGGCTCGTGCACGGCGAGCTGCCGTCGAACCTGCGGGCGCGTATGAGGTGCGCAACCGTCGCGCCGGCGCTCGGCGCGTCGATGTCTTCGACGCTCACGCCGGCGATCCGCGCGAAGACGATCAAACCGATCGTTTCGAAGTGGTGGTCGTTGATCTGTGCGACGTCGCCGCGGTCCTCGAACGCGACACGGCTCACGCCGGCGGCCCGCAGCCGTCGCATCAGCCCGAGCACGTCGCCGTCGCGCTGCGGGCCGGACACGAGATAGTCGAGGCTGGAGTAGACGACGACGCGGTCGCGCGGCGGCACCCCCTCGCCTTCGTGGATCGCGCCGTTGCTGAGCGGGAGCTGGTCGGGCGCACGCCCGACGCCGAACGTCGCGCCGAGCTGTGCGACGACCACGGCGGCGCTCAGCACGCCCACCGCGGCGAGCCGCCAGCGCGGCCGCAGCTCCACGATCCACGCGGTCCCGAGGGTGGCGACGTAGACGATCGCGCCCATGGTGTAGCGGACGTCGTGGTGGCGCAGCAGCGTGAGCGCGAGCCACGCGCCGCCGAGTCCCCACAGCAGCTCCACGCGCACGTCTTCGAGCGGCCGTGGGCGCGCGCGCACGACGCCGACTGCCGCGCACGCGAACAGCGGCGCGAACAGCAGCCCGTTGAGCGTCGCCCAGCCGTACCAGCCGAGGTTCGCGAGCGAGACGAGCGAGGGACTGGCCGCCTTCGGGACCGGTTCGCTCGCGCTGCCCGTGCCCGCCGCGCCGAAGAATCTGCCCCATTCGGAGAGGTGGACGAGGTACCAGGGCGCGCCGACGAGCAGCGCGACGCCGACGAACGCGGCGAGGCCCCGCCGGTTGCGCCAGCCGCCGCCACGCAGCAGCACCGCGGCTACGAGCCCGACGAGGTAGAGCGGCATCAGCTGCTTCGTCAGCACGCCGACGCCGACCGCGAGCCCGGCGAGCGCCGCCGGACCCACGCGCGTGAAGCGGTCGCTCTCCAGGATCAGCCAGGCGGCGACGGCGACGAGCGCCGCCTCCGGCGCGTCGAGCATGAAGACATGGAACTGCTCGGCGATCAGCGGCGTGCCGAGCGCGAAGACGACGGCGAGCAGCCCGGCCAGCGGGGTCGCCAGCATCCGCCCGACGCGGTAGCAGGCAACCGCGAGCAGCGGCGCGAAGACGACGTTCTGCGCCAGGATCGGCCCGTCGGCGCTCTTGCCGAACAGCGCCAGCACGAATACGCCGAAGAGCCGGATCGCCGGCGGGTAGTACGTCGTGTACGTGATCGCTCTGAACGGATGACCTTCGGCGATCCATTCCCTGTAGAGCAGCGACGCGTACAGGTGCGAGGCGCCGCCGCCGAACGGCACGGCGCGGTCGGTCGCCAGCCACCACGCACTGAGCGCGAGGAACAGGACCGTGACGCCTGCCGCCCCCCAGCCGGGCGCGCTCCAGCGCGGCACGCGCAGCGCGATCGCGCGCGTGCCGGCAGGCTTGCGCGTGGCCCCCGACGTCCCCCCCGGCACCCGCCCACTCTAGCCGAGCGGGCGAGGCCGCGAACCGCCTTGCTGCCTACGCCCCGGCGCCGGGCGTGACGCGGTAGGCGTCGAAGACCGACTCGATGTTGCGCAGCCGGTTGATCGTCGCGTCGAGCGTCTTCGTGTCGGCGACCTCGACCACGAAGCGGTTCTTGATCATCGGCGGGTTCGACATGCAGCGCGCCTCGACGATGTTGATGCCGGCCTCGGAGAAGGTGCGGGAGAGGTCCTCGAGCAGGCGGTGGCGATCCCAGCCGTCGATGTGCAGCTCGACCTTGAACGAGGTCGAGGAGTCGCCTTCCCACGAGACCGGCGTGAAGCGATCCGGGTCCTTTCTCAGGACCTCGACGTTCGGGCAGTCTTCGCGGTGGATCGTGATGCCGCGACCGAGCGAGACGTAGCCGACGATCGGGTCGCCCGGCACCGGGCGGCAGCACTTCGCCAGGCGCAGCATCACGTCGCCAACGCCGTCGACGGCGATCCCGAACTTCGTCGAGGAGGTCGTCGGCCGGCGCTCGCTCTGCGGGCGCGTCCGCATCAGGTCGTCGGCCGCCGTGCGCGCGCCCTCGGCCGCCTCGCCCTGCTTGAGCCGCTGCATCACCTTGTTGACGACGACCGTCGGCGAGATCTTCGCCCCGCCGAGCGCGATGTAGAACTCGTCGCCCTTGCGGAAGCCCATCTCGCGGATCACGTCTGCGAGCAGCGGCGAGCCGACGATCCGCTGCGCCGGCAGCCCCTGCTTCTTCAGGTGGTCCTGCAGCAGCTCGCGCCCGGCGTGCTCGGTGTCCTTGCGCGACTCGCTCTTGAACCACTGGCGGATCTTGTTGCGGGCGCGCGTCGTCTTCACGAGCGCGAGCCAGTCGCGCGACGGGCCGCGCTCTCGCTTGGAGGTGAGCACCTCGACGATGTCGCCGCTTCTCAGCTCGTAGGAGAGCGGCACCATGCGGCCGTTGACCTTCGCGCCGACGCAGCGGTGGCCGACGTCGGTGTGGACCTCGTAGGCGAAGTCGAGCGGCGTCGCGCCGGCGGCGAGCGACTTGACCTCGCCCTTCGGCGTGAAGACGAACACCTCATCCTCGAACAGGTCGACCTTCAGCGTGTCCATGAACTCCTTCGGGTCCGACAGCTCCTGCTGCCAGTCGAGAAGGCGTCTGAGCCAGCGCAGCTTGCCGTCCTGGTCGACCGCTCTGTCGTCCTTGTAGAGCCAGTGCGCGGCGATGCCGAACTCGGCCATGTCGTGCATCTCGCGCGTGCGGATCTGGATCTCGAGCGGCCGGCCCTCCGGCCCGATCACCGTCGTGTGCAGCGACTGGTACATGTTGAACTTCGGCATCGCGACGAAGTCCTTGAAGCGGCCGGGGAGCGGCTTCCACAGCGAGTGGATGACGCCGACCGCGCCATAGCAGTCCTTCACGTTCTCCACGATCACGCGCATCGCGGTGAGGTCGTAGATCTCGTTGAACTCGCGGCCCTTTCTCGTCATCTTCGAGTAGATCGAGTAGAAGTGCTTCGCACGGCCGGCGATCTCGGCGTCGATCCCGAGCGCGTCCAGCTCTCTCGCCAGGTACGCGCCGGCCTCGCTCACGTAGCGCTCGCGCTCGGCGCGCTGCTGGTTGACGAGGCCCTTGATCTCCGCGTACTTGCGCGGGTGCAGCGCCGCGAACGCGAGGTCCTCGAGCTCCCACTTGATCGCGTGGATGCCGAGGCGGTGCGCGATCGGGGCGTAGATGTCGAGCGTCTCCTTCGCCTTCTCGATCTGCTTCTGCTTCGGCATCGCGCCGATCGTGCGCATGTTGTGCAGGCGGTCGGCGAGCTTGATCAGGATGACCCGGATGTCCGAGGCCATCGCGACCATCATCTTGCGGTAGTTCTCCGCCTGCGCCTCGTCGCGCGAGGAGAAGGTCAGGCCGGTGAGCTTCGTGACGCCGTCGACGAGCGCGGCGACCTCTTCGCCGAAGGTCGCTCTGACGTCCTCCAGACTGGCCGACGTGTCCTCGACCGTGTCGTGCAGCAGCGCGGCGCAGAGCGTCTCGGTGTCGAGCCGCATGCCGGCGCAGATCTTCGCGACGCCGACCGGGTGGATGATGAACTCCTCGCCCGACTTGCGCCGCTGGTCGGCGTGGTGCTCGCAGGCGTAGACGAACGCGCCCTCGACCTCGTCGCGGTCGATCTCCAGCGTGCTTTCGGCCGCGTGCTCCTCGACGATCGCGAACAGGTCGCCGAGCAGCTCGCGCTCGGTGTCGGTCAGGCCCTCGCGCCGGATCGGTCTGGCGACGACCGGGTGGTCGATCCCGTCGACCGGCAGGCGGCCCTCGTCGGCGCCGCCCTGCACGGCGACGCCGGCCGTCGCGCGGCTCATCCGCTGGCCGCGGCCTGTGTCGCCGGTGTGGGTTGCGTTGCCGTTTCCGTCAGCCATCTGCGGCCGTCCTCGTATCGCTGCATCGCGGCCCGGTAGGTCGCCGAGCGCTCGAGCGCGGTGCGCTCGGCGTCCCGGACCGTGAGGGCCGGCAGGTCCCGGTCGAGGCTGACGAGGTCCAGCTCCGTGAGGATCGCCACCAGCCGGGCGGCCTGCGCGACCGACCGACTCTGGATGCCGTCCCCGCGAAGCAGCGCCTCGAGCTCCCCGCCGGCCGCCCCGCCGCGGTCCCGCAGGGCCCGGTAGAGCGGCACAAGCGCAGCGCGAAGGTCGTGCTCCGTCTCATGGATCTGCTGCGCAAAGCGTAGCTCAGCGACTCCCCAGCACAGATGGGTCCATCCGTCCAGGGCGCCCGCACGCACGTTCGCCGCCTCGTGCGGATGGGCCGGCGGATCCAGCACGACGACGTGCCGACAGCCCGCTGCGAGCGCCGGATCGCGGCCGAGCGCGGCGTGGGAGCAGAGCGCGAACCCGCCCGTGCGGTCCTGGAGCCCCGCGATCCGGCGCGGGACGTCGGCGACGACCGCCAGCACCGGCTCGCCGCTTGCGACGAGGTCCCGCAGGACGGCGAGCGCGCCATCTCCGCGGCGGTCGACGACGGTGCGCTGCGCCCCGGCGTCCCGGCGTCCAGCCGCTCCCTCCCCCGCGATGCCCGTCGCTTGCAGGACCGCAGCCAGCCAGGTGCCCGGTGCCGGCTCGCCGACCACCTCGATCGGCTCGGGGGCGGTGGGGCTTGCATGGCGCAGGCGCAGGCGCGGTTCGACGGCGCCGTTCCAGGCGTTGCGTTCGAGGCGGAAGGTTGCGTCGGCGGCGGTGTCGGGCGCGACCGGCAGGCGGCCGTCGCAGCCGAACGCGACGGCGCGGCAGCGGCCGCCGCCGGCCTCGACGCTGAAGCGGACGTGCTTGCCGTCCTCTCCCATCGGCCGCGCGTCGATCAGCGCGGCGCCGGGGACGAGCAGGTTGACGCCGGGGTTGCCCATGCCCGTCGGTTCGAGCTGGGCCAGCTCGTCGGCGAGCGCAAGGCCGAGCTGGCGGCCGCCGACGACCGCGTCGATCCGCTCGACGGGGACGAGGTCGTCCGCGTCGAGCACCGCGCCAGCGTGCGCTTCGACCGCTGCGCGCAGCTCGTCCACGCGCGCGGGCGCGATCGTCAGCCCGGCGGCCGCGCGGTGGCCGCCGTAGCGCGCGAGCAGCGGCGCGGCGGCATGGAGCGCGCCGAGCAGGTCGAAGCCGGGGATCGAGCGGCCGGAGCCGGTGCCGAGCAGCGGGCCGTCCTGCGCGAGCGCGGCGGCCGGCGACGGCAGCGCGATCAGGACCGCCGGCCGGTGGTAGCGCTCCACGATCCGCGAGGCGACGATCCCGATGACGCCGGGATGCCAGCCCTCGCCCGCGAGCACGTACGCGGGCCGTTCGCCCAGCTCGCGCACTTGGGCTTCGGCCTCGAACAGGATCCGCTGCTCGGTGAAGCGCCGCTCGGCGTTCGCGGCGTCCAGCTCGTCGGCGATCGCCGCAGCGCGCGCCTCATCGCGCGTCAGCAGCAGCTCGACCCCGGCGTCGGCGCGGTGCAGGCGGCCGGCGGCGTTGATGCGCGGGGCGAGCCGGAAGCCGACGCTGCGCGCATCGAGCCCGCTGGGGTCGACACGGGCGACGCGCATCAGCGCGCGCAGCCCCGGCTTGCCCGTCGAGGCGAGCGCGCGCAGGCCAGCGCGCACGAGCCGGCGGTTCTCGCCGCGCAGCGGCACGAGGTCGGCGATCGTCGCAAGCGCGACGAGGTCGAGGTCGTCGTCCACCTCGCCAGGATCGCCCCCAACTTCCAACGCAAGCGCCTGCGCGAGCTTGTACGCCACGCCCGCGGCGCACAGGTCCGGGCACGGGTAGCCGCCGAGCGATGGATGCACGATCGGCGCATCCGGCAGCGCACCGTCACCACGCGGCTGGTGATGATCCGTGACCACGACGTCGATCCCAAGCCCACGCGCAAGCGCGACTTCCTCGACCGCGGTGATCGCACAATCGACCGTCACGAGCAACTGCGTCCCACGCCCCGCCAGCCGCTCGACCGTCGCACCCGAGAGCCCATAGCCGTCATCCACGCGGCTCGGAAGAAACCACTCGACCTCGCCACCAAGCCGCCGCAGCGCCCGCAGCAGCACCGCCGTCGCACACACGCCATCGACGTCGTAGTCGCCATGAACCGTGATGCGCGAGCCGGCCGAGACATGCCGCAGGATCAGCTCAACGGCTGAGCCCATCCCCGCAAACCGACGCGGATCATGCACCTCCTCCGCATCGAGGAACGCCCGAGCAGCGGCCGGATCCCCAAGCCCCCGCCGCACAAGCACCTGCGCAAAGACCCGCGAGCACCCCAGCGCCTCCCGCAGTGCCTCGACCGCGGACAAGTCGCAAGGAGCAACGACCAGGCGCGGCGAGGGCGGCGCCGCAGGAGCGGCGGGCTCAGAAAGCGGTGGCGCAAGCGCAGACACCGCCCCAGGCTACGAGCGCACGCCGACGGAAAGGCGGTCAGCCGCGAACGCCGATCGGGCGGGTGGCAGTGAGGATGCACGTGCGACCGCCGGAAGGCGGTCGTGCGCGCACCCGGAGCTGTCAGGACCCGCCCGCCACGGCGCCCGAGCCGGCCGGCTCAGGCGTACTCGGCAAGCCGCTCTCGCCGCACGCCCTCGGCATACACCGCCGCAATCCCGATCAGCGTGCCGGGGACCGCGTCCAGCGCGGTGAGCAGGTGCGTCTCGTGCTGCCCCGGAACGGAGAAGCCGCTGACGATCAGGCCGAAGATCACGGCGCCCACGAGCGCTCCGAGGAACGCGCCGACGATCCCGCCCCAAAAGCGATCCGGCAGGAAGATCGTGAAATGCCAGATCGCAAGGCCCATCATGACCCAGGCGAGCATGCCCATCAGCGCGACCTCCCGTGGCGGCGTCTTCCTGAGCGGCGCGGTCTGCGCGGCTCCTTCACGACGCCCTCGTTCTCCGGCTCGTCGGGCGCGCGGCCGTTCGTCTCGGTGCGCTCGGCGGGCGGCGATGGCGGCGAGGCCGGTGGGCGCGAGGTCCCGGGCGGCATGACCGTCGCGGCCCGTCCCCGTCGCGGGGGCCGCGAGACGGCCGCTTCGTCGTCGACGTCGATGTCGCTGCGCAGCTTCGCGAACTCCTCGTCCGAGATCTCCGTCTCGTCCTCGGGCTGCGTGAGGCGCCGGCGCGGCGCCGACGGCGCCACCTCGGGCTCGACGTCGACCGGCTCGCCGCCGCCGGTCGTGACCGCGTAGGCCGGCACGACGCCGCCGTTCTCGCCCTCGATCCGCTCGCGGCGCGCCGCGTAGACCGGCTCGCGCTCCTTCCAGTGCGTCAGCACCGGCGTCGCGATGAAGATCGACGAGTACGCGCCCGAGACCACGCCGACGAGCAGTGCGAACGCGAAGTCGCGCAGCGTTTCGCCGCCGAAGAGGAGCAGCGCGAGAATCGGCAGCGCCGTCGAGAAGGACGTCGCCAGCGAGCGCGTCAGCACCTCGGACATCGAGCGGTTCGCGATCTGCGAGAAGGCGGCCCGCGGCATGCGCGGCATGTTCTCGCGGATGCGGTCGAACACGATCACGGTGTCGTAGAGCGAGTAGCCCAGGATGGTGAGCAGCGCAGCCACGGTCGCCGACGTCACCTCCCGCCCCGTCAGCGAGTAGATGCCGCTCGTGATCAACAGGTCGTGCATCAGCGCGATCAGGACGGGGATCGCGAACTTCCACTGGAAGCGCAGCGCGATGTAGGCCGAGATCACCAGCAGCGAGGCGATGATCGCGACGATCGCGCCGTTCGCGACGGTCTGGCCGAACGTCGGGCCCACGGACGTGCTGGAGAAGCTCGACGTCCCGCCGAAGCGCTCGCCGAGTCTCGTGCGGATGTCGACCACCTTCGCCGGCTGGATCTGCTTCGCGGAGATCTGCACGACGTTTCTGCCGAGGGCCTTGTTCTGCACTCTCTGGATGCTCGCGTCGCTGATGCCGTTCGCCTGCAGCACGGAGCGGATCGCGCTCTCGCTGCCCGGCTGCCCGAGCGCGGTCGTGATGCGCGTGCCCGACGTGAAGTCGATGCCGAAGTTGAGACCCTTGCCGCCGATCGCGAGCGCGCCGATCAGCAGGATCATGCCCGACATCGAGAAGAACCACTTCGAGTTCCCCATGAAGTCGAAGCGCCAGCGCTTGGCGGCGAGGTGCGCGCCGACGGCCGCCGGATTCGAGAAAATGCGGCTGCGGCCGAGCGTCGCGAGGATCGCCTGCGTCGCCATCACGGCGGTGAACAGCGAGACGAGCGTGCCGATGCCGAGCATGAAGGCGAAACCCTTCACGCCGGCGGTCGCGAGCATGAACAGGATGAACGCCGTCATCACTGTCACGACGTTCGCGTCGACGATCGCCGTCAGGCCCTTTCTATAGCCCGTGCTGATCGCGGCCGGCACCGATTTCCCCGCGCGCAACTCCTCCTTGACGCGCTCGAAGATCACGATGTTCGCGTCGGCCGCGACGCCGATCGTGAGGATCAGGCCGGCGATGCCGGGCAGCGTCAGCGTGATCGGCACGAGCTTGATCAGCGCAAACAGGTAGATCGCGTAGATGCCGAGCGCACCGGTCGCGATCACACCGAGCATGCGGTAGAAGACGATCAGGAAGATCGCGACGATCGCGAGGCCGACCGCGCCCGCGATGAGTCCCTGGTGCAGCGCCTGCTTGCCGAGCGTGGCGGACACCTGCGACTGCGAGATCAGTCTCAGCTTGATCGGCAGCGCGCCGAGCTGCAGCAGGTTCGCGAGATCCTGCGCGCTCTGGATCGTGAAGCCGCCCTCGATCACCGCGCCGTTCTGGCCGTCGATGCCTTCCGGGAGCTGCTGCGGGTCGATCGAAGCGACCGAGATCAGTCTGCCGTCGAGCGCGACCGCGAAGTGCTGCAGAACGGCCTGCGGATTGATCCCCGGCAGGCGCAGGTTCGCGCCGCGCTGCGAGATCGTGCGCGTGACGTCATGGAAAGCTGTCTTGCCGGCGTCCGTGAATCTGAACTCGACGTCGGGCTGCTGATTTTCGTTGAAGCCCTGTTGCGGGTCGCGGATGTCCTTGCCGCTCAGCGAGACCTCGTCGCGCAGCACGTAGAAGCGTGCGGCCGGTCTGTCGATCGCGACTCTCGCGCTGGCGGTCGCGGCGACCGCCTCCAGCACGACGTACCCCTGCGGGACCGTGACTACCGTGCTGCCGACCGGCACTCTCGCTCTGTCGATCGCCGACAGCAGGTCCCCGTAGCGCTGCTCGGGGCCGGCGAGGTACTGGTGGTTTCTGTCGAACAGGTAGTAGGCGGGACCGAGGCGCGAGCCGGTTCTGTTGTCCGCGACCGCTCGCTGTCTCGACGCGAGCAGCGCCGCGTCGTACAGCGGTTGGCCCTGGCTCGGGTCGCCGGCGGCCTGGCTGAGGCGCTGCGCGACCGGGTCCTGGCCGGGCAGCAACGGCGCGACCCGCTTGCCCTCCGGCGTGAGGAGGTTCGCCTCCCAGTCGTAGAAGTAGAGCTGCGCGGGCGTGCCGACCTGTTCCTGCGCGCGTCTGAGGTTCTGGACGCTCGGCAGGCCGACCGAGATCTGGTTGCTGCCCGAGCGCTGGATCTCCGGCTCGCCGACGCCGAGCTGGTCGACGCGCGCGCGGATGATGTCGAGCGAGCGGTCGAGCGCTTCCGGCGTCACCTTCGGGACCTGCGGGGTCGGCTCGCCCTGGTAGACGAGCTCGACACCGCCCTTGAGGTCGAGCCCGAGCCGCGTAGGTCGAGCGGCGACCACGACGAAGGACGCGACCAGCAGGCCGGCGACGAGGAGCAGGATGAGGCCGTTGCGGCGACGATCGGTCATGGCCAGCCGATCCTACTTGGCGGGCGTGAGCACGAGCAGCAAGCCGCCGTCGTCGTCGTAGGCCGGAAACAGGTCGGCGACGGCATGCGCCGGCAGGTCACCCTCAGCGTTGACGGTCACCGGCTTGTTCAGCGCACGGACGCCCCACTCTAGGACCGTCCCGACGACGTCTTCGCCGCCCTCGCCGAAGTCGAGTCCGAGCACCTCGCGGACCGACCGTCCGATCACGCGCTCGTCGTCGAGCCCGGTCAGCTCGAACGACCCGCGGCCGCAGCCGATCACGCGCCCCTCGCGGTCGCAGACGAAGAACGCCGCGTCGGGAGCCGGGTAGTAGTCGTCGAGCAGCTCGAACAGGAAGCCGAAGCCGCATCTCGCACAGCCCTTCGGCTCGCGGCGGAAGCCGGCCGTGCGGTCGGTCGCGGTCGACCGCGCGCCGCAGTTCGGGCAGATGAACAGGTGAGCCATCCCGCCACAGCATACGAGTCTCGGGATCAAGCGCGGGTAAGGAACCGCACACCGCGAGGGGCGCGCGATTCTCGCGTTTGCGCCGATCGCCGCGTCGGCGCTCAGCCGAACAGCTGGGCCGTCTCGGCGGGCGGTTCGAGCCCGAGGTGCAGCCATGCGCGGCGCGTCGCGGCGCGCCCGCGCGGGGTCCGCTCGATGAAGCCGCGTTGGAGCAGGTAGGGCTCGTAGACGTCCTCGACCGTGTCCTGCTCCTCGCCGACCGCGACCGCGAGCGTCGAGAGGCCGACCGGGCCGCCGCCGAACAGCTCGCAGACAGCGCGCAGCAGCTCGCGGTCGAGTCGGTCGAGGCCCTCGTGGTCGACTTCGAGCAGGTCGAGCGCCCGGCCCGCGAGCGCCGCCGTGATCGTGCCGTCGCCGCGCACCTCCGCGTAGTCGCGCACGCGCTTGAGCAGGCGGTTGGCGACGCGCGGCGTCCCCCGGCTGCGCAGCGCGATTGCCTGCGCGCCCTCCGCCTCGACCGCGATCCCGAGCAGTGCGGCCGAGCGGCGAACGATCTGCCCGAGCTGCTCGGGCTCGTAGTGCTCGAGGCGATGCTGGATGCCGAAGCGGTCGCGCAGCGGCGTCGTCAGGAGGCCGGCGCGCGTGGTCGCGCCGACGAGCGTGAAGGGCGGCAGGTCGAGCGTCACGACGCGCGCGCCGGCGCCCTGCCCGACAGTGATCGGGAGCTGGCCGTCCTCCATCGCCGGGTAGAACGTCTCCTCCAGCGCGCGCGGGAGGCGGTGGATCTCGTCGACGAAGAAGACGGCGCGCGGCTCCAGTGCGGTCAAGAAGGCGGCGACGTCGCCCTTGCGTTCGAGCGCCGGGCCGGCCGTCTGCACGAACGGCACGCCGAGCTCGGCGGCGAGGATCTGCGCGAGCGAGGTCTTCCCCAGGCCGGGCGGTCCGGCGAGCAGCACGTGGTCGAGCGCGTCGCCGCGCGCAGCCGCCGCCTCGATCGAGACCGCGAGCTGCTCGCGCACGGAAGCCTGCCCGACGAAGTCGTCGAGCCGGCGCGGGCGCAGCGAGCGGTCCAGCTCCTCGTCCGCCGGCAGGACGTCGGGGGTCTGGATCCGCGTCACGAGCGCGCCGCCTTAAGCGCGTGCGCGATCAGATCCTCCGGCGTCGCGCCGGCGGCACCGTCGAGCAGCCGCTCGGCCTCCTGCGCGCTGTAGCCGAGCCCGACGAGGCCCTCGCGGGCGATCGAGCGCGGATCGTCGCCGACGGTCACCCGGATCTCGTCGTCGGGCAGCGTGACGCCGGCCTTCTCGCGCAGCTCGACGATGATCCGCTCGGCCGTGCGCTTGCCGATGCCGGGCACGGCCTGGAAGCGGGCGGCGTCGCCGGCGGCGAGCGCGGCGACCAGCTCGCGCGGCGAGCCGCCGGAGAGCACCGCGAGCGCGACCTTCGGCCCGACCGACTGGACGCCGAGCAGCATCAGGAACAGGTCGCGCTCCTCCTCGGTCGCGAAGCCGTAGAGCTGCAGGGCGTCGTCGCGCACGATCAGGTGGCTGTGGAGCGTGACCGGCTTTCCCGCCGCCGGGACGTGCGTGAGCGTCTCTGTGGAGACGGCGAGCCGGTAGCCGACGCCGTTGACGTCGATGACGACCTCCCCGCCGCTCGGCGGCGAAGCGCGCCGGCTCACGACCTCGCCGCGCACGAGCGCGATCATGCGTGTGCTCCCGCCGCAGCGAGCAGCGGCGCCCGGTTGAGGTGGCAGATCGCGACCGCGAGCGCGTCGGCCGCATGGTCGGGCTGCGGCAGCTCGGGCAGCGACAGCAGCCGCTGGACCATCTGCTGCACCTGGAGCTTCTCGGCGCGCCCGGATCCGCACACCGCGCCCTTGACCTGCTGGGGCGTGTAGGACCCGCACGGCAGGCCGCGCTGGCCCGCCGCGAGCAGCACGACGCCGCGCGCCTGGCCGACCGCGAGCGCCGAGCGCGCGTTGGCGCCGAAGTAGAGGTCCTCGAGCGCGACGGCGGCCGGCGCGTGCTCGTCGATGAGCGCGCACGCGCGCGCGTGGATCGTCGCGAGCCGCCGCTCGAGCGGCAGGCCGGCGGGCGTCTCGATCACGCCCCCGTCGAGCGCGCGCAGCCGGCCCGGGCGCCCCGGATCGCTCGCGACCACGCCGTAGCCCGTGCTGGCGGTGCCCGGGTCGATGCCGAGGACGATCATACGTTCGTGATTCTGCGCGCAGGCCCGGACGCCTCCCGGCGGGCGCTCAGGAGCGCGGGCCGCAGCCGTGCGGCAGCGGCGCGGCGGCGGGCAGGACCGCCTTCACGTACCAGCGTTCGACGTGCGCGAGCAGCAGCTTGCGCCAGGGCCGCGCGAGTGCGAGCGGCGGCGGCGAGCCGAGCGCGTCGCTTCTCGGACCGCGGAAGACGACGCCCGCTCTCGTGAGCTGCAGCGCGACGCGGTCGAGCGACACGCGCAGCTTCCACGCGAGCGCCGTCTGCGCCGTGTGGTTGACGGCGACGGCGCCGCACGCGAGCACCCGCGCGCGCCCGCCGGCGGCGTCGATCGCCCGCGTCAGCCCGTGCTGGAGCTGCGCGGCGTCGACCGCGCCACGCAGCTCGCGCACGTCGCCCCGCGCGGGCGCGAGCGCGAACCCGGCTCCCACCGCGAGCAGCGCGATGACGGCGAGCGCGCCGACCGCCGCGCTCCCGCGTCCGGCCGCGCGGCGCGCCAGCTCGACCGCCCCGACGCCGGCCAGCACGCACGCGATCGCGGCGGCCGGCAGCATGAAGCGCGCGAGGCCGGGATAGCCCGCGACCGTCATCGCAACGACGAGCAGCAGCCACGCGAGCGCGCCGAGCGCGAGGCCGCGCACGACGCGGTCGCGCGGGCGCAGCGCGAGCGCCGCGCCGGCCACGACCCAGATCGGCGCGAGCACGAGCCCGAGCCCGCGGCGCAGCGCCGTCCACGCCGGATCCGAGCCCGTCTGGCCGTCGTAGTTGGTGGCATGCGTGCTGGCGGCGAACGGGTCGCCCGTCAACCCCGGCGGCCCGAACCACAGCAACGGCACGAGCAGCAGGCCGCCGGCCATCAGGACGCGCTCGCGACGGTCGACCGTGCGCCAGCGCCACAGCGCGTAGAGACCGAGGAACGGCCACGCTTCCGGGCGGATCAGCGCCGCCACGACGCCCAGCCAGAAGGCCGTGCCGCGCCGGCCTGCGAGGTGGCGCTCGACCGCCCACAGCACGCACGCGAGCAGCAGCGGCTCGGACGCGCCCCGCCACGCGAGCGAGGCCAGCTCGTCCGCCAGCAGCACGCCGGCGGCGGCGACGAGCCCGGCCCACATGCCGGCCAGCCGCGCTCCCAGCGCGTAGGCGCCGGCCAGCGCCAGCAGCGCGCCCGTGCGCACCACCAGCAGCCACAGGTCGGGCGCGGCGCCGTCGGCGAGCAGCGAGAACGGCGCCGTGAAGAGGACCGGCAAGGGCTTCCAGGACGGTCCGCCGTCGAGGCCGAACGTCTGCCCGGCGGTCACCAGCTCGCGTCCCCAGACGAGCCACGCGAACGGGTCATAGCTGGGGATCGAGGGCGCCAGCAGCGAGAGCGCGGCCAGTGCGAGCGCGCCGCCGACCAGCAGCGCCGCGACCGGCACGGCCCGCCGCGTCGCCGTCCGTGTTCGCACGCTCATGCCGGCGTCAGACGGCAGCGCAGGAGCGTGGCGATCACGCGCAGGCCGTCGCTCGCGCGCAGCTTCTTGCCCTCCGCGGTCGAGCGTGCCCGATAGTGGATCGGCACCTCGAAGATGCGCTCGCCCCGCTCGATCAACCGCGCGGTGATCTCCGGCTCGATTTCGAAGCCGCGGGCGCGCAGCGAGAGGCTGCGGAAGAGGTCGGTCCGCACCACTTTGTGGCAGGTCATGATGTCGTGCAGGTACACGTTGAAGAGCATGTTCGCGGCCAGCGTGACGCCTTTATTCCCCATTACGTAGAGGAACGAGTGGCTTGTGGCGCCGTCGAACGCCCGGACGCCGAAGACGACGTTCGCCTCGCCCTCCAGCAGCGGCGGCAGCAGCACCGTGAAGTCGTCCGGCTCGTACTCGAGGTCGGCGTCGAAGATGGCGGCCAGCTCGCCGCCCGCGTGCGTGAGCGCAGTGCGCACCGCGGCGCCCTTGCCGGCGTTGCGCTCGTGCTCGAAGAGACGCACGCGCGGGTCAGCCCGGCGCGCGCGCAGCAGCTCGCGCGTGCCGTCGGTGGAGCCGTCGTCGACGACGATCAGCTCGACCGGGACGGGCAGCTCGGTCCCGAGCACGGCGTCGATCGCGTCCTCGACGCGGTCAAGCTCGTTGTAGACGGGCATCAGGATGGAGAGCATCGCGCCAGTGGTTCGCCGGGGCACCCCCTGCCCCTCCGCGACACCCTCTCATGTTTGGAGGGTGCTAACGACACCCCAACATCCGACGCGGCGCAGGCACGCCTACCCGGCGAGCTTCTCGAGCACCTCGGCGTCGACGTCGAAGTTCGCGTGGACCGCGCTGACGTCGTCGTTGTCCTCGAGCGCGTCGATCAGGCGCAGCAGTCTGCCGGCCTGCTGCTCGTCGAGCGTGACGCGCGTCTTCGGGCGCTGCGTCACCTCGGCGCTGCCGATCTCGATCCCCGACTGCTCGATCGCCGCGCGCACGGCGGCGAGGTCGGCCGGCTGCGCGAGCACCTCGAAGACGTCGTCATCCCGCGCGATGTCCTCGGCGCCGGCGTCGATCGCCACGATCAGGTCGTCCTCGCTCCAGCGCTCCGCGTCGAGCGTGACGACGCCGAGCTTGTCGAACAGGTACGCGACCGAGCCGGGCTCGCCGAGGCTGCCGCCGTGCTTGGAGAGCAGGTGGCGCACGTCGGAGCCGGTGCGGTTGCGGTTGTCCGTGAGCGCCTCGATCAGCAGGGCGACGCCGCCCGGGCCGTAGCCCTCGTAGAGGACCGTCTCGATCGCGTCGGCGTCGGCGCCGTCGCCGGTCCCCTTGGCGATCGCGCGCTCGATGTTGTCCTTCGGCATCGAGGCGTCCTTCGCCTTCTGGATCGCGTTCGCGAGCGTCGCGTTGTGCTCGGGGTCGCCGCCGCCCTCGCGCGCGGCGACCGTGATCGCGCGCGCCAGCTTCGTGAAGGCGGCGCCGCGACGCGCGTCGACGATCGCCTTCTTGTGCTTGATCCCAGCCCACTTGGAATGACCGGCCATGGTCTGGAGTCTAGTTGGGCATGATCCTGGACGACCCTCGACAAGGCAGGTGTTCATGCGACGGATCGGTGTCCTCCCCGCGCTGCTGACAATCGGCGCGCTGGCACTCGCGGGCTGCGGTGGCGGCGGAGGCGGCGGCAACGACGCGGCGACGACAACCGGCGGTGGCAGCAGCAGCTCGAGCTCCGGCGGCGGCGGCACGACCGCGGTGGCGATGAAGAACATCGCGTTCGCGCCGACGAGCGTGACGGTCAAGGTGGGTCAGAAGATCACCTGGACGAACGACGACTCGGTCGCCCACAACGTGACGGCGACATCGGGCGCGAGCTTCAGATCGAGCGACTTCAGCCAGGGCGGCACGTTCTCCTACACCGCGACGAAGGCCGGCACGATCCACTACGTGTGCACGATCCATCCGGGCATGGACGGGACGATCGTCGTGACGAGATGAGCGCGGCGTAGCGCCTCAGGCGAGCGCCTGCGGATGCGCGCGGTACCACGCGAGCGTGCGCCGCAGGCCCTCGTCGAGGTCGACGCGCGGCACCCAGCCGGTCAGCGCGCGCAGCTTGCCCGCGTCGACGTACTGACGGTCGATTTCGCCGTCGGGCGTGCCCGTGCCGCGCACGTCGGGCTCGACGTCCGCGTCGGCGAGCGCGCAGATGCGCGCGACGACGTCGCGGACGGCGTGCGGCTCGCCGCCGCCCGCGTTGAACGCCTCGCCGCGGGCGGAGGGGGTCGGGTGGGCGGGATCCGGCTCGTCGAGCGCGTCCGCGAGCAGCAGGTACGCCTCGACCGCGTCCTCCACGTAGAGGAAGTCGCGCTCGGGCGAGCCGTCCGAGCGGATCACCGGCGCGCGGCCCGCGAGCACCGCGCCGATCGCCTCGGGGATCAGGCGCGAGCGGTTGAGGTCGCCGCCGCCGTAGAGGTTCGCGAAGCGCGTGACGGCGACCGGCAGCCCGAAGGTGTGCCAGTACGAGCGCGCGATCAGGTCCGTCGCCGCCTTCGAGACGTCGTACGGGAAGCGCGGCTCCAGCGGCATGTCCTCCGTGTACGGAAGCGTCGCGCTCGCGCCGTACGCCTTGTCGGAGGCGGCGACGACGACGCGCTCGGCTCCGTGCAGACGGCACGCCTCCAGCAGCGTCCACGTGCCGCGGATGTTCGACTCGAAGGTGCCGAGCGGCGAGCGGTTCGCCGTGCCGACGATCGTCTGCGCGGCGAGGTGGAAGACGGTGTCGACCTCGTGCTCGCCGAGCGCGCGGGCGACGAGGCCGGGGTCGTTGAGGTCGCCGTGCACCACGTCGACCGCGTCCGCGGCGCCGTCGAGCAGCAGCGCCGCACGCGGCACGCGATCGCGCTGGAGCACCGTCACGCGGTCGCCGCGCGCGAGCAGCGCGCGCACGAGCCAGGAGCCGAGCAGCCCGTAGGCTCCTGTCACGAAGACGGAGCGGCTCATGCCGGCGTGCGGGCCTTCCATGGCGCGAGCCCCTGTTCCCACAGGTCGTTCAGCAGCACCGCGTCCTTGTACGTGTCCATGCAGTCCCAGAAGCCCTCGTGGCGGTACGCGTGCAACTCTCGGTCGGCGGCGAGCCGCTCGAGCGGTTCGCGCTCCAGGATGCTGTCGTCGGCGAGGTAGTCGCGCACGCCCGGCTCGAAGACGCAGAATCCCCCGTTGACCCACTGCTCGGCGCGCGGCTTCTCGCGAAACCCGCTGACGCGGCCGTCGGGCTCGATCTGCACAACGCCGAACGGCAGCTCCGGCCGCACGACCGTGACGGTCGCGAGGCCGCCGTGCGCGCGATGCGCGGCGAGCAGCGCGTGCAGGTCGATGTCGGCGACGCCGTCGGCGTAGGTGAGGCAGAACGGCGCCTCGCCGAGCCGTCGCGCGGCCGCCAGCGCGCGGCCGCCGGTCGGCGTGTCGAGCCCGGTGTCGAGGCACTCGACCGTCGCGTCCCCGGGCCAGCGGACCTCGCGCGCGAAGCGCGCGACCAGCTCGCCCTTGTAGCCGGTGCAGAGCAGGAAGCGGCGGAAGCCCTGCGCGAGGTAGATCTGGACCACGTGCCAGACGATCGGCCGGCCGCCGATCTCCACGAGCGGCTTGGGGATCGTCGGCGTGTGCTCCTGCAGCCGCGTGCCGCGTCCGCCGCAGAGGATGACGACGCTCGTCTCGGCGGGATCCATGGGGCGGCGATGTTACGTAGGATCCGGCGTTCCATGCCGCAGGTCTCCCCGGACATCTTCAAGGCCTACGACATCCGCGGCATCGCCGGCCGCGACATCGACGGCGACGTCGCCGAGCTGATCGGGCGCGCGTTCGCCCACGTGCTCGCGGACCTGGCCGGCAAGCCGGTCGGCGAGCTGCGCGTCGGCCTCGGGCGCGACATGCGCCTGACCGCGCCGGAGCTGTCAGCCCGATACGTCACCGGGCTCGTCGGCGAGGGCGTCCACGTGCTCGACGCCGGGATGGTCGGGACGGAGATGCTCTACTGGCTCGTCGGCTCGCGCGCGCTCGACGGCGGGCTGATGTGCACCGCCTCGCACAACCCGAAGCCGTACACGGGCGCGAAGCTGGTGCGCGAGGGGGCGCTCGCGCTGTCCGGCGACGAAGGGATCCAGGACATCCGCCGGCTGATCGAGGCCGGGATCCCGGCGTCGCCGGCCGCAGGCGCCGGATCGGTCGAGCACGTCGACCTGTATGCGCCGTTCCACGAGGCGGCGCTCGCGCTCGTCGACACGAGCGCGATCAAGCCGCTGAAGGTCGTCGTCGACGGAGGCAACGGGATGGCCGGGCCGATGGTCGGGCCGCTGCTGGAGCAGCTCGGGCTCGACCTCGTGACCGCCTACTGGACGCCGGACGGCGACTTCCCCGACCACGAGCCGAACCCGCTGCTGCCGGAGAACCGCGCCTTCATCATGGAGAAGGTCGTCGCCGAGGGCGCGGACCTGGGGATCGCGTGGGACGGCGACGCCGACCGCTGCTTCTTCATCGACGACACGGGCACGTTCGTCGACGGCGACTTCCTCACCGCACTGCTCGCGCAGGCGCTGCTGGAGAAGCAGCCCGACGCCACAATTCTCTATGACGTGCGCGCGAGCCGCGCGGTGCGCGACACGGTCGAGGCCGCCGGCGGCACCGCGCTCGTGAACCGCGTCGGCCACGCCTTCTTCAAGAAGCGCATGCGCGAGACGGGCGCGATCTTCGGCGGCGAGGTCTCCGGCCACTACTACTTCCGCGAGTTCTACAACGCGGACTCGGGCACGCTGCCGGCGCTGCTGATCCTCGAGCTGCTCTCGCAGCGCGGCGCGCGGCTGAGCGAGCTGGGCGCGGACCTGCGCGGCAGATACTTCATCTCCGGCGAGATCAACTCGGAGGTCGCCGGCCAGCAGGCGAAGATGGCTGAGATCGAGGCGCGCTACGCGGACGCGGAGATCGGCCACCTCGACGGCGTCTCGATCGACTACCCCGACTGGCACTTCAACGTGCGGCCCTCGAACACCGAGCCGCTGCTGCGCCTCTGCCTGGAGTCGCTCGTCTCGCATGAGGACATGGAGCGGCGGCGCGATGAAGTGCTCGCGCTGATCCGCGCGTGAGCGCGACGCTCGACCCGCAGCAGGCGCTCGCCGAAGCTGCCGGCGCCGGCATCCACTGCCTCGCGATCCCGACGCCGTTCCTCGTCGGGCGCGTCAACTGCTATCTGATCGAGGACGACCCGCTCACGCTCGTCGACACGGGGCCGAACTCGGGCAAGGCGCTCGACGAGCTCGAACAGGCGCTCGCGGCACTCGGCCATCGGGTCGAGGACCTCGGCCTGATCGTCGTCACGCATCAGCACATCGACCACATCGGACTGCTCGAGGTGCTCGCCCGCCGCTCGGGCGCGGAGATCGCGGCGCTCGACCGGCTGGCCGGCTACCTCGGCGACTACCGCCGCGCCGCCGAGCTCGACGACGAGTTCGCCGTGGCGCTGATGCTCCGCCACGGCATCCCCGCCGAGATGACGCAGGCGCTGCGCTCCGTCTCGGCCGCCTTCCGCGGCTGGGGCAGCGGCGGGACGGTCACCCGGGCGCTGGTGAACGGCGGGCGGCTGACGCTGCGCGACCGCACGTTCGCCGTCCAGCACCGCCCCGGCCACAGTCCCTCCGACACCGTCTTCTGGGACGAGCGCAGCGGAATCCTGCTCGGCGGCGATCACCTCATCAGGCACATCTCCTCCAACCCGCTGGTCGCGCGGCCGCTCGACGCGGGCGAGATCCCGGCCGCGGAGCTGGCCGCGGGCGAGGCGCGCCCGCAGGCGCTGCGCACCTACGTCGAGTCGCTGAGAGCGACGCGCGAGCTGCCGGCGCGGTTCGTGCTGTCCGGGCACGGCCAGCCGGTCACCGACCACCGCACGCTGATCGACGAGCGCTTCGCGCTGACCGAGCGGCGCAAGCGCAAGATCCACCGCTTCCTGTCGGAGGGATCGCTGACCGCCCACGAGCTGGCGCAGCGGATGTGGGGCAACGTCGCCGTCACACAGGCGTTCCTGACGCTGTCGGAGGTGCTCGGGCATCTCGACCTGCTGCGCGCCGAGAGCAAGGTTCGCGAGCGCGAGACGGACGGCGTCGCGCGTTTCGAGGCGGTCGAGTCCGCCGCCGACGCGTAGGTCGGCAAGCGGCGCGCGCGCCACACCTGACGGGTACCGTCCGCCCTGTGATCGCGGAGCCCCCGGACGCGACACGCACGCTCCCGGCGTGCGCGTGGTGCGAGCAGCCGCTCGCCGACGGACCGCTGCGCGCGCTCGGCCAGCTCCGCTGCGAGCGCTGCGGCGCGACGACCGCGCTCGACTGGTCGGCGCACGGCAGGTTCGCGCGCGCGCCGCTGCTCCACGCGACGCCCGTGCGCGCCTCCTCGCATCGCCTCTGCACGCTCGGCGAGGCAGCCCGCCGCCGCGTGCGCCGCCGGCTCGCGGCGCGGATCGCGCGCGTGGCCCCGCCGGGGCCGGTGCTCGACGTCGGCAGCGGCGACCGCATGCTGCTCGACGCGCTGCGCGCGACCGGCCGCCTGACGACCGGGATCGCACCGCTGCACGACGCCGGCGCGCCTCGCCCGGGCGTGCGCGCCGCCGACATCACCGAGCTCGGCGGCCGCTACGCCGCGATCGTCTTCTGGCAGTCGCTTGGTCGCCTGCACGCCCCGGCGCTCGCGGTCGACCACGCGGCGGCGCTGCTGAAGCCGGGCGGCCTGCTGGCGATCGCCCAGCCCAGCAGCGCGCGCCTGCAGGCGCGCGCGCTCGGCGAACGGCTCGTGACACCCGCCGCGTCGCGCCACCGTGTGCTGATCCCGCCGCAGACGCTGATCGAGCGGCTGCGCACGCTCGGCCTGCAGGTCGACCGCATCGACCACCTGCTCGACGTGCCGCCCGGCGGCCTGCTGCAGGGCCTGCTCGGCGGCGTTACCGCGATCGAGGCGCGGCGGTAGGGATCGCCGCGCGCGGGGACCGCTGGCCCGCTCAGCCGGGCCGGCGCGCCCTGCGCCGCTCGGTCGCCTGGGTCACGATCCGCACGATGTCGTCGGCGTCGTCGACGACCGTCAGCAGGTCGAGGTCGGGCGCGGAGATCTTCCCCTCGCCGAGCACCTGTGCGCGCAGCCACCCGACGAGCGGCGTCCAGTAGTCGCTGCCGACGAGCACGAGCGGGAAGCTGCGGATCTTGCGCGTCTGGATCAGCGTGAGCGACTCGAACAGCTCGTCGAGCGTTCCGAAGCCGCCCGGGAAGACGACGAACGCCGACGCGTAGCGCACGAACATCACCTTGCGCGTGAAGAAGTAGTGGAAGCGCAGCGGCCGGTCGATGAAGGGGTTCTCGGGCTCCTCGAACGGCAGGTCGATCGCGAGGCCGATCGACAGCGCTCCGACCTCGCGCGCGCCCTGGTTGGCGGCCGCCATGATGCCGCTCCCCCCGCCTGTGATGACCGCGTAGCCAGCGCGTCCGAGCCGTCTCGCGACGTCGATCGCCTGGCGATAGTCGGGGTCGTCCGGATGCGTGCGCGCGGAGCCGAAGATCGTGACGCCCTTGTCGACGTCGGCGAGTGCCGCGAAGCCCATCTCCAGCTCGCGGCGCATGCGGCGAATCCGCATCGGGTCGGTCGCCGTGAAGTGGGGGCTGTCGAGCAGCTCCTCGTCGGGTGTGCGCGGCCCCGGCAGCGGCGCGTTCGCGCCGTCGTCCGGCTCTGGCCTGAGGTCCTGAGCGTCGGTCACACGACCGAGTATCTCAGCCGACGGCAGCGTCCTTCGCCTTGCGCACGCGATGGTCGGTGCCCATGAGGACGTGCGGCATCCCGCACATCTCGACGAGGCGCGAATAGTTGCGGGTCGTGATGTGGCGCGCGAGTCGCTGCGGCAGGAACGTCGGCGCCTCGTCGTCCTGCTCGCTGACGACGTCGCAGGTGAACACGATCGAGCGCTCGTTCTCGTAGCGGCCGTTGATGATGTTGTAGAGCTGCTCGAGCACCCAATCGGTCGGGCGGGCGACGGCGAGGTCCTCGATGTGGAGCAGCTCGACGCTCGTGAGGCGGTCGATCAGGTCGAGCGTCGCCCCGGGATCCTCTTCCCCATAGGTCCGGCGAATCTCGTCGAGCAGGCGAGGCCCGGTGTAGATGGCGACGGAGCGCCCGGCCGCGAGCGCATGCTGGGAGACGAGATACGCCAGGTGGCTCTTGCCGGTCCCGGGGCTGCCCAGGAACCACATGCCCTCGCCGCGATCCAGCTTCTCGTCGATGTGCTCGCAGTAGCGCCGGACCTCGCGCACGACGTCGCGGTCCAGCGAAGGGATCGGCTCGCGCTCGAAGCTGAGGTTCTGGAAGCGCCGCGGGAGGTCGCGCGAGAGGCGTCTCGCGCGCCGGCGCGCGACCTGCTGGGGCCAGCAGCGGCAGCGATACGTCGTGTTCGCGTCGAGGTCGACGACCATGCCGCCGCCGTCGCAGAGGCGGTAGGGACATTCGCGCTCGACGCTCACGACGGCGAGTCTAGCCCTGCTCGATCTCGCCCACGTGCGCGACGTTCGCGGCGTCGTCGGCGTCCCCGCTCCGTGCGGCCGAGAACCACGCGTCGAGGATCTCGTCGAGCTGCGCGCTCGACGTCGTGCGCAGGCTCAGCGCCAGCACGTTCGCGTCGTTCCACCGGCGCGCGCCCGCGGCCGTCTCGGCGTCGGCGCACAGCGCGGCGCGGATCCCGCGCACCTTGTTCGCGGCGATCGCAGCGCCGGTGCCGGTCCAGCAGCAGACGATCGCTTGCTCGGCGCGCCCGTCGGCGACGTCGCGCGCGGCACGCTCGCTCGCCCACGCCCAGTCGCTGCGCTCGCCGGCGGCGAGGACGCCGTGCGGAAGCGGCTCGTGCCCGCGCGCACGCAGCGCTTCCGGGACCAGCTCGGCGACCCCGGTCAGCTCGTCGGCGGCGACGGCGATCCGCATGCAAGGAGTATCGCTTTCGCGCTCCGCTCATCGCAAGCGACGAGCTGCGATCCGGCTTTCGCGCTCCGCTCATCGCAAGCGACGAGCTGCGCGCGACGTTACATGGGCGCGGAGGCTCCCCCGAGCCTCCGCGCCCTTCCCGCAAGAAGCGTGGCGCGGGGGTCCCCCAACCCCCGCGCCCGTCCCCCAAGCGAAGCCGGGCGAGCGCTCCCGGCCGCTACCCCGCAGCGGCTCCGGGCAGCGGCCGGAACCCTGCGAGGAAGATCTCGGCTGCGCGGCGGTTCCCGCCGATCCGCAGCCCGCCGACGTTGTGCGACGGCCCGAGCGCCTGCGCCCACGCGCCCGAGGTGCCCTTGACGACCGCGTCGGCGTGGTCGGCGGGGCGGTGCACGACCGTGGCCGCTCCGCTCGCCATCCGCAGCGTGTAGAGGTCGAGCGCGACGCCCTGGTCGTCCTCGACGATCAACTCCACCTCCGCGTTGGCGTCCGGCGGCGGGGCCACGACGCACCCGGCGAGGCGAAACATCGCCGTCACGTCGACCCACTCGTCCGGCTGCGGCGCCGACCACGCCCAGCGCAGCGCCCACTGCACCATCGGCGCGAGGATCCCCAGCATGTCGCGTCCGGCGTCGGTCAACTCGAATTCCACGCGCGGCGGCACCTCGGCATAGCGGTGGCGGACGACCAGTCCTTCCGCCGCCATGCGGTTGAGGCGCTGCTCGAGCGCGCCGGTCGACATGCCGGGAAACGCACGCTGCAACTCGGAAAGCCGCAACGCTCCGAACGCAAGCTCACGCGCAATCAAGAGGATCCAGCGGTCGCCGACGACGCCGAGCGCTCGCGCATCCGGCGACCACTGTCGCCGCCGTCGAATTCCCGACACGTCGGATCGCGCCACCAAGGTCCCCTCTTCTCGGCTGCCCGGCGAGCTGTCGGCGGCACCTTTGCGCAGCACCACCTCGACTTCGGCTCGACTCCCCAGCCGAAGACGCAGCAACGCCAGCTCTCATTGGGAAACTACCATGACTCCTGCTTCGGTGTCCACCACCTTCGGCAGGAATCGCAAGTAACCGTAGGTCTCGCTGCGACGGGCGATTTGCGAGGTCAGGCACCTATCATTGCTCAAGGCTTTTTTCGCGTTCAAACATGCGGCGCCAGCTGGCGGCGCACGACTCGCAACGGTAAACGTCCACGTCTCCTCGGCCTGGCGAGGAAGCGCGGGGCGGGCTTGGGCCGGGTTGCGGTTGCGTCCCTTCTCCGAAGCGGGTAAATGCTTGCCATGGCGCTCGCCGCAAAGCTCGTCCTCGCTGTCCTGCTGCTCGGCTCGGCCGGGTTCGCCTACTTCGGGCCGGCCCCTCGCCGGCAGGTGGGACTCGGCGTCCGCGGAACGCTGCTGTCAGCCGGCGTCGCCGGATACGCGGCGGCCGCGGCGGCGCTCGCGACCGGCGGCATCGCGATCGGCGCGCTCGCGATCGCACTGTCCGGCGAGCTGATCTGCACGGCTGGCTGGCTGGGCCGCGGCGACCCGCCGCCATCCGACGAGGAAGGCGAAGACGGGGGCGGCGGAGGCGGCCGCAGACCGAAGCCGCCGCCGCTGGACTGGGACGCCTTCGAGCAGGCGTTCCGACGCTACGCGCGCGAGCGCGAACGCCCGCGGGTGTGACGCCCCTCAGCGGAGCGCGAGCCGTGCCCGCACCAGCTCCAGGAAGCGCGCGTGCAGCCGCGTCTCGCCGCTCAGCTCGGGATGGAACGCGATCGCCAGCCGGTCGCCCTGCCGAACGGCGACCGGATGCCCGTCGACGGCGGCGAGCACCTCCACCCCCTCGCCGTGCTCGGCGACCCACGGGGCGCGGATGAAGACGGCGCGCACCGGCGCCCCCTCGACGCCGAGCACGTCGAGGTCGACCTCGAACGAACGCACCTGGCGCCCGAAGGCGTTGCGCTCGGCGCGCAGGTCCATCAGGCCGAGATGGTCGCGGTCGAGCATGATCAGCCCCGCGCAGGTGCCGAACAGCGGCGTCCCGCGCTCAGCCAGCTCGCACAGCGGCTCGGCGAGGCCCTCGCGCTCGATCCCGAGCGTCATCGTGGTCGACTCGCCGCCCGGGATCACGAGCCCGTCGAGCGCGTCGAGGTCGGCCGGGCTGCGGACCTCGCGCGGCTCGGCGCCGAGCGCGCGCAGCATGCGCGCGTGCGCCGCGAAGTCGCCCTGGAGAGCGAGGATGCCGACGACCGGCGCTGACATGGGGCCCGCCGCCCGCCCCCCCGCCGCCTCGCTACCAGCCGCGCTGGGCGAGGAGCTGCTCGGCCTCGAGCTTGGAGGACTCGAGGCTGACCATCGCGCCGCCAAGCCCGCGGGAGGCTGCCGCGACCCGCTCGGGGTCCGCGTAGTGCGTCGTCGCCTCGACGATCGCCTGCGCGCGCCGCTCCGGATCCTCGCTCTTGAAGATGCCCGAGCCGACGAAGACGCCCTCCGCGCCGAGCTGCATCATCAGCGACGCGTCAGCCGGCGTCGCGATCCCGCCGGCGCAGAAGAGGACGACCGGGAGCTTGCCGCGCTCCGCGACGCCGCGGACGAGATCGAGCGGGGCCGCCAGCTCCTTCGCCGCGCTCGCCAGCTCGGCGTCGTCCAGCGCTCCCAGGCGGCGGATCTGGCCGCTGATCTTGCGCATGTGCGTGACCGCGTTGACGATGTCGCCGGTGCCCGCCTCGCCCTTGCTGCGGATCATCGCGGCGCCCTCGCCGATGCGCCGCAGCGCCTCGCCGAGATTCGTCGCGCCGCACACGAACGGCACCTTGAACGCCCACTTGTCGATGTGGTTGGCCTCGTCGGCCGGCGTCAGCACCTCGGACTCGTCGACGTAGTCGACCTCCAGGGCCTCCAGCACCTGCGCCTCGGCGAAGTGGCCGATCCGCGCCTTCGCCATCACCGGGATCGTGACCGCCGCCTGGATCCCTCTGATCATCTCGGGATCCGACATCCGCGCCACGCCGCCGTCGCGGCGGATGTCCGCCGGGACGCGCTCCAACGCCATCACCGCGCACGCGCCGGCGGCCTCGGCGATGCGCGCCTGGTCCGGCGTGACCACGTCCATGATCACGCCGCCCTTGAGCATCTCCGCCAGGCCCGCCTTGACGGTGAACGTCGCCTCGTCTCGCATGTGGCTGCAATATAGCCACGGCGCGGGGACGGGCGCCGCGCGGTTAGCCTTCCGCGCCGTGTCCGTCGCGATCTACCTTCCGGAGCGTCCAACGCGCTTCGCGCCGACCGAGCTGGCGCGCGGTCCGTGGGATCCGAACGCCCAGCACGGCGGCGCGCCCGCGGCGCTGATCGCGCGGGCCGTCGAGCAGGTCGCAAGCGTCGTGCCGATGGACGTCGTGCGCCTCACGTACGAGTTCCTGCGCCCGGTCCCGCTGACGCCGCTCGACCTGCGCACGCGCGTCCTGCGCGACGGCAAGCGCGTCCAGCTCGTCGAGGCGACGCTGGAGGCCGGCGGGCAGGAGGTCGCGCGCGCGACCGCGCTGCGGATCCGCAGCGAGGCGGTGCCTGCGCCCGACGGCGATCGGGAGCGGCCCGCGCACGGCGGCCCGGACGTCAGCGCGCCGATCGAGATGCCCGCGTTCGAGGCCGGTCCGACGATGTTCGCGCGCGACGGGATGGAGGTCCGCTTCGCGCACGGCGCGTTCGCCGACGTCGGCCCGGCGTTCGCGTGGTTCCGGCTGCGCGTCCCGCTCGTCGCGGGCGAGCAGCCCTCCCCGCTGCAGCGGCTGGCGGCGGCGGGCGACTTCGGCAACGGGATCGCGGCCGCCGTTCCGTGGGCGACGCACGTCTTCATCAACCCCGACCTGACGCTCTACGTCGAGCGTCTCCCGCGCGGCGAGTGGGTCGGGCTCGACGCGATCACGCGCGTCGGGGAGGCCGGCATCGGCGTGAGCGACAGCGCGCTCTACGACGAGCACGGCCGCGTCGGGCGCGCGCAGCAGGGGCTCTACGTGGCGGAGAGGCCTGGGAGGTCCGCCGGATGACCCGGCTTTCGCCGTCCGGTCGCCGCAAGCGGGCGACCTTCCAGCGACGTCACTTCAGCCGGAACGCCTTGATGCGCGTCTCGTACTGCTGCGCGTCGCGCGCGTAGACGCCGTAGGCCAGCGCCTGCAGGAGCGACAGCAGGGCGACGTGCGAGCGTACGTACGCCGGGCTGTTCGAGGAGTAGTAGAGGCGGATGCGCGCGAGTCTGGAGACCTCGGACAGCGTTGCGTCGGTGATCGCGAGCGTCGGCGCTCTGCGGTGTCGTGCAAGCTTCATCGTGCGCGCGATCAGCGGATGCGGGCGCCCGGCCGAGAGGCCGATCACAAGCGTCAGCTCATCGATCCGCGCGAGGCGACCGAGCGCCTCCTGCGACGGCGAGGCGACGACTTCGGCGCGGATGTCGAGCAACATCAACAGGTGGCGCAGGTAGCTGGCGAAGAAGGCCATCTGGTCGGTGCCGGCGATCAGCACGCGCTCGGCCGTCGAGATCGCCTCGATCGCCGCGTCCATGTCTCTGCGCGAAAGCTTGCGCGCGGTCTCCTCCACGTTCACGTGGTCGGTCGCGAGCGCGGTCTCGTACTCGTTCTGGTCGAGCGAGAACAGCGGCGCCGCGACGGCGATCGGGCCGCCGGCGCGCTGCCCGGCACCGGCACCGGCGCCGACGTGGCGGCGGTACTCCTCGCGCGCGGCCTGCTGCAGCTCGGGGAAGCCCTCGAAGCCGAGCGCCTGCGAGAAGCGCACGACGGTGCTCGAAGAGGTGGACGCGCGTCGCGCCAGCTCCTCGGCCGTCTGGAAGGCGGCCTCGTCGAGGTGGTCGACGATGTATTGCGCGACGTCCTTCTGCGAGCGCGAGAACTCGTCGAAGCGCGCGGTGATGTAGTCCGAGAGCGCTTGGTGGCCGTTCAGGCGCGGCGGCTCGTCGGTAGGGGTGGTGATCGTCGATGCTCGCTTCATGGGCAGCGATGGATTCGACGCCCGCTGGGCGCTCTCCTGCACGACCCCGCTCGCCGGCCTGTGCCGGGCTAGGCCCTATGCTGCCCGCCGATGAAGATCCTGCCCACCAGCCTCGACGGCGTGCTCGAGATCGAGCCGGACGTGTTCGGCGACCATCGCGGCTTCTTCGCCGAGACGTTCCGCGCGCAGGCGCTCGCCGAGGCCGGCGTCGAGGTGACGTTCGTGCAGGACAACCACTCACGCTCGCGGCGCGGCACGCTTCGGGGCCTGCATTTCCAGACAGCACCGGGACAGGCGAAGCTCGTGCGCTGCGCGCGTGGGGCGATCTTCGACGTCGCCGTCGACCTGCGCCGCACCTCCGCGACGTACGGCAGATGGGCCGGCTTCACGCTCGACGACGAGTCGATGCGCGCGGTGTTCGTGCCCGCCGGCTTCGCGCACGGCTTCTGCGTGCTGAGCGACGTCGCCGACGTCGTCTACAAGTGCTCGAGCTACTACGACCCGGCGACCGAGGCGGAGATCGCCTACGACGATCCCGACATCGCGATCGCGTGGCCGACCGAGGTCGAGCCGATCGTCTCCGAGCGGGACGCGAGCGCGCCGCGCCTTGCGGACGTCGCCGACGCGCTTCCGTTCGCCTGACCGGCGCTAGCGCCGCTCGAGCGAGCGGGCGCGGTGCTCCTCGTTCTGCTGGCGCTCGCCGAGCACCTGGATCACCGCATACACGATCAGGACATTCGCGATCACGCCGATGCCGATGAAGGTCACGAGCAGGCCGAACGTGAACGAGAAGGCCGGGGACGCGGCGAAGACGGCGGAGACCACGGCGGCAGCTTAGCGCAGCGTACGGCGCGCGGGCGCACGGCCGACCAGGGGAGCGCGCCGGGGGGATGGGGTACCGTTGGCCCATGGACTCCCCCCGCGAGCGCGCGTGCCCGAGCTGCGGGGCGCCCGCCGCCGGTCCGCAGCGGTGGTGCCTCGAGTGCGGCCACGAGCTGCCCGGTCCGCGCCGCTCCGCGCTGCGCCCGGTCGTCGGCATCGCGACGACGCTCGCGGTGCTGGTCGGAGCCGCATCGGCCGGCGGCTACACGCTGCTGCGCCACGAGAAGCCGCTGCCGTCGCCGGCGCAGACGGTCGCGCAGGCGCCGCCCGCGACGACCGCACCGGGCGGCCTGCCGCCCGCGAGCGAGTCGCCGGCGCCCGGATCGACGCCGTACGTCCCGTCGACGACGCCGGGATCGGGGCTGACCGGCAGCACGCCGACCTACCACCTCGGCGCGCCCTCGCCGCCGCGGCACAGATCGACGACGAGCACGCACCCGAGCGGCAGATCGAGCGACGGGTCGCTGCAGCCGACGACCGAGACGACGCCGACGACCACGACGCCGACCACGCCGCAGCTTGCGCTGACCGACGTCGCGCTCGGCGCCGCCGCCGTCGTCTACGCGCCCTACGCCCCGGCCGACGCCGACCTCGGCGACCCGAGCCTGACCGTCGACGGTTCGACCGCCACCGCGTGGACGGCGCCGGCGCTCGGCGCCGCGTCCGCGCATCCGCAGCTCGGCGTCTACGTCGACCTCGCCGACAAGCAGAAGATCCACACGCTCGTGCTGCACACGCCCACGCCCGGGATGAACGTCGAGATCTACGGCGCGACGAGCGGTCCCCCGTCCGCGATCACCGATCCCGGCTGGCACCATCTCGCGAGCCGCGCGCACGTGAAGGCGAAGACGAGCGTCAGGCTCCCGAATCGCGCCTACCGCTACGTGCTCGTGTGGATCGTCGGCGCGCCCGCGAACGGCGCGCAGGCGGCGATCTCCGAGCTCTCGCTGCTGAGCCTGCAGCCGGAGTGAGCGTCGGTCGCGCCCCGCTCAGGGCGGGTACCGACTCATGCGACGGTTGCCACTTGAACGCGAGCGGCCATGCTGGGAAGCTGACGGGATCCCATCCGCAGCACCCGTAGGAGGAGACACGTCAGTCATGCCGGTCGCATCGCGGCGGGCTGCCGCACGCAGGGCAGGGGACGCCCCGCGCGCCGGTCGGCGCATGCCGTCGACGGTCCCCGCCTGCAGTTCGGGGGGCGCAAACCCAGGAGGAGCAGATGTACAAGACGGCACGGGAGTACGTCACCGGCCTTTGTGAGTGCGTGAGCGAGTACGAGACGGTGCTCGAGGGCGCGCGCAAGCTCTCCGAGCTCGGCGTCGACGCGCTGCCCATCTGTCGCGAGGACCGCAGCGTCCTCGGCATGCTGTCGCGGCGTGACGTCGTTCAGGTCGTCGCGGAGCGCCGCGATCCGGACGCGGTGCGCATCGGCGGCCTGCCGGTCGCGACGGTCGCGAGCGTCGACGCCGACGCGTCGATCGACGTCGCCTGGACGACGATGATGGAGCACGATCTCGTCAACCTGCCGGTCACCGACGACGGTCGCCTGATCGGCGTCCTGCGTCGCGCCGACCTCAACGGGCGGATGCGCACGTCGCGCAGTGCGGTGCCCGCCTGACCGCTGCGCAAGGAGGTATCGGCGAAACCCGCGTGAGCGGCTGGCGGATGCCGGAAATCGGACCCGCCCGCCCGCGAGGACGCAGGGAGGCGGCAATAGCAGCGCTATTGCGCCGACTGAGGACGACGCATCCGCGATGTGTCCGGCGCCGCCAGACGCCGCGGGGGTTTTGCCGATCCCTCCAGATGTGACGCGGCCGGGGCGGATCCCATCCGCACGCCCCGGCCGCGTCGAGCGCAAGGCTGGCACGTAGCCTCGCACCGGCTGTGCTCGCGACGCGGTCGCGAGAAGAACGTAGCCTCGCACCGACTATAAACAGGCCCGTCTTTTGTTGTCAATGCGGCTGGTACCAGATACTGTCGCGACATGGGGGCTCACGTGACACCCTGCGACCCGTACGACGCACGTCGGCATGGACGCACCCCGCCATTTGCCGCGACAGCGCATGCAGCTCAGGAGGACGCCGATGTTTCCTGAGGAGGTCTATGGTCGCGCGCCGATGTCGATCGCCGCCGCAGACCGCGTGCCCGAGCGCCTCCCGCGCGGGCGCCACGGGCTTCCGCGCCGCTTCATCGTCCACAACCAGCGCGAGCGGATGCTGCTGGCCGTCGCCGAGGCCGTTGCCGAGCAGGGCTACGCCACCACGACGGTCGCCGACATCATCGCGCGGGCGCGGCTGTCGCGTCGCACGTTCTACGAGCACTTCGCCGACAAGGAGGAGTGCTACCTGGCGGCGTACGACACGGTGGTCGAGCAACTGCTCACCGCGGTCGGCCAGGCCTACGAGCAGGCCGACGGCTGGACGCAGCAGGTCCACGACGGCCTGGAGACGTTCCTCGCCTACCTCGCCGCCGAGCCGGCCTTCGCGCGCATGTGCATCGTCGAGGTCGTGGCCGCCGGGCCGGAGGCCCGAAGCCGGCGCGACGCCGCGATGCGCGTGTTCGTCGACTTCCTCGAGCCGGGGCGCGCCGAGGGCCCGAAGGGCGTCGCGGCGCCGGCGCTGGCGTCGGAGATAGTCGTCGGCGGTATCTACGAGATCATCTACTCGCGGCTGCAGCGCGACGCCGCGAACGAGCTCGTCGAGATGCTGCCGGAGCTGCTGCGCTGCGCGCTGATCCCCTACATCGGCCACAGCGCGGCCGAGCGAGCGGTGCGCCAGGCCCGCGCGCGCGCCGGCGCCGCGTAGAAGTCGCTCGCCGCGTCGAGCACCCTCCCGCTCGATGATCGACCTGCATTGCCACATTCTTCCCGGCATCGACGACGGCGCAAGGGATTTGGAGGACGCTGTCGCGATGGCGCTCCAGGCGCGCGCCGGAGGCATCGGGACCGTCTGCGCGACGCCGCACGTCCGCGCCGACCACGCGGTCGAGATCGCGTCGCTCCCGACGCGCGTGGCGCTGGTCCAGGCGGAGCTGCTGCGGCGCGGGATCGACGTGCGGATCGCAGCCGGCGGCGAGGTCGCGCAGAGCGAGGCCGAGGGCCTGAGCGACGCGGAGCTGCGCGCGGTCTCGCTCGGCGGGGCGGGCGGCTGGATCCTGCTGGAGCCGGCGCCCGGCCCGCTCGACGCGCGCCTCGAGCTGACCGTCGAGGGGCTCGCGGCACGCGGCCTGCGGGCCGTGATCGCCCACCCCGAGCGCCACGCCGGCGCCGACGTCGAGCTGCGACTGCGGACGCTCGCCGCGCAGGGCTGCCTGATCCAGTGGACCGCGGCGTTCGTCGCCGACCGCGCGCTGCGCGAGCCGGTCGCGCGCTGGGCCGGCATGGGGCTCGTGCACCTGCTCGGCAGCGACGCGCACTCCGCGCGCTTCGGCCGGCCCGTCGCGCTCGCGGACGGCTTCGCGGCTCTGCGCGAGCTGCTGCCGGAGGCGACCGTGCGGTGGATGGAGCACGAGGCGCCCGCGGCGATCCTGCGCGGCGAGCCGGTCGCGCCGCCACCGCGGTAGCTATTTGCCCCGGAAGAATTCGAGTCCGGGGGAATGAAACGGCCGCGCGTCGCGCGGCCGTTTCTGCGAGTTGGTCGCCGGGTGGCGAGCCGCGGGGAGTGTTTCAGGCGTTCTGGACGGCTCGGGCTGCGAGGGTGTCGAGGTTGTAGGCGAGGATCCCCCAGCCGACCCACACTCGCGCGCCGTCGTGGCGTCGGAGTCGTGATCGGCGCAGCCCGTAGCTGCGTTTGAGGTGGCTGATGCGGCCCTCGGCGCCGACGCGGTAACCGGCCAGTCGTTTCTTGGGAGGAGGTGACTCGGGCTGTTGGCGCCCGGCGACGAAGGCGGCCGTCTCGGGCAGCAGGCGGTTGGCCTGACCGGGGTCGAAGCCGCCATCGAAGGCGGCCTCGCGTAGACGAACACCGAGCCGGTCGAGCTCTCTGACGGTCGTGGGGAGCAGCTCGGGCTCGTTGGGCGAGCCGACTCTCGAGACTGCGGGCAGGAGCAGGCCGCGCGCGCCGCGGCGCGTGTTCTCGGTGATCTCCGCGAGCTGGAAGACGTAGCCGAACTCGTAGCGTTTGCCGAGCTTGCCCTTGCCGATCGGTCGCGCGTCGGGATCGGCGAGTGAGACAAGCCGGTCGGTGATCTTCTCGCCAGCCAAACGCTGGGCGATCTGACGTTGAACCTTTTCGGCCCGGTCAGCAAGCTGCTCCAGGCGAACCGCGCCAGCAAGCTTGCGCTGGGCGCCGCACCCGCGCGCCCGAGCGCGCGCCTAAGCGGCCAGACGCCGGGCTTGCGCATGACGCGACGCCCAACGAAACGACGCAGATGCAGCGAGTCCGAAACCTCACGAACCAGCGTCTCATAGCCCCAGCCGGTGCGCTGCTTGACAACCATCAACCGCACGAACATCGCCATCGCGATCGTCGGCCGACCCCGCTCACGCGCCGATGCCTCCCAGCCCGCCGCGATCGGCGCCAACAACCCCGAACCGCTCAACAGCGCATCGAGCCGCGCGAGATCCCCAGGCAACTCGCGCACCGCGATCACCAACGCCTCATCGAACAACGACTCGACCTGCCCACCAGCCAAAACCAGCATCAGCCGACCTCCCAGAAATCACCCAACTCGCAGGCAGAATTCCGGTCGCTACCCCGGACAGAGCCGCCAACTATTTCCGGGGCAAATAGCTA
>DATNAP010000014.1:0-27006 GCA_035572475.1 Conexibacter sp. | reverse complement strand
CGTCGGGATGCGGTTGTGCATCCGCTCGCCGAGGATGATCGCCTCGTTGAGGACGCGGTGGACGTTGCGGCCCGTCTTGGCGCTGGCCGTGAGGACCTTCGGGCGCAGGCGCAGCTTCTGGGCCACGCGCGCGCGCTCGTGCTCGAGGTCGGCCTCGTCCATCGCGGCGACGTCCCACTTGTTGAGCACCAGCGCGGTGGCGCAGCCCTCGTGCATCGCCAGCTCGGCGATCCGCAGGTCCTGGCTGGTGATGCCGTCGTGCGCGTCGCAGACGACGATCGCGACGTCGGCGCGCTCGACCGCGCGCTGGGAGCGCAACGTCGTGTAGTACTCGACCGAGTCCGAGACCTTGGACTGCCGGCGCAGGCCGGCGGTGTCGACGATCACGAGCTTGCGCCCGTCGACCTCCAGCGGCAGGTCGATCGCGTCGCGCGTGGTGCCGGCGACCTCGGAGACGATCACGCGCTCGTCGCCGAGCAGGCGGTTGACCATGCTCGACTTGCCGACGTTCGGCCGACCGATCAGCGCCAGGCGGACGACGTCCTCGTCCTCCTCGTGAGCGTCCGCGTCGGGCGGCACCGCCGCGGTGAGGCGGTCGAGCAGGTCGCCGGTGCCGAGCCCCTGCGCCGCCGAGACGGCGACCGGCTCGCCGAAGCCGAGCTGGTGGAACTCGGCCGCGAGCGGCAGGTCGGCGACCGTGTCGCACTTGTTCGCGGCGACGATCACGGGTCGGCCGGCGCCGCTGCGCCGCAGCAGGTCGGCCATCTCCAGGTCGCCCGGCCGCACGCCCGCGCGCGCGTCGACGACGAGCAGCGCCGCCTGCGCGTCGGCCAGCGCCGCGCGCGCCTGCTCCTGGATCGAGCGCGCCAGCTCGTCGCGGTCGTCGAGGTCGACGCCGCCCGTGTCGATCAGCGTGATCGGCCGGCCGTTCCACTCGGTGCGCAGCTCCTTGCGGTCGCGCGTGAGCCCCGGCCGCTCATGCACGATCGCCTCGCGCGACTGCGTGAGGCGGTTCACGAGCGAGGACTTCCCCACGTTCGGATAGCCGACGACGGCGATCTTCATCGGCGTTCCCGCAGATCCACGACGTCGAGGTCGTCACCATCGAGCGCGATGATCTCGGGGTCGCCGGTGTAGAGCGGAGCGGCATGGCGCCAAGCCGTCGCGACGCAGAATGCGTCTGCATACGACAGGCGACCGCGGGCCTTGATGCGAGCCGCAGTCATGACCATCGCTTCGTCAGGCAACTCCGCGTCGATCCGGGCACGGATGGCTTCAACGGCGATGCGCGCATGGTGGGGACCGCGTCGACGGATTGTCTCGTAGACGACCTCACCCAGATTGATCCACGACATGCATGGCTCGCCCCCGTCGATCACCGCTTCGACTTGCGACGCAGCGGGTTCGTCGTTGAGCAGCGCGAGGACAGCCCAGCTATCGAGAACGGCGTTCGGCATCTCGCAGCGTGTACTCGGCGTCCCGGAGCTCGTCGTGGGCGCGCTCCCACCGTCGATCGGCCTCCAACGCGGCGGTCAGCGGAAGCGGATCGTCCGGGTCACGAAGCAGCCCCCGGAGCGGCGGAAGCTCGTCCGTCGCGGCCCGGCGAATGCGTACCTCGCCGTCGCTGTCGTCGAACACGAAGTGATCGCCGGGTCTGAAGCCGTGGCGGTCGCGCACCTCTCTTGGGACGACGAGCTGCCCCTTGGGTCCCATCTTGTGAGTCATACCGGTGAGTATAACCTAGCGGGCCGCGTCCACGAGCGCGACGACGCGGGCGACGACGACGTCGAGCGTGAGGCCGGTGGTGTCGAGCTGGACGGCGTCGGGCGCGGCGATGAGCGGGGAGTGCTCGCGGGTGGTGTCGCGCTCGTCGCGGATCGTCTGCTCCTGCAGGACGGTCGCGACGTCGGCGCCGATCTGGTCGGCGCGGCGACGGGCGCGCTCCTCGGGGCTTGCGGTGAGGAAGACCTTCACGGCCGCGTCGGGCGCGACGACGGTGCCGATGTCGCGGCCCTCGGCGACCCAGTCGCCGTGCGCGACGATGCGGCGCTGCTGCGCGACGACCGCGCGGCGCACCGCGGGATCCGCCGCCGCCCGCGAGGCGGCCTCGGAGACCTCCGGCGTGCGGATCGCCTCGGTCACGTCGCGCCCGTCGCACAGCACCCGCTCGCCCAGCTCGATCCGCAGCGCGGGCGCGACCTCTGCGGGCGGGAGTCCGCGCTCGCTGGCGGCCAGCCCGACGCAGCGGTACATCGCGCCCGAGTCGAGGTAGGTGAAGCCGAGCGCGTCGGCCACGGCGCGCGCGGCAGTGGACTTGCCGGCCCCCGCGGGCCCGTCGATCGCGACGACCATGGCGCGGGACCCTAGCGACTCAACCCGCGCGAGCAATCGACCGAAATGGCGTCTATGCACTTCGACTTCGAAGCGGCCGCGATCTCGATCTCGATTGGCGTGGTCGTCGCCGTGTTGCTCCAGGGAACGCTGCTCGACCGCGCGGACGCGGAGAACGTCCCGCCGCAGACCTGGCGCGCGCTGCAAGCGCTCGACATCTGGCTCGCGGTCGTGTTCGTGATGGTCGTCGGGGTCACGATCGCCGTGCCGGTCATCGCGCTCACGAACGGCAGACCGCTGCGAGTCGGCGACCGGCGACTGGTCGCCCACCTGCTGCTCGTGGCGGGCGCCTACCCAGCGCTGATTGCGATCGTCCGGCGCACGCTGCCGGTCCTCTACGGCCCGATGCAGGACGACGCGCCCTCCGCGCGCCTGCGACTGTCCATCCTGGTCATCCCGCTGCTGGGACTGCCCGCGGCGATGGCGCTCGTCGCGCAGTTGATCGCCCGCGGGGCGTCATTCCGAGACTCGCTGCTGATCATCGGGCTCGCCGGCGTGGTCGTCGCCGGACCGGCGGTCCTCGCACCGTGGCTGGCGGGCCTGCGACCGCGAGGGCGCCGCCCGACGCCAGCGGCAGCACATCGCGCTCAGCGCGCGAGAAGCGTCCGCAGGTCGCCGACGAAGCCGGGATAGGAGACGGCGGCGGCGTCCATCCCGTCGACCTCGACCCCCTCCCGCGAAGCGAGCCCAGCGATCGCGCCGAGCATCGCGAGGCGGTGGTCCCCGTGGGAGGAGATGCGGCCGCCGCGCAGGCCGCCGGTGCCGCGCACGACGAAGCCGTCCTCGGTCGCCTCGATGTCGCCGCCCAACGCGCGCAAGCCCTCGACCACCGTCGCGATCCGGTCCGACTCCTTCACGCGCAGCTCCCCCGCCCCCCGCACGACGGTCTCGCCCTCGGCGAAGCAGCCGAGCAGCGCCACGAGCGGCAGCTCGTCGATCGCGAGCGGGACCTCCTCAGGCTCGACGGTCGTGCCGGTCAGCAGACCCGTCGCGACGTCGAGGTCGCTGACCGGCTCGCGCGGCTGGAACTGCTCCTCCCGCTCCAGATCGCCTTCGATGCGCGCGCCCATCCGCTTGGCGATCCGCAGGAAGCCGGTCCGCGTCCAGTTGACGTTGACGCCTTCCAGCAGCACGCGCGAAGCGGGCACGAGCAGCGCCGCGGCGACGAAGAAGGCGGCCGAGGAGAGGTCGCCGGGGACGTCGACCGCATCGATGCGCAGCTCGTCGGCATAGCCGATGCGCATGTGGTCGCCCTGGTAGCGGAACGGAGCGCCCGCGAGCGCGAGCATCCGCTCGGTGTGGTCGCGGCTGCGGAGCGGCTCGACGATCCTCGTCTCCACGGTCGCCATCCCCGCGATCAGCACACAGGACTTGACCTGCGCGCTCGCGACCGGCAGCTCGTACGCGATGCCGTCGAGCTGCGCTCCTGCGATCGTGAACGGCGCGAAGCGCCCGTCGCGCGCGTCGATCCGCGCGCCCATCCGCCGCAGCGGCTCGGCGATGCGATCGATCGGGCGGCGGCGGATCGAGTCGTCGCCGTCGAACGTCCAGGACCGGCCCGCGCGCCCGGCGAGCCAGCCCGGCATGAGGCGCATCAACGTGCCGGCGTTGCCGACGTCGATCGGGCCGTCCAGCTCCTGCGGGCCGTGCAGCCCGACGCCGTGGATCGTCAGCTCGCCCGGCGCCGCGCCACGCTCGACCCGCGCCCCGAGCGCCTGCACGGCGGCGAGCGTCGAGTTTGTGTCTGCTGCGTCGAGGTAGTTCGTCACCCGCACGGGGCCGGACGACATCGCGCCCAGCAGCGCGGCGCGGTGCGAGATCGACTTGTCTGCCGGTACGCGCAGCGACCCGCTGAGGCCGCGCGCGGCGCGGTCGAACCTCACGCCCGCGCCACCGGGTAGCCGCGATCCGCCACGAGCAGCTCGGCGCGCGCGGCCGGCTCGTCGCCGGCGATCCACAGCGCGACGACGCCCTCGCTGTAGTCGGGGGCCGGGTAGAGCGCCATGTCGGTGATGTTGACGCCGGCTCTCGCCAGCTCGAGCGCGAGCGTCGCGACGACGCCGGGTTCGTTCGGCACCGACACGCGCAGCTCGTGCAGCGGGCCGCCGGCGAGCTGCGCCTCCAGCAGGCGGCGGCGATCCTCGCGCGCGGCGTCGTTCCACGCCGTGACGGCGTCCGCGTCGGCCGCCATGAGCCCGTCGCGAACGGCTTGCAGCCGCGCGATCGCGCCGTCCATCTGCTCGACCAGCGCGTCGCGGTTGGCGAGGTAGATGTCGGTCCAGATCGCGCTGTTCGCGCCCGCCACGCGCGTCGCGTCGCGGAACGACGGCCCGGTTGCCGGGAGCCGTGGGGTGCCGGAGCCGGTCACGTGGCCGGCGGAGGCGGGCCCCCTGGTGGTCTCCCCATCCTGCTCCAGCGCGCTCGCCGCCTGCGCGACGAGCACGTTCGCGAACACGTGCGGCAGGTGCGAGACGGCCGCGAGCATCGTGTCGTGCGTGGCGGCGTCGGTCGTCGCGGGACGCGCGCCGAGATCTCTGATCAAACGGTGCAGCCGTTCGAACAGCACGCCGCTCGACGCCGGCGTCGGCGTCAGGTACCAGGTCGCGTCGTGGAAGAGGTCCGCGCGCGCGTGCTCGACGCCGGCGGTCTCGGCGCCCGCCAGCGGGTGCCCGCCGACGAAGCGGGGATCGTCGATCGCCTCCACGACGCTGCGCTTCGTCGAGCCGGCGTCGGTCACGACGCACTCCTCCGGCGCCGCCGCCAGCACCTCGCGCACCACGTCCGGCAGCACCCCGACGGGCGCGCACACGAACACCGCCTCGGCGTCGCGCACCGCGTCGGCGAGCGACTCGCCCGCGCGGTCGATCGCGCCCAGCTCCAGCGCGCGATCGAGCGTGGAGCGGCTGCGGCTCCAACCGCTCACCACCGCTCCTCCGAGCCGCCCATGCGCCGCAAGCCCGATCGATCCGCCGATCAGGCCCACGCCGACGATCGCGAGGCGCACGGGGGCCCTAGCCCGCCGGAACCGCGGACAGGACCTTGCCGGCGACGTTCGCCGCCGCTTCGACCTTCGCCGCGTAGGCAGGGAAGTCGGCCGCGACGAGCTGCTGCGGGCCGTCGCAGATCGCCTCGTCCGGTCTCGGGTGGACCTCGACGATGATCCCGTCGGCACCGACGGCGGCCGCCGCGAGCGACAGCGGCTCGACCAGAGCGCGGCGGCCGGCGGCGTGCGAGGGGTCCACGATCACCGGCAGGTGCGTCAGTTCCTTCAGCACCGGCACGGCGGTCAGGTCGAGCGTGAAGCGGTAGGCGCTCTCGAACGTGCGGATGCCGCGCTCGCACAGCATCACCGCTTCGTTGCCCTCCTTGAGGATGTACTCGGAGGCGTTGAGCCACTCCTCGAGCGTCGCGGACAGGCCGCGCTTGAGCAGCACCGGGCGGCCGGCGCGGCCGAGCTCCGTCAGCAGCGTGTAGTTCTGCATGTTGCGCGCGCCGACCTGGATCACGTCGGCCACCTCCAGGACGGGCTCGATGTCGCGCACGTCCATCAGCTCGGTGACGATCGGCATGCCCGTCTGGGCCTTCGCTTCGGCGAGCAGCCGCAGGCCCTCCTCGCCGAGCCCGTGGAAGGCGTACGGGGAGGTGCGCGGCTTGTACGCGCCGCCGCGGTAGAGCGTCGCGCCGGCGCCCTTGACGATCTCCGCCGTCGTCATCACCTGCTCGCGCGACTCGACCGTGCACGGCCCGGCGATCAGCGCGAAGTGCTCGCCGCCGATCTTGCGCCCGCCGATCTCCAGCACGCTCGGCTCGCCGTGGCGGATCTGCGCGGAGGCGAGCTTGTACGGCTTGAGGATCGGCATCACCTTCTCGACGCCCGGCGCGCCCTCGAGCTCGAGCCGCTGCACGTGCTCGAGGTCGCCGATCGCGCCGATCACCGTCACCTCCTCGCCGGGAGATCGGTGCGCGCGGGCGCCGACCGCCTCGATTCGATCCATGACGGCCTGGATCTGCTCCTCCGTCGCGTCCTGCTTCATCACGATCATCGTCAAAGGTCCTCTCTACACCTGGAATCTAAAGAAAACGAACCCACCCGGGAACGGCGCCCGGTCACGGTGCTCCCTCGGAGGGAACGGCGGAGCCAGGCCGAGCGCCTAGATAAATCGCCAGGCGTAGAAGCGCCAGGAGCCGGCATACGACGCGCGGCCGGCGACGGTGCCGGCGAGCTGAGGCGAAGTCGTGCGGGCTGCGTGGATCATGACGCTGCGATCGATGCTACAGGACGTCTCGCAGCGCGTCGAGGAAGCGACCGTTCTCGGCGGGCGTGCCGATCGTCGTGCGCGCCCAGCCGGGGCGGCCGAGCGCGCTGCCGGAGCGGATCAGGACCTTGCGCTCGGCGAGGCCGTCGATGACGGCTCGCTCCTGCTCCGCGTCGAGGTTGGTGCCGTTGCGGCTGAGCGAGTGCCACAGGAAGTTCGCCTGCGCGTCGGCGACCTCCAGGCCGATGCCGCGCAGCTCCTCCTCCAGCCCGATCCGCTCGGCGATCATCTGCTCGACGCGTCGCGTTATCTCGTCCTGGTGCTTGAGCGCCTCCTCGGCCGCCGCCTGTGCGAGCGCGTTGCAGAAGAACGGCTGACGCACCTGCTCGACCGCCACGCGGAAGCGCTCGTCGCCGCACAGCGCGTAGCCGCAGCGCAGGCCGGCGAGGCCGTAGACCTTCGAGAACGTGCGCAGCAGGACGACGTTCGCGTGGCGCCGCACGAGATCCAACGACGCGTCCGGATCGTCGAGCACGTTGAACTCGCAGTAGGCCTCGTCGATCAGGACGCACACGTGGCGCGGCACCTGCTCCACGAACGCCGTGATCGCGTCCAGCGGCAGCGCGGTCGAGGTCGGGTTGTTCGGGTTGCAGACGATCGCGAGCCGCGTCGCGACCGTGATCTCGGCGAGCATCGCGTCGAGGTCGTGCGCGTGCTCCGCGTTCAGCGGCACTCTGATCGCGCGCGCGCCGGCCGCCGCGGCCATGTGCGGATAGACCGAGAACGACGGCCACGCGTAGACGATCTCCGCGCCCGGCTCCAGCAGCGCCTCGGCGGCGCTCAGCAGGATGTCGCACGAGCCGCTGCCTATCGCGATCCGCTCGGGTGCGTAGTCGTAGCGCGCCGCGAGCGCTCTCCGCAGCCGCAGGTTGGACGGGTCGGGGTAGCGGTTGATGGTCCTCATCGCGCGCTCGACCGCTTCCTGGACGCCGGACGGCGGCCCGTACGGCGCCTCGTTGCTCGCGAGCATCGCGTACTCGTCGCCCAGCGCGTAGCCGCCCGCGGTCGGGTAGGTCGGCAGGCGGCGGATCTTCTCGGCGAACTCGATCGACATGGTCGCTGCGGCGAACGGCTGGGGTTCTATTGTGCCGACTCGAGGTCGGTCCGGAGCGAGCGGGCCTCGCGCAGGTAGACGTGGCGCGCGACGTGGTCCGGCTCGGCGTAGTAGTGCACGAGCACGCGAATGACGCGCGGCAGCGCGCCCGGCACCGGCACCTCGCGCGCGCACATCAGCGGCACGGCGCTCAGGCCCATGCGACGTGCGGCCTTCGCGGGGAACTCGGCGTCGAGGTCCTCGGTGAGCGTGAAGAGGCAGCTCACGAGGTCGCCGGCGTCGAGGCCGTTGCGCGCCATCAGCTCGCGCATCAGCTCGTCCGTCGCCGCGAGGATCTCCTCGGCGTCGTTGTGCTCGACCGTGATGGCGCCCCGGAGCGCGTAGAGCCGCATCGCGGGCGCGATTCTCGCAGGCCGGGGCTACGCGCCGCGGCTTCCGGAGATGCGCGCGACTTCCGTGCCCCCGCCGCGGCGGCGGTGGCCGCGGCGGCCGTGACGGCGCGAGCGCTCTCCCCTGTGATCGCGACGGCGGCGCGCCGCGTGCGGGATCGGCAACCCCTGCAAGGCGTGCATGCGCGCGATCGAGGCGCGCCCGACGGCGCTGTCCATCGGCTCGTAGTGGATCGCGGCGAGCGCGATGCCGGTCGCGGGGATGAACGTCAGCAGCAGGTAGAGGCAGAGCGCGAGCGTCCAGCGCACGAGCTGGCGGCTCGCCGCCAGCGCGGCGAGCGGCAGCAGCCACATCGCGTACCACGGCTGCAGCCACGCGAGTCCGAGGATCAGCGCGAGCGTCGCCCAGCCGGCGCCGGCGAGCCAGCTCATCCGCCCGCGCCAGACGGCCCACGTGAGCAGCGCCGCAACGCCGGCCGTGATCAGGAACGCGACGTCGAGCAGCCACGGCGGCGCGCCGCCGAGCCCGGCGAGCTGACCGAGCGCGTTGGGGACGCTGAAGCTGGAGAGCAGCGAGCTCTGGTCGCCGAGGTTCGGCAGCGCGAGGCCGAACGCGCTCGCGCTGAGCAGCGCGATCGGCGGGACGGCGGCGGCCGCGCCGGCGAGAAAGCGTCTGCGCCGCCGCGCGCCGAGCAGCAGGAACGGCAGCAGGATCCCGGCCGACAGCTTCATCGCGACCGCCACGGTCAGCAGCGCGCCGGCGCGCCCGTCGCGACCACGCAGCACGCACGCGACCGCGCCGAGCGTCGCGAGCAGCACGAAGACGTCGTTGTGGAAGCCGCCGAGCCCGTAGACGAGCACGAGCGGGTTGGCGGCATAGAGCAGCACCGCTCTCAGCGGCGCGCGGCCGAGCAGCTCCGCGCAGCGCCACAGCAGCGCGACGCAGCCGAGGCTCGCGCCGACCGTCGCCAGCTTCAGCAGCCAGTACGCGACGGGGAGCGGCAGCGGCGCGAGCACGTACGTGACGACCGTGTAGAGCGGACCGTACGGCGTGCGCAGGTGGTGCCACGTCGTGAGCGCGAAGACCGGGTCGTGGCGCGCGGCGGCGATCCCGTGCAGGTAGGGGTTGATCCCGTGCAGCGCGCCGAGGCGCGCGTAGCCGAGGTAGTTGAAGACGTCGGTCAGCGGCATCGTCGGCGCGAGCAGCCAGATCGCGTGCAGCGCGACGATCGCGCCGATCACCGTGCGTCTGCTCAGCGCCGGCGCGCACAGCACCGCGATCGCGTAGGCGGCCGTGAGCACCGCGAGCGCGACGCTGAAGAAGACCGCCGTCGGCGTCGCGCGCACGGGGACGTCGCGCGCCAGCACGTGCAGCGGACCGGCCATCCAGGTCGGGAAGTCGACCGTGCTCTGCGGAACGAGGATCGTCGGCCGGCCGGCGGCGACGAACACGACCGCGAGGCTCCACAGCGCGAGCGCGACGAGCGCGAGGTGGCCGGCGACGGCGGTCCCGATCCGTTCCCGCACGGCGGCAGCTGGCCGTTCGAGCGCTTCGAGCAGCTCGCTTGCGGTGGCGGTGGGCGCAGGCGCGTCGGATGCACGGACGCTCACGGCGGACCTGCGCTTGCGCACGCCATGCCGGCAGTCTTCCCCGCCGGCACGCCCGATGCGCTGGTTCCCGGTCTACTGGCCGCCGCCCGCGAGCGCGCGCAGCTCCGCCGGCGTGATGCGGCGGGCGCGGCCCGGACGCAGGTCGCCGAGCTCGAGCGGGCCGAAGCGGATGCGCACGAGCTGGCGGACCGGGCGCCCGATCGCCTCGCACATGCGCCGCACCTGGCGGTTGCGGCCCTCGTGGATCGTGAGCTCCAGCTGGTGCGGCGTGAGGCGCCGCACGCGCGCCGGCGCGGTTCTGCCGTCCTCCAGCTCGACGCCCTCGCGCAGCGCGCGCAGCGCCCGGTCGGTGAGCGCGGGACCGGCAAGCGTCGCGCGGTAGGTCTTCGGCACCTCGTAGCGCGGATGCGTGAGGCGGTTGGCCAGCGCCCCGTCGTTCGTCAGCAGGATCAGGCCGGTGGACTCGGCGTCGAGGCGGCCGACGGGATAGAGGCGGCGCTCTCTCGGCACGAGGTCGATCACGGTTCTGCGCCCGTACGGATCGCTCGCGGTCGAGACGACGCCGGCCGGCTTGTGCAGCGCGTAGACGACGCGCGGCTCGGCGCCGGTGACGCGCTCGCCGTCGAACGCGACGTCGTCGCCGCCGCCGACGTCGCGCGCCGGATCGGTCACCACAGCGCCGCCGACCGTCACGCGGCCTGCGGCGATCAGCTGCTCGGACGCGCGCCGCGAGGCGACGCCGGCGTGCGCGAGGTACTTGGCGAGGCGCATTGCTGGCACTCTATGGAGAGTGGATCTCGAACTGCTTGACCAGGTCCTCGCCACGCGTGGCGAGCCCTCCTTCCGGGCTCGCCAGATCTGGGAGTGGCTGGCGCGCGGGGCGAAGGGCTACGAGGAGATGACGAACCTCCCGGCCGCGTTGCGCGCAGCACTGGCGGACGAGGTCCCGTTGTCCTCGCTCACGCTGGAGCACGAGGCGCACGCGTCCGACGGCACGGTGAAGGCGCTGTTCTCGACGGGGGACGGCCGGCCGGTCGAGGCGGTGCTGATGCGCTATCCGGCACCGCCCGGCAGGGTGGTGGGGCGCCGCTCGCTGTGCCTCTCCTCGCAGTCCGGCTGCCCGCTGACGTGCACGTTCTGCGCGACGGGGGCGATGAAGTTCGGGCGCAACCTGACGGCTTCAGAGATCCTCGACCAGGCGCTCCACTTCCGCCGCATGACCGAGCTCGACCATTGCGTCTTCATGGGCATGGGCGAGCCGATGATGAACCTCGACAACGTGCTCGCCGCGTGCCGCAAGCTGCCCGACGTGGGGATCACGTCGCGGCGGACCGCCGTCTCGACCGTCGGCTGGATCCCGGGGATCCTGCAACTCGCCCACTCACCGCTGCCGCTGCGCCTCGCCCTCTCGCTGCACGCGCCGGACGACGCGCTGCGCTCGCAGATCATGCCGGTCAACGAGCGCTATCCGCTCGAGCAGGTGCTGGAGGCGTGCGAGGAGTTCTACGAGGCCAAACGCCGGCGGATCTTCGTCGAGTACGTGATGCTCGCCGGCGTGAACGATCGCTACGAGCAGGCCTTGGCGCTGGGGGATCTGCTCGACCGGCGGATCTACAAGGTCAACCTGATCCCGTACAACCCGACCGGCTCGGTCTACGAAGGATCCGGGCGCGAGGCGATCGCGGCGTTCCGCGAGGCGTTGGAGTCGCGCGGCGTCGAGGCGACGGTGCGGCTGACGCGGGGTCGGGACATCGACGCGGCGTGCGGGCAGTTGGCGGCGAAGGCCGCAGCCGCGTGAACGCCGCCGCCGCGCGCATCTGCGCTCGGCGCGTCGTGGGGATCCTGCGGTGCGACGAGCCCTTGCGCGTGGGAACGGCGGTCATCGAGGGCGGCGTGGACGTGGTCGAGGTTCCGCTGAACGTGCCGGGTGCACTCGACGCTGTGCGCTCCCTGGTCGCCCGCTTTCCGGACGCGCTCGTCGGGGCCGGGACGGTGATGTCGGCCGCTGACGCCCGTGCCGCTCTCGACGCCGGCGCTTCCTTTCTGCTCTCCCCCGTGCTGCGGCCTGAAGTGATCGAGGCCGCCCACGCCGCCGGCGCCGCCGCCGTGCCGGGCGCGTTCACGCCGACCGAGATCGACGCGTGCATGCGCGCGGGCGCCGACCTCGTGAAGCTCTTCCCGGCCGATCGCCTTGGCCCGGCGGACCTGCGCGCAGTCCTGGCCGCGCTGCCCGACGCGCGGCTGCTCCCGACCGGCGGGATCTCCGCCGCGAACGCCGCCGCGTGGCTCGCCGCCGGAGCGGTCGCCGTCGGCGTCGGCGGCGCGCTCACGCGCGAGCCCGAGCGAGCGGGCGAGCTGCTCGCCGCCCTCGCCGGGTGAGTTGCAGTTCACACCCCTCTGAGGGGTGTGAACTGCGGTTCAGACGATCGGGATGACCGGGGCGGGCTCCTCGCGCCCCTCCGCCGGCGCCGCCGCGGCCGGCACGCCGAGCCGCGCCTCGCCCGCTCTCAGCAGGCGTTCGCGGATGCCGGCGGCCACCTCGGGCGTGGGATCCCAAGCGGTGACGTCGGGCAGGCCGTCGGCGGAGCTGAGTCCGAACAAACGCAGGAACAGCTCCGTCGTGCGGTAAAGGACCGCGCCGAACTGCGAGCGGCCGGCCTCCTCGATCATCCCGCGCTCGATCAGCGTCTGCGCGGCGGACTCGGCGTTGACGCCACGGATGCGCGCGATCTCCGGCCGCGAGACGGGCTGGAGATAGGCGACGATCGCGAGCGTCTCCGCCTGCGCCGGGGTAAGCGGCGGAGTGCGCGGTCTGGCAAGCAGGCGACGCGCCGCTTCCTCCGCCTCGGGATGCGAGGAGAGCTGCCAGCCGCCGGCCAGCTCGCGCAGCACGAGCCCGCGGCCGGCCGCGTCGAGATCGGCCGCGAGCGCGGCGAGCGCCTCCGCCGCCTCGTCCTCCTCGACGCCGATCGCGTCGGCGAGCGCGCGCGCCGGAAGGGGATCCGCGGAGAGGAACAGCAGCGCCTCCAGCGTGCTGGGCAGCTCGATCACGCCACCACCTCGGCGTGGTCGTGCGCGGCGTCGGGCTCGACGTGCGGGGAGCGGATGTCCTCGCCGCCGGTGATCGGACCCGCGAGATCGGGCCACGGCCGCTCGGCGAGCGCCTCGACCGTGATCTCCTCGAACGGCTCGGCCTGCTCCCACGTCGCCTCGCCGCGCTTGTACAGCTCCAGCAGCGCCCAGATCGTGACGGCCACGGTCACGCGGTCCGCGCTCGCGACCGCCTCGTCGAACGAGAAGCGCCCGCGGCGCAGGAGCGCGCGCAGGTGTCTGAGCCGCTCGATCACCGTGACTCTCTGGATCGTCACGTGGTGCAGCGAGATCTCGGGCGGCATCCGCAGCAGGCCGCCGAGCGCTCTGCCGAGCAGCGCCGGGTCGTAGACCGCCGCGGACTCCTCCAGCGAGCTGCGGCGCAGCGTGGGCGGCAGCGGAGCCGAGCGGAAGCGGTAGCCGGACTGCGCGTCGAGCAGACGGGCGAGATGCTCCGCCGCGCCGCGGTAGCGGTGCGCCTCCAACAGGCGCGCGAGCAGCTCCTCGGCCGCCTCGCCCGGCTCCAGGTCGAGCAGTTCCTGCTCCTCGCCGGGCAGCATCAGGCGCGACTTCAGCTCCAGCAGCGCGGCGATCAGCACGAGGAACTCGGTCGCAAGTTCGAGGTCGAGCTCTCCGCGCGCTTCGAGGAAGTCGATGTACGTGACGACGACGTCGGCGAGGTCGACTTCGAGCAGGTCGACCTCCTCGCGCAGCACGAGCGTCAGCAGCAGGTCGAACGGCCCGGCGAAGACGTCGAGGTCGAGGTCCAGATCGGCGGCGCGCACCGCGGTCAGGGTAACGGGCGAGGCGGTCGAGGGGCGGTCGGCGTATTGGGAGCCGACGGCGCCCGGCCGCGGCCGGCCCGGGTCAGGCGACCGGGCCGACGCCCATCGCCCGACGCACGTCCGCGAGCACCGGCGCGGCGATCGCGCGCGCCCGCTCGGCACCGCCGGCGAGGATCCGCTCCAGCCCCGCCTCGTCGGCGCGCAGCGCGTCGTAGCGCTCGCGCACCGGGCGCAGGCGCTCGACCACGGCCTCGGCGACCGCCAGCTTGAAGTCGCCATAGCGCGCGTCGGCGTGCTCGCGCTCGACCTCCTCGCTCGATCGGTCGGTCACGGCGGCGAGGATCTCGATCAGGTTGGAGATGCCCGGCTTCTCGGGCGCGCGGCGGACGCCCTCGCCGGAGTCCGTCACCGCGCGCTTGAACTTGCGCTCGATCGTCGCCGGCTCGTCGAGCACCAGCACCGTGCCCTGCTCGGTGCCGCCGGTCGTCGACATCTTCCGCTCGGGCTGCTGCAGGTCCATGATGCGCGCGCCGACCTCGGGATAGACCCCTCTCGGCACGACGAGCAGCTCGCCGAAGCGCGCGTTGAAGCGCTGCGCGACGTCGCGCATCAGCTCGACGTGCTGACGCTGATCGTCCCCGACGGGCACCGTGTCGGCGCGGTAGGCGAGCACGTCGGCGGCCATCAGCACCGGATAGGTGAAGAGCGACGCGGACGCGAGGTCGCGCTGCGAGCCGGACTTCTCCTTGAACTGGTGCATGCGGTTGAGGTCGCCGAACGAGGTGACGCTCGACAGCAGCCACGCCAGCTCGCTGTGCTCGCGCACGTCGCCCTGGCGGAAGAAGATCGCGCGCTGGGGGTCGACGCCGGCAGCGAGCAGGATCGCCGCCGTGTCGTACGTGCGCTCGCGCAGCTCGGCGGGGTCGTAGGCGACCGTCGTCGCGTGCAGATCGACGATGCAGTAGATCGCCTCGCCCTCGTCCTGATGGTGGACGTACCGCTCGATCGCGCCGATGTAGTTGCCGAGGTGCTTGCGCCCCGTCGGCTGGATGCCGGAGAAGATCCGCACGGCGCGGGAGCGTACCTACCCCGCTTCGGAGCCGCCGGCCGCGGCGATCGCGTCGGCCGCCGCGAACGTGTCCAGCGGGTGCAGCTCGCCGCGCCCGAGCGCCTCGCTGCGCAGGTGCGCGATCGCCTGGTACTCGGGCGAGGAGACCATGTCGAGGAACGCCTGGCGCGTCGGGTACTCGACGAGCGCGACAAGGTCCCAGCGCTCGGCGCCGAGCAGTGCCGGCGCGGCCTCGCCGGCATAGAGGATCCGCCCGCCGACGCGCTCCAGCAGCGGCGCGACCGCCGCACCGTACGCCTCGTAGCGCGCGCGGCCGTCATCGGGCTTCAGCGCGAGCAGGTTCAGCATCACGACCGGCCCGCCGTCCGGCTTGCCCGCGCGCTGCGCGAAGGCGGCGAGGCCCTCTGCGTTCGGCTGCTCCGGCAGGTTCGCGACGTCCAGCTCGCTCATTCCACGCTCCTCGATCGGGGCGGCCAGCATGGCAGGGGCTGTGTGAGATCGGACACAGTTCGACCCGAACTGTCGCCAACGCGGTTTGACCTTGGTTCAATCGCTCCATGAGCGCGACGATCGAGCAGGACACCACCTCCGCCCCGCGTCTGATCGGCGAGGCGCCCACCTCCCCCTCCGGCCCCGCCCCCGACGACGGTGCGTCACTCAACCTGCCCCCGGCGATCGAGATGTCGCGCAGACTCCAGGCGCTGCGCTTCTCGATCCGGCAGGTGCCCTTCCTCTTCAAGGCCCGCCGCGAGCTCGGCGAGACGTTCGCGATCCGCTTTCCGCAGCGAGGCTCCTACGACGACGACCTGACGTACATCGTCAGCCACCCGGACCACGTCAAGTCGATCTTCACGCAGCCGGAGCTGTCGATCTCGACCGCCGGCGAGTCGCCGCTGCGGCCGATCGTCGGCCCCAACTCGGTATTGACCGCCGTCGGCCCGACGCACATGCGCCAGCGCAAGCTGCTGCTGCCGCCGTTCCACGGCGAGGCGGTCGAGCGCTACACGCAGATGATCGCCGAGGTCGCCGAACGTGAGATCGACTCGTGGGAGATCGGCAAGCCGTTCGCGATCGGCCCGCGCATGCAGTCGGTCACGCTTGACGTGATCATGGCCGGGATCTTCGGCGTGCCGGACGGCCGCCCCGCGCCGGGCACGCCGGAGCACAGCTTTCGCCAGATGATCCTGCGGCTCTCAGCGTTGACGACGACGCCGATCGGGCAGTTCGCCGAGCTGATGAACGCCGGCCGGGAGGAGCCCGTCGGGCTGACGAAGCGGCTGATCGCGCGACTCGACCGTGACCTCTACGGCGTGATCGCCGCCGCTCGCGCGCGCGAGGACGACGGCGCGGAGCGCACCGACATCCTCTCGCTGCTGCTCGCGGCGCGCGACGAGGACGGCGAGCCGATGAGCGACCAGGAGCTGCGCGACGAGCTGCTCACGCTCGTGCTCGCCGGCCACGAGACGACCGCCAACTCGCTCGCGTGGGCGTTCGAGCGGCTGCTGCGCAACCCATCCGCGTACGACCGCCTGCGCGAGGAAGTCCGCTCGGACTCCGAGGACGCCGCCGCCTACGTCGAGGCGACGATCCACGAGACGATGCGCAACCGTCCGGTCGTGCCGATCACCGGCCGGCGCGTGAACGCGCCGTGGCAGCTCGGCGAGTGGCGCCTGCCGGCGAACAGCCACATCCTCGTGTCGGTGACGCTGCTGCACCATCGCGAAGACGTCTACCCCGACCCGTTCAACTTCCGCCCGGAGCGCTTCTTCGGGGTGAGACCCGGCACGTACACGTGGGTGCCGTTCGGCGGCGGGATCCGCCGCTGCCTCGGTGCGACGCTCGCGATGGCCGAGCAGCGCGTCGTGCTGCGCGCGATCGTCGAGCGCACCGACATGGTCGCGCCCGACACGCGGCCCGAGCGCGTGCTGCACCGCAACGTCACGATGCTCCCGGCGAAGGGTGCGCAGGTGGTCGTGACGGCGCGCCTCTGACGCGCCTCGCCGCGTCAGATGGGCTGCCGAAGCACCGGCTGCTTCGCCGCGCGCGCCTCGTCGAGGCGACCCACCGGCGTGGAGTAGGGCGCGTTCTTCGCGATCTCCGGGTCCTGCGCGGCCTCGCGCAGGATCTCGGCGACGATCTCGGCGAAGCGGTCGAGCGTCTCCTTCGTCTCCGTCTCGGTCGGCTCGATCAGCAGCGCCTCGTCGACGAGCAGCGGGAAGTAGACGGTCGGCGGGTGCACGCCGAAGTCGAGCAGGCGCTTCGCGAGATCGAGCGTTCTGATCCCCAGCTCGCGCTTCATCGGCGCGCCCGAGAGCACGAACTCGTGCATGCAGAGGCGGTCGTAGGCGACCGGCAGGTACTCGGCGACGCCCTCGCGCTTGAGCAGCGCGAGCAGATAGTTCGCGTTCAGCACCGCCACCTCGCTCGCCTCTCTCAAGCCCTCGGCCCCGAGCGAGCGGATGTAGGCGTAGGAACGCACGAACACGCCGTAGTTGCCCTGGAAGCCGCGCAGCTTGCCGATCGACTTCGGCCGCTCCTCGTCCAGCGTGAACGCACAGCCCTCGTCGTCGGAGCGGCGCACGATCTGCGGGCGCGGCAGGTAGGGCTCGATCCGCTCGGAGACCGCGATCGGCCCCGCGCCCGGCCCGCCGCCGCCGTGCGGCTGCGTGAAGCTCTTGTGCAGGTTGAAGTGCACGATGTCGAAGCCCATGTCGCCCGGGCGCGTGATCCCCATGATCGCGTTGAGGTTCGCGCCGTCGTAGTAGAGCGTCGCGCCCACGCCGTGCACGATCTCCGCGATCTCCGCGATGTTGGGGTCGAACAGGCCGAGCGTGCTGGGGTTGGTGAGCATCAGGCAGGCGACCTGCTCGTCGGCCTTCGCGCGCAGGTCCTCGACGTCCACGCCGCCGTCCCCGTTCGTGCCGACCTTGACGACCTCGTAGCCGGCCATCGTCACCGTCGCCGGGTTCGTGCCGTGCGCGGTGTCCGGCGTCAGGACCTTCGTGCGCTGCTCGCCGCGATCCTCGTGGTAGGCGCGCGTGAGCAGCACGCCGGCCAGCTCGCCGTGCGAGCCGGCGGACGGCTGCAGCGAGACGTGCGGGAGACCGGCGATCTCGCCGAGCGCCTCCTGCAGGTTCCACATCAGCTCCAGTGCGCCCTGCGCGCGGCGCTCGTCCTGGAGCGGGTGCAGGCGCGCGTTGCCGGGCAGTGCCGCGACGCGCTCGTGCAGCTTCGGGTTGTGCTTCATCGTGCACGAGCCGAGCGGGTAGAAGCCGGTGTCGAGGTCGAAGTTGCGCTTGCTCAAGCGGTGGTAGTGGCGGATCAGCTCCGGCTCGCTGATCTCCGGCAGCCGAGCCGGCGTGCTGCGGCGGAAGCGGGCGGGCAGCAGCTCGTCCAGCGGCCGCTGCGGCACGTCGAGCGCGGGCGCGACGAACGCACGGCGGCCCGGCTGCGAGCGCTCGTAGATCGTCAGCGTGTCGTCCGCGGCGGCGATCGCGGAGCTGGCCGGCGTGGTGGGCGCGGTAGGCGGCGTCATGCCCCCACCCCCGCGGGTGCGGCTCCGCGTTCGGCCGCGAGCGCGCCCGCGAGCGCCTCGGCGAAGCGGTCGATCTGCGCGCGCGTGCGGCGCTCGGTGATCGCGATGAGCAGCCCGTCGGCGTACTCCGGGTAGGAGCGGCCGAGCCGGTAGCCGGCGTTGATCCCCTCCGCCGCAAGCCGCTCCACGACCGCCTCGACGTCCGCGCCCGGAAGCCGCAGCGCGAACTCGCGCACGACCGGCTGGGAGTGCAGCGGCTCGACGCCGTCGAGCGCGCACAGCGTCTCGCGCGCGTAGGCGGTGCGCCGGAGCAGCAGCTCGCCCAGCTCGACGAGCCCCTGTCGGCCGAGCCAGCCCAGGTACACGACGCCCGCGAGCGCGTTCAGCGCCTGCGCGGTGCAGATGTTCGAGGTCGCCTTCTCGCGCCGGATGTGCTGCTCGCGCGTCTGCAGCGTCAGCACGAAGCCGCGCTTGCCGTCGACGTCGACCGTCTCGCCCGCGATCCGCCCCGGCATCCGCCGCAGGTGCTCCTGCGAGGCCGCGAAGAACCCGAACGACGGGCCGCCGAAGTCGAGCCGGTTGCCGAGCGTCTGCCCCTCGCCGACGCAGATGTCGACGCCCTGCGCGCCCGGCGGCTCGAGCACGCTGAGCGGGATCGGGTCGCAGGCGCAGATCACGACCGCGCCGACCTGCTTCGCCGCCTCCGTCAGCGCCGCCACATCCTCCACGGCGCCGAGGAAGTTGGGCTGCTGCAGCACGACGGCGCTCACGTCGTCCGACAGTGCAGCGACGAGCGCGTCGAGGTCGGTCGCCCCCTCGCGCAGCCCCACCTCCTCGACCGTTTGCCCGTAGCCGCGCGCCAGCGTCGCGAGCGTCTCGCGCGAGTGCGGGTGCACGCCGCGCGAGGCGAGCACGCGCGGACGGCCGTTCGCGAGCTTCGCGAGATAGCCGGCCGCGCCGACCGCGCTCGGCCCCTCGTAGACCGACGCGTTCGAGACCGGCAGGCCCGTCAGCTCGCTGATCGCCGTCTGGTACTCGAACATCACCTGCAGCCCGCCCTGCGAGATCTCCGGCTGGTAGGGCGTGTACGGCGTCAGGAACTCGGAGCGCGACAGCAGCGTGTCGACGAGCGAGGGCACGTAGTGGTCGTACATCCCCGCGCCGAGGAACGAGATCTCGTCCTCGCAGGAGACGTTGCGCGCGGCCAGCTCCTTCAGATGCTCGTAGACCTCCTGCTCGGCCATCCCGGCCGGGAGCGTCAGCGGCCGGCCGAGCCGCAGCGCCGCGGGGATGTCGGCGAACAGCTCCTCGATCGACTCCGCGCCGATCGCGTCGAGCATCGCGCGACGGTCGGCGTCGGTGGCGGAGGTGTACGTGCTCATGTGCGGGTCAGGCGAGCTGGGCGGCGTATGCGTCGGCGTCGAGGAGGGCGTCGCGCTCGGACGGGTCGCTGCACCGCACCTTCACCATCCAACCGTCCCCGTACGGGTCGTCGTTGATCGTCTCCGGCGCGTCGCCGAGCGCCTCGTTGACCTCGACGATCTCGCCGGACAGCGGCGCGATCACGTCCGAGACGGCCTTCACCGACTCCACCTCAGCGTAGCTCTCGCCCTGTCGCACCTGCGTGCCGACGGCGGGCGGATCGAAGAAGACGACCTCGCCGAGCGAGTCCTGCGCGAACCAGGTGATGCCCAGCGTGGCGACGTCGCCGTCGATCCGGGCCCAGTCGTGCTCGGGGTGGTAGAGCAGATCGTGCGGGTAATCCGCCACTAGCCGTCCTTTCGGTACAGGGGCTTGTCCTTCACGACGGCCGCGCGCAGCTTGCCGCGCACGTCAATCTCCAACGCAGTGCCGACGGCGGCGCGGTCGGCCGGGACGTAGGCCATCCCCACACCGACGCCCAGGCACGGCGACAGCGTTCCGCTCGTCACCTCGCCGCCGCCGACGACGGCGTTGCCCTGGCGCGGGATCCCCGGCCCGGTGAAGGCGAACGGCACGAGCCGCTCGGCGGGACCGGACGCGCGCACCGCGGCGACCGCCTCTGACCCGACGAACCCCGTCGCCTCCTTGCAGCACCAGCCGAGCCCGGCCTCGATCGGCCCGCGCGACTCCATCAGGTCGTTGCCGTAGAGGTGGTAGCAGGCCTCGAGACGCAGCGTGTCGCGTGCAGCGAGGCCGGCGGGCGCGACACCGGCGGCGAGCAGCGCGTCCCAGATGGCGCCCGCGTCGGCGGGCCCGCACAGCAGCTCGGCGCCGTCCTCGCCCGTGTAACCGGTCCCGCACACCAGCGCGGGCACCCCGGCGACGCGCAGCTCGGCGGTGTGGAAGCGCGCCGGCAGCTCGCCGTCGACGAGCGGCGCGAGCAGCCCGCGCGCGGCCGGGCCCTGCACCGCGAGCATCGCGTAGTCGTCGAGCCGGTCCACCAGCTCGACGTCGAAGCCGCCCGCATGCGCACGCAACCACGCGATGTCCCTCGCATGGTTGGCCGCATTCGTCACCGTCAGGAAGCGGTCGTCCGCCAGCCGGTAGGTGAAGAGGTCGTCGAGCACGCCGCCGTCCTCGCGGCACAGCACGGTGTACTGCGCGCCGCCCAGCGGGATCGCGGCCACGTCGTTCGACAGCATCCGCTGCAGGAACGCGAGCGCGTCCGGACCGCGCGTCTCGACCTCCCCCATGTGCGAGACGTCGAACATCCCCGCCCGTTCGCGCACCGCGAGATGCTCCTCTCTGACGCCCGCGTACTGCACCGGCATCTCCCAGCCGGCGAACGGCACGAGTCTCGCGCCGGCGGCCGCGTGGCGGTCGAACAGGGCGGTGCGACGGAGCGTCTCGGAGGCGGCGGCAGCCATGTCGCGACCCTAGCAACGGGCGCGGCCCCGCGGCGTCCTCGCCGCGCTACGAGACGTTGAACGGGTTGCTGTTGACCGAGAGCGCGCCGTCGCTCGCCTGCAGGACGTAGCCGGTGCCGGCCTTGTTGACTCTGCAGCCGCTGAAGGTGGTGACGCCGTTGCTGAGGCTCGCGCTGCAGTTGTTCAACGAAGCGTTCGACGGGTTGGTCGAGAGCGAGAGGGCGACCGTGCCGGCGTAGCCCGTCGCGACGTTGCCGCCGGCGTCGAGCGCCGTGATGACCGGCTGCGGGTTCAGAACGGAGTTTCTCGCCACGCCGCCGGGCTGGGTGGAGAAGACGAGTCTCGTCGCCGGACCCGCGGTCACGTTGAAGGCGCTGCTGGTGACGGACAGCGTGCCGTCTCTGGCCTGCAGCACATAGCTGGTGCCGACCTTGTCGATCTTGCAGCCCGAGAACGTCGTCACGCCGCTTCTCAGGGAGCTCGTGCAGCCGCTGAGCGCCGCGCCGCCGGCGCCGCCGCTCGCGATCGACAGCGTCACCGTCCCGGCGTAGCTCGTCGCCGTGTTGCCGCCCGCGTCCAGCGCCGTGACGACCGGCTGGGTCGTGAAGGCGGTCCCGCCTGTCGCGCCGGACGGCTGGATCGAGAAGACGAGTCTCGCCGCGACGCCCGGCGTCACATCGAAGGCGGCGCTGTCGACGGCGAGTCTCGCGTCGCTCGCGTGCAGCTTGTAGGCGGTGCCGACCTTGTCGATCTTGCAGCCGCCGAAGCTCGTCACGCCGTTTCTGAGCGAGCCCGAGCAGCCGCTCAACGTCGCGCCCGACGTCCCCGTCCCCGACGCGATCGAGAGCGCCACCGTCCCGGCGTAGCCGGTGACGGGGTTGCCGCCCGCGTCCTGCGCGGTGACGATCGGCTGGGTCGTGAACGCGCTGCCGCCCGTCGCGCCGGACGGCGGCGTCGTGAAGACGAGCTGCGCGACCGCGCCGACGGCGACGTCGAAGCTCGGGCTGTCGCCGCCGAGCGTTCCGTCGCTCGCGTGCAGGTAGTACGCGCTTCCGGCCTTGTCGATCGTGCAGCCGGAGAACGTCGTCACGCCGTTTCTGAGCGCGCCCGAGCAGCCGGCGAGCGTCGCGCCGCCCGCGCCGCCTCTGAGGATCGAGAGGCCGACCGTCCCGGCGTAGCTGAGCACCGCGTTGCCGGCGGCGTCCTCGGCGGTCACCGCGGGCTGCGTCGGGAAGGCGGTGCCGCCGGTCGCGCCGCCGCCGGGCGGCGTCGTGAAGACGAGCTGCGTGGCGACGCCGTAGGAGACGACGACTCTCGTGCTCGCGCTCGCATGCGTCCACGAGCGCCAGACCGCCGTGACCGTGTAGCTGTGCGCGCCGGCGGCGAGGCCCGTGTCGGTGCAGCTCGTGACGCTCGCCGGCGCGGCGGAGCCGGGGCAGGCCGCGCTCGCGGGCCCGCCGTCGCGGCTGACGTAGTAGGCCACCGACCCGCTGGCCGGCGCGGTCACGGCCGACCAGCTCAGCGACACCGAGCCGGGGCCGCTGAACGTGGCGCTTGCGATCGACGGCGCGGCGAGCGTGCCGACGCTCGCGGACGCCGACGCCGTCCCGCTCGCGGTGTAGTAGGCGGAGGCGTCCATCGCGGCGGCAACCAGAGCGACGACGCAGACGACGACGGCGATCGTCAGCGAACGCATGAGGTGGCGGGCGTGCGCGCTCATGAGTGCGAGCTCCCGCTGTAGACGAAGGTGTAGACGGCGCCCTGGCAGGCGTCCTGGTTCGTCGGCAGGTCGAGCATCGTCACCTGCGGGGCACTGACGGCGCCGGACGGGAGCGTGACGCTGCCGTTGGCGGGCACGCTGAGCGGATTCGCGGCCGAGACGTTCGACGCTCTCACCGTCAGGTTGCCCGGCCCGTCGCAGCCGGCGTTCGAGCTGCCGGGCTGGACGCTCACGACGAGGCTCGTGACGAGGATCGCCACGCCGTTGGGGTTGCTCACTCTGAGCGCGAGGTCGGCCGTCTTGCCCGGGTAGAGCAGGCCGCCGTAGCCACCGGAGATCGTGAACGGGAGGCCCGTCGAAGTGGCTGCGACTCTCCAGTTGTCCTCCGTCACGCCGCTTCTGTTGCCGGCGGCGTCCTGCGCGCGCACGTCGAAGCGGTGGACCCCGTTCGCGAGGCCGCTGTAGGTCTTCGGGCTCGTGCAGGACGCGTAGGCGCCGCCGTCGAGCGAGCAGGCGAACGTGACGCCCGCCTCTCTGTCTCTGAACGCGAACGTCGCGCTGTCGGACGCCGAGAGGTTGGGCGGCTGCTGCGTGAGCTGCGGCTTGGGCGGCGCGACGGTGTCGATCGTCCATCTGTAGGAGGTCGCGGGGCCGCGGTTGCCGGCGGCGTCGCGCGCCCGCACCATGAATGTGCGCGCGCCGTCGCGCAGGCCCCACCACGAGACGGGATCGGTGCAGCCGGTCCAGTCGCGGCCGTCGACTCTGCACTCCCAGCTGACGCCGGCCTCCGCGTCGGTGTAGGCGAACGTCGCATGGTCGGCGTTCGTGATCGCCGCCGGCTCCTGCGTGAGCTGCGGCGCCGGGGGCGGCGTCGTGTCGACGGTCCAGGTGCGCGACGCGGGGTCGCCGGCGCCGAGTCTCGGGTTGCGGTCGCGCACGCGGAACGTGTGCGCGCCGTCTCTGAGGCCGGCGTAGCTCTTCGGGCTCGTGCAGGCCGCGTAGCCGGCGCCGTCGAGTGAGCACTCGAGCGTGTCCCCTCTCGCGCCGACCGTGAACGCGAACGTCGCGCCGGTGGCGCTCGTCGCGCCCGACGGGCCCGAGGTGATTCTCGGCGTCGCGACCGAGGGCCCGGCGCTCGCGGCGACGACCCAGCCGCCGATTGCGAGGAAGATCAGGGCACCGAGCAGCGTCAGCGACCGTCGGGTCCTGGCGCTCTTCGCTGTCCGTGTCGTGAGCAGGTTGCGCATGTGCGTGAGTCGGCGATCGGGCGGGCGGGGACGAATTCGCCGAACGTCCCCGCCCGATCGATCGGACTAGATGCCGCTGTTGTCCACCTTGAGGTGCAGATCCGGCGCGGCGCCCTGGCAGGCGTCCTGGCTGCTGCCGGTGTCCGCGAATCTGAGCGTGCCGGTCGCGTCATACGTGCCGCCGGCCGGGATCTCTCTGTTCACGGTCACGTCCGCGAACGTGAAGGCCGACGCGTCGCATCTCGGGTCGAGTCCGTCGACGCCGGTGGTGCCGTAGCTCGTGTCCGCGACGACGTTGCCGACCTGCACGGCCGTGTCAGACGAGCCGTTGGTGATCGTGAATCTGACGACCGTCGAGCCGCCCGGGTAGAGCGTGCTGTCGAATGAGACGTTGTCGATCGTGACGCCCGCGGCGCTGCCGACCGTCGCTCTGCCCGAGCCGCTGCCCGAGGCCGTGAAGTACGCGAATGCGATCCCGGCGAGCGCGATCGCCGCGATTGCGACGACCGGCACGAGGATGCGCTTGCGCATGAGCTTCCGCATGAGAGCAATGCTCCTTGGATAGGTAGTTCGACCCCGCCGGAGCCTCTGCTCCCTGGAGGCGGGTCCTTCCGCTGACGGGCAGATTTCCGGATGGTCAAGATTCCCTCAATGGTCCACGTGGGCGTTTTCGCGTTCAGGCGCATGAACGCCGAGGCGCTTCCGCCGGCCCGCGCGCGACCCTTCGCGCATGGCGCCCGAGCCGATCCGCGTGCTGCTCGTCGACGACCACGACGTCTTCCGCCGCGGGCTCGCGCAGCTGCTCGCCGCCGAGGGGATCGACGTGGTCGCCGAGGCGAGCGGCGGCGAGGCCGGCGTGCGGCTGGCGGCCGAGCTGGCGCCCGACGTCGTGCTGATGGACCTCAGCATGCCGGGGATGTCCGGCGTCGAGGCGACGCGCGCGATCGCCGCCGACGGCGACGGCGGACCCGCGGTAGTCGTGCTGACGCTCTCCGACGACGACGGCTCGATGCTGGAGGCGCTGCTGGCGGGCGCCGCCGGCTACGTGCTCAAGGAGGCGGCGCTCGAGCAGATCGTCGCGGCGGTGCAGGCCGCCGCCGCGGGCGACGCCGTGATCCCGCCGCGCGTGGCGCCCGAGCTGCTGCGGCGCCTGCGCGACGCAGGGAGCGCCGGCGGCGGCGGCGACGCGGTCGAGCTGTCCGCGCGCGAGCTCGAGGTGCTGCGGCTGATCGTCGAGGGGCGCGACAACGCGGCGATCGCGGCCGAGCTGTTCATCAGCCCCAACACGGTCAAGAGCCACGTCGCCAGCATCTTCGCCAAGCTCGGCGTCGAGAGCCGGCTGCAGGCGTCAGTGCAGGCGCTGCGGCGCGGGATCGTCCGCTGACGCCGGCCGGCGGCGGATTCGCTCGCGCAGCGTGCGCAGCAGCGCGCGCAGCTCGCGCTCCTGCGCGGCGAGCTGCAGCTCGCGCGCCGACAGGTCGAGCGCCTCGTCGCGCAGCCGCCGGCGCGCGCCCTCGAGCGCGAGCGCGGCGGCGTAGCCGCCGATCAGCAGCTCCTCGACGTCGGCGCCGACGTCCGCGGCGGCGCAGCGCTCGCGCAGCGCCTCCTGGACGCGGTCGGCTTGAGCGAGGAGCGGGTCGGGCGGCGCGGACACGGCCGTGCATCCTGGCGCGTCCGCGCGCGCCGCGCCATCGCCCGTGCGGACGCTTCGCCGTTCAGGCGCGTGAACGACCGCGCCGGCGGGCGCCCTCGCGCAACCCGTCGAGCAGCGCGAACGCGCCGCGCCGGTCGGGCACGCGCAGCTTGCGCAGCACCGTCGAGACGTGGCGTCGCACGGTCACCTGGCTCACCCCCAGCCGCTCGGCGACGTCCGCGGTGCTCGCGCCGGCGTGCAGCAGCTCGAGGATCTCCCACTCGCGCGGAGTCAGCTCCGCGCCGCCGCGCGCGAGCGGCACGCGCCGGCGGCGGCGGTCGGCCAGCTCGGCGACGATCCGTCCGACGAGCGGCCGCGGGATCGCGGCCTCGCTCGCGAGCACGCCGGCGAGCGCGTGCGGCAGCCGTTCGGGATCGACGTCCTTCAGCAGGTAGCCGCTCGCGCCCGCCTGGATCGCCGCGAACAGGTCCTCTTCGTCGGCGGAGACGGTCAGCATCGCGATCGCGGTCCCGGGCAGCCGCTCGGCGATCGCAGCCGCCGCCGCGATCCCGCCGCCGCCGGGCATGTGGACGTCGAGCAGCACCGCGTCGGGCCGCTCCCGCAGCGCCGCGTCGACCGCGTCCGGCCCGTCGGCCGCCTCGGCGCAGACGACGAAGCCGCCGCGTTCGAGCGCGCCGCGCACGCCGGCACGCGCGGCCGCGTGGTCGTCGGCGATCACGACGCGCCGGCCTTCGCCCGCCCCGCTCACGGCAGCGTCACCTCCACGTCGGCGCCGGCGCCGGGACGCGAGCGGATCCGCAGCTCGCCGCCGACGGCGGCGGCGCGCTCGCGCATCGACTGCAGGCCGTAGGCGCCGGCCGGCACGCGCGCCGGATCGGGGTCGAAGCCGCGGCCGTCGTCGCGCACGCGCAGGCGGCGCGGCGGCCCGGCATGCAGCTCGATCGTCGCGTGGCGGGCGTCGCCGTGGCGCGCGGCGTTCGCGAGCGCCTCGCCGACGATCCGCAGGAGCGCGTCGCGCGTCGCCGGATCGGCGATCGCGTCAGGGTCGGTGTCGACCCGTACGTCCAGCCCCAGCCGGCGGCCCAGCTCGCCGCCGATGCGCGCGAGCGCCGCGGCGAGCGGCTCATCGAGCGGTGCGCGCAGCGCGGAGATCGCCGAGCGCGACTCCGCGAGCGCCCGCTCGGCCGCGCCCAGCAGGCGGTCGGCTTCCGCGCTCGGACGCTGCGCCTGGAGGCGGCGCGCCTGGCCGAGCAGATAGAGGACTTCCTGCGCGACGCCGTCGTGCAGCTCGCGCGC
>DATNAP010000013.1:0-96161 GCA_035572475.1 Conexibacter sp. | reverse complement strand
TCCCCGGTAGCTCAATTGGCAGAGCATTCGGCTGTTAACCGAAGGGTTGTTGGTTCGAGTCCAACCCGGGGAGCTTCGCGGATCGCCCGCCACACAAGGGATCTCGCCGATATCTGGCACCGCCAAGGTCCCAATACGGTCCCGTTTCTCCTCACCGCCTGCGCGTGAGCCCCCATCGGGCCCCTCGAGCGAGGGCTACGATGCGCCAAGGACGGAAGCGCGCGCGCAGGCGAGACGGCTGCCTGCGTCCTGCGGCGTCGCAGTTCCTGCTGTCCTTGCCGGGGTCGCTCCCCCACCGCGACGCCGGCTTGGTGCGAGGCGTTGGGCCTCGCGACATCCGGTCCGAGGCGGCACCTCGTCGATAGCGGGTGGCTCCTCGTCGATAGCGGGTGGCGGAGCAACTTCAGAGGCGGCAGGATGCTTCGTTCAGGCTGGAGCAGGGGTCGTTGAACTCAATTCAGGAGCAGGCATGAAGCGCAGTTGGGAAGCAGGGGCGCGCGGCGGCGGGGCGATCCGCGCGATGTGGTTGGCGGTGTTGGCGGTCGGTGTGCTCGCGCTTGGCTCGTCAATGGCACAAGCGTCGTCTGTCACGGACTTCTCGACGTTTCAGAACGGTGGGCCGGCGGTACCGACGATGGGCTGGCCGTTTGGGCTTTCGGTCACGTACGACGCCCCCTTGTATATCTTCGATCACGGCGAGATCTACGAAGAGACCGACGGCACAAGAACGACGCTGAACGACTATTGCGTCTACGACGGCTGCGTCATAGGCAACGTCCAGCCGCTTCCGTCTAGAGACTACGCGCATCCGCCGACGCGGACGTTCGAGGTCGTCCTCTACACCGACAGAAACGTTCCGTACGGCAACACGACGCTCGTCGTAAACGAGCGCAGACTGCATTTTCCGCTCAGAGGCGATTTCGACTCGCTGCCCGGCGACTTCTACGTGACGGTCCCCGGCTCGCTCGCCAACACGACGCTGAACACGATCATCTACGAGAACGGCAGAGAGGTCACGAGCTGCGACGTGTACTTCAGCTCCTGCCAGACGTCGGTGACGTCGGGCGCCACCTATTACGCGGATGTCGAGGACCCGGACGGCAACGTCTACGGCATCACCCCGACCTATCTCGCGACGTCGTCGACGACGGGTGTCGAGGAGACCGCGGACGACATCGACCTGACGCGCCTCGGCGCGTTGTTTGCGGGGACGAGCGATGTCTGCGACGCGCTCGTGACCTTCCCCTACGGCACACACCTTCAGGAGAGCAGCGAGACCGATCAGGAGCTGGCCTGCGAGGAGGCCCTCGCGAACAGATCGTCGATGACGGCGCTGCTGCAAGCGGTCGCCGCGGCCGGCACCGGCACGACGGCGGTGCTGTGGTGGCTCGAGCATCAAGCGACGGTCCAGCAGCTCTCTCCGGCCTGGCCCACGACACCGTGGCCGGACGCGCAGGTGCCGGCGATCCCCGACCTGCCGCAGGTCTGGCAGGGCGCGGTCATGAACCTCGCCGACCACTACATGCTCCAAGCCAACGGAAACCTCGCGCAGACAGCGGCCGAGACGATCGCCGCGGCATGCCTGTGGGACGCCTCGCGCATCACCAACGGCCTGGAGGCCTGCAGAACCATGCCGGTCTTCGTCACCGGCTCCGACGTCGCCGAGGCCACCGACCACGACCTCGAAGCCATCACCGCGCACCCCGAGTGGGCCATGCTCAACTACGAGGCATCCAGAGCTAAGAACGGCAGCCGCAGCTGGTATGACTCGGTCGCTCCGTGCAACAGCGACGGCGACGCCGGCCAGCAGTGCGACGAGTACCCGTTCTGGGCAAGCGAGCAGGGCGGACCGCTCGCGCCGATCACTCCGAGCCTCAGATACATCGACGGTGACGACAACGTGCTGCAGGGGAGTCGATACGGGTCGTTCGTGCAGTCGTGCGGGTTGAGAACGGGCACTCCACAAGAGGGCGCGAACGCTGTTGGCGGGACCGCGTTCCTCGTCGTGCCGCTCCCGTCGGCACTCGGCATTCCGTCCACCTGGCTGTGCAATAGAGGCTAGGACGGGTTTAGATCCCGGACCGATGTTGAACGAGCAACTCCTCGACCGGCTCTCGGCGACGTGGCATGCCCACGCCGTGCCGGGCGAGGAGGCGCTCGCACCGGGCCGAGAGGTCGACTCGTTCACGACCGACGACGGCGCTCTGCACGTCGAGCTGCCCGCGGAGCTGCGCAGATGGTGGGGGTGGCATGATGGATGCGCCGAGGATTGGCAGGGCACACGGCCGATCGCGCCGAGTTTGCGGCTGATGTCATCGGCACAGTCGCAAGCATGGTGGCAGCGCTCGATGCAGCTGGCGAAGGACGCGGCCGGCCCGGCACCTGCGGGCACGCCGCTGGCGGATCCCGACTACTGGTGGCGGTCGAGCTGGGTGCCGCTGTTCAGCGATGGAAGCGGCTATCTCGTCGGCGACTGCGCACTCGGCGGACCGGACGTGGCCCCCATCCGACGGATCGAGTGGGGACCAGACCTCGACGAGGTCGCACGGCCACGAACCGAGTCCTTCGGCCAGCTCGTCGAGTGGTGGATCGAGGCGCTCGAGCTCGGCCTCTGGACCTACGACCGCGAGAAGAAGAAGTGGACGTCAGCTCCCTGGGATAAGCAGCTCGCCGCGAGATACCACGGGCTCATCATCTGACGGGCGCTGCCGCAGCGCAGCTCGGCATCAGGGAGACAGGTTTGAACCTGCGACCCGCCGGAGTACCCCACGAACAAGTGCCGTGCCTTACCAAGTTCCGGTATGGTGGCGGCTGGGATGCGCCGGCTCACGATGGTCGTCATGTCGTTCGCCTGCCTGACGTGTCCGGCGACCGCGAGTGCAGCGCTGCCCAGCGTCCTCACGCAAGGTGTCCGCCATCCGTTCGCGGTGCGCCCTGCGTCGATCGGCTACACGGGTGACGGCACCGGTTTCCTCGGTGGCTCCGACGGCTCCGGCCCGCGTCATCCCGGTCATCTCCACTGGTCGACTTACACGCAGCACGAGGGGATTGCGACAGGCGTCGACTGGCTCGATGACTGCGATCCGAGCTGTGCCGGCGGGGACTTCCATCCAGTATCTGTCCGCGTCCGCGTGTTCCGGACCGGAAGCGGGCATTTCACGCGCCTGCTCCTGAGGTACCGCTACAACGGCGAGAACATCGTGGACCGGCGCGGAATCCGGTACGTCGGCGGCGATCCCGGCTACTGGACCTACTACATCATCGCGTCCCGGTGACGAGGCATCGCCCGATTTGGGGCCTCGTCGCATGCGCCCTGGCGACTGCCGTAGTCGCTCCTCCGCCCGCGCACGCAACGGCCGAGGACGGCCTCCTCTCCATCCTTGTCATGGGCGACTCGTACTCCGCCGGCAACGGCGCCGGGCACTACTACGGCGCGGCTGGCTGCCGGCGCTCGTCGCACAACTACGGCCGCGAGTTCCAGCGCATCGTCGAGGCGGCGCCCTACCGGCAGCGAGCGTTCGTCCAGACGGTTGCCTGCAGCGGAGACGTGACGCGCGCGTTCGCACACCGCACATCCGGCCGCCCGCCGCAGCTCGCTGCGGTCGATCGCGGCTACGACCTGATCTTCCTGACAATCGGCGGCAACGATCTGAAGTTCGCCAAGATCGTTCAGTACTGCCTCATCGCCAAGACGCGCGACGGCGCGAACTGCGGCCCACTGCTAGACCACGCCGCCAAGCTGCTGGAGGACGGCACGCTCGCCGACCGCCTGCGGAAGCTGCTCGCCGCGGTACAGGCGAAGGCCGACCCGACAGCGACGATCGTGCTGCTCGGCTACCCCTACCTCGAGGCGGATCCCGGCTACACGCTGCGCTCGGGCCACTTCGGCCATACCTTCATGCATGTGGGCAAACGCCTCCGGCACGTCGAGGACCTCGGCGACAACGTCCAGCGAAACGTCGTGGCCGGATTGAACCGAGCGAGCGCGGCGAAGATCGTCTTCGTCTCGACCAAGGCGCTGTTCGCCGGACCACCGCATCACGAGCTGTACGCAAAGCGCAACAACCGCCATCGCTGGTTCGTTCAGCCGTTCGTCGATGCCGGCCTGTTCAGCCGCGACCTCTGGTACCACCCGAACCCGACCGGCTGGAAGCAGGAGGCACGCCTGCTCGCGCGCGACCCGCGTGTCCCAAAGCGCGACCCCGCGCCGCGGCAGCGACCGCCGGCAATCGACGAGTTCGCCCTTCCCGGCGGCTCCAGCAGCTATCCGACGGGCATCGTCGCCGGCCCCGACGGCAACATCTGGATCGCCGAGGACGGGATCGGATCGGGCGGGACGAAGATCGCCCGCATCACAACGGCGGGCGGGCTCACCGAGTTCGCCGCACCCGCGGGCAGCTATCCGGCCCAGCTCGCGTTCGGCGCAGACGGCAACGTGTGGTTCGCCGAGGGACCGGGCAACACCGGCGACGGCATCGGGCGCATGACCCCAAGCGGTGGGATCACAGAGTTCTTCACCCCGCGCCAGTTCACCTCGCCGCTAGGCATGACCGCCGGCCCGGACGGCAACGTCTGGTTCAGCGAGGCGCAGGTCGACAACGGCAACCGGATCGCGATGATCACGCCCGACGGTGAGATCACCGAGTACGAGCTGCCGAGCTTCAGCGCCTACGTGGAGTACCTGACCAGCGGACCCGACGGCGCGATCTGGTTCACGGAGAGCGACGCCAACCAGATCGGACGCATCACCGTCGACGGCGACATCACCGAGTATCCCTTGCCGACCTCGAACGCACAGCCCGGCGCGATCGCGCCCGGCCCCGACGGCAACCTCTGGTTCACCGAGCAGGAGGGCAACAAGATCGGCCGGATAACTCCGGACGGGCAGATCACGGAGTTCGCGCTGCCGGCTGAGAAGTCTCATCCCAAGGGGATCACAGCAGGACCGGACGGAGCCATGTGGTTCACCGAGTGGGGCCCGGCCGCGAACAAGATCGGCCGCATCACAACCGCCGGCGTCATCACCGCCGAGCACCCGCTGCCCACGCCCAACGCGAGCCCCGAGCAAGTCGTCACGGGACCAGACGGCAACCTCTGGTTCACCGAGTGGTCCGCCGGCAAAGTCGGCCGGCTGAGACTTTCGGGCTAAACGCGCCGCGCCCGCGCCCACAGCGGCGATGCTGTCTGCGCGGGCTCTGGAGCCAATATTAGGTTTACGAAGTCCGACCATCCCGCGCCGGAGCTCCACGCCCAGTACGCCCTGTGCCCGGTGGCGCTATCGACGTACCACAGCCAGTTCGCCCCCGTGCTCGAGTCGCGGATTCCGACCGGGCTGGTGCCGAGGGCCGCGGTTCCGCCGAAGATCTGGCTCCCCCAGTTTGCCGGTGGTGTGCCGCCGAACGCCGCAAGCGCTCGTTCCCTGCTGTCGACGTAGAAGACGTTCGTGATCGTCGTCGGCACGTCTAGCACGACGGACGGGCTGGTGTTCGCGGCGGCGCTGCCGCCGAGGGTGCTCGTAACCCAGCTGCCTCTCGCCCTGTCGACGTAGTAGACCCACTGACTGTTGGTGGAGGGGTCAAGCACGGCCGTCGGAATGCTCCCCGTCGCGACCGTGCCTCAGATCGGTTCGCTCGTCCAGCCGATCAACGGTGTCCACCTGCTCTGCGTCAGCCTTCCTTCCGCGCCGGCGTAGTAGAGGTACTGGTCGTCCGTCGTGTCGCGCACGGCCCAGATCGAGCTGCTCACCGCTTCGACGGGCGCGGTGACCTGCGGGGCGCCGTCCGGCGTCCCCAGGCCGGTCGGCCCGTCGTAGCGGCTCCCGGCGGTGCAGAAGTACGTGTGTTCGCAGCCACCGTGGGTTCTGCCTTCGATGACGTCGAACACACCGGAGGGGTCGTCGAGAACGCCCCGGCACCACGCTGGCGCGTCGCTCGTTGGCGAGCGCGAGCGTGCCCGCGACGATCGGCGAGGATGCGCTCGTCCCGTTTGGTGATGTGGCAGTTCGGGCATGTCGCCGAGACCATGTCCAGGTCGAGCGAGATCTCGGTTCCGCCCGATCTTCTCGCCGGCGGATACGATTCTTCCCCGCCGGATTCGTTGACCTTCTTGAAGCATCCGCTGGCCCTCGTGCAGGGCGGCAAGCCGTAGTGCGAGCGATACACTTCCAGGTCCGCTTCGGCGTTCGGGTCGTCCCAGAAGTAAACGACGGCCACGGTCTGGCCTCTGCCGTTCGTCGAGGACGGCAGTCTGTACGCCGACTGGATGTCCGCCGGTGAGAAGCCGCCTTCCACGCCTGAGCCGCCGGCCGGCACGGGTCGTGGGCCGTGGCTGGAGGAGGCCGATCTGGGGTCGACGAGCTGGATTTTGCGTCAGATGCTTTGCAGCTGGCCGCTCAGCAGCCGCAGCCGCGTGCGGACCTGCTCGCGCTCCGCGCTGAGCCGGGCGACGGAGCCGTCGGCGGTCCCTGCCGTGCGCGCGAGCTCGATCGCACGTTCGAGGCGCGCCAGCTCCAGCGAGAGCCAGGCGTGCTCGAGGTTGCCGGGCCGCACGCTCGCGCCGCCGCGGGCCGCTCTCGCGTCCAGCTCGGAGATGTACGTCGCCAGCTCGGGGTCGTCGTCCGGGAGGCCTTCGAGCGGCGCCTCCAGGTGCGCGCGGAGATGGGCGGCGGCGCGGCGCGCGAGGTCTGAGCTGAACTGCTGCTCGGGGTCGGCCTCTTCGAGCAGTGCTCTGCCCTCGCGCGGGAACGCCACGCACAGCGCGAGGAACGTGCGCTCGCCGCGCTCGCGGCGGTCGAGCGCGACGGGGATCGGCGCAGGCGCGGCGGCGCCGTTGGCGCCGGGCCTCGCGCGCGACGGCTCGGGGCCGCCGGGAGCCGGCGCCGCCGCGGCTGGCGCGCCCTCGCCGATCAGCGACGCGGCGAGCTGGTCGCTCAGGTCGAGTCGCCCCGCGACCCGCCGCACGAGCTCGTCGCGCAGCACGCTCGCCCGCAGCGGCCCGAGCACCGGCCGCAGCTCCCCCAGCGCGCGGTCCTTGCCCTCCGCGGTGCCCGTCTCCGCACGGGCGAGGATCCGCTCGACGTGGAACTCGACGAACGGCACCGATCTCGCGATCCGCTCGCGCACCGCCTCCACGCCCTCGCGCTGCACGAGGTCCGCCGGGTCGAGCCCCGGCGGGAGCGCGGCGACGCGCAGCTCCAGCGAACGCCCTTCCGCGACGCGCGCAGCGCGCAGCATCGCCTCCTGGCCGGCGCCGTCCGCGTCGAGCGCGAGCACGAGCGTGCGCGCGGTCCGCTCCAGCTCTCTCGCCTGCTCGTCCGTGAACGACGTGCCCATGATCCCGACGGCGTTCTCGATCCCCGCCTGGTGGAGCGCGAGCACGTCGGTGTAGCCCTCGGCCAGGACCACGGAGCCGGCGCGCGCGGCTGCGCGGCGCGCGAGGTCGATCCCGAACAGCTGGCTGCCCTTGTGGAAGACCTCGCCCTCGCTCGTGTTGAGGTACTTCGGCGGCTGGTTCTCGCGCATCGCGCGCGCGCCGAAGCCGACGACGCGCCCGCGCGCGTCCGCCAGCGGGAACATGATGCGCCCGCGAAACCGATCGTAGATCTGGCCGGGCTGCTGCTTCGAGCGCTGCGCGAGCCCGGTCGCGAGCAGTTCGTCCTCGCTGAAGCCGGCCTGCCGCGCGACGAGCAGGAGCTTGTCCCACGCGCTCGGCGCGTAGCCGACGCGGTAGGCCTTCAGCGTCTCCTCCTCCAGCCCGCGCCCGGCGAGGTAGGCGCGCGCGTCGGCCGCCTCGCCGGAGTCCCACAGCACGCGCGCGTAGTAGGCGGCGGCGCGGTCGAGCAGCGCGTGGAGGCGATCGCGCCGCTCGCGGCGGGCGCGCGCGAGCGGATCCTCGTCGGCGACCTCGAGCGTCACGCCGAAGCGGCCTGCGAGCGACTCCATCGCGGCGACGAAGTCGAGCCCCTCCGTCTCCATCACGAACCGGAACGGGTCGCCGGAGGCCTGGCAGCCGAAGCAGTGGTAGTGCTTCTCCTCCGGGCGCACGTGGAAGGAGCCGGTGCGCTCCTCGTGGAACGGGCAGCGGCCGAAGTACGAGTTGACGCCCGCGCGGCGCAGGTCCGTGCGCGTGGAGACGAGCGCGATCATGTCGACCGCGTCGCGGACCTTCTCCTTCGAGTCGTCGGCGTAGCGCATGGTGGCGGGGAGCGGGTGGGTGGGATTAGGTTGGGAACGCGCGCGGGACCGTCAGCGCCTCGAAGCGCCGGATGCAGAAGCGGTCGGTCATGCCGGCGAGGTAGTCGGTCACGCGCGTGGGCAGGTCGTCGGCAGCGTCGGGCGTCAGCACGGGGATCTCGTCCGGATGCTCGCAATAGTGGTCGAACAGCGTGCGCACCACGCGCTCGATCTTCACGTGCTCGGCGCGCGCGGCCGGCGCGAGGTAGACGTGCTCGAACATGAAGTCGCGCAGCGCGCTCATCGCGGCGCCGGCCGGCGCGGACTGCACGATGTCGCCCGCGCGCTCGGACGCCTCGACGACGTCGTGCACGAGCGCGTCGATCCGCTGCGAGCCGGTGTCGCCGAGGACCGCGATCGGCTCGCGGGGAAGATCCGCCTCGTCCAGCACGCCGGCGCGCAGCGCGTCGTCGATGTCGTGGTTGATGTAGGCGACGCGGTCGAGCAGGCGCACGATCCGGCCCTCCAGGGTGCTCGGCATCGGCGCGCGCCCCGAGTGGCCGACGATCCCGTCGCGGACCGGCGTCGTCAGGTTCAGCCCGGCGCCGTCGCGCTCGATCCGCTCGACCACCCGCAGCGAGTGCTCGTGGTGCTTGAAGCGGCGGCCGAAGCGCTCGGACAGGCAGTCGTCCAAGGCGGCCTCGCCGATGTGCCCGAACGGCGGATGGCCGAGATCGTGGCCGAGCCCGATCGCCTCCGTCAGGTCCTCGTTGAGCCGCAGCGCGCGTGCGACCGTCCGCGACACCTGCGTGACCTCCAGCGTGTGCGTGAGGCGCGTGCGGTAATGGTCGCCCTCCGGGGCGACGAACACCTGCGTCTTGTGCTTCAGACGGCGAAACGCCTTGCTGTGCACGATCCGGTCGCGGTCGCGCTGGAACGGCGTGCGCAGCCCGCAGTCCTGCTCGGGCCGCTCGCGCGCCGCCGGGTACGACGGCGTCGCCAGCGATGAGAGCTGCGCGTCCTCGTGCGCGCGGACTCGGGCGGCGAACGCCTCGGCGACGGGCCCTGCCGGGTGCGTGGGGGATCGCACGGCCATGCCGTTGATTCTGGCACTGCGAACCGGCTTTCGCCCTCCGCTCACCGCAAGCGGCGAGCTGCGGGCAACGTCACACGCGCGACGTGTCGCGCTCGAACGCGCGCCGCGCCAGCCGCGCCAGCACGAACGTCCACACCGCGATCGTCACCCAGCCGCGCGTCCCCCAGGCGGCGCCGCCGAGCGCGACGTGGCTGGCCTGCACGAGCCAGTAGGACGGCAGGAGCTGGCCGACGACGTGCAGCACGCCGTGGTCGGGGATCGGGAACCACGTGCCGCCGAGGAAGGCGAGCAGCGCGATCCCGCCGCCCATCGCCGGGCCGACCGCCTCGACGCTCAGGAGGTGGCCGATCAGGATGCCGGCGGCGGCGAAGGGGATCAGCCCGACGAGGATCAGGCCGGTCATCTCCAGCCAGCGCCCGGCCGGCAGCGAGACGCCCATCGCGGCCCCGGCGACGTAGAGCACGACGATGCTCAGCCCCGCCATCAGGTACGCGGTCATGACCTTCGCGCTCAGATAGGAGCGCGGCGGCAGCGGCGTGATCCGCACCTGGCGGTGCCAGCCGGCCTGGCGCTCGGCCGCGATCCGCGCGCCGCTGGAGAGCATCGCCGACATCGTCCCGAACGCGACGAGCCCGACCATGTAGTAGAGCGGCGCCGACAGGCCGCTGCCGGCGAGGTTCCTCTCGCTGTGCGCCGAGCCCGCGACGAGCAGGTAGAAGACGAGCGGGAAGCCGAGCGAGAGGAACAGGAAGCGGCGATTGCGCAGCGTGCGCAGCAGCTCGAAGCGCAGGTAGGTGACGTTGAGCGAGGCGCCGCCCGTGCGGTGCCCGCGCCGGCGCAGCGCGCTCATGCCGTGACCGCCCGGCCGGCTCCGTCGCCGGTGAGCTGCACGAACGCCTGCTCCAGCCCCGCGCCGGCGATCTCGATGTCGGCCGCCTGCGGGTGCGCGGCGAGCAGCGCGCGAATCGCCGCGTCGGAGTCCGTGCACGTGAGCACGATCGCCTCGCCGCGGCGTTCGGCCGACGCGACCCCGGGCAGCGCCGCCAGCGCGTCGAGCGGCACGCCCGGAAGCGTCGCGCGGATCGTGCGCGTGCCGACGATCGCCTTGATCTCCGTCGGCGGCCCGTCGGCGACGATGCGGCCGTGCGCCATCAGCACGACGCGGTCGGCGTACGCGTCGGCCTCCTCCAGGTAATGCGTGGCGAACAGGACCGTCTTTCCGCGCGCCGCGAACGCGCGCATCGTCGTCCAGAAGCCGCGGCGGCCCTCGACGTCAAGCGCGACCGTCGGCTCGTCGAGCACGAGCAGCTCCGGATCGCTCACGAGCGCGATCGCGAAGCGCACGCGCTGCGTCTGGCCGCCCGAGAGCTTCTGCGTGCGCCGGCCGGCGATCTCGCCGATCCCGCACAGCGCGAGCGTCTCCTCCACGTCGAGCGGCGCCGGGTAGAGCGAGGCGACCATCGCGACCAGCTCCCGCACGTCGAGGTCGCGGATCAGCTCGCCTGTCTGGAGCATCGCGCCGACCGCCCCCGCCGCGACCGCGTCGGCGGGCGAGCGCCCGAACACGGTCACCTCGCCGGCGTCGGGCCGCGCGAGCCCGAGCAGCATGTCGATCGTCGTCGACTTGCCGGCGCCGTTGGGGCCGAGCAGCGCGACCGTTTCGCCGGCGGCGACCGACACGTCGATCCCGCGCACGGCGTGGACCGGCCCCTCGGGGGAGCTGTACGTCTTGCTGAGCCCTTCGAGCTGGACCCCGCTCATCGTCTCACCCTACGACACCGACGCGCGCACGGCCGCCTGCGCCGCCGCCACCCGCGCGATCGGGACGCGGAAGGGCGAGCAGGAGACGTAGTCGATGCCGGAGTGGTGGAAGAAGTCGATCGAGTCGGGGTCGCCGCCATGCTCGCCGCAGACGCCGAGCTTGAGGTGCTGCTTGGTCTTGCGGCCCAGCCACGCGCCCATCCGCACCATCTGGCCGACGCCCGGCGCATCGATCGTCTCGAACGGCGAGCGGTCGACGATCTTGCGCTCCAGGTAGGTGGCGAGGAACTTCCCCTCGACGTCGTCGCGCGAGAACCCGAGCGCGGTCTGCGTGAGGTCGTTCGTGCCGAACGAGAAGAAGTCGGCGTGGTGGGCGATCGCGTCGGCCAGGAAGCACGCGCGCGGCAGCTCGATCATCGTCCCGACGAAGAAGTCGCGGCCGACCTCCAGCCCGCGCTCGTGCGCCGCGTCGACGACCAGCGCGCGCATCAGCTCCAGCTCGGTCTCGTAGTCGACGAGCGGGATCATCACCTCCAGCAGCGGCGCCTTGCCGGTCCGCTCGCGCACGGCCTTCGCCGCCTGGACGATCGCGACCGCCTGCATCTCGTAGACCTCGGGGTAGAGGATCCCCAGCCGGCAGCCGCGCGTGCCGAGCATCGGGTTGACCTCCTCCAGTGACTGCACGCGCTCCAGTGTCCGCTCCAGCTCAGCTGTGTCCCCCTCGCCGGTCGTTCGCGCATGCTCCAGCTGGCGTTCGACCTCGAAGCGGTGCGGCAGGAACTCGTGCAGCGGCGGGTCGAGCAGGCGGATCGTCACGGGCTCGCCCTCCATCGCCTCGAACAGGCCCTCGAAGTCCTCCTGCTGGAGCGGCAGCAGCTCGGCGAGCGCCGCGCGGCGGGCCTGTTCGCCCTCGGCCATGATCATCGCGCGCATCTTCGGCTGGCGATCGGCCGCCATGAACATGTGCTCGGTGCGGCAGAGGCCGATCCCCTCGGCGCCGAACTGCCGTGCGCGGCGCGCGTCCTCGGGCGTGTCGGCGTTCGCGCGCACGCCGAGCGTGCGCAGCTCGTCGCACCAGCCGAGCACCGTCTCGAACTGCGCGCTCCAGCGCGCCTCCACCAACGGCACGTCGTCGAGCGTGACGATGCCGGCCGAGCCGTCGATCGCGATGCGGTCGCCGCGGCGGACGACGGTCTCGCCGACGCGGACGGTCTCGGCCGCGAGGTCGATCTCCAGCTCGCTCGCGCCGCACACGCACGGTCGCCCCATCCCGCGAGCGACGAGCGCGGCGTGCGAGGCCTTGCCGCCCTCGCTCGTAAGGATCCCGCGCGCGGCGTGGAAGCCGGCGACGTCGTCGGCCTCGGTGAACGGCCGCACGAGGATCACGTCCTTCCCGGCCGCCGCCGCGTCCACCGCCTCCGGCGCCGTGAAGACGATCTCGCCCTTCGCCGCGCCCGGCGAGGCCGCCACGCCGCTTGCGAGCGCCGCGATCTCGGCCTGCGGGTCGAAGGTCGGGTGCAGCAGCGCGTCGAGCTTGCCGGCGTCGATCGTCATCAGCGCCTGCTGACGTGTCAGCAGCCCTTCGGCGACCGCGTCGACCGCGAAGCGCACCGCCGCCTGCGCGGGACGCTTCGCGTTGCGCGTCTGCAGCATGTACAGACGCCCCTCCTCGATCGTGAACTCGACGTCCTGCATGTCGCCATAGTGCGACTCCAGGGTTCTGAGAATCTCCATCAGCTCGGCGTGCGCCGCCGGCATGACATCCGCCAGCTCGGCGATGTCGCGCGTGTTGCGCACGCCGCTGACGACGTCCTCCCCCTGCGCGTTCTGCAGGAAGTCCCCCGACGGCTCCGGCGCGCCCGTGACCTCGTCGCGGCTGAACGCGACGCCGGAGCCCGAGGTCTCCCCCTTGTTGCCGAACACCATCTGCTGGACGTTGACGGCCGTGCCCCAGTCGTCCGGGATGCGGTTGATGCGGCGGTAGTGGATCGCGCGCTCGCCCATCCACGAGTCGAACACGGCACGGATCGCTTGGCGGAGCTGCTCCTGCGGGTCCTGCGGGAAGTCCTCGCCGGTCTGCTCGCGGAACAGCGCCTTGAAGCGGTCGGTCAGCTCGCGCAGCGCGTCGACGTCGAGGTCGGTGTCGAGCTTTGCGCCGCGCTGCGCCTTGACCTCCTTGATTGCGTCCTCCAGCTCCTCTCCCGGCACGCCGCGCACGACGTTGCCGAACATCTGCACGAAACGGCGGTAGGAGTCCCACGCGAAGCGCGGGTTGTCCGTCTTGCGCGCGAGCCCTTCGACGGAGGCGTCGTTGAGGCCCAGGTTGAGGACCGTGTCCATCATGCCCGGCATCGACTCGCGCGCGCCCGAGCGCACCGAGACCAGCAGCGGGTCGTCTGCGTCGCCGAGCCGCTTGCCGCTCGTCTCCTCCAGCCGCCCCAGCGCCTCGGCGACCTGCGCGTCGAGCCCGTCGGGCTCGCTGCGCCCGGCCTCCATGTAGGCGACGCATGCCTCGGTCGTGATCGTGAAGCCGGCGGGGACGCGCTCCGGGCCCAGGATGCGCGTCATCTCGGCGACGTTGGCGCCCTTGCCGCCGAGCAGCTCGCGCAGCTCGCGCGAGCCCTCGGCGAAGTCGTAGACGTATCTCGTGGCGGCGGTTGTCTCGGGCATCCCCGGAGTCTAGGAGGGCGCCACCGTCCCCGACGTGCTGAGGACCGTTCCGTGCGCGTCGCGCGCCTGCACCGCGACGAACGCGGCGCCCGCGATCGACGCGCTCGTCTCGAAGCCGGCGTCGCGCACGCTCGCGACGGGCTTCAGCGCGCTCGCGCTCGCGCCGGCGAGCACCTGCCAGCTCGCGACGTCGGCCGCGCCGTTCCAGCTCATGTAGACCTGCGTGCGAGCGCCGGCCGTGCTCGCCGCGACCGCCGGCTTCGTCAGCGGGCGGGGATCCCACGGGAAGCGATAGGCGCGGTAGGACTCCTCGCCTCTCGCGTACGTGTAGAGCCGCCGCACCGCCCCGTGGGCGCTGAACTCGGTGATGAACGGCGAGCTGCCCCAGCCGACGAGCACGTCGCCGCCGGGCAGCACCTGCGCGTTGCCCTGGCTGTTGGCGAGCGTCGCCGGCGACGGGCGGTAGTCATGCCGCAGCCACGCGCGATGCGCGCGGGTGTCGATCCCGATCCCGATCGCGCGCGAGGTCTTGTGGATCGCCGGCGCGGCGCCGTCGTCGAACAGCGTGATCGTTCCGTCGGCCTGCACGCGCGCGTCGTGCTGCCAGGCGAACGTCGAGCCGCGCAGCATGCGGAAGCTGCTGCGCTTGCCGTTCAGCCGCCAGTGCACGGCGCCGTCCGCGCGCGCGATCTTGTAGATCGCCCACGTGTTGCGCGCGGAGACGATCAGGTTGCCGTCGGGCGTGTCGTCGACCGAGTTGATGTGGAAGTAGTCGTCGGCGTGGCCGTTCACGCTCGGCGTCGGGTTGTAGGACTCGGCGACGCCGACGTGGTCGAGGCTGTGCCACTCGAACAGCACGAGGCCCGTCTTGACGTCGATCTCCTGGACGACCGCGTCGTAGACGACCGCCTGCTTGGCGCCGTGGATCGCGGAGAGGTCCTGCACGACCGGGTTCTCCGCGACGAACAGCGCGGTGCCGCGCGGCGTCAGCTTGAACTCGTGCGGGTCGGCGCCGTAGCCGTTGCCGGCGGAGACCGTCGCGACCTGCCGGTAGGAGGTGTCGAAGACCTTGCCGACGCCGACCCCGACGCCGGCGTTGACGTAGCCCTGCCACCAGGTCAGCGCCGCCTTGCCGCCGTACTGCTGGACCTTCACGTCGAGCGCGACCTGCCCGGGCCTGAGCGGGTGGAACCAGACCAGTCTCGCGTTCGCGTCGAAGATCGCCGGACCGATCTGGCCGGGGCCCGTCTGGAACGGCGCCGCGAACAGGCCGACGAACAGGTCGCCGGGGGCGGTCGCGCCGTGCGCCGCCGACGCGGTGAGCGTCGCCGGGTGCAGGTCGTGGCGCGAGTGGAAGTACTGCAGGCCGGGGCCGTGCAGCAACAGCGGCGGATCTCTCGGGAGGGGGCGGATCGGCGGACCCTGCGTCGCGATCCTGATCGAGTAGGCACCCGCGTGCCCGAGGTGGATCGGCAGCGACGTGCGGACCGTGACCGTCTCGCCCTGCGCGAACGATCTGTCCGGCAGGAAGCTCGCGCCGTGCCCGTCGGAGTGGGCGGCGACGTGGCCCGTGTGGACGCCGGTGACCGAGCCGGTGACGGAGAAGGCGCCGAGCTTGTCGGGCGCGACCCCGCGGAAGCTGAGCTGCGTGTGGGGCGAGGCGAACTGCGTCCCCGGGGTCGGATACACGTCGACGACAGCCGCCGTGGCGGTTCCGCACCCGATCGCGGCGGCGATCGCGACCGCGACCGTCAGGGCACTCCACGACGTCCGCCTCAGCATCTCCTGCCTCCTGGCCGTCACGTGGGCAATCTGCTCGCTGTCCGCGGGTGTAAACAGGGCGTGCAGGTGGAAGTTCCGCCGCGCCACCGTCGTGGTGCGGAAATCCGGTCAGGCGGCCGCGCGCGGCAGCGGCCGCAGGTGCACGTGCGCGTGGTGCTCGGCCGTTTCCGCGATCGCGCGCTCGGCCTGTCTGAGCGCACGCGGACCGGCGTCGGGGGCATCCGCCAGCGGGCGGCCGAGCGCGCCGACGAGGAACGCGTGCGCCTCCTCGCCGAGCGGGAAGGCGGACGCCTCGCACGCGCTGCAGACGACACCGCCCGCCGCGCCCGAGAAGCCGGTCAGGTGCTCGGACTCGCCGCAGGAGGCACACGAGGCGAGCTGCGGCGTGAAGCCGCCGGCGACGAGCAGCTTGAGGCGGAAGGCGAGCTGGTGCGGCGCGCGGGCCGCCGCCGGGTCCTCGTCGAGCAGCCGCAGCTCGTTCGCGAGCAGGTGGAAGACGGCGGGGCTCGGATCGTCGGTCTCGAACAAGCGGGCGACGGCGTCGCACGCGCGCGCGGCGGCGTCGAGCGAGGCGGCGCGCTCGCGCAGCGGGCCGTGCGCGTCGAGCGTCTCGGCGCTCGTGACGGTGCGCAGGTCCGAGCGGCCTTCGTAGAGCAGCGCGCGCAGGTGGAAGAACGGCTCCAGCCGCGCGCCGAAGCGGCTGCGCGTGCGGCGCGCGCCCTTCGCGATCGCGCTCATGCGCCCGTGCTCGGGCGTGTAGAGGTGGAGGATGCGGTCGGCCTCGCCGTAGCGTATGGAGCGCAGGACGATCGCCTCCGTGCGGAGCGACCCTGGCATCAGGCGCCTCTGACCGCTATCGCGCCGGCACGGGCCTGAAGGCCCGCATCATCACAGCGAGGATGCCGGTCACGACGGCCCCGATCAGGACCACCGCTCCCAGGAACAGAGCAACGCGCTGCTCGGGTGTGTTGAAGACGGGGAGCGGGTCGCGCTGCGTCGACTGCCCGACGATGCCGGCGAGGACGGGGATCGGGAAGGGAGCGATGCCCAGGCCGAGCAGCTCGAGGAACGCGGCGGCCGGAAAGCCGAGGCCGCGATAGCGCCACAGGCGCCCGACCAGGGCGAGCAGAGCTAGGACCACTCCCGCATAGAGCGCGACCTGCTGAGATTCCGACATGCTCCGATCCCCGGACGGGAGCGCTGCCGCTATTTCCCTTTGATGTGACGAGCCACCGCGGCGCCACCGCCGATGGCAGCCCCGATGATCCCCCCGATGATGGCCCCCTCCGGCCCACCGACGACCGCGCCGAACGTTGCGGCGCCGGCGAGCGTCGAGATCGCCTGGGAGGAGTCCGCAAGTGCGTCCGACGCGCCTGCGCGCTGCGCCTCGGCGAGCTCCGAGTCGGTTGCGTGCATGGACTCATGGGCGTGGGCGGCCATTGCCAAGGACTATACGCGTCGCACCGGTTACCAGACAAACTGTAGGAGCCGCCAGTCCCTGCCGATGACACCGGCATATGGACGCTATACTAAATGAAGTAATGTCGAAGATCACGCTCTACACCACCGACAAGTGCTCCTCGTGCCTGCGCGCGAAGGCCCTGCTGACCCAGCGTAGGCTGCCGTTCGAGGAGATCAACCTCTCACGCGATCCCGACGGACGCGCGGCGCTCGTCGCGCGCACCGGGATGCTGACCTTCCCACAGGTGCTCGTCGGCGAGCACACGCTCGGCGGCTTCGAGGCGCTCGCCGCGGCCGACCGCGAGGGCCGGCTCACAGAGCTGCTCGCGGCCTGAGCGGGAGCCGCTCACGGCGTGAACTGCGGACACGGGACCTGGAGCGTCGTCGTGAGGCTCGGCGTCGGCGGGGCGAAGCCGGTGAAGAGCAGCGCGCTCAGCCCTGCCGGCGGACAGCTCGCGAGCGCGATCCAGGAGAGATCCGTCCGCTGCCGGGCGCGGCACCGCCCGCCGCGGCCGGTGCGGATGCATGCCCCCTTCCGGATCGTGATCCCGGGCACGGTCCCTTTGACCTCCGCGATGCTGAGCGGGAGACCGTTGATCGCACCCGTCGGCAGCAGCACCTTGTAGCCGTAGGGGCCGTCCGGACTCGGATCGTTCAAGAAGTTGACCATCGCCACCGCATGGAGGCCGGCGAGGACCGGAAAGCGCTGCACGAGCGAGCCGCGCATGTCGGCGGAGCCGAGGATGGCGACGCCGGCGACCGCGCCGGGCACCGTTCCACGGCTGAGGAACGCCGAGAAGCTCGCTGGGATCAGGTCGGAGAGAACCGGCGTGAGCCGGCGCGCGTCGACCTGGGCCGTCCCGGCGCCGAGGCGCGCGCGGTCGCAGACGCGTGCGGTCGCGAGCGCAGCCAGATCCGTCTTCGATCTGCTGTGCACGAGCGAGCGGATGAACGGCTTGAGGTTGGCGACCCGGTCCGCGAACGGCGCACCCGTCGGGCGGGCGTCGAGCGCGTCGCGCAGCGCCGGGCCGTTGCACCAGTACCCCGCGTTGAGAAATCGACGGCGCAGGGTCAGCCCCGCCGGAAGCCGTCCGAAGAAGGTCGTGATCGGAGGCGGGACCAAGCCGGTCGTGTCGAAGAAGCGATAGAAGACCCGCAGCGTGATCGGACCGCCCGGCCGCGTGAGCTTCAACTCCAGGCCGGCCTGCTGGACGGGCTCCGCGCGCACCGCCGCAGCGCCCGCGACGGTCAGGACGACACCCGTCAGGACGACGAGGACGCCGACGATCTGCTTCTTGCTCATGGCAGGCTCCTAGCCGCCGCGCGCGATCCCGCCAAAGCGGCTCTGCTCGACGCCGTCGATGGCATCATCAGCCGCGCGCAGCTCGATTGGGAGGACGTTCATGCAGCAGCAGTCTCGGCGCCAGCGGCACAGCTCGCTACGGGGAGATCACCCTCGAATCGACCCTGAGAGCAGCCCCCGATGAGCGTGCTGCTCGACCGCGAGCGCGAGCTGGCCGAGCTCCAGGCGATCGTCGGCGAGTCCACCGCCGGACGCGGTCATTTCGTGGTCGTCGAGGCACAAGCGGGCCTCGGCAAGACCCGGCTGCTTCAGGCTGCGCGTGAGGCTGGCGCGCATGCAGGGATGCAGGTGCTGTCAGCTCGTGCGACGGAGCTCGAGTGCGACTTCCCCTTCGCGCTCGTGCGCCAGCTCCTCGAGCCGCCGCTCGCTGCGGCGACCGCTCCGGAGCGGGACGCGCTGTTCGAAGGAGCGAGCGCCGCGGCGCGCGGCGCGCTCGGGCTTGCGGACGAGCCCTCGGCGGCGCCCACCTCAGACCGGTTCGCGGTGCTGTACGGGCTCTACTGGCTGACCGTCGCGCTGGCCGAGCGGGAGCCGCTGCTGCTCGCGGTCGACGACGCGCACTGGGCCGACGCCGCCTCGCTCGACTACCTGGGCTTTTTGCTGCCGCGACTCGATGCGATGCCGGTCCTGCTCGTCGTCGCCTGTCGCCCGGGCACGGCGGATGCACACAGCAGCCTCGCGCGGCTGGCCGCCGATCCCCTTGCGCACCGCCTCACGCCGCGCGCGCTCAGTCGCGCGGCGGCTGCCGTGCTGCTGGCGGCCGAGCTGAACGCGCAACCGGAGGAGCCGTTCGCCACCACGTGCCACGAGGTCACCGGCGGGAACCCCTTCTACCTGCACGAGCTGGCGCGCACGTTCAACGCGCAGGGGATCGTCCCGGGCGCCGAGCAGGCTGACCTGGTGCGCGAGCTGGCGCCCGAGCACGTCACCCGCACGGTCATGCTGCGCATCGCAGGGCTCCGGCCGGAGGCACGCACGACGGCGCGGGCGCTGGCCGTGCTGGGCGAGGACAGCGACCCCCGCCTCGTGGCCGTGCTCGCGGGACTCGACGCGGACGTCGTGCTCGACTGCGCCGACGCGCTGCGCACGCACGCGATCCTCGACGCCGGCGCGCCGCTGCGCTTCATCCATCCGCTCGTGCGCACCGCGCTCTACGCGGACCTCGCCCCGGGCGAGCGCGTTGGGATGCACGCGCGCGCCGCGGCGCTGCTGCGGGACCGAAACGCCGATCCCGAGCTGGTCGCGGCGCAGCTGATGGCGAGCGACGCACGCGAGCAGCGCGAGGCCGTGGAGACGCTGCTCGCGGCGGCGACGCGAGCGCTCGGACGCGGCGCCCCGCAGTCGGCGGTCGCGTACCTGAAGCGCGCGCTCGCGGAGCCGCCGCCGCCGGATCTGCGCGCGGCGGTGCTGCAGCCGCTCATCGTCGCCGGCTTCCGTGCGGCGGACCGCTCGGCGCTCGGCGCGATCAAGGCGGACGTGTTCGCCGAGTTCGAGCGCGATCCGCGCCTGCTGACGAGCTCGGCCGTCGCGCTGGCGGCGGCGCTGTGGTTCAGCGGTCGTCATGCAGAGGCCACCGCGCTGCTGGAGCGGGCGATCGACGCCGCCGACCGGGAGGGCGACGTCGATCTCGCGGTGCAGTTGGAGTCGCAGCTGATCATGTTCACGCAGCTGCGGCCGGCGGCGGCGCAGGCGCGCCTCGCGCGCTACCGCGGGCGGCTCGAGCCGGGCAGCACGGGCGAGCGCATCGCGGCGGCGCTTCGCGCACGCTGGACGATGATCGACGGCAGCGCGGAGGCGGCGGTCGCACTGGCCCGCCGTGCCCTGGGCGACGGCAAGTTCGTGGCCGAGCATCCGGAGCTCATGACGCCCGCCCAAGCGGTCCTCGCGCTGCTGTCCGCCGACCGGCTCGACGAGGCCCAGACCGCGACCGACCAGGCGCTCGCAGCCTCCCAACGACGCGGTGAGCAGCACGCGGCCCCGTTGTGCATGCGCGCGTGGCTGGCGCTGGTATGCGGAGACCTCAAGGCCGCGGACGCCGATGCGCATCAGGCGATGGACGTCGCGCGCATGCGGGGGTTCGTTGCCGAGTTTCCCACGGTCTGGGCGGTGTTGATCGAAGTCCTGACCGCGCGCGGCGAGCTGTGCGAGGCCGAGGAGGCGCTGCGCGTGAACGGCATCGCCGGACCGCTCGCGGAAACGCACTGGCTCAGCACCACGCTGTACGCCCGCGCCCGCCTGCGGCTCGCGCAGGGCAGGCCCGAGCAGGCGGCCGAGGACCTGATCGAGCTGCAGCGGCGCCTGGAGCTGTGGAATCTGGCCGGCGTTCCGTTCCTGCAGGCGGGCACGCACGCCGCGCTCGCGCTCGCCGCGCTCGGGGAGCCGGAGCGGGGACGCGCGCTGGCCGAGGCGGACCTGGTCCACGCCAGGCGCTGGGGCGCCCCGAGCGCGGTCGCGCGAGCGCTGCGCGGGGTGGGCGTCGCGACCGGGGGACCGCGCGGGATCGACCTGCTCGAAGAGGCGGTCGCCGTGCTCGAAGGATCGCCGCTGCGGCTCGAGCGCGCGCACGCGCTGTGCGACCTGGGCGCGGCGCTGCGCCGTGCCAAGCGGCGCACCGAATCGCGGGAGCCGCTGCGCGGCGCGCTCGAGCTGGCGCGGCGGTGCGGCGCCGCCGGGCTCGCCAAGCGCGCGCATGACGAGCTGGAGGCCAGCGGCGAGAGAGTCCGGCGCTACACGCCGTTCGGGGTCGACGCGCTCACGCCGAGCGAGCGGCGCGTCGCCGAGCTGGCCGCTTCCGGCATGACGAACCGCCGGATCGCGCAGACCCTCTTCCTCACGATCAAGACGATCGAGTCCCACCTCAGCGGGGCCTACGACAAGCTCGGGATCCGCTCCCGGCAGCAGCTCGCCGACGCGCTCCGCGACGGTGCCGGAGGGTCCTCGCACATGACCTGACCTGCGGCCTGCCGGCCGGTGCTAGCGTAGGCGCGCGGCCCAGCCTTGGGGGAAAGGGGAGTCGATGAACATCGCCGCATTCGTCTGGGGCGAGCATCCCAGCTCGAACTACCGCGCCATATTTCCGCTCACCGAACTCGCGCGCCGCGGGCACCTGATCGCGACGTACTACGAGGAGCAGGACCTGACGCCGAGCGACGAGGAGCTGGCCGTCGTGCTCGAAGACTTCGACGTCGCCTACATCGGGCGCTACGTACAGCCGGCGGCGGTCAAGCTCGCGCGGCGCCTGACCGCCGGCGGGATGGGCGTCGTGTGGGACAACGACGACGACGTCGTGAGGCCCGAACGGCGCGCCGGCTTCGACGGGATGGCGGAGGTCGTCGACGTGATCACGACGACGAACGAGGCGCTCGCCGAGCGCTACCGCGAGTACGGCGCGCGCACCGTCGTCCCGATCCCCAACTTCCTCACGCAGGGCTCGCTGATGACGCCCAGACGCAAGCACGACGGCATCGTGCTCGGCTACGCGGGCTGGATCGACCACCAGGACGACTGGAACGCGCTCGACCTCCAGGCGATCGTCGAAGACCTGCTCGACGTCCATCCCGAGCTGCGCGTCGAGAGCGTCGGCCCGATCGACCTCAGGCTGCCGCGCGACCGCTACACCGCGCGCGGCCCGCTGCCGTTCGACCAGTTGCCGCAGGCGGTCGCCGGCTTCGACGTCGCGATCGCGCCGCTCATAGACAAGCTCGGCAACGACACGCGCTCCGACATCAAGCTCAAGGAGTACGCGATCGCGGGCATTCCGTGGCTCGCCTCGCCGTACGGGCCCTACGTCGACTTCGGCGAGGAGCAGGGCGGCTGGCTCGTCGAGGACGACAAGTGGTTCGAGGCGCTCAACGCGCTGCTGTCGGACGCCAAGACGCGCAAGAAGCTCGCCAAGCGCGGGCAGAAATGGGCCAAGGACCAGACGCTGGAGCGCAACGCGCCGCTGTGGCTGGGCGCGTTCGAGCAGGCGATGGCGCTGGCGCAGGAGCGCGGGGCGGCGGTGAGTTAGCGCGCCATCGGCACCACAACCGCGCCGCGCGGGCGCGGCTGGCAGCGCTCGCAGACGTAGGTGCCGCGCCCGGCCGCGAGCAGCTTGCGGACGGGGCCGCCGCACACCGGGCACGGTTCGCCCGCGCGGCGGTGCACGAGGAAGCGGTCCTGGAAGGAGCCGCGCGCGCCGTCGAGGTCGCGGAAGTCGTCGATGCTCGCGCCGTTGGCGTCGATGCCCTCGGCGAGCGTCTCGCGGACGGTGTCGCGCAACGCGGCCCATTGCGCGCGCGTGAGTCTGCCGGCCTCGCGCAGCGGGTGGACCTTCGCGCGGAACAGCGCCTCGTCGGCGTAGATGTTCCCCACGCCGGCGATCCGCTTCTGGTCGAGCAGGAACGCCTTCACCGGGGCGCGGCTGCCGCGCGCGAGCTGCTTCAAGTGCTCGCCGGTGAACTCGTCGGAGAACGGCTCGACGCCGAGCCGCGCGTCGAGGTAGGCGTCCAGCTCGGGCCCGCCGGCGAGCAGCCACCCGGTGCCGAAGCGGCGCGGGTCGACGAAACTGAGCGTGTGCTCGTCGTCGAAGCCCAGGATCGCGCGCGTGTAGCGCGCGCCCGGGTCGGCGTCGTACAGCAGGTTGCCGGTCATCCGCAGGTGCATCAGGAGGAACAGCTCGTCCTCGAACTCGGCGATCAGGTACTTGCCGCGGCGGTCGAGCCGCTCGACGCGCCGGCCGACGAGCGGGCCGAGCACCTCGTTCGGCGCGCGCGGCGCGGTCCAGCGCGGATCGCTCACGCGGTACGCGACGAGCATCCGCCCCTCCAGGCGCGGCGCGAGCTGGCGGCGGACGGTCTCGACCTCGGGGAGCTCGGGCATCGCCCCGGAGGTTAGGAGACGAACGGGGTCCCGGGCAGCTCGGGCGCGTCGCGCCCGGCGAGCCAGCGCAGCACGCTCGCGCCCACGTCGGCGAGCGGGCCGTCGTGCCGTCGGCCGCCGTGGCCGGCGAAGGCCGCGAGCAGCGGGGCGTGCTCGCGCGTGTGGTCGGTGCCGGGATGGAGCGGGTCGCAGCCGTGGTCGGCGGTCAGGATCAGCAGGTCGTCGTCGCGCAGCGCTGTCATCCACGCCCCGACGGCGGTGTCGATCGCGCGCAGCGCCGCGTGGAATCCCTCGATGTCCTTGCGATGGCCGTAGACCTCGTCGGTCTCGATCAGGTTCGCGAACGCGAAGCCTTCGCCGAGCTCGTCGAGCAGCGCGCCGATGGATGCGAGCGCCGTCGCGTTCGTGGCGCCGGCATGGACGCCCGCGAAGGCGAAGCCGGTGAACAGCTGCGCCACCTTGCCGACGGCATGAACCGGGACGGCGGCGTCGGCGAGCGCGTCGAGATAGGAGCGCGACGGCGGCGCGAGCGCGAAGTCGCGGCGACGCGGCGTGCGCGTGAAGCCCGCGGCGGCGTCGCCGACGAACGGGCGGGCGATCACGCGCCCAACCTCGTGTCGCCCCGTCATCCGCTCGCGCAGCTGTGCGCAGATCGCGTGCAGCTCGTCGGGCGGCACCGCGCGCTCGTGCGCTGCGATCTGCAGGACGGAGTCCTGCGAGGTGTAGACGATCAGCGCGCCGTCGTCGCACGCGGCCGCGCCGAAGGCGTCGATCGCGGCGAGGCCGTCCGTCGCGGCGTTGCAGACGACGCGGCGGCCGCTGATGCGCTCGATCTCATGGACGACCTCCGGCGGGAAGCCGTCGGGATAGGTCGGCCGCGGCGTGCTCGCCACGATCCCCATCAGCTCCGAGTGGCCGCTGGTGGAGTCCTTGCCGGGGCCGAGCGCGTGCAGGCGGCCGTGGAGAACCGGCGCGACCCCGTCCCCGCCCGCCCGGACGCCTTCGAGCGGAAGGATCGAGCCGAGGCCCAGCGACTCCAGCACAGGCAGCTTCAGCCCACCCGCCGCCTGCGCGAGGTGCGCGAGCGTGTTCGTGCCGGCGTCGCCGTAGTCGGCGGCGTCGGGCAGCGCGCCCGCGCCGCAGGCGTCGAGCACGACGACGAGCGCGCGCCGGCCCACCGGCCTGGCCTCAGTCCGGCCGCTCGGCCGACGCGCGCGGGTGGGCGGCGAAGTAGACGTCGCGCAGGCGGTCGGCCGACAGGTGCGTGTAGATCTGCGTCGTGGCGATGTCGGCGTGCCCGAGCATCTCCTGCAGCGAGCGCAGGTCGCAGCCGCCTGCGAGCAGATGGGTGGCGAACGTGTGGCGCAGCGTGTGCGGGCTCATCCTGTCGGCGAGGCCGGCGCTTCTGGCGTGGCGCTGGACGATCTTGTACAGCCCCTGCCGCGTGAGCCGCGTGCCGCGCTGGTTGACGAGCACGTGCGGCTCGTCGCGGAGCCCGACGAGCCGCGGCCGCCCGATCGTGAGATAGGCGATCAGCGCGGCGACCGCCTTGCTGCCGATCGGCACGAGTCGCTCCTTCGAGCCCTTGCCGTTGGCGCGCAGCACGCCCTCGTCGAGGTCGAGCTCGTCGAGCCTCATGCCGACCGCTTCGGAGGCGCGCAGGCCGCACGCGTACATCAGCTCCAGCAGCGCACGGTCGCGCAGCGCGGCCGGCGAGCCGCCTCGCGGCTGGGAGAGCAGCAGCGCGACCTCGTCGCGGCTGAGCACCTTCGGCAGCCGCTTTCCGCGCGGCGGCCCCTTCAGCTCGGCGGTCGGGTCGCAGTCGAGGATCTCCTCGCGGCGCAGGTGGCGGTAGAACGAGCGCAGGCACGCGACCTTGCGCTGGATCGTCGTGGAGGCGGCGGGCGCTCTCCCTTCCCCGCCGGCGGCGAGGCTCGACGCGAACGCCGCGACGTCGGTGTGCTGGACGCGCAGCGCGTCCTTGCCGTGCGCCTCCAGCCACGCCCCGTATTGCAGGAGATCGGAGCGATACGCCTCGAGCGTGTTGCGCGACAACCCGCGCTCCAGCTCCAGGTAGGCGATGAAGTCGAGCACGAGGTCCTCGTAGGAGCCGGTGCGCAGCGGGGCGATCGCGGTCGTCATCTCCGCGCTCTGATTCGCCGCGACCGCGGCGGGCTCCTGCTACCTGGTACGGCGCATGCGCAGGAGCAGCAGGCCGATGAGCGACTTGGCGTCGCTGCATGCCGCGATCGCGTCGTCGAGGCGGGCGAGCGGCCAGGCGACGACTTCGATCCGCTCGTCCTCGTCGACCGGCGGGCGCTCGACGTCGCGCAGGTCGATCGCGAGGAAGACGTCGATGCGCTCGTCCGTGAAGCCGGGGCTGGTGTAGATCGCCTTCAGGTGCTCCCAGCGGCCGGCCGCCTTGCCGATCTCCTCGGCGAGCTCGCGTTCGGCGGCGGCGATCGGGTCCTCGCCGGCGCCGTCGAGCTTGCCGGCGGGGATCTCCAGCAGCGCCTGCTCGCCGCAGATCTCGCGCGGCTGGCGGATCAGCCACACGTGCTGCTCATCGATCGCCACGATCGCGACCGCGCCCGGGTGCGCGACGTTCTCGCGCGTGACGACCGCGCCGTCGGCGTGCCGGTAGCGCTCGACTCTGACCGTGCCGATGTGGCCCGACCAGACCGTCTCGCTGCCGACCTGCTCGAACGTGTCGCTCACCTCGCCCCCTCCCCGCCGATCAGCTCCGCAAGCGCCCCGCCGGCAGCGAGCGCCGCGACGAAGAACCGCCGGTCCTCGTCGAACGTGCGGCCCATCGTACGGGTCGGCAGGCCGCTCGCGCGATAGCCGTCGGCGTCGACCGCCGCCTCCACCACGTCGTGCCCGGCCGCGCGCGCGGCGTCCAGCGCCTCGCCGATCCCGTCCATCTCCGCGAACAGCGGGCCGCCGGGCGGCACCGCGAGCGTGACGGGTGCCAGCAGCAGCTCGAGCACGGTGCGCGTGTGGTGCGAGAGGCCGCGGTGGCGCTCGCGCGGATCGCCGGAGGACATCCGCGCGGCGAGCACCGTCGGGCAGCCGAGCGCCAGCGCCGCGTGCGCCGAGTCGAGCGCGACGAGCCCGCCGTGGCCGAGCGCGGAGGCGGAGCCGAGGATCCCGGGCCCCGGTCCGACGAGCGCGGCGTCCCAGCCCTCGACCGCGAGCCCGTCGTGCAGCCCGCCGGCGGTCGTGATCGCCTCCTGCGCGCCGCCATAGGAGGGCCCGGCGGTCGTGTGGCCGGCGAGCAGGCCGCGGTGCCGGAGCTGGCGGACCGTGTCGGACATGCCGCCGGGCAGTGCGCCGCCGGCCGTCTGCACGTAGCCGACCTTCAGCCCGGCGCGCGCCTGCGCGAGCGCCCACGCGATCGGCGCGAGCTGCCCGTGGAGCTGGAAGACGCCAACCGGTCTGCCCAGCGGAATACGCAGGTCGCGCCCCTCCGCCGGCAGGACCGCGTGTTGGAGGCTCGTGTAGTTGAGCTTCATCACGTGCGCGCCGGGCATCCCCCTGCCGTCGAGCCCGCGCGTGAGGTTGACGTGGACGATGTCGAAGCCGCCGGAGCCGAGCCCGAGCTCGCGGGCCTCGACGTTGACGATCACCTCGTCGCCGGGGTGGCAGGGGCCGACGAGCGCCGTGTCGGCCTGCGCGGGCCGGGCCTCGCCGGCCACCTCCACCGTGAGCGCCTGCCAGGCGGACGGCGCCTCAGCGCTTGTCACGATCCCCCGGCGGAGCCTCAGCATCGGCGGTCCCCAAGGCGGCATCGAGGGGTGGGTCCGGGGCGCAGGTGCAAGTTTCGGGTCGTATGGACCCGGAACTTGACAGTCATCGATCCGGTGCGTTGTCGAGGAGGGCGAATGTGACGTCGAGCATCGCGTCGAGCGCGGCGACCGTGACCTGTTCGTTGGGCTGGTGCGGGTGCTCGGTGCCGTTCGCGAGGTTGACGCAGGGGAAGCCGGCGGCGATCAGGGCGTTCGCGTCGGAGCCGCCGCCGGTGACGATGTGCCGCGGGGTGTGGCCGGCGGCGCGCAGCGCCGCCTCCGCGCACTGGATCGCGGGCGCGGAAGGCTTCAACCGGTAGCCGTGGAACAGCCGCGCGACGGTCACGTCGAGGTCGCACTCGGCGGCGTTGGCGCCGTCGGTGAGGTGGTCGACGAGCTCGGAGACGAGCGCCTCGACCTTCGCCTCATCGAGGCTGCGCACCTCCGCCTCCACGACGCAGCGCTCCGGCACGACGTTGATCCCCGACCCGCCGGCGATCGTGCCGACGTTCGCGGTCGTCTCCTCGTCGAGGCGGCCGAGCGGCATCGCGGCGACCGCGCGTGCGGCCGCTACGATCGCGCTGCGACCCGCTTCCGGCCGAATGCCTGCGTGCGCGGCGACGCCGCGCAGCTCGGCGACGATGCGGTGGTAGTACGGCGAGGCGAGCACGATCTCGCCGATCGGCGTGGCGTGGTCGAAGACGTAGCCGAAGCGGCTGCGCAGCTTGCTCGCGTCGAACGCCTTGGCACCCGCGAGCGCGTGCTCCTCGCAGACGGTGAACAGCAGCTCGACCGGCACCGGCGGCCGCTCGGCGATCCAGCGCCGCGCCGCCTGGAGCATGACCGCGACCGCGGCCTTGTTGTCGGCGCCGAGGATCGCGTCCTCCCGGTTGCGCCACACGCCCTCTTCGCAGATCGGGTCAACGGAACCGGTCAGCGGGACCGTGTCGAGGTGCGCGCACAACAGGACTCCCCCTTCGATGCCGCCGTCCGCCGAGGGCAAGCGGGCCAACAGGTTGCCGGCCTCCGAGCCGGCAACCGCGCCCGCGTCGTCCTCCTCGACCGCGAGGCCGAGCGCGCGCAGCTCCCCGGCGACACGGTCCGCGCACGCGCGCTCGCGCCCGTACGGCGACTCGATCGCGCACAGCGCACCGAACAGCTCGCCGAGCGCCCGGCGCTCCCCCTCGCCGGCCGGCCTCACGCCGTCGTCGCGCGCCTGACCGACGGCTCGCCGTCCGGCGCGGTCGCGGCGGCGTGCGCGAGCGCCGCGCGCACGAAGCCGCGGAACAGCGGCGCCGGCTTGTCCGGGCGCGACTTGAACTCGGGGTGGTACTGCGAGGCGACGAAGAATGGGTGCTCGTCCGCCGGCAGCTCGACCGCCTCGACGAGCTGGTCGTCCGGCGAGGTGCCGCTGACGATCAGACCCGCATCCTCGATCCGGCGCCTGAGGTGGTTGTTGACCTCGTAGCGGTGGCGGTGGCGCTCGTAGATCACCGGCTCGCCGTACAGCTCGCGGATGCGCGTGCCCTCGTGCAGCTTGACCGGGTCGGCGCCGAGCCGCATCGTGCCGCCGAGGTCCGAGATCTCCTTCTGCTCGGGCAGCAGGTCGATCACCGGCCATGGCGTCTCGGGGTCGAACTCGGTCGAGTTCGCGCCGTCCATGCCGGCAACGTGGCGCGCGAACTCGGCGACCGCGACCTGCATGCCGAGGCAGATGCCGAGATACGGCACGCCGCGCTCGCGCGCGACGTGCGCGGCCGCGATCTTGCCCTCGATGCCGCGCCCGCCGAAGCCGCCGGGCACGAGCACCCCGTCGGCGCCGGCGAGCCGCTCGGCCGCCGTCTCGGGCTGGAGCTGCTCGGAGTCGATCCAGTCGATCTCGACCTTCGCGCCGTGCTCGATGCCGGCGTGGCGCAGCGACTCGGCGACCGAGAGGTAGGCGTCCTCGAGCTTCACGTACTTGCCGACGAGCGCGATCCTGACGGGCGTCGTCGCCTGCTCGGCGCGCGCGGTTATCGCCTCCCACTCGGACAGGTCGGGCGCCGCCGCTTCCATGCGGAAGTGGTCGAGGATGAAGTCGTCGACCTGCTGGTCGCGATAGTTGAGCGGCACCTTGTAGATGTCGTCGACGTCGGAGGCGGAGACGATCGCGTCGACCGGCAGCGAGGCGAACAGCGCGATCTTCTTGCGGATCTCGTGCGAGAGGCGTTCCTCGCTGCGGCACATCAGCATGTCGGGCGCGATGCCGATGCGGCGCAGCTCGTTGACCGAGTGCTGCGTCGGCTTGGTCTTCAGCTCGCCGGCGTGGCCGATGTAGGGCACGAGCGTCAGGTGGATGTACATGCAGTTGCGCCGCCCGACGTCGACCGGGAACTGGCGGATCGCCTCCAGGAACGGCAGCGACTCGATGTCGCCGACCGTGCCGCCGATCTCGGTGATGACGACGTCGACGTCGCTGGCGTCGGCGACGAGCTTGATGCGGTGCTTGATCTCGTCGGTGATGTGCGGGACGACCTGGACCGTACCGCCGAGGTAGTCGCCGCGGCGCTCGCGCATGATGACCGAGTTGTAGATCCCGCCTGCCGTCACGTTGCTGCCCTTGCGCGTGTTGGCGGAGGTGAAGCGCTCGTAGTGGCCGAGGTCGAGGTCCGTCTCGGCGCCGTCCTCCGTCACGAACACCTCGCCGTGCTGGTAGGGCGACATCGTGCCGGGGTCGACGTTGATGTATGGGTCGAGCTTCTGGAGCTGGACCGTCAGCCCGCGCGCGACGAGCAGCCGCCCGATCGACGCGGCCGCGATTCCCTTCCCCAGCGAGGACACGACGCCCCCCGTCACGAAGATGAAACGGGTCGTGCCGTTCGTGGGGGCGTCAGGCATGCGGCTCATTCCTTCCGATCGAGTCTATCTGCCGCAGCAGCGGCGCACGTTCGATGAGCGCCGAGAGCGAGCGGAACTCGCCGTAGACGGTGATGGCGAGGACGATTGCGAGAGCGATCAGCTGGCCGGTCGTGTCGAGCGCGATGATGAGCCACAGGCCCGCGAGGCCGCCGATCAGGTTCGCGCCCGTGTCGCCGAGCATCGTGCGCTCGCGGAGGTCGTAGAGGCCGACGACGAGGATCGGCGCGGCGAACGGGCCGACCGTCCACAGCGGAACGCTGAGCCCGTAGCGGCCGTGCCATGCCACGAGGCAGAGGACGACGCCGAGCAGAGCGAACGTCTTCGCCGAGCGGCCGGGCCGGAGGTCGAGCAGGTTGAACAGGTTGGTCGTCAGGACGATCAGCGCAACCGCCAACAGGTAACGGCCGACGCCGGGCGGGCCCGCGCCCTCGAGGGTGTAGAGCGCGAGCGCCAGAGCGCCGGCCGCCTTCAGCGCGCCGGTGCTGAACTCGCCGCCGAGAATGGCGGTGCCGTGGCCTCGCCAGCCGCGGGAGCGACCCGCGAGCATGTCGTCGATCAGGCCGAGCAGGGCGACCCCCAGCAGGTAGGTCACGTCGGGCGAGCTGACCGAGAAGGCGTCGAGGTGGGCGACCGCCGCCAGCGCGGTGCAGAACCCCAATGCCAGCACCCCCGCCGCCACGATCGCGATCCCGCCCGGGAACGGCAGCTTCGCGCCCCGGTAGTTCTCCCGCGTGAAGCCCTCCGCCTGCAGGTGCCGCAGGATCGGCGGCGTCAGCAGGAGCGCCGCGACGAGCGCGACGAGCGTCGGGAGGGCGTGCACTCCGCCACGGTAGCCGTGCGCGCGGACGGCCGCGCGACGCGCGCGCCTACTGCAACAACGGCGGCAGGCGGCCGCCGTCGGCGCTCGCCTTCACGCCGAAGCTGCCGCGCTGGCCGGCCAGCACGAACACGACCGCCGCGCGGCCGATGAGGTCGTCGAGGTCGTCGACGGACGACAGGTCATGGCCCTTGAACCAGTCGATCTGCGAGACCTCGGCGTCGGTCGTCTCGACGCCGACCACCGGCACGTTCGCGGCGACCAGCCCGTGCACGAGCCCGTCCTCGAACGCCGCGACCCGATCCGCTTCGGCCTTTGGCAGCGTCGGCGTGTCGCGCACGAGCACGACGCCGTCGACGCCGTCGAGCGTGCCGCTGCCCTGCTGGAGCAGGTCGTGGCGCACGGCGGCGAGCAGCGCGCCGCCCTCCGCGAACTGGATCCCGATGCGCGTGCCGAACGGATGCAGCAGCTTCGCTTCCTGCACGAGGGTTTCGTAGCGGGTTCCGTGGGCGTCGGCCGCGAGGCTGGAGAGCTGGAGCGGCTCGCGGATCACCGACACCGACGCGAGGCGCGCGCCCGAGCCCTGCAACGCGCTGTTCGTCAGGTTCCACATGCGATCGGAGGTCCCGCCCAGCTCGATCAGCGCGATCCGCTTGGCGGCGAGCCGGCCGCCGACGAGGCCCGGGTAGGCCTCCTGCTCGAAGCGCTGGCGGTTCTGCAGCTCGGCTCGCGCCGCGTCGCGCTGCGCCTGCGCCTGGCGCACGTCGCCGCGCAGCGAGGCGCGCACGTCGCTCTCCGCGCTGGAGACGAGCCCCTTGTCGCCGATCGCCACGCCGAGCAGCAGCCCGATCGCGAGCGACAGGAAGACCGCGACGAGCGAGAGCGCGTGGTAGCGGAAGTTGAGCATCTAGATGGTTGAAGTTGCGCGCGACGGGCGGGGTCAGGTGGAGATGCCGAGCAGCACCTGCAGCTTCAGCCACAGCAGGTCCGCGACGTCGTGCAGGCCGGGCGTCAGCAGGATCACGGCGATCAGGACGAGCGCGCCGGTGAGCGCGAGCAGCAGTATCGGCGCGGTTCCGGGCCGCGGGCGATAGAGCCGCGAGACGCCCTTGGCGTCGACGAGGATCTCCCCCACGCGCAGGCGCGTGAGGAACGTCGAGGCCATCCCGCGCCGGTTCTTGTCGAGGAACTCGACGAGGTTGAAGTGCGAGCCGACCGAGACGAGCAGCTGGGCGCCCTTCTCGGCAGCGATCAGCATCGCGATGTCCTGGCTCGTGCCGGGCGCGGGGACGACCTTGTAGTCGAGCCCGAGCCGTTCGAGAAGGTCGCGGCCGGGCGCGCGGCCGTCGGGGTAGGCGTGGACCACCAGCTCCGCGCCGCAGCGCAGCGTGGCGTCGGCCGCCGAGTCCATGTCGCCGACGACCATGTCGGGCCTGAAGCCTTCCTGCAACAACGCGTCGGCTCCGCCGTCGACCCCCAGGAGCACTGGCTTCACATCACGGATGTACGGCCGCAGCGCCTTGATGTCACGCTTGTGATCGACCCCGCGCACGACGATCAGCACCGGCCGGTCGCGGAAGTCGGTCTCAAAGCGTGGAAGCTCGAGGCGGCCCGCGAGCAGGTCGCGCTCCTCGAGCATGTGCTGGACGGTGTTGTGCGCGAACGCCTCGAGCGCCTCGCCGATCTCCGCGCGGCGCCGGTCGGTCTCGGCCTGGAGGCGCTCGGCTTCGAGCAGGACGCCGGACGCGAGCAGCTTGCCGCGGCACCACACCTCGCCGCCCTTGAGCACGATCGGGTCGCCGTCCTGGAGGCGCCCGAAGAGGGCGTCGTCGGGCAGATCGACGAGCGCGACGCCGGCCTGGGCGACGAGCAGCGGGCCCATGTTCGGGTAGCTGTCGCTGGAGGACGGCGCGCAGTTGACGACGCCGGCGACCCCGCAGGCAACGAGATCTTCACCGGAGACGCGGTCGAGATCGCGATGATCGATGACGGCGATGTCGCCCGGCCGCAGGCGCTTGACGAGGTGCTTCGTGCGCTTCCCCAGCCGCGCGACGCCCGCCACCTCGCGCGGCGGCGCGACGGGGGACGACGTGGCCTGCAGTTGCGGGAAGGTCGCCACGAACCGCGGATTCTACGGGGTGCGCCCAGCGTTCCTGATGGTGGCGCTATGAGTGCGTCTTAAGCAGCTCGCGGGCGTGTCGCCGCGCGGCTCTGTCGCTCTCCTCCGCGCCGAGCATGCGCACCAGCTCGGCGACGACCGCGTCTCTCGCGAGCTGCGCGACGGTCGTGATCGCGGTCTCGCCGCTGCCGTCCTTTGCGATGCGGAAGTGGCGGTCGGCGTGCGCCGCGACCTGGGGCAGATGCGTGATGCAGACCACCTGGCGCTCGGCGGCGAGCGCGTGCAGCTGCGCGCCGACCGCGTTCGCGGTGCGCCCGCCGATGCCGGCGTCGACCTCGTCGAAGACGAGCAGGCGGGCGGTCGCCTCCCCCGCCGGACCCGCCTCGCCCGCGTGCGCGACGCCGAGCAGCGCGAGCATCACGCGCGACAGCTCCCCGCCGGAGGCGACGTCGCGCAGCGGGCCCGCCGGCACGCCCGGGTTGGCCGCGATCAGCAGCTCGACGTGGTCGGCCCCGGCCGGACCGGGCTCGTCGCGCGGCTCGATCCGCACCTCGAAGCGCGCATCGGGCATCGCCAGCTCGGCGAGCCGCTCGCGCACCGCGGCCGCAAGCGCCGGCGCGGCCGCCGCGCGCGCGTCGTGCAGCTCGACGGCGGCCTCGGCGAGCCGTGCGCGCGCGGCCGCCAGCGCCGCCGTCGTCTCGGCGAGCGCCGCCTCCGCCCCGGCCAGCTCGTCGCGGCGCGTGCGGCACGCCTCGGCGTAGGCGAGCACCGCCGCGATCGTGCCGCCGTGCTTGCGCTCCAACCGCCCGAACGCTTCGAGCCGCTGCTCGACGACCTCCAATCGGCCCCGCCCACCCTCGGCCTCCACGCCGTCCAGGTAGCGATGCAGCTCGACGGCCACGTCGTCCGCCTCGATCGCGAGCGCGCGCAGCCGCTCGGCGAGCCCGTCGAGCGCCGGGTCGACCCCGGCGACCGCGTCGAAGCCGCGCGCAGCCGCGCCGAGCAGCTCGCCCGCGCCGCCGTCGCCGCTCTCCGGCGCGATCGCCTCGGCTCCGGCCGCCGCCGCCGTGCGCAGCGCCTCGGCGTGGCGCAGCCGCTCGCGCTCGGCGAGCAGCTCGGCCTGCTCGGCCTCGCTCGGATCGGCCTCCTCGATCTCGCGCAGCTCGAACTCCAGCAGGTCCAGCTCGCGCTCGCGCGCGCCGTCCAGCGCGCCCAGCTCCTCGGCGCGGCGCAGGCACGCCCGCACGTCCGCGTACGCGGCCGCCGCCGCCCCCCGCCGCGTCCGCTGGCCGGCGCCGCAGAAGCCGTCGAGCACCTCGAGCTGCGCTGAGGTGAGCATCAGCCGGCGGTGCTCGTGCTGACCGTAGAACGCGAGCAGCTCGCCGCCGACCTCGCGCAGGTCGCCGACCGTCGCCGCGCGCCCGCCCAGGTAGGCGCGCGTGCGCCCGTCGGCCCACACCCGCCGCGCGAGCACCAGCTCGTCGGCGTCCGCCGGCAGCCGCTCGCCGAGCGCCTCGCGCAGCCGTGCCGGAAGCGCGAAGACGCCCTCCACGTACGCCTCCTCCGCGCCCGGCCGCACGACCCCGCTGCGCGCTCTGCCGCCGAGCAGCAGGTCGAGCGCGTGCGCGAGCATCGTCTTGCCCGCGCCCGTCTCGCCGGTCAGCACGTTCAGGCCCGACCCGAGCCGCAGCTCGGCGCGCTCGATCAGCAGCAGGTTCTCGACTCGCAGCTCGTGAAGCATGCGAACAAGTGTTCCCCCTGCGCCGGACGGATCCTGCCAGGTTCTCAGGCAGTGCTCGCCAGCCGCCCGAACTTCTCGCGCAGGCGGTGGTAGAAGCTCGCGCCCGGCGTCTGCGCCAGCGTGCCGACGCCGTCGCGGAAGCGCGCGCTGACGCGGCCGTCCGGCGGCAGCTCGCAGATCGGGCGGCCGTCGACGGAGACGTCGACCGGCTCCTCGCGCGAGCGGTTGCGCACGGCGATCGCGTCCTGCGGCGCGACGACGAGCGCCCGCGCGGTCAGCGAGTGCGGCGCGATGAACGAGACCGCGAGCCCCTCCACGCCCCACGCCATCACCGGCCCGCCGTTGGCGAGGTTGTAGCCGGTCGAGCCGGCCGGCGTGGCGATCACGAGCCCGTCGCAGCGCACGCGCCCGACCTCCTCGTCGGCCACGTCGAAGGCGAGGTTGGCGACGCGCAGGCCCTGCTGGCGATGGAAGGAGACGTCGTTCATCGCGAGCCACGTCTCGTCGCCCGCGCTGACCTCGATCCCCGGCAGGCTCAGCACGTCGAACTCCCCGCGCAGGGCGCGTTCGAGCCCCGCGGTCACGCCGTCGGGGTCGACCGTCGCGAGGAAGCCGACCTCGCCGTAGTTCACGCCGAAGACCGGCACGCCCGCGCCCGCGTACGCGCGCAGGCCGTGCAGGATCGTGCCGTCGCCGCCGAGCGCGATGCAGAGGTCGGCGTCGCGCGGGACGGGCGCGTCGAGCACGAGCCCGTCGCCCGGCGCGAGCGCGTGCTTGCGCGTCTCCTCGGGCGTGAAGCAGAGCGTCCAGCCCTCGGCGCGCGCCAGGCGCACCAGCTCCGTCAGCGCGCCGTGCGTTTCGTCGGGCCTGCGGTGCGTGAAGACGGTCGCCAGCTTCGCGCTCACGGCTCGACCTCCCGCGCGGCGGCGTCGCGCGCGGGCGCGGCGGGAGCGGCCGGCTCGACGGCGCGCGCCGCGGCCTCCAGGTCGCCGACGGCGCCGGCGCGCGCGTCCTCCGCCAGCCACACGAAGCTCTCGCGGTTGCCCTTCGGCCCGGGCAGGCCGGAGGAGGCGTAGCCGAGCACGGAGGCGCCGAGCGCGCGCGCCGCCTCGCCGGCGGCGACCAGCGCGGCGCGGCGGTCGCCCGGTTCGCGCACGACGCCGCCCTTGCCCACCTTCTCGCGCCCGACCTCGAACTGCGGCTTGACGAGCGCGAGCATGTCGAAGCTATCGGCGGTCGCGGCGAGCACGGCCGGCAGCACCTTCGCGAGCGAGATGAACGAGACGTCGATCACGACGAGGTCCGGTCGATACGGAAGCTCGGCGGCGTCCAGCGCCCGCGCGTTCCGGCGCTCCAGGACCGTCACGCGCTCGTCGTTGCGGAGCCGCCAGTCCAGCTCGCCGTAGGCGACGTCGAGCGCCACGACGTGCGCGGCGCCCCGCTGCAGCAGGCAGTCCGTGAAGCCGCCGGTCGACGCGCCGACGTCGAGCGCGTGCCGCCCGCGCACGTCGAGCCCGAACGCGTCGAGCGCGTTCGCGAGCTTGCGCCCGCCGCGCGAGGCGAACTCCTGCGCGGCCGCGACCGCGACGCGCACGTCGTCGGAGACCAACTGCCCCGGCTTCTCCGCGCGCCGGCGCTCGTCGCCCAGCAGGACCTCGCCCGCGAGCACGGACGCGGCCGCGCGCGAGCGCGACGGGAAGACGCCGCGGTCGGCGAGCAGCGTGTCGAGTCGCACCTTCGTCGTCATCGCGGCTGGAACGCTACCGGCCGCCGGCGGCGCTCCGTGCACGACCGCGCCCGCGCCCTCTGTGCGCGACCTCACACACAGTCGCACCGCACCCGCCCACCATGGTTGGCGCAATGACCTTCGCACGACCCACGATCTCGCTCCCGACGCACGCAGCCCTCGAGCTGCTGGTCGGGGTGCTCGCGCTCGTCGCGCCGTTCGCGCTCGACTTCAGGCTCGCCGGCGCGGTCGTCTCGATCCTGGCCGGCGTCGTCGTCGTCGGGCTCGCGCTCGACGCCGCGCAGCATCCGGTCCGCGTCTCGGCCCACCAGGCGTTCGACTACGGGATCGCGTTCGCGGCCGTGCTGGTCGCCGTCCCGCTCGCGCTCGCCGGCGACGCCGCCGCGGCGCTGTTCCTCGGCGCCGCCGGGCTCGCGCTGCTCGCGCTCGACGCCGTCACCCGCTACTCCGTGCGGGCCTCATAAGCTTCCCCCACCGATCAAGCACCACCACATAGACACATCTCTCCTCCCTGGAAACGGCCCGCTTCGGCGGGTCGTTTTCTTTTAAGCCGCGGACGCCGACTGGACAGTCGGTCGGCGCGCGAACGCGTTTGCTCAAGGCGCGGTCCGGCCCGGGCCGATGCGTGTTCGGACGCCCGATCGCATGCCCTCGCCAGCCGCACGCATCCTCCTCCCGCTGCTCGCCGCGCTCGCGCTGCTGAGCGCCCCTGCCGCCGCGTCCGCCGGCGGCACGATCAGCTTCTCCTCCGCCAGCTACAGCGTGCGCAAGGGCGACGGCGACGCCGTCATCACCGTCGTACGCAGCGATGCGCGGCGCACCGCCCAGGTCCGCTACGGCGCCTGGCACGTCAGCGCCCAGCCGAACATCGACTACCGCCCCGTCGGCGGCCGGCTCGACTTCGCCGCCGGCCAGGCACAGGCGACGTTCAGCGTGCCGATCCTCGACGACGGGATCGCGAAGGGACCGGTGACCGTCCGCCTCGGGCTCTACGGCCCCTATCCGGACCCACTCGGCGACCCGAGCACCGCGATCCTCACGATCCTCGACGCCGACCGCGGCCTCGACACGCGCGACGCGCAGAACCCGCTCGGCCTCACGCCCCCGCCGGCCGGCACGAATCCGCTGCTGGGAGCCCGCTTCTTCGTCGACCGCCAGTGGGGCCTCGCGAGCGTCGTCGCGCACCAGGTGGGGCACAGCCAACCGGGCGCCGCACAGGCGCTGCAGGCGATCGCGAGCCAGCCGGAGGCGCACCGCTTCGGCACCTGGGACGCCGACCCCCGCCACGCCGTCGGCTCCTACCTCGCGCGCGCGCACGCCGCCGACCCGGGCGCGATCCCGCTGATGGCGACCTACCGCCTCAAGCACCTCGCGTGCGGCGGCGTGAGCGACTCGCCCGCGGACGTCGCGAGCTACGAGAACTGGTACAGAGGCTTCGCGCAGGGCATCGGCAACGCGCGCGCGGTCGTGTTCTTCGAGATCGACGCGCTCATCACGAGCAGCTGCCTCTCGCACCACGGCCTGCAGACCCGAGTCGGCGAGCTGCGCAGCGCGATCGCCGATCTCGCCGCGCTGCCGCACGCCGTCGTCTACGTCGACGCCGGGGCCGCCGACGCGCTCAGCGCGAGCCGCACGACCCATCTGCTGCGCACGATCGGCGTCGGCCAGCTCCAGGGCTTCTTCCTCAACGCGACGCACTACGACTGGACGAGCCGCGAGATCCGCTACGGCGAGGCGATCGCGCGACGGCTCGGCGGCGGCTCGCACTTCGTCGTCAACACGGCCGTCAACGGGCGCGGGCCGCTCGTGCCGCGCCACAAGGTCGGCCACGGCAACGAGATGCGCTGCAACCCGCCCGGCCGCGGGCTCGGCCCGAGACCGACCGCGAGCGTGCCGGCGCGCTACCGCAACCTCGACGGCTTCTTCTGGATCGGCAACCCCGGCCGGTCGACCGGCACCTGCGGCGGCGGTGACCCGCCGACCGGCTCGTTCTTCCTCAGCTACGCGCTGATGCTGATTCGCAACGCGGACTACCGCATCCGCTGAGCGGCTCTCAGCCGCCGAGCAGCCGCCCCTTCTGCTGCGCGAACTCCTCGTCGGTCAGCACGCCCTGGTCGTGCAGCTGGCCGAGCTGACGGAGCTGCTCGATCGCGTCGGGCGCCATCGCGCCCGCAGCCGGGGCCGGCGCCTCGCGCTCCTGCGAGGCCGCCTGCCGCTTGCCCATCGCGTACGCCCCGCCGCCGACCGCGGCGGCGCGCAGCAGCGGGCGACGGCGCATCAAGGGCGACATGTCAGCTCCCTCCGCCGCCGTTCCCGCCAGCGTCCTCCGGCAGCGCGAGCCCGAGCGCGAGCATGATCTCCGGCGCCGCCGCGACGATGCGCGGCCCACCGACCTGCGGCGCGATCGCCCGCAGCACGCCGAGCACGTCCTCCGGCGTCGCGCCCTCGCCGATCGCGTTCGCGACCTGCCAGGCGTAGGACGCCGGCGGCGCGTCGAGTGCGATGAGCGCGGCGATCTTCACGAGCCCGAACGTGCGCGGATCGAGGCCCGCGAACTCGCGCACCGCCTCGCGCACGCCGACCGCCCGCTCCAGCATCGTCACGTCGCCTGCGGAGAGCCCCGCAAGCGTCTGCCGGGTGTCCTCTTCGACAGCCGCCATGCCGTCCGTCCTTTCGTCGCCGACCGAGCGGCTCCAGTGTCGGACGCGCCGACGCTGAGCGCATCACCCGATCAGGGTGAGGCGGGACGCTACGCCGCCGGCCTGCGCGCAGCCGGCCATGGCGCCCATCCGCGCACGGCCGTGCCGCGTCCCGGCCGCGAGGCGACGACGACCTCGCCGCCGGCCGCAGCGACGCGCTCGCGCACGTGCGCCAAGCCGCCGCCACCGCCTCCCTCGACGGTCGCGTCGAAGCCGCGGCCGTCGTCCTCGACTGCGAAGCGCAGCTCGTCGCGCGGGCAGGCGAGCGCGATCGTCACATGCACCCCGCGGCCAGCGTGCTTGGCGGCGTTCTGGAGCACCTCCAGGCAGCTGTAGAAAACGGCCGCCTCGGCCTCCGGCGTGCTGCGCGGCACCTCGCCCGCGACCTCGACCGCGACGGCGGCGCGCGCGCCCTCGGCGCGCAGCGCGTCGGCGAGCCCGCGCAGCGCGAGCAGCGGCGGCCCTGCGCCGCGGGCGATCGAACGCACGCCCTCGAGCGCCGCCTGCGCCTCCTCGCCGAGCTCGATCAAGAGCTGCTCGAGCTCCCGGGCGCCAAGCTCCGCGGCGCAGTCGGCCGCCAGTCCGAGCTTGAGCCGCATCGCCACGAGCACGTTCTGCGCGCCGTCGTGAAGGTCGCGCTCGATCTGCCGCGCGACGCCGTCCGCGAACGGGCCGAAGCCGTCGCGCGCGGGGTCTGCCTGGAGCGAGCTCATCGGGGACTCCCCTTTCCGCAGCGCGATCCTCCCAGGTTGGAATCGAACCCCCATCCGGGTAAACCCCGTACTCCAGATCGAGGGACACCGCGGTTCTTGCATCCGTCCGCAGCACAGTCGATCAGCGACTTCAGCGCGCCCGCCGACGCACCGCCGATCCGCGTCGCGCTGGCGGACGACAGCCTGCTCGTGCGCGAGGCGCTCGAGCGCATCCTCGAACACGAGCGCGGCGTCGAGCTGGTCGCGAGCTGCGCCGATCGCGCATCGCTGCTCGCCGCGGTCGAGCGCGAGCGGCCGGCCGTCGTCGTCACCGACGTGCGCATGCCGCCGCGGTTCGAGGACGAGGGCATCGAGATCGCGCGCACGCTGCAGCGGACGCACCCGCAGATCGGCGTCGTCGTGCTGAGCCAGTACGCGGATCCGTGGTTCGGCCGGGCGCTGCTCGAGCACGGCTCCGACGGCCGCGCCTACCTCCTGAAGGAGCGCGTGCACGACCGCCGCGAGCTGCTCGCAGCGATCGAGACGGTCGCGCACGGGGGCTCGGTGATGGACGCGAAGGTCGTCGAGGCGATGCTGGCCGAGCGCGCTCGCGCCGAGGACTCGCCGCTCGCCGACCTCTCGCCGCGCGAGCACGAGATCCTCGGCGAGATCGCCCAGGGCAAGAGCAACGCGCGCATCGCGGAGGATCTCGTGCTGACGAAGCGGGCCGTCGAGAAGCACATCAACGCGATCTTCCTGAAGCTGGGCCTGAGCTACGCCGCGGACGTCAGCCGCCGCGTGAAGGCTGCCCTGCTCTATCTCGCCGAGCATCCGTCGTAGTCAATCCCTACCAGCGAGGTGCGCGCCTCCCGCCGGAGGTGGTGGCCGCACCCTTGAGCCGGACCGCCGGCGGCTGCGACGGTGAGGCGCAAGCCAGCGCGAGGAGGTCATGCACATGTCTGCCGCTCAGGGATCCGGCCCCGCCTACGCCGCCAGCGACGGTCCGTCGGCCGCGCGCACGCGCGCCGAGTCCGACGACCGCTACGAAGAGGCGACCGGCCACGGCTGGGTGATCTTCGCCGGCACGATGCTGATGATCGTCGGGATCCTCAACGTCGTCTACGGGATCGCGGCGATCGACAACGCGCGATTCTTCATCAACGGCGCCAAGTACGTCATCAGCGACCTCAACACCTGGGGCTGGGTCGTGCTGATCACCGGCGCGTTGCAGGTCCTCACGGGGTTCGGCGTATGGGCGCGCAACACGCTCGCGACGTGGGCCGGAGTCGCGTTCGCAGCGCTCAACGCGATCGGCGTGCTGCTGATGCTGCCGGCGTATCCGCTCCTGTCGATCTCGCTGTTCGCGGTCGACATGCTCGTCATCTACGCCCTCGCCGTGCACGGCGGCCACCGCCAGGAGGCGTAGAGTCCAAGCTGACTGCATGACCGCCTCAGCATCCGCTCCGCCGCCGCCCCCGCGCCTCGCGCCGGGGCGGCGCTACGCCGTGCGAACCATGCTCGTGCTCGGCACGATCGTGGCGGTGCTGGCGATCGTGGCGGTGTGGGCGAACCGCCAGCTCCTCAACGCCGACAACTGGGCGAACACCAGCACCGCGCTGCTGCAGAACAGCGCGATCCGCACCGCCGTCTCCGGCTACCTCGTCGACCAGGTCTACGCGAACGTCGACGTCAGCGGCGAGCTCGCAACCGCGCTGCCCGAAAGATTCAAGCCGCTCGCCGGGCCGGCGGCCGGCGGCCTGCGCAACGTCGCGCAGGACGTCACCGACAAGGCGCTCGAACGCCCGCTCGTCCAGCAGGCCTGGCAGACCGCGAACCGCGTCGCGGCCGAACGCTTCATCGCGGTCGCGGAGGGCAAGTCGAACGTCGTCAGAATCTCCGGCAACACCGTCTATCTGGAACTCGGGGCGCTCGTCGTGGAAATGGGGAAGCGGCTCGGGCTGCCCGAATCGCTGATCTCGAGAATCCCGCCCGACGCCGGCAGAGTCGCGGTCGTCAACAGCAGACAGGCGTCCGCGGTGCAGGGCGTCACCGCGGCGCTGCGCGGCCTCGCGATCGTGCTGCCGCTGCTCGGCCTCGTGCTGTTCGCGCTCGCCGTGTGGCTCGCCGAGGGCCGACGGCGCGTGACCCTTCGCACCGTCGGGTGGTGCCTGATCGCCGCCGGGGTCGTGACGCTCGTCGCGCGCTCGGTCGTCGGCCAGCGCGTCGTCGACAGCCTCGCGCGGACCGACGCCGTCAAGCCGGCGGCGCAGGCGACGTGGTCGATCGGCACGAGCATGCTGCACGACATCGCATGGGCGATCATCGTCGGCGGCATCCCTGTGATCGTGGCGGCTTGGCTCGCCGGCCCGATGAGAGCCGCAGTCGGGCTGCGCCGCGCGGCGGCGCCATGGCTGGTCGAGCGCCCCGAGGTCGCCTACGGCGCCGCGGGCGCGCTTGCGCTGCTCGTGATCGCCTGGGGCCCGCTGCCCGCGACGCGCAGCGTGATCCCGGTGCTGGTGATGATCGCGCTGCTCGCGCTCGGCGTCGCGGCGCTGCGACGGCAGGTCGCGGCCGAGTTCCCCGACGCGACCGTGAGCGGCGCGCAGGCGAGCTGGCGCGAGCGCGTCGAGCACGCGCGCACGACGATGCGCGAGCGGCTCGCGCAGGCGCGCGCACACGCCCCCCGGCTCAACGCGGGCCCGAGCGCGGCCGCCAATGGCGCCGGGCCGGGCGGGGTCGGCTCACCGGCGGTCGCGGTGAGCCCCGGCGAGCGCATCGCGCTGCTCGAACGGCTCGCGGCGCTGCACGCGCAGGGCGTGCTCACCGACGAGGAGCTCGCCTCCGAGAAGGCCGCGCTGCTGCGCACCGGCGAGCCGCGCTGAACAGCGCACGGACGAGGCGTGCGCCCGCCTCCGCACGACCGTCGTGCTCGCCTTCGGGCGTGCGCGTGCGCGCCCCCTTGCGGGCCGGCGCCGGCGCGGGCACCGTGGATCGCAGAGGCCATCTGGTCATCGACGCGACCCACCTCAGCTTGCGCCGACCTGCTCAGGCGCCGATCCGCGCCGGCACGCGGACGGTGCCGCGCGCCCGCCTGCTGCGGCGGCTGGCAGCGGTTCCTGAAGCCACCGTCGTGCTGCTGCGCGCGCCGGCCGGCTATGGCAAGACGACGCTGCTCGCGCAGTGGGCCGAGGCCGACGCGCGTCCGTGCACGTGGGCGTCGGCGCTCGACCGGCGGCTGCTCGACACGCTCGACGCGACGCTCGCCGCGCCGCGGCGGCCGCTGCTGCTCGTGCTCGACGACGCGCACCTCCTGCGCGACGAGGCGGTCGCGCGCGTGCGCGAGCTGCTCGCCACGCGCTCTGGCGCCGGCGTCCAGCTTGCGCTCGGGGTCCGGGCCGCGCCCGCGCTGCCGCTCGCGCGCCTGCGCGCGGAGGACCGCGTGCTGGAGCTGCGTGCGCGCCAGCTCGCGCTCGACCCGTACGAGAGTGCGCTGCTGCTCGCGCGTGCGTGTCCCGGCCTGTCGACGGCCGATGCCGCCGCGCTCGCCGCGCTCGCGGAGGGCTGGGCGGCCGCGCTCGCGCTCGCGGCGCGCGCGTTCGCGGAGCCGGACGGTCCGCGCACGGTCGACGCGTTCAGCGGCGCCGACCGGCTGCTCGCCGCCTACGTGCGCGAGCAGCTGCTCGCCGAGCTGGATCCCGCGACGCGCGAGCTGCTGCTCCGCAGCGCGCCGCTCGGCACGCTCTCGGGCGCGCTGTGCGACGCACTGCTGGCACGCAGCGACAGCGGCGTCGTGCTGCGTGAGCTGGCCGACGGCAACATGCCGATCGAGGCGCTCGACCGCGCCGAGCGCCGCTTCCGCCTGCATCCGCTGCTCGCCGAGGCGCTCGTCGCGGACCTGCGCCGCCGCGACGGCGCTTGGGAGCCCGAGGCGCACCGCCGCGCGAGCGCCTGGCATGCGCGCCGGGGCGAGATCGCGCCGGCGGTCGACCATGCCGTCGCAGCCGGCCACGCGCAACGCGCCGGCGCGTTGCTGTGGGATGCGATCCCGGCGTACGCGTTCGGCGCAGAGGCGGAGCGTCTCGACGGCTGGTTGCGCACGCTCGGCAGCGCGCCCGTCGCGACGACACCACCGCTGGCGGTCGCGGCAGCGCTGCGCCGGATCGCGCAGGGTCAGCCCGGCGAGGCGAGCCGGCTCGCGGCGATCGATCCGCCCGACGCTCCCGCCGCCTCCGGCCTCGCGCTCGTGCGCGCGGCGCTGGCGCGCGACGGCGTCGCGCAGATGCGCGCGGATGCGGAAGCGGCGCGCACGGCGCTCGGAAACCGGCCCGGTTGGCGCGCGCTCGCATCCCTGCTCGCCGGAACGGCGGCGCAGCTCGCGGGCGATGCGGCCGCAGCCCACGAGCAGCTTGAGCAGGGCGCGTGGCCCGCCGGCTCCGGGCCGCTCGTCGAGGCGCTCTCGCTCGCGCAGCTCGCACTGCTGGCGCTCGACGGCGACCAACCCGAGCACGCGTGCGCCCTCGCCGTCCGCGCGGTGCGCGGCATGGAGCAGGCGCACGTCGCTCACCAACCGCTCGCCGCGCCGGCGCATGCGGTCGCCGCGTTCGCCGACGCGCAGGCGGGCGCGCTCGTGGCGTCGCGCACGCGGCTCACCCGCTCGCAGGCGGTGCTGCGGGCGGACGCCGAGCTGCCGCCGTGGTGCGAGGCCGAGCTGCGCTTCGCGCGCGCCCGCGCACTGCTGCGGCTGAGCGACGCCGCCGGCGCGCGCGCCGAGCTTGCGCAGATGTCGCGCGCGGCGCGGCGGCTGCCCGACGCGCCCGTCCTGCGGCGCTGGATCGAGGACGCGTGGGCGCGCGCCGACGCCTTCGCCGCGAGCGCCGTCGAGGGACCGGCGCGGCTGACGCTCGCGGAGCTGCGCGTGCTGCGGCTGCTGCCGAGCCACTTCTCGCTGCGCGAGATCGCGGCGCGCCTGCACGTCTCGGCCAACACCGTCAAGACGCAGGCGCACGCCGTCTATCGCAAGCTCGACGTCTCCTCGCGCTCGGAGGCGGTCGCCCGCGCGCGCGAGATCGGGCTCGTGGACGGCGCCTACCGCTGAGCGGCGCCGACGTCGTGCGGCGCGGCGAGGCGCTGCAGGATCCGCTCGGCGATGCGCTCGCCCGTAAACCCGACCTCCTCATGCAGCAGCGCGGGCGCGCCGTGCGCGACGTAGCGGTCGGGCAGGCCGACGCGCAGGATCCGCGACGGCAGGCCGGCGTCCGAGAGCGTCTCCCACACGGCGGAGCCGAAGCCGCCCGCCAGCACGCCCTCCTCCACCGTGACGAGCAGCTCGTGCTCGGCCATCAGCTGCGCGACGAGCCCGGCGTCGAGCGGCTTGGCGAAGCGCGCGTCGGCGACGGTCGCCTCGATCCCGCGCTCGTGCAGCAGCTCTGCGGCCTCGAGCGCCTTGCCGACGCCGGTGCCGTAGCCGAGCAGCGCGACCTTCCCGCCCGTGCCGGCGCACAGGATCTCCCCCGTGCCGATCGCAATCGCACGCGGCGCGTCCGGCAGCGGCACGCCGGCCGCCTCGCCGCGCGGGTAGCGCAGCGCGACCGGGCCGTCGTCGTAGGCGAGCGCGGTGCGCAGCATGTGCACGAGCATCGCCTCGTCGCGCGGGGCCATCAGCACGATGTTCGGCAGCGGCCGCAGGTAGGCGACGTCGAAGGCGCCGTGGTGCGTCGGGCCGTCGTCGCCGACGAGGCCGGCGCGGTCCATCGCCAGCACCACGTTGAGTCTTTGCAGACAGACGTCATGGACGATCTGGTCGAAGGCGCGCTGCAGGAACGTCGAATAGATCGCCGCGACCGGCTTGCAGCCCTGCAGCGCGAGGCCGCACGCGAACAGCAGCGCCTGCTGCTCGGCGATCCCGACGTCGAAGTAGCGATCGGGAAGTGCCTTCTGGAGGATGTCGAGGCCGGTGCCGGTGTTCATCGCGGCGGTGATCCCGATGATCCGCTCGTCGCGCTCGCATTCGCGCACGAGCGCGTCGCCGAAGACCTTCGTGTACTGCGGCGGCTTCGGCGCGGCCGCTCCGCCACCGGACGCGGGCTTCGCCGCCGGCGCCGGCGCGCCGTTGGCAATCGACTTCGGCTTCGCCGCATGCCACTTCTCCATCCCCTCCAGCCCGCCGTTCTCGGCCGGCGCGAAGCCCTTCCCCTTCACCGTCGCGATGTGCACGACGACCGGCCGATCCGCGGCGAGCGCTTCGCGCAGCGCCTCGCACAGGTGCGGGACGTCGTGGCCGTCGACGACGCCCATGTAGGCCCAGTCGAGCTCCTCCCAGAAGAGGCCGGGCGCCCAGAACGCCTTGATCGACTCCTTCAACTGCGGGCCGAGCCGCTCGAACGCGGCGCCGAGCGCGCCCGGCAGCTTCGTCAAGCCGCCCTCGACGCCCTCGCGCGCGTGCCACCACTTGGAGTTCAGGCGCACGCGGTTGAAGTAGCGCGACAGCGCACCGACGTTCGGCGCGATCGACATGCCGTTGTCGTTCAGGACGACGACGATCGGCGTGCCGAGACCGCCGGCCTGGTGGACCGCCTCGAACGCGACCCCGCCGGTCATCGCGCCGTCCCCGATCACCGCGACGACCTTGCCGTCCTGCCCAACGCCGTGGCGCATCGCCTCCTTGATCCCGACCGCGTAGCCGATCGAGGTCGACGCGTGGCCGGCGCCCATGACGTCGTGCGCCGACTCCTCGATGCAGCAGAACGGCGTGAGCCCCTGGTATTTGCGAATGGTCGCGAGCTGGTCGCGACGGCCGGTCAGGACCTTGTGCGGATAGGCCTGGTGGCCGACGTCCCAGAGGATCTTGTCGCGCGGCGAGTCGAGCAGCGAGTGGAGCGCGACCGCCAGCTCGCACGTGCCGAGGTTCGCGCCGAAGTGGCCGCCGATCTCTCCGACCGTGTCGATGATGTGCTCGCGCACCTCCTGTGCGACCTGCGTCAGCTCGGCGTCGGTGAGGCCGTGGAGGTCCTGGGGGCCCTCGACCTGGGACAGGAGCTTGGGGGGGATTTCGCTCATGAGCTGCGGGTCACGATGAAGTCGGCGATCTGCTCGAGCTCCGGCGCCCGGCCGGGCGCCGCCTGGGCGAGCGCCGCGCGCGCCTTGCTGTGCGACTCCGCCGCCAGCTCGCGGGCGCGGTCGAGCCCATAAGCACTAACGTAGGTGCGCTTGCCGAGTCGCGCATCGCTGCCGTGCGGCTTCCCGAGCGCGTCCTCGCTGCCGGTGACGTCGAGTATGTCGTCGACGATCTGGAACAAGACGCCAAGCTCGCTCGCGAAGCCGCGGAACAAGTCGATTCTCGCAGGTTCGCCCGTCAGCACGAGGTGCAGCGGACAGAGCACCGACGCGGCGATCAGTCTGCCCGTCTTCAGAACGTGGATGCTGCGCAGCCCCTCCGGGCCGGCCGGCGCGCGCTCTGTCACATCAAGATATTGCCCGCCGACCATCCCGTTGACGCCCGTCCCGGTCGCCAACTCGGCGACCGCCGCAAGGATCGCCGGGGGCTCGCCCTGCTGTCTGGTCAGGACGTGCCGGAACGCCTCCGCGTAGAGGCCGTCGCCGGCGAGGATCGCGACGTTCTCGCCGAACGCGCGGTGGCAGGTGGGGCGGCCGCGGCGCAGGTCGTCGTTGTCCATCGCGGGGAGGTCGTCGTGGATCAGCGAGTACGTGTGGATCAGCTCGATCGCGGCCGCGAGCGGCAGGACCTCGGCCGGGTCGGCGCCGACCGCGCGCGCCGCCGCGAGCGCGAGCACCGGCCGGATGCGCTTGCCGCCGGCGAGCAGCGAGTAGCGCATCGCCTCCTCCAGGCCTTCGACCCCGGGCGCGGCCTCGTCCTCGACGAAGCGCAGCGCTTGGAGGTACCGCTCGACCTGCTCCCGCAGATCCTCGGGATAGGCGTCGCTCATCGAGCGTCGTCGGTCGCCGCGCGCACGCGCCGGTCCAGCTCGGCTGCGGCGTCGGCCGCGAGGCGCGCGCACTCCTCGACGAGGCGCGCCGCCTCCTGCGCCTCCAGCTCGCCCGCCCTCAGCTTCCCGGCCGTTTCTTCGAGCTGCTCCGTCAGGTGCTGGAGCGGGTCGATCGCGCTCATGCGCCGCGTCCCCCCGCATCGGCCGCCTGGCGCCCGCGCAGCACCGCGGCGAGGATCCCGTTCACGAAGCCCGGCGCCTCCGAGCCGCAGTAGGCCTTCGCCGTCTCGACCGCCTCGTCGATCGCGCCCTCCGCGGGGATCGGCTGCTCGCCGGGCACGTCGCCCGGGTGCAGCAGCTCGAGCAGGCCGACGCGCAGGATCGAGCGCTCCAGCGGCGCGATCCGCTCGAGCGCCCAGCCCTGTGCGTGATCGGCGATCAGCGCGTCGAGCTCCGGCTGGCGTGCGAGCGCCGCCTGCGCGAGCGCGCGCGTGAAGGGCGCCGCGTCGCGCTGGAGCGTCTCGTCGAGCGGGCGTCCCGTGAGGTCGTGCTGGTAGAGCGCAAACACGGCTCTGCGGCGCTGGTCGCTGCGACGTGCCACGCGATCCGCTTCCGCCCGCGCGCCTACGCCCGCGAGACGTAGTCGCCCGAGCGCGTGTCGACGCGCACCTTGTCGCCGATGTTCACGAACAGCGGGACCTGGACGGTGGCGCCGGTCTCGAGCGTGGCCGGCTTCGTGCCGCCGCCGGAGGCGGTGTCGCCGCGCAGCCCCGGCTCGGTCTGCGTGACCTCGAGGTCGACGGCGCTCGGCAGTTGGAGATCGGCCGGCTGCCCGTCGATCGACAGCAGCTCGACCTCGTCGTTCGGACGCGTCCACTTGAGCGGGTCGGCGAGCGTCGCCTCCGGAATCGCGATCTGCTCGAACGATTCGGAGTCCATGAAGTGCGCGTCGCTGCCGTCGGCGTAGAGGAACTGCATCTTGCGGACCTCGGTGCGCACCGGGCGGAACTTCTCGCCCGCGCGGAACGTGCGGTCGATCACCGCCCCGTCGCTCGCGCGGCGCAGCTTCGTGCGCACGAACGCCCCGCCCTTGCCGGGCTTGACGTGCTGGAACTCGAGGATCTTGAAGATCGTCCCCTCGACGTCGATGTGGTTGCCATTCTTGAACTGGTTCGTAGATATCGTGGGAATCAGCCCCTTTGCAGGGAAAAAGCGGATGTGGTCGTCGGGAGTCCGGGTCGGCAGTGTACTTCGCCCGGCGGTCGGCTGACGCTCCGGGAGGTCCTCCTTCTGGGAGCGGAAACCGTGAGACGGTGAGATGCCCGACCTTATGACACCTAGGCTCGCCGCTCGTCGCTCCGCGACTTCGTCCGCACCGGCACCTCCACGATCCGCCGCGCGAACCACAGGTGCAAGGTGACCCGCTGGAGATGCTCGACTTCGACGTACAGGTCCGGCTGCTCGACCAGGAATCCAGCGATCATTTCCTCGCCTGCGAAGCGCATCCCAGTCCGGTCGGGTCCACCGGCCGTCAACAGAAGGTGTTCGATCTGCGGCTGGTCGTGCTGGCTCACGATGCGTTCGAGAGTCGCCTTCGCGCCGCTGTACGTCACTTGCTCCGGCAGGTGCAGCCGGACCTCGAAGCCGAGCCCGGTAGAGAAGCGGGCTCCCTCAGTCGGGCCGAGGAGGGCGTTCGCCACGAACCCGGCTGATTCGTCGGGCGTCTTGCCGGTCTGGATCACCGGCGGCAAGACCTCTGGGAAGCCGCGGTGCGCGATCTCCTGGTTCAGACGAGCGATCGCGCCATGATCGACCTGGCAGGCAGCGATCGCGTCCAGCAGCGGCTCAACGATCGAGCCGTCCCACCGCTTCGGCGGGAGGTCGTCGAGCTTCTCACCGAACCACACTGACAGCACACAGCCCGCAACGCCGGAGAAATCGCGATCGCCGCCACCGGAGATGAGGCGCTCGCGCAGGTGGTCCATCAGTCTGAAGCCGAGCCGCCGGTGGTGGTCTGCCAGCGCAGCGCAATCGAGGCGCACCTTGTGACCCTCGGCGGTGACCGTGAAGTCGGGGCGATCGCCAGCGATTACCTCCTCGAACGGCGCGACGCCAAACTGCAGAACGTGATCCGCCCGGTAGCACTCAAGGTGAAAACGCTCCAGCCGGGCCTTCTCGACCTCGCCGTCGAAACCCGGAATCTTGTCGGGATTCTCGGCCGTGACCATCAACATTGGCTCGCCGTCCGCTGTCGTGCCTCCCACGAACATCGCGCCGACGATGGGTAGGGTGTGAAAGAAGCCTGCTGGCACCCGCTGAACCTTGCCACGAGCAGCGATTGAACGTACCCCCTCTCGCCACGCGCTTCCTACGCGATGCGGCGCGGAAGCGTGCTGAGGTAGTCCTCGCCGAGTCGCCGAACATGCCGTTGGTAGTCGGCATCCGAGAACACTTGTCCCGACGGCTTGTCCATACCATTGATCACGACTATCTGTGGTCCCGCGAAGCCACGCTGGGCCAGCTCCTCCGGCGTACCGTTCTCCAGGCGACAGAACAGCCGATACTGGCGCCGTCCAGGGCCGGTGACCCGGATCTCGTAGTAGCCGCCCATCGACCCGTGCATTGCCTCCCACTTGCCGCCGCCGCTGAAGGCCGGCGGGGGCGCACGACGGACCGCGTCGAGGACGGCGAGGATCGTCGCCTCCACCTTGTCGGGACAGCGGTCGAGGAACTCGTCGGCCGGAACACGACCGTCGACGGTTCTGTAGTAGACGACGCCCCAGGGCATCGCGCGACTGTAGGAGAGCGCCAGGACGCTCCGGCGCGCTACGCCACTCGCGTCTTGCGACGTGCCGCAGTCCGCTTGCGCGGGACGATGCGGATGTCCGCGTCGAGGGCGTCCGCCAGCGCGACGACCGTCCGCAGCTCCGGGTTCACCGGTGCCGTGAGCAGGCGGCGGATGCTCGCCTCGTTCTTGCCGATCTCCCGGGCGAGCTGCGCCTTCGTCAGATTCCGCTCGGTGCGCAACTCGTCCAGCGTGTTGATGACCGCGTCGACCGCGGCGATCTCCCGCTGCTGCCTCTCGAACTCCGCGCGGAACTCCGGGCTTTCGCGCAGGCGGCGCTGGAGGCGACGATCGTGGTGTCCTGTGTCCAGCATGGATCGAGTGTAGCACCAACGCAACGCCCAGCGTTGCGCCTATGCAACGCCCCGTGCGATGATCAGCTTCCCCACAAACAGAATTGGTTCGTAGATATCGTACGAATCAGTCCCTTTTGCAGGTAAAACGCGGTGTGGTCGAGTGAGCCTTGACGCGAGAGTCTACTTCGCCGGGCGGCCGCACCGCCGGTCGTCGGCTCGCTCGGAGCGCGTCGCGCGCTCATCGCTCCGCGCCGGAGCGCGGGCGCAGCACGAGACGTCCCGTGATGCGCGGGACCTCGGCTTCCACCGCAGCGTCGCCCGGTCGGAGGTCGAGCAGCGTGGTCAACAGCAGCAGCGGCGTTCCCGCGGCCCATGCCTGCGGTCGTGAGGCCGTGGGATACGCGACCGGGACCGCCGTCTCGACGGCCGGATAGCCGGCGAACACCTCGGGGAGGCGGTGCTCGAAATGCGGCGCCGCGCGGAGGATCGCGGAGGCGATCGTCGCCGCCGCGTCGCGGTGGCCATAGCGCGCGAGGCCGGCCGCGATGAGCGAGTTCTCGTGGGGCCAGATGGTGCCGGTGTGGTAGCCGAGCGGGTTGTAGCCACCCTCACGAACGCCGAGCGTTCGCACCCCCCAGTCCGACCACAAGTCCTCGCCGAGCAGACGCGCGGCGGTCGCGGCCGCCTCCCCCTCGTCCAGCAGCCCCGACCACAGCAGATGGCCGATGTTGGACGTGAGGCTGTTGACCTGGCGCTTGTCGCCGTCCAGCGCCAGCGCGTGGGAGCCGCGCTCGGGCATCCAAAAGTCGCGGCGGAAACGCTCGCGCAGGTCGGCGGCACGACGCTCGAGCCGCTCGGCGAGCGCCGGATCGCCCCACACCTCGCGTGCGAGGCGCGCGGCGCGCCGCTGCGCGTCGTAGACGTAGCCCTGGATCTCGCAGGTGGCGATCGGTCCTCTCGCCAGGGTGCCGTCGGCGAACTGGATCGCGTCCCAGCTGTCCTTCCAGCACTGGTTGACGAGCCCGGTGAGCGGGTTGCGGCGGGCATACTCGACGTATCCGTCGCCGTCCAGGTCGCCCTCGTCCTCGATCCACGCCAGGGCCGCGCGGGCGTTGGGCTCCAGCTCGCGCACGAGCTGGTCGTCGCCCGACCAGCGGTGGTACTCGTCGAGCAGCACGAGGAACAGCGGCGTCGCATCCGCGGACCCGTAGTACGGGGAGTGCGGTCGCTCACCCCGTGCCGTCAGCTCCCCGAAGCGCAGCTCGTGCAGGATCTTGCCCGGCTCCTGCTCGTGGAAGTCGTCGCGCGTGGACGCCTGGTGTGCGGCGAGCGCGCGCAGCGTCGTGGCGGCGAGACCCGGCAGGTAGGGCAGCGCCTGGTAGCTGGCGATCAGGCTGTCGCGGCCGAACAGCGCCATGAACCACGGCAGTCCCGCCGCCGGCAGCGTCGCGTGCTCGGCCAGCCTGGGATGCAGTCGCAGCGCGGCGAGGTCGCTGAGGCTTGCGCGATACGTGCGTGCGAGGGCGGCGTCCGCGGTCTCCAGCGCCGGAGCACGGGCGAGCCACGCGTCGAGCTCGGCCGCTTTGAGCCGGCTCAGCTCATCGAGGTCGGCCCGCACCTCGCGCCGCGGGAACGTCGCCCCGGGCTGGGCGGCATGCGGCGTGGCAGTGAAGGTCGTCGACCACCGCTCGCCGGGCGCGAGCCGCAGCGACCACGCGAAGCCCGCGCGGGTGATGGTCGCCGAGCGGCTCGCGACGACCGCGACCGAGCGCTGGAAGCTCCCATGCCGGTAGGCCAGCACGAGCGTGCGGTCGTCATGGTGAAAGGCGATCTCGCGTGCCGCGACCGCCCCCTCCTTGACCTCGAACAGATCGGCGAAGTCCGCGTCGACCTCGACCACCACGGCCAGGTCGCTGACCGTGTGGCGGTGATTGGTCACGGTGACCTCTTCCATCCACACGTGGTCGACGAGCCGCCGCCGCATGACGGAGAACGGCGCCGCGACGTCGGGGCTCACGCCCGGGGCCAGGAAGAAGCGAACGGCGTAGTGCGCGTCCTGGTCGAGCCCGAGCAGCTCCAGCGGCGCCGCGTCGACGCGCAGCACCCAGTGCGAGACGAAGCGCGTGTCCTCCGAGAAGAAGCCGTGCTCGCGCCGCTCCTCGGCGCGCATGTCGCCGAGGCGATCGCCGACGAGGAAGGTGCTGCCATCCAGGACGCTCAGCGTGCGCTCAGACAAGCGCGACAGGGCTCCCTGCGACGTCCGGCCGCATCGCCGAGCGGTACGTCCGCTCATAGGCGGCGGCGACCACGTCGACGTCGCAGTGCCGCGTGACCCAGGCGCGACAGTCCCGCGCGGCGATCTCCGGCAGCCGAACGACCGCCGCGGCCATCGCGGCCTCGTCGTCGACGAGGAACCCGGTGGTCCCGTCCACGACGAGCTCGGCGGCAGCGCCCTCCGGAAAGGCGATCACGGGGGTACCGCAGCTCAGCGCCTCGACGATCACCATCCCGAACGGCTCGCACCAGCGGATCGGCATCAGCAGCCCGCGCGCGCCGGCGAACAGCGAGCGCTTGGCCGCCCCGCCGACCTCGCCGGCGAAGCGCACGCGCTCGCCGTCGAGATGCGGGGCGATCTCGCGCTCGAAGAAGGGCTGTTGGCCCGGCTGGACGACGCCCGCCAGCACGAGCGGCGCGCCCGCGGCGCGCGCGGCGGCGATGGCGCGGTGCGGGCCCTTCTCGGGCGTGATCCGCCCGACCCACAGCAGGTAGTCGTCCTTGCGCTCGCGCAGCGGCCAGGCGCCCACGTCGATCGGATTGGGGATCGCCGCCGTCGTGGCAAGCCCCGCCGGCGCCGACGCGAGCTGCGCGCGGCTGATCGGGACGATCGCCGCCTTGCTCCCGTGGCGGGAGTAGAAGGCGGCCGTCGAGGCGGTGAACGGCCCGTGCAGGGTGTGCACCATCGGCACGGCGAGCCGGTCCGCCATCGCGAGCGCCGTGAAGCCGCAGTGGTCGTGGACGACGTCGAAGCCCGGCAGCGCGAGCTCGATCTCCTCGAACGCGCGCGCGACGTGGTCGGCCTCGTAGAGCGCGCGCTCGATCTCGCGCGGATGGGCCTCGGCCAGCAGCGGCACGACGTCTGCGCTCGACATCGACCCCGGCGCGCAGAACAGCGTCACGTCGGCCCCGCGCCGCACGAGCGCGTCGGCGAGCACGCTGACGACCGACTCGACGCCCCCATACCCCGGCGGCGGGACCGCGATCCAGGGCGGAGCCAGCATGGCGACGTTCACAGCGCTCCTCGCGAGCCTCTCAGGGGCTGCGATCGCGAGGCAGAGAGGTCAAGAAGGACCGGGCGAACGCACGGTCGCGACGAGGCGACCGACCACCCCACCGTAGCACCCGACCCCTCGGGCTCAGGACGACACGAGCAGACGCAGCAGGTCGGCGACGCGCTGCTCGCGCACGAGCGGATCGGGCAGCGGCAGGTGCTCGACGACGGTGTAGTGGCTGCGGCGCCCGCGCCGCTCGCGCGTCAGGTAACCGGCCTCGACGAGCTCGTCGACGATGCGGTGCGCGGCGCGCTCGGTGATCCCGACGCGCTCGCCGATGTCGCGCAAGCGACTGCTCGGGTCGTGCGCGATGCAGAGGAGTACCTGCGCGTGGTTGCTGAGGAACGTCCACTGGGCCATCGCGTGGAAGACTATTGAAGTCTGTTTCAAGAAGTTTGTTTCCTGCTACTGTCGGAAGCACATCAACGGAAAGGGCACGTCATGCCCTGGTACAAGTGCACGCACTGCAAGATCCGTCGCTCCGGCTTGGACGTCGCGATCAGCGTCGCGCAGGACAGATGCCCGCTCTGCGGGCGCACGCTGGAGTCCGAGCGTGACCTGACCTCACTGGTCGGACTCCGTGTCCTGACCAACGATCCCTTGCCGGCGACGTCCGGCGGCGAACTGTCGCTCCTTGGTACCACCGCCTCGGACGCGCTCGCCGCCGACCGCTGGCTGGACGAGGGCGGCCGTGGCGCGCGGGAGCCGTGAGGCAGATGGTCTACGACGCCCCGATCGCGACGACGACGCGGGCTCCATTCGCCTGCGCCTGCGGCCACGAGCTGCAGGTCTACGGCCGTGACCGCCACCGGCGCTTCTACGAGCTCGGCGACGCATCCCATCTGGAGCCGGTCATGACGCGCGTCTGTCCGAGCTGCGGGCGCAGGCTGCCGGGAAAGAACCGGCGATGAGTCCCGCAGTGCGCTTCCGGGGGCGACAGGTATGCCCGGCTATCGGCGCGCTGCGCCGGTCTGTTCGGGACGAGCGGGTTCGATTCCCGCCGCCTCCATCCGATGATCAGCTCTGCCACAAACAGAACTGGTTGGTGGAGATCACCGCGGGGATTCTAGGTGGGGCGGCCGTCGGCGCGCTCTCGCGCTCGCAACTCGAGTGCCATCAGAGCGCTGCGAGCCGGCCGTCCCGGCGAGCGACCGTGGCGAGGCCGTTGTCCAGCGTCACGAGTTGCACGTCCAATCGTCGCGCGAGGGCAAGGTAGGCCGCGTCGTAGGCGGTCAAGCGCGGGCGTAGACCCCAGACCTCGTCGACCATCTCGATCACGGGGTAGCGCACTGCGCGCAGGTCGGCCAGCGCGTCAAGCGCAGTGGCCGACCGGCGTTCGTCCAGTTCTCTGCGCAGGGAGTAGCGGCGCAGCACGGACAGCACCTCCACGTGGAAGTGCTCAGGGACATGCAGCTCCGGATGCGGCGCAAGCGCCTGGCGAATCGCCGGCGCCGCCGGCCGCGCCAGCAGCACCTCGGCGATGGCGCTCGCGTCGGCGACGATCACGCGGCGTGACGACCGCGCTCGGCGGCGAGCGCGTCGGCCGGAGACTCACTCACGTTCACGGGCTCCCAGGTCGCGCTCCGCCCGAGCCACTCGCCCATCGTGGGGCGCACCGCAAGAGCCCGCAGCTCGGCGAGCAGGTAGTCCGAGAGTGTCATGCCGGTGCGCGCCGCGCGCGCCTTGAGATCCCGGTGCAGTTCGTCCGGGACGTTGCGGATCTGGATCATCGAAGCCATGTGTATCTGATGATGCCATGCGAATACCATGTTCGCAACGGCTGGTCGAGCTGCTCCACCAGGTGAGGCGACCGCCGTGGATCGCTCCGCGGCGGCCGCCCACATGCGTTCTCGGAGCAAGCTCCTGACAAGCTCCGAGCCTCGCATCATCCCTGCTGGAGCGGGTTTGGCAAATCGCTGATGCGTGGCAGACCACCTTTCGGCGTGCGCCATTGATTGGTCAGGACCCGTAGCCTGCACGGCTGCGTGCACGCACTCCCCCGGCTCTGGCGCGAAACGGACTTCCGCTGGCTCTTCCTCAGCCAGACGATCTCGACGACGGGCGACCGGCTCGTACTCGTCGCGCTTGCGCTGCTCGTGACCGAGCGGACCGGCTCGACGACCGACCTCGGCATCGTCGTCGCCGCGCAGACGACGGCGCTCGTGACGTTCCTCCTGATCGGCGGCGTGTGGGCCGACCGCCTCCCCCGCCACCGCATCATGGTCTCGACCGATCTGGTCCGCGCCGCGCTGCACGGGCTGCTGGCGCTGCTGATCTTCGCCAACGCGCTCGTCCTCTGGCAGCTCGTCGCGATCGAGGTCTGCTTCGGCGCAGCGGAGGCGTTCTTCCGTCCCGCCTACAGCGGCCTCGTCCCGCAGACCGTTCCCGAGGACCTGATCCAGGAAGCGAACGCGGCCAACGGCCTCACGCAGACGCTCGCCGAGTTCGCCGGTCCGGCGCTCGCCACCGCGCTCGTGCTCACGCTCGGCACCGGCGCCGCGTTCGCGATCGACGCGGGCACGTTCCTGCTCAGCGCCTGTCTGCTCGCGCTCGTGCATCCGCGCCCGCGCGGCGAAAAGCCGGCGCGCGCCTCGCTGACCGCCGAGCTGCGCGACGGCTGGCGCGAGGTGCGCTCGCGTGCGTGGGTGTGGGTGACGATCGCCGTCTTCGCCTGCCATCTCGTGCTCGGCTTCGCGCCCTACGTCGTGCTCGGGCCGACCGTCGCAGCCGACCGCTACGGCGACCCGGCGCTGTGGGGCTGGGTCGCCGCGAGCGTCGGGCTCGGCACCGCCGCCGGGGCGTTGATCGCGCTGCGCTGGCGGCCGCGGCTGCCGTTGCGGGCCGGGATCCTCGCGACCGTCCCGTTCGGGCTCGTGCTGCTCGCGTTCGCGCTCGGCGCCCCGCTCGCGCTCGTCGTGCCGTGTGCGGTCCTCGCCGGCAGCGGGCTGGCGCTGTTCGGCGTCTGGTGGGAGACCGCGCTCGCGCAGCGGATCCCGCCGCAGGCGCTCTCGCGCGTGGCCTCCTATGACTGGATGGGCTCGTTCGCGCTGCTGCCACCCGGGCTGGTGCTGATCGGCGTGATCGCCGAAGGGGTCGGAGCGACGACGGTGATGGCGGTCGCCGGGGCCGCCGCCTCGCTGCTCGTCCTGATCGCGCTCGTGCCGCGCGAGACGCGCCACCTGCGCCGCCTCCCCGGAGCGACGGAGCCGGTGCTCCGTTCGGGCGTGACGCCCGGCACGTCGGGCGACGTCGTCCCCTGAGGACGTCAGTCGACCTGCGTGAGGTCCTTCGAGAGCCCGTTCAGGCGCTCGTATCCGTCGGCGGTCACGAGCACGAGGTCCTCGATCCGCACGCCGAGCTCGCCCGGGATGTAGACGCCCGGCTCGACCGTCACGACGTTGCCGGCGGCGAGCGTCGCGTCGGACGCTCTGGAGAGGCGCGGCGCCTCGTGGATCTCCAAGCCGACGCCGTGGCCGAGCCCATGACCGAAGCGCTCCGCGTGCCCGGCCGCGTCGATCACGGCGCGCGCGGCGGCGTCGGCGTCGCGGCCGCTCACGCCGGCGCGCACCGCGTCGAGCCCGGCCTGCTGCGCGCGCAGCACGAGCTCGTAGATCTCGCGTGCGTGCTCGCCGGGCGCTCCGGCCGCGTAGGTGCGCGTGCAGTCCGAGCAGTAGCCGTCGAGCTGCGCGCCCCAGTCGATCGTGACGAGCGATCCGGGCGCGATTGCGATATCGCGCGGGACCGCGTGCGGGAGCGCGCCGTGCGCACCGTGCGCGACGATCGTGTCGAAGCTCGCATGCTCGGCGCCGAGACGGCGCATCTCCTGCTCGAGCGCGAGCGCGACGTCGCGCTCGCTGCGCCCCGCGAGGCCGTCCTGCAGCGTGCGCGTCATCGCCGCGTCGGCCAGCTCGGCGGCAGCGCGGATGCTGGCGACCTCGTCGGCGTCCTTGACCATGCGCAGCCGCTCGATCCCGCCGCCGGCGGAGACCAGCTCCACGCTCGCCGGCAGCGCTTCGCGCAGGCGCTCGTAGGTGCGCACGGACATGTGCTGGTCCTCGATCCCGAGCCGGATGTCGCCGGCCGGCAGCGCGGCGATCGCCTCGTCGAGCAAATCCTGCTCGCCGATCCGCCGCTCGAAGCCGTGCACCTGCTGCTCGGCCTGCGTCACGTAGCGGAAGTCGGTCACGAACGTGCGCAGGTCGTTGACGCCGACGAGCGCGACGCCGTTGGAGCCCGTGTAGCCGGTGAGGTAGCGCACGTTGACGAGGTTCGTGACGAGCAGCGCGTCGACCTCGCGCTCGTCGAGCAGCGCGACGAGGCGATCGGAGCGGGCCGCGGGCGTGCTCATGCGGTCAGCTCCTCGCGCAGGCGCGCGAGCGCGTCGCGGTAGCCGCCCGGCCCCTTGCCAGCGACGGTCGCGATGCAGACGTCGCGGATCACGGAGACGCGCCGCCACGCCTCGCGCGCATCCACATCCGACAGGTGCACCTCGACGGCGGGCAGCGCCGCGATCTCCAGCGCGTCGCGGATCGCCCACGCGTAGTGGGTCCAGGCGCCAGGGTTGACGATCAGCCCGTCGACCGTGTCCTCGAGCCGGTGCAGCTCCTCGACGAACGCACCCTCGTGGTTGGTCTGGAAGAACTGGACGGCGAGCCCCAGCTCGGCCCCCCAGTCGGACACGCGCGCCTCCAGCTGCATCAGCGTGAGCGCCCCGTAATGCGCCGCCGGTCGACGGCCGAGCTGGTCGAGGTTGACGCCGTGCATGACGGCGATGCGGTTGCGGCTGGTGGCCCCCAAACTCATGCCGCGCTCAGCTCCCGCACGGCGGCGCGCAGCTCGCCGTCCTCGACTTGGCAGCCGGGCCGCGCGGCGCCGGGGGCGTCGAGCAGCACGAACGGGACTGCCTCGCCGCTGCGGCGCTTCTTGTCGCGCGCGGTGGCGACGAGGATCGCGTCCGGGTCGACGCCCTCGTCGAGCTGCGTCGGCAGGCCGCGCGCCGCGAGCAGCGTCGCGACTTCCGTGCGCAGCGCGTCCTGGCCAGAGAGCCGCAGCGCCGCCAGCAGCCCGAGCCCGACCGCCTCGCCGTGGCGGTAACGGGAGTACCCGGTCACCGTCTCGATCGCGTGGCCGACCGTGTGGCCGAGGTTCAGCACCTGGCGCAGGCCGCCGTCGCGCTCGTCCAGCGCGACGACCGCGAGCTTCGTGCGCGCGCAGGCGAAGATCACGTCGGGGTCGGGATCGTCACCGCGGCGCACGCGCTCCCACAGGTCCCCGCCGGCGATCAGCGCCGTCTTCAGCACCTCGGCGTAGCCGGCCGCGGCCTCCTCGCGCGGCAGCGTCTCAAGCGTCTCCACGTCGGCGACGACCGACGAGGGCTGGTGGTAGGCGCCGACGTAGTTCTTGCCGTTCGGCAGGTCCACGCCGGTCTTGCCGCCGTAGGCGGAGTCGACCTGCGCGACGAGCGTCGTCGGCAGCTGCACGAACGGCACGCCGCGCTGGTAGGTCGCGGCGACGAAGCCGGCGAGGTCGCCGACGACGCCGCCGCCCAGCGCGACGAGATGATCGCTCTGCGTCATCCCGCGGTCGGCCAGCTCGATCCACACGCGTTCGGCCGTCGCGAGCGACTTGTGCTGCTCGCCGGAGGGGAACTCGATCCGCGCGGCCAGGTCGCCGAGGCGCTCGGCGTAGCGCGGGCCGACCTGGTCGTCGGTGACGAGGAAGCCCTGGCCGGGGACCGGCGAGAGCGCCGCGCCGAGCAGCCCGCGCCCGACGAACACCGGGTAGTCGCCGGAGGCGGAGGTCGCCCACAGCAGGCGGATCCGATCACCGGCGCGGGCGCGCGCATCGGCCAGCGCGAGGATCGACGGCAGCGCGTCGTCGATGCGGCCGCGCTCGTCGGCCGGCAGCACGACGTCGGCGGCCGCCATGTAGAGCGGGCGGCGGCGCACGTAGAGGTCGCGGAACTCCTGCGGGTCGCGCGCGAGCGGCCGGCCGCGGCCGGCGGCGCGCTCCCACGCCTCGTTGACGTCGACGTCGAGCAGGATCGTGATGTGGCGCCTGAGCGCGTCGCGGATGCGCTCGGCGTGCAGCGCGCCGCCGCCGAGCGAGTAGACCCCGCCGTCGGCGCGCTCGAGCAGCTCCCCGACCAGCTCCGCCTCGATCGCGCGGAACGCCGCCTCGCCCTGCTCGGCGAAGCAGCGGTCGATCGGCATGCCGATGTGCTCGGCGATGACGGCGTCGGCGTCGACGACGTCGAGCCCGAACGTTCTCGCCAGCCGGCGCGCCGCAGTGGTCTTGCCGGCGCCCATGAAGCCGACGAACACGAGCGCGCGCCCCGCGGGCGGGCGCAGCACGCCGCCGGGCGCCGGCGTCAGGCCCGCCGCCACCCGATCCGCTCCTCGTAGGCGCGGACGGCCTCGCGGACGTCGTCGATGTGGTCGCCGCCGAACTTGCGGCGGTAGGCGTCGGCGAGCACGTGCGCGAGCATCGCCTCGCCGACGACGCCAGCAGCGGGAACGGTGCACGAGTCGGTCCGCTCGCGCAGCGCCTCGGCCGGCTCCTTCGTGTCGATGTCGACCGAGCGCAGCGGCTTCGTCAGCGTCGGGATCGGCTTCATCGCGACGGTGACGACGAGCGGCGCGCCGGTCGTCATGCCGCCCTCCAGCCCGCCGGCGCGGTTGGTCTCGCGGAAGAAGCCGCGCTCGTCGGTGTAGAAGATCTCGTCGTGGGCCTGCGAGCCGGGGACGGCGGCGAGGTCGAAGCCGTCGCCGATGCCGACGCCCTTCATCGCCTGGATCGACATCATCGCCATCGCGATCCGCCCGTCGAGCCGGTCCTCCCAGCTCACGTGCGAGCCGAGCCCGGGCACGAGCCCGAACGCGATCACCTCGAACGTCCCGCCGAGCGACTCGTTCGCCTTGCGCAGCGTGTTGATCTCGGCGACCATCGCCGCGCTCGCGTCGGGATCGAGGCAGCGCACCGGCGACTCGTCGACGTGCGCGAAGTCCTCGACCGCGAGCGTACGGCCGGGCTCGGGCGCCCTCACGGACGTGATGCGCGTCACGTGCGAGCGGACCTCGACGCCGAGCGTGCGCAGGAACGCCTTCGCGAGCGCGCCGCCCGCGACGCGCGCGGCCGTCTCGCGCGCGCTCGCGCGCTCGAGCACGTTGCGCACGTCGTTCGTGCGGTACTTCCACGTGCCGACGAGGTCGGCGTGGCCCGGACGCGGGAGATGGACCTCGGGCACGGTCGTCTCGACCGGCCAGGGGCTCATGCGCTCCTCCCAGTTGGCGAAGTCTCTGTTGGGGATCTGCAGCGCGACCGGGCCGCCGAGCGTGCGGCCGTGGCGCACGCCGGCTGTCACCTCCGCGCGATCTCTCTCGATCTTCATGCGCCCGCCGCGGCCGTGGCCGAGCTGGCGGCGCGCCATGTCGTCGTTGATCGCGTCGCGGTCCAGCTCCAGGCCGGCCGGGAGCCCCTCGACGATGCACGTGAGGCCGGGGCCGTGCGACTCGCCGGCAGTGATGAGACGGAGCGCCATGAGGCCGTACAGGTTACGTGCGCGTCGGCGCGCACGCGGCGTCGCGACGCGCGCTCACGGCAGCGGCATGAGCACGGGCGGGCGCGCCGCCGCGCCGGCGCTCGCCTGCGGCCCGCGGCGGATCGGCGCCGCGCCGGCGCGCTCCAGCCAGACCGCCGCCGCGGAGGCGCGCGCGATCGCCGCGCTCGCCTTCTCCGGGGACGTCGTCGTGTGCAGCACGACGTCGTCGAGGTCGAGCTCGTACTGGGTGACGAAGCCGTGCGCGTCGGTCACGTCGAGCAGCGCGACGCCGCCTCTTCTCAGCTCGATCGTCTCGCAGGCCTTCGCCGAAGGGAGGCATCTGCCGTCGCCCTGCGCCTTGACGTCGGTGGAGAGCATGAAGACGGCCGTCTCGTTGTCGGCGCGCGTGCCCATGAAGATCACGATCGGATTGCTCGCGCGCGGCAGCGGCGCGAGCCGCGGAACGTCCTTGATCTGCCGCAGCGGGCTGCCGGCGCGGCCGAAGTGGACGTCGACGGACGCGTAGACGTACCTTCTCGGCGCTCGCTTGCGCGCGCCGCCGTTGGAGCCCGCCCCGCCGTTGGAGCCGGAGCCGCCGTTGGAGCCGGAGCCGGTGGAGCCGGTGCCGGCCCCGCCCTGGGACGTGCTGCTCACGACCTTCGGCGTCGGCGGCCGCTTGAACGGGTTCTTCCAACGCCCGAGCATCGGCGCTTCCCCTTCGCCACCCGTCGCGACGCTGACCACGGGCACGCCAGCCGGCGGCGCAGGCGCGGCCGGCGACGTCGCGCTCGCGGCGGGCGCCGGGGGCTGCTCCGACGGCGCCTTCTTCGCGAGCACGACCGGCACCGCGACGAGCGCGACGACGAGCAGCAGCGCGATCGGCCACAGCCGCCGCTCGACCAAGTCGGACCACACGTCGCGAATCGCTCTCATGGCCTCACCGGGATGATCGTCGCCGCAGGGATGTTGCTCGGAGCGGCGCTGGTCGCGCCCGACGCCGCCGCCGGCGTCGCGCCGGCCGGGCCGGACGGCGTCGCACCGTTCGTGAGGCCCTGATTGTCCGGCAGCAGGTATGTCGTCGCCGCGACCGACGCATTGATCTGCGGGAAGCCGTGCGCACCGGCGTCGAGCCCGATCCCGTCGATCGTCATGAAGCGGCCGGAGACCGCGAGCCGACGGTTGCGCACGACGAGGAAGCGCTCGAGCCGCCCGACGAAGCCCGACAGGTGGAAGAAGTTGCCGCTGAACTGGAACGCGAACGGCATCGTCGGGAAGCCCGCCGACCCCACCGCCGCGCCCGGCGGCAGCGTCGCCGTCGTCGCCTGCGTCGCCGCCGCGGCTCCACCGCTGGCCGGCGGAGGCGGCGCGGGCGCCGGGGCGCCGCCGCTCTGGCCGACTCTCAGCGAGACGAACTGCACCCTGCTCGTACTCGCCGCCTGCTGGACCTGCACGAGCAGCGAGGCGACGTTGTCGTCGCTCGGCACGGCAGCGCCGAGCCGTGCGACCGTCGCGTAGTCGCGCGCGTACTCGCGGCGCGCCTGCGCGCCGGCGGCAAGCTCAGACTGGGCGGACGCGAGTGCCTGCTGCTGCGTGGCGAGCTGCCCGTTGAGGGTGCTGGCCTGCTCGCGCACCGGCGCGAGCACGAGGAACCAGCCCGCGCCGGCGAGCGCTGCGAGCGCGAGCCCGAAGATCATCATGCGGTCGCGCAGCGTCATGGCGCGGCGCTCCCGTTGGGGCTCGGCGTCGTGCTCGCCGCGGGCGCCGCGGAGCCGGCAGCCGTGGGCGTGGTCGCGGCGGTGGCTGCGTCGCCCGAGGTGTCCGGCTGCGTCGGGGCCGGCACGGCAGGAAGCGGCTCGAAGAACACGACGATCCCGAAGTCGACCGGGTTCCCGTGCCGGACGTGGCACGCGCCGCTGCCGCCGGACGTCGACGGCGTGCCGCTGCCGGCGCTGCTCGAGTCGCCCTCCTCCGTCGAGCCTGACAGCGAGACGCGGACGACGCCGGTCATCAGCCGCAGCCGCGAGATCAGCCGCGCGACGTCGTCGTGGCCCGCCGTGCAGCCGCTCAGCTCGATCGCCGGGTTCGGCAGCGATGCGCGCACGCTGCTGGTGTCGCCCGAGCCTGCGTTGGCGACGCTGACCCCGGGCGCAACCGTGCCCATCAACGACGACAGCGCGACATCGCCCGGAATCACCTGCGCGAGCTCGGCGAACGCACGATGCCAGTCGAAGCGCGCGGCGCCGAGCTGGCGGATCGTCTCGACGCGCGCCTGCGCGAGCGCCGCGAACTCTCTGAAGGGCCGTGCCGCGTCGGCCCGCGTCTGGATCGCCTGCACCTGCGCCTGGAGCGAGGCGAGCTGCGCCCGCCGATCGACGACCTGGTTGTTCGTGAGCACGTAGGTGACCACGCCGGCGAGCAGCAGCCCGAGCACGCCCAGCACCGCCCACGGGCCGACGCTCGACCCGCCGCGGCTGCCCTGTCCGCCGCCGGCCGGGATCAGGTTGACGGCTCTCACGCCGCCGCCTCCTCGATCGCCAGCCCGGCCGCGACCGCGAGCCGGCCGGCCTCGATCCCGCCGTACGCCCCCGCGCGCGCCTCGCCGACGACGCCGAGATCGACGGGCAGGCCGATCGCCGCGCCGAGCGCGTCGCAGAAGCCGGGGATCGCCGTGGCAGGACCGGTCACGACCGCGCGCTCGGCGGCGAGCGCGCCGGCCTGCGCGCGATAGAAGTCAAGCGAGTTGCGCACCTCGTCGGCGATCCGGCGAACGCCGTCGAGCAGCACGCTGCGCGCCTCCTGGACGATCTCCTGCTCGCCGGAGAGCTCTTCGAGCGACGCTTCGAGCCCGACGTGCACGAGCCACTGGCGCGCGTGTTCGAGCGTCAGCCCGCGCCGCTCCGCCAGCTCGCCCGCGAGCGTCTCGACGCCGCCGGGCGCCACGCGTGTGAAGACGCAGGTCGTGCCCTCGGCCAGCGCGAGGTTGGTGACGCCGCCGATCGAGACGTAGAGCGTCGCGCCCTCCCCGCCCGCGTGCAGCGCGCGGATCATCGCGAAGGCGGCGAGGTCGATCCCGGCCGGGCGCAGGCCGGCCTGCTTGGCCGCCGCGTGCACGCGCTCGACCATGTCGCGTCGCGCGGCGACGAGCACGACGCGCGTGCGCGGTCCGTCGGCGGTGTCGACGACGCCGAGCGACTGGTGCTCCAGCACCGCCTGCTCGAGCGGCATCGGAATGTGCTCCTGCGCTTGGAAGCGGACCGCGGCGGTGATCTCCTTCGCATCGGTCAGCGGCGGCAGCTCGATCGTGCGCACGACGATCCGCTGGTTGGCGACGCCGATCCGCACGCGCTTGTCGAGGCGGTGCTGGCGGAACAGCTCGCGCAGCGCCTCCGCGAGCCCCTCCGGATCGGCGACCTCACCGTCGCGCATGATCCCGGGGCCGAGCGGCAGGCTGGCGGCGCGCTCGATCGTCAGGCCGTCGGCCGTGCGCACCTGCACGGCCGCGACGAAGCCCGGCTCGATGTCGAGGCCGACGACGGTGCGGCCGGATGTCCGTGCACGCGGCATCTGCCCCTACATCGGCGCCACTGGCCGGATGGTTGAGTGTTGACGGATTCCCATCGTCAGACGAGCGCCGGTGTGCGCGCCGGCACCGGGGCGACGGCGCGCGCGGGCACCGCCTCCGGCGCCTCGGCCAGCAGGGACAGGACGACGCACGGCAGCGCCCACGCGAGGTACAGGTAGGTCCAGTAGTTGCCGCACAGCTGCACGCCGAGCAGCACCGCCCCCGCGAGCGCGGCAAGCCGCGCCGGGTCGGCGGCGAAGGCGGGATCGCGACGTGCGCGCACGGTCGCGGCGGCGATCAGCGCGAGCACGCCGGCCTGCGCGAGCGGTTGCAGCCATTCGACCCCCAGCAGCAGCCACGGCGACTCCAGCGAGCGGCGGTCGAGCTGGTAGCCGATCGCGTGCAGCATCCGCGCCGGGGCGTGCGGGCCGCCGAGCGCCACGAGCGCGGCCCACGTCGCGAACGCGGTGGCTGCGAGCAGCGCGAGCGCCGCCGCAAGGCGCCGGCCGCGCAGGCGCGCGAGCCAGACCGGCAGCAGCGCGAACGGCACGAGCTTGAGCCAGCCGGCGGCGATCAGCAGCGCGCTGGAGGCGAACCGGCGGCGCACGAGCACGAGCGATCCCACGAGCAGCGCCGCCAGCAGCAGGTCGGAGGTGCCGCTCGACGCCGCGGCGAACAGCGGCGGGCAGGCGAGCCACGCGAGCGCGGCACGCAGCCCCGCGGCGCTGCCGCCGCGCGCGAGCAGCCACGCGACCAGCACGGCCGCGCCGGCCGCGACGTACAGCGCGCCGTTGGCGACGTCCCAGTTGTCGCGCACCGGCATCAGCGCGGCGAGCGGCATGTACGCGGCGTAGCTGAGCAGCGGGTAGGTGTCGCCGTGGAAGACGTCGCCGGGCATGTGCCCGTACGGGAGCGTGCCGTGCAGCAGCAGCGTTCCGCCCTCCATCACCGCCTGGCCGACGTCGACCGTGTAGGGCGCGCTGATCGCGATCATCGCCACTGCGGCGGCCGCCGCGCTGACCGCGACGCGCAGCACGCGGACGCGCTGAGCGTCGGTCCACTCGGGCGTCAGGGCATCCATGACCGGGCGCGCGGCGACATCACGCGCAGGCCGGCTCGCCCCAAGCGCCCGCCACGCGCAGCGCCCCGTCAGCCATAGCAGGGACGGCAGCGTGCTCAGCGCGCTCGCGCCGGCGACGCGGCCGTCGAGCAGGATCATCGGGACGACGAAGCCCAGCAGGGCGAGCGCGTCGAGGTTGCGCAGCCGCCGCAGCGGCACGACGGCGGTCGCGAGCAGGAACGCGAGACAGCCCAGTGCGATCATCCACGGCTGTTGGCTGAGCGGCGCGCCGTAGGGCGTGAGCAGGCTGCGGAAGTCGATGAAGCGGCCCGCCCGCCCGTTCGGGGAGACCGTGGCCTCGGCGACGATCCGCGGTCCGTCGAAGAAGCTGACGCGCGTCTCGGTGCGGTCGACCGGGGTCACGCGGGCGCTCGTCCAGCGCTCGCCTCTCGCAAGCATGCGCGCGAATGTCGGCCGGGCGAGCACGGCGCGCACCGCGGCGTCGCGCCCGACGCGCGCACTGACGTCGTGGCGAGTGAGGCTCAGGCCGGCGAAGGCGGCGACGAGCACGAGCGCGGCGACGAGCGGCGCGGATGGATGGCGGAGCCGGCGCATCGACACCAGCGGCATCGGCGCTCTGCCGCGCGCGCTTGAGCCGCGACAGGCGTCAGGCGAACGTCGACAGGTACCAGTGCACGACCGCCGGTCCGGCGAGCAGCGCCACGACGCCGCCGAGCGCGAGGAACGGGCCGAACGGGATCGCCGTTTTGCGGCCCTCCGCGGTCCCACGGCGGGCCATGATCGCCACGCCGACGACCGTCCCGCAGAGCAGTGCGACAAGCAAAGCGACCGCCACGTCACGGCCGAGGAACAGGCCGAGCACTCCGGCCAGCTTCACGTCCCCCATCCCCATCCCGCCCGGGCGCACCAGCGCGGCGAGCAGCAGGAAGCCGCCGGCCGCCGCGCCTGCGATCAGCTGCTCCGGCACGCCGGCGGGACGCGTGGCGGCGCCGATCGCGAGCGCAGCGACCGCGCCGAGCGCGGTCAGCAGGTTGGGGATGATGCGGTGGTCGAGGTCGATCAGCGCGATCGGCACGAGCAGCGCGACCAGCGTCAGTCCCAGCGCGAGGTCATGCGTGCCGTGACGGGCCGCCACGACCGCGACCGCCAGCCCCGCCGAGCACGCCTCGACGAGCGGGTAGCGGATCGAGATCGGCGCGCGACAGTCGCGGCAGCGTCCTCGCAGCAGCAGCCACGAGACCACCGGAACGTTGTCGTAGGGGCGAACCGGCGCGTCGCACCCCGGGCAGTGCGAGCCGGGCGCGACGAGCGACTCGCCGCGCGGCAGCCGCCACGCCACGACGTTGAGGAACGAGCCGACGAGCAGTCCGCCGAGGGCCGCGAGCACGACGAGCAGCACGGGCCCAGATTCGACCCTTACGGCGCAGAGACCTGCTCGGGCGGCGGTGGATGCGCCGAAATGCGGCAACTCGCGGTCGACGTGCGGCGCGATTGCTACGGATTCCCGCCGTTGCTGCCGATGAGGGTCTCATGCCGGTCCTCGCGAGACCCGCTGCGGCATCTGTCGGTGCGCGCGCACCGCGGTCGCCCCTGCCTGGCCGCCGGCTGGCCGCACGGATCCGATCGCGCATCTCCGAGCAGGCCGGCTTCACGATCGTCGAGGTGCTCGTCGCGGCCGCGGTGCTCGTCGTGGGGCTCGGCGGCACGTTCGAGATGCTCATCACGGCCGACCACGCGATCTCATCGACGCGCCTGCGACAGCAGGAGACCAGCTTGGCGCGCGAGGTCCTGGAGGACTCGCGCGGGCTCGCCTTCACGCAGCTCACGTCGAGCACGATCGCCTCCGGGCTCCAGTCGGTGGTGCCGCAGGCCACGCTCTCGAGCTCGAACCTCGTCGTCACCCGAGCCGTGTCGAACGACGTTCCGACGAGATTCACCATCTCGTTCAGCGTCTGCGACCTCGACGATCCGAGCGACGGGTACGGCAACCACGACTCGGCTCCCACGAGCGGCGGGGCGTGGTGCCCCGACGTCGCCTCGAACGGCACGCAGGACTCCAACCCGGACGACTACAAGCGCGTCTCGGTGACGGTCACGCCGACCACTCGCAGCACGCCGGTGATCCAGCAGACGATTCTGATCTACAGCCGACCGGTGAACGGGCCGGCGGTCACCTGTCTCAGCACTTCCGCCACCTGTCCCGGCCCGAATGTCACCATCACCAGCGGCTCCTCGCTGACGTTCAACGTCACGACGACGGCGGTCGCCGCCCGCATCCAGTGGCTCGTCAACGGCAACGTGCCGCCGAGCGCACAGATCCCGTCCGCTGCGACGGATCCATATGCGCCGTCAACGACGTCGTCGTCGTTCACCTGGAACTTCCCGACCGCGGACGGCACCTACACGATCGCCGCGGTGGCCTACGACACGAACGGCAGCAGCGGGACGCGCTCGACCGTGGTCGTCAGATTGAACCGTCACCAGGTGATCGCGCCGACGTCGTTCAGCGCCGGATGGAACGACCTCACCGGGGGCGTCGAGATCCAGTGGGTGCCGAGCGTCGATCAGGACGTCCTCTACTACCACGTCTATCGCCAGTACGGCGCCAACGCGGCCCAGCTCGTCTCCACGTGCGGCGCGAGCGGGAACGTCACCGGCACGAGCTGCGCCGACGCGCCCGAGTCGACCTTCGCGCCGCCGCTTCCCGCGGCCCGGCCCAACCCGTGCACGAGCTCCTCGCAGAGCTACACGACCACCGACTACTACTGGGTCGTGGGCGTCGACACCGATCCGAGCACCGGATCGCCGCGCGAGAGCACCGCGCAGTCCCCGCAGGTCGACGCCAACCTGTGTGACCATCAGCCGTACGCGCCGTCCGCCCTCACGGGAACGCTCACCAGCGGGCAGCTCGCGCTGAGCTGGACGGCGCCCTCGCCCGCCGCCCCGGATGGTTGGGACTCGATCCAGGCGTGGCGCGTCTACCGCTGGCCGTCGAACCGCGGCGTGCAGATTCCGGGGGATCGCTACCAGCTCGTCGGCAACTCCCCCGCCGTGACGAGCTACACCGACGGCTCTCCGGATCCGGGCGGCGTGCAGCAGAGCTACTGCGTCACCGCCGTCGACGCCCACCTCAACGAGTCGCCGTGCTCTCCGGTGGTGACCCAATGAGCGCGCTGCGCCGAGACGACGGCTTCACCTTGGTCGAGCTGCTCGTCGCGATGGTGCTGGCGCTCGTCGTGTTCGGCGCCTCGCTGACGCTCCTGGATTCCTACCTGCGCCAGTCCGGCGCCGCCGCCAAGCGACTCGACGCACAGGACCAGGCGCGGCTCGCCGTCGACCGGATCGTGCACGACCTGCGGAACGTTTCGAGTCCGCTGACGACGCCGAAGCTGCTGGAGCGAGCGACGCCCTACGACGTCGTGTTCCAGACCATCGGCACTCCGAGCGGCACCAACGTGAGCGGCATCGAGCGCGTGCGGTACTGCGTCCCGCAGGACTCGACCACCGGCACCGCCAGCCAGGAGGTGCTGGTCGCACAGACGCAGACGTGGACGACCTCGACGCCCTCCGCCGACCCGTGGATCTCCGATCCGTCGCAGACGATCGCGTGCCCCGACCTGACGTTCACTCCGGCGTCCGGTCAAGCGGTGTACGCGGTCATCGCGCAGTCGATCATGAACCGCTACCAGCAGACGTCCAGCTATCCGGCCTTCAGCTTCAACGACGGGCTCGACAGCAACAGCGTCGCAGCGACCGACCTGCCGCAGATCTCGACGATCCAGATCAACCTGCGCGTCAACCCGACGCCGAGCCTGAGCGGCGCGACGACCCAGGTCCAGAGCGCCGCGTACCTCCGCAACAAGCAACACTCCCCGGTCGCGCAGTTCACGTACACCGCGACGGGGGGCGGCGGCGTGATCCTGAACGCGGGGCAGTCGTACAGCCCCGACAACGAGCAGCTCTCCTACGCCTGGGCTTGCACGTCCTCTCCGTGCCCTTCGGCCAGCGCGCTGTCGATCGCGTCGAACGGCCTGGTCAGCTGGAGACCGGGCGCGGGCACCTACACCGTGGCGCTGACCGTTACGGATCAGACCGGGGTGCAAACGACTACGACTCAACAGGTGACGGTGACATGAGGCTCAAGACGCTGTCCGGCGACGAGAGCGGCTTTGCGCTCGTCGCCGCGATCATCATCCTGTTCGTCCTCCTCGGCTTGGGGATCGCCGTCCTGTCGCAGGCGGACGTGCAGAGTCACCAGACCGGCGTCGAGGCGTCGGGCGAGGCGACGTACAACAACGCCGAGGGCGCCCTCGACGCGGCGGCCGACCTCCTGCAGCAGTCCTGGCCCACCGCCGCCACGTCCGCCTGCAACCAGAGCTCGTCGTCGAGCACCTTCTGTCCCGGCAGAGCGCTGACGAACAGCTTCAGCACCACGTACACCGGACACCTCTACACCAGCCCGCAGTGGACCATCCAGATCGTCGACGACAGCGGCGGAGAGAGCTCCAACTACTACAGCGACGCGGCCGCCTCCGCCGCCCCATCCTACGACGCCAACGGCGACGGCAAGGTGTGGATCCGGGCGCAGACGATCATTCAAGGCCAGAAGCGGATCGTCGTCTCGGAGATGGTGCGGCAGACCACGATCGTCTCGCTGCCGCACAACACGATCACGTCCGGCGGAGCGTTCACCAGCAACCGCGGCAACAAGGTGATCATCGAGACGACGGACGCCGCCCCGGGGTCGTCACTGACCGGCTCCGTGAACGTGCGGTGCGGCAGCTCGACCTACACCCCCAGCTACAGCGATCCCTGCGAGGGGTGGGATCCGGGCAAGGGCCAGCTCGATCCGGCGAGCAACTACCAAGGGGGCTACGTCGACCCGAGCGGCAGCTACACGGCGGTCTCGTCATCTGACCTCGCCTCGCTCAAGCAGGCCGCCCAGACGAACGGGACGTATTACAACGGCACGTGCCCGACCAGCCTCACGGGCTTGGTCTACGTCGACAATCCTCCGGGCGGAAACTGCACGTACCTCGGCGGAAACTGGAATCTCAGCAGCTCCCCGCCGGCGACGACCGACGTGCCCGGCATGATCATCATGGGCGACGGCACGCTGACGTTCAACGGGAACATCAGCTATTTCGGCGTCATCTACATGGTCAACGCGTCGGGCACCACACCGGCAAGCGGCGCGTGCACCAGCAGAGAGCAGAACGGCCCCGTCTTCATGGTGCACGGCACCGGCTCGATCTACGGCTCGCTGTTCGTCGACAAATGCGGCACGATCGACGCCGGCAGCAGCGCGTACAACATCATCTTCGATTCCGCCGCGTTCAACGCCGCGACGGCGTACTCGCTGCCCAACCTGGCGAAGAACACCTTCCGGATCATCCCGAACAGCTGACGCGAGCTCAGCGGCCAGCTGAGCCTCCGTCAATCTGCGATCAGGGGCGGACCGGCACGGAGGAGACCCGGCTTTCGCGGCCGTCGGCGGTCACGGCGTAGCCGCGCACGACATCGGGCGGCGCTGAGAAGGAGGCCGGGACCGCGAGGACGAGGTGCTGCGCGCCGAGCGCCCGGATACGGACGCGGCGGCTGGCGACCACGCCATGCCCACGCGTAGTCGATGGAAGCGATGCACCCGGCGCAGACGCGGTCGAGGTCGCGTGCGCCAGAGCGCACGCTGCTGAGGGCGTGCCTGCCTTCAGCGTGGGCCGGGGCGATGTCGCGTGTTGACGACGGCTCGCTCGCCGCCAGCTCGAACACACGAACAGGGCGGCCCGAAGACCGCCCCGTCGCTGTCCGGCTTAAACGCGTGGGTTGCTCGACGCTTGGCGCGCTACCAGCTGCCCCCGCTGTTGCAGCCGCCGGTGCTGACCGGGGCACAGGTGCGGGTGACCGTGGAGTTCGTCTTCGTGACTCTGTAGACCACGCCGGAAGAGCCGGCCGATCTCGCCGAAAGGACGAAGCCCGTCGCCGAACCGGTGGCGGTGACGTCAGCGGCGACGCCGTCCGGATACTGCGACAGCGAGGACTCGACGCCCACGAGCGTCGCGACGTCAGGCGCATACGTGCTGTTATCAGTGAAGTACGTCTCGTCCGCCGTCTGCATATTGCGGAGATAGCTCTTTGCGGCAGCGTCGTTCGCCTTGTCCTTCTGGTTCAGAAACGACGGAATCGCGATCGCGGCGAGAATGCCGATGATCAGGATCACGACGAGCAGCTCGATCAGCGTGAAGCCTCTCTCGTCGTTCAGACGTCTGCGGATGGTGTGAAGCAGCATTGCTCCTCCTTGGAACCGGTGGACCGTTCGTTCTCCGCCAGATCCCTGGGCGAAGCCGCTCGGGCTCTCGGCTCTGGCAAGGGGAGCTATCGGCACCCTATATTCCGGAGTTGAGTCCTGGTGAAAAGGTTGGACGGGATTGGCGCGCGGCCGCGCACGCAGAACGGGGCGGCCGATCGGCCGCCCCGTTCGAGACTGCGAGGAGAGCGCTTCGCGCTACCAGCTGCCCCCGCTGTTGCAGCCACCGGTGCTGACCGGGGCGCATGTGCGGGTGACCGTGGAGTTCGTCTTCGTGATTCTGTAGACCACTCCGGACGAGCCCTTCGATCTCGCCGAGATGACGAAGCCCGTCGCCGAACCGGTGGCGGTGACGTCAGCGGCAACGCCGTCCGGATACTGCGACAGCGAGGACTCGACGCCGACGAGCGTCGCGACGTCAGGCGCATACGTGCTGTTATCAGTGAAGTACGTCTCGTCCGCGGTCTGCATGTTGCGGACATAGGACTTGGCGGCAGCGTCGTTCGCCTTGTCCTTCTGGTTCAAGAACGACGGGATCGCGATCGCGGCGAGAATGCCGATGATCAGGATCACGACGAGCAGCTCGATCAGCGTGAAGCCTCTCTCGTCGTCGATCCGCTTGCGGATGGTCTGCAGCAGCATGATTCCTCCTGGAACCGGTGGTCCGTTCGTGTCACCGCCAGATCCCTGGACGGGGGCCACTCGGGCCTCACGGCTCTGGCACACCAGCTATCGGCACCCCGCAAATGGGGGTTGAGCCCGATGGACATTTGGTTGACGCCTTGCAAGGGGCGCTCAGGCCCGCGGAACGCCTCAGCCGCCGCCGGCCGCGCGCATCGCCGCGCCGGATTCCTGTGCATCGCGCTCGGGATCGCGTACGCCGCTTCCGCCGCACCACGGGCACGCGATGCTGTGCTGCTCGCCGCCGAGCCCGGAGATCACCGTACCCGTGCCGCGGCACGGGCGGCAGGTCGTCTGATCGCGCTCGTCGCTTCTGTCGTTGCGGGCAGCCATGGGTCGGCGCGCGAGGGTAGCGGGTCCGGCGGCGACGCGCTCCGACGCATTTCGGCCTCGGGCCACGCCGCCGCAAACCGACGCATCCGGTTGAGGTTGGCCGCTACGTCGCGCCGTAGCCCAAGGCTCAGTCCAGCTCGACGCGCATCGCGGCGGCCAGGCGGCCGCCGAGCACCTGCCGGCGTCTGCCGAAGCGCACGGTCAGCGGGCCGCCGAACGGCTGGCGGTCGACCACCTCGAGCGCGTCCCCCAGCCGCACACCGCGCTCGGAGAGGTAGCGCAGCATCGCCGGGTCGGAGTCGGAGATGCGCACGAAGCGCCCGCGCGCGCCCGGCTTCAGCTCTGCGAGCCGGTACGTGTGGCCCTCGTCCATCACGAGGTCGGCGTCGGGGATCGGGTCGCCGTGCGGGTCGTGCGTCGGATGGCCGAGCTTCGCGGCGATGCGCGCCTCGAGGTCCTCGGAGATCACGTGCTCGAGCGCCTCCGCCTCCTCGTGGACGCGATCCCACGGCACGCCGAGATGCTCGGCGAGGTAGAGCTCCAGCAGGCGGTGATGGCGCAGCACCTCCAGCGCGACCCGCTCGCCCTCGGGCGTGAGCACGACGCCGCGGTAGCGCTCGTGCACGACGAGGCCTCGCTCGGCGAGCTTCTTCAGCATCGCCGAGACCGACGCCGGCGTCACGCGCAACCGTTCGGCGAGGTCGTTGGTGGAGACGCCGCCCTCGCCGCCGGCGTGCCGCTGGAGGGCGTAGATCGCCTTGGCATAGTCCTCGATCGCCTCCGAGGGCCGATGGAGCGGCTCGGTGCCCATCGTCGGAGCATACGACCGGCCGCGCCGGGCGAGCGTTGCCGCTATCTGATCGCGTCGTAGACCTTGAACAGCGGCATGTACATCGAGATCACGATGAAGCCGACCATCGCACCGACGACGATGATCATGAGCGGCTCCAGCAGCGACGTGAGGCCCTTGATCGCGGTCGCGACCTCGTCCTCGTAGAAGTCGGCGATCTTCGAGAGCATCGTGTCGAGCGCGCCGGTCTCCTCGCCGACGCCGACCATCTGGCAGACCATCGCGGGGAACACGGGCGCCTCGCGCAGCGGCGCGGCGATCGTGCCGCCCGACTTCACCGAGGCCATCACCTCCCCCATCGCTCTCTCGACCACCGTGTTCCCGGCGGTCTTGCCGGTGATCTCGATCGCCTGCAGGATCGGGACGCCGGCGGCGATCAGCGACGACAGCGTGCGCGACCAGCGCGCAAGCGAGATTCTCTGCACGACCGGGCCGATCTTGAACGGGAACCGCAGGCGGATTCTGTCCCACCACGGCCGCCCCCACGACGAGCGCTTCCACTGGCGGAACGCGACCACGATCACGACTGCGCCGGCTACCAGCAGGTACCCCTGGCCGGTCACGAGGTTCGACAGGCCGACCGTGATTCTCGTGATCTTCGGCAGCGAGGAGCCGAACTCCTTGAAGGTCTTCACGAACACCGGGATCAGGAACGCGACCATCGCGATCAGCACGATGAACGCGAAGCTGAAGATGACCGTCGGATAGATCATCGCCGACTTCACCTGACGGCGCAGGGAGTCGTCCTTCTCCAGCTGGTCGGCGACGCGGATCAGCGCGTCGTCGAGGCGGCCGCTGGTCTCGCCGGACTCGACCATCGCGACGTACAGCGGGCTGAAGAGCTTCGGATGGCGCGCGAGCGCAGCGCTGAACAGGAGGCCCGCCTCGACGTCCTTGCGGACCGCCACGATCGCCTCCTTGAGCGGCTTGCACTCGGTCTGCTCCTCGAGCACGTAGAGCGCGCGCAGCAGCGTCATGCCGGAGGCGACCATCGTCGAGAGCTGGCGCGTGGCGACCGTCAGGTCCTGCGCACGCATGCGCTCGAACAGCGTGATGTTCAGCTCCTTCGAGCTGTGCTTCGCGCTGATGTCGACGACGATCAGGCCGCGCGACTTGAGCTGGTCGGCGACCGCCTGCTTGGAGGCCGCCTCGACCTCGCCCTTCGCCGCGGAGCCGCCGGCGTCGAGTGCACGGAAGGCGTAGGTGGCCATCGGCTAGACCGTCGCCATCGCGCCGTTGTCGACCGCCGTCCCGCCGCCCATGCCGAGCAGCCGCCGCAGCTCCTCCGGCGTCGAGGAGCGCGATTCGGCGAGCTGGCGCGTGATCCGCCCGCTGCGCACGAGGCCCGAGAGCGCCGCATCCATCGTCTGCATCCCCTGCGCGCCGCCGGTCTGCAGCACCGAGTAGATCTGGTGCGTCTTGCCCTCGCGGACCAGGTTGCGCACGGCCGGCGTCGGCACGAGCACCTCGGCGGCGACGCAGCGGCCGGCGCCGTCGGCGGTCGGCAGCAGCTGCTGCGTGACGATCCCCTGGAGGCCGACCGCGAGCTGCGTGCGGATCTGCCCCTGCTGCGAGCCGGGGAACACGTCGACGATGCGGTCGATCGTCTGCGGCGTGTCCTGCGTGTGCAGCGTCGCGAACACGAGGTGGCCGGTCTCCGCCGCGGTGATCGCGGTCGAGATCGTCTCCATGTCGCGCATCTCGCCGACGAGGATCACGTCCGGGTCCTGGCGCAGCGCGGCCTTCAGCGCCTCCGCGAACGTCGTCGCGTCAGAGCCCAGCTCGCGCTGGTTGACGATGCACTTTCTGTGGCGATGGAGGAACTCGATCGGATCCTCGATCGTCATGATGTGCTCCTCGCGCGTCGCGTTGATGACGTCGATCAGCGAGGCCAGCGTCGTCGACTTGCCCGAGCCGGTCGGGCCGGTCACGAGCACGAGCCCGCGCGGGCGGTTCGCCATCTCGGCGACCGCGGGCGGCAGCCCGAGCGACTCGAGCGGCGCGATCTCGAACGGGATCAGGCGGAACGCCGCGCCGAGCGCGGCGCGCTGGAAGTAGGCGTTGACGCGGAAGCGCGCACGGGCGGGAATCTGGTAGGCGAAGTCGAGCTGCCAGTTGTTCTCCAGCCGCTGGCGCTGGTCGTTGGAGAGGATCGAGTAGACGATCTCGCGCGTGTCGGTCGGCGTGAGCGTCGGGTAGCCGTCGACCGGGGCCAGGCGCCCGCGCACGCGCACCATCGGCGGCGCGCCGGCGGTGAGGTGGAGGTCGGACGCCCGGCGGTCGACGACCTCGAGCAGCAACTCGGCGAAGTCGATGTCCATCCCGACCCATATCGGCAGCGCGACCGCGGAGCCTGAGCGGGAATCGACCGCGGAATGCCTGGGTCTTGAGAAGCGGACACCTTTCTCTTCCTATTCAACGGCGCAAGCCGAGCAACATTCGTAGTTGACCCCTTCGGGTCAGAAGGAGCAGTAACACATGGAAAACCCACCCAACCAACGCAACTCGATGCCAGTAGTCCGGGAAATCTTCGGTCTGATCTTCCCCGCGGTCGATCTGCAGAAGACCGTCTACGCGATCGCATCCACCCGCGAAACCCACATTGCGTACGCGCTGTTCGATCTCGTCGAGGGATCGTGGATAAGAGCGTGCCTCAACCTGGGCGTCCCGACGACCGCCGAACTCGACCAACAGCAAGTCACCATCACCGTAGCGCGATGGGCCGAGCTCATGGCCCTCAAGGACTACGACATGGTCATCGCCCGCAAGCTCGGGGTTTACCCTCAGCTGTCGGTGTTGGTCCTGTGCAACCAGGCGCGCGCGCTTGCTCGGCGCCTGCTCGGAGGCGTCGTGGCGGGGAATCCTCTGCGTGACGCCAAGCTCGTTGAGGCGGCGATGGCCAGCGCCGGCCTCGTGGCGACCTGTGCCTTGTCGATGGCCTTGGATCCGCGCGTGACGCCGGATGCAGCGCTTTCGGCGATGACGCGCAGCATGATCATTCGTGAGACCGAGAAGGGTCGCCCGAAGATGAAGGGACTGGGAGACCTCTCGCAGTTTGCCTACGGTGACCTGCTGGACCAAGTTCCCGGAGATCTAGCGACGCTGAGCTGATTGCCACCAAGCGCTGACGTCGGCGCTGAGAAAGAGAGGTCTGGATGCCGCAAGGCTCCGGCCTCTCTTTTTTTGCCTTCAGAGTGAGTGAGCGCTCACTCTCTACACCTCGATCGCCACAGCGACCGCCTCGTCCGCGCGCTCCGCGGCCGGCTGGGCGACTGCCGGCTTGCTGCGCGGCAGGAACAGCGCCGGGATCGACGCGAGCACGATCAGCGCGAGCGCCCACACGTACGTGCTGCCGAACGCGTCCGCGATGTGCGGCGCGACGCGCGCGTGCAGCGCCGGCGGGACGGATTGCGCCGCCTGGAGGCTCTGCGAGGCGCCTTGCGCGCCGGGCAGCTCGTCGGCGAGGCGCGTGGCGAGGATCACCGAGACGAGCGCCGTGCCGAGCGCGCCGAAGCCGCGCTGGACGATGTTGAACGCAGTCGTCGCGCGCGCGATCTCGACCGGGGCGAGCGTCTGGTAGGCGGCCGCCATCGTCGGCATCATCGTCGCGCCGATCCCGAGGCCGGCGACGAGCGATGCGCTGCACAGCAGCACGTAGGACGTGTGCGCCCCGACCTGCGTGAAGACAGCGAAGCCGGCGATCACGAGCCCGAGCCCCGGCAGCACGATCCGCGCCGCGCCGGTGCGATCGACGATCCGCCCGGCGATCGGCATCATCACCGCGGCGCCGACCCCCTGCGGGATCATCAGCAGGCCCGCGTGCAGGGCAGACTGGCCGCGCGCCACCTGGTAGTAGAGCGGCAGCAGCAGCATCGCGCCGAAGAAGGCCGCGGCGAACAGCGACATCGTCAGGCCGGAGACCGCCGGCGTGCGGCGCTTGAACAGGCGCACGTCGATCAGCGGGTCGTCGATCCGCAGCGCGTGCCGGACGAAGCCGGCGACGAGCAGCACGCCGGCGAGCGTCGAGACGATCTCCTTCGGGCCCGTGAAGCCGCCGTGCGTGCCCACCTCGGCGAGGCCGTAGACGAGCGCCGCGAGCCCGGGCGAGAGCAGCAGCAGACCCCGCCAGTCGAGGCGGTGCTGCGGGTGCGTGGTGTCGGGCTTGAGGATCCGCTGCGCCATCGTCAGCGCGACGATCCCGATCGGAAGGTTCACGTAGAAGATCCAGCGCCACGAGACGTCGTCGACGAGCCAGCCGCCGAGCACCGGCCCGAGGATCGGGCCGAGCAGCATCGGCGCGCCGACCACGCTCATGATCCGCCCGACGCGCTGCGGCCCCGCCGCCTGCGTGAGGATCGTCATGCCGGCCGGCATGATCATGCCGCCGCCGAGCCCCTGCAGGATGCGGAAGAAGATCAGCGAGTGCGCCGACCAGGCCGCGCCCGACAGCGCCGAGCCGGCGAGGAACAGCGCGAGCGAGGTCATGTAGAGGCGCTTGGTGCCGAAGCGGTCGGCCGCCCAGCCGGTGAGCGGGATGACCGTCGCGAGCGCGAGCAGGTAGCCCGTCGCGACCCACTGGATCGTCGGCAGTGGGGCGTTGAAGTCCGTCGAGAGGTGGTTGATCGCGATGTTGACGATCGTCGTGTCGAGGATCGACATGATCGTCCCGAGCACGACGACGGCCGAGATCGCGAGCAGGCCGCGGTCGAGCTTGCCGCCGTCGTCCGCGATCGCGGTCGGCCGGCCGTTCCCGTCCGCGCTCATCGCGCCTCCTCGGCATCCAGGTGGGCGAAGACCGCGGCGAGGCCGGCGGCGAGCGCGTCGCGCTCGGCCTCGCCGAGCGTCGCGGCGAAGCGGCGCAGCCCGACGAGCCGCGCCTCGTTGATGCGCCCGAGCGCGGCGCGTCCCTCGTCGGTCAGCGCCAGGCGCTTGATGCGCCGGTCGACCGGGTCCTCGCTGCGCGAGACGAAGCCGTGGCGCACGAGCCCGTCGACCGCGCGTCCCGCGGCCGCGACGGACAACCCCATGCGCGGCGCCAGCTCCGTGAGGGCGAGCGCGTGGTCGGAGGTGTCGAGCACGAACAGGCCGCGCATCTGCGCCATCGTGAGGTCGAGCTGCGCGATCAGCTCGAACAGCTCGCTCTGCTCGCCCTTCATGCAACGCGCCAAGAAGCGCTGCAGATCGTCGGCGAGCTGATGTGGCGTGATCGCCTGCGAAGTTTGCACGGATGCAACTATATCGCTCCGCGCGATCTTTGCAAGCTTGCGATGTTTGCGCGCCCGGCCGACGCGCCGTCACGCCCTACGTCGTGCCCGTCACGCGCGCGACCTCGGCGAGCGACGTGAACCCCGCCTTGACCTTCTCGAAGCCGTCGTCGCGCAGGCGGCGCATCCCCTCGCGCACCGCGACCGCGGCGATCTCGTCCGCCGACGCGCGCTGGAGGACGAGCGCGTGGATCTTCTCGCTCATTGTCATCACCTCGTAGAGGCCGACGCGGCCCTTGTAGCCCATCCCCCCGCAGCGCCCGCAGCCGACCGGCTCGTAGGCCTCGATCTCCACCGCCACGTGCGCGAAGCCGTTGGCGCGCAGGACCTCGACGGGCACGATCGTGCGCTTCTTGCACGTCGAGCAGAGCGTGCGCGCGAGCCGCTGCGCGACCACGCAGTCGATCGCGGAGGCGACGAGGAACGGCTCGATCCCCATCTCGATCAGGCGCGTGATCGCCGTCGGCGCGTCGTTCGTGTGCAGCGTCGAGAGGACGAGGTGGCCGGTCAGCGCCGACTCGACCGCGATCTGCGCCGTCTCGCCGTCGCGGATCTCGCCGACCATGATGATGTCGGGGTCGGCGCGCATCATCGAGCGCAGGCCGTTCGCGAACGTCAGGCCTGCCTTCGGGTTCACCTGCACCTGCGTGATCCCTTCGAGCTGGTACTCGACCGGATCCTCGATCGTGATGATGTTCTTCTCGGTCGTGTTGAGCGCCTGCAGGGCGGCATACAGCGTCGTGGACTTGCCGGAGCCCGTCGGGCCGGTCGCGAGCACGGCGCCGTAGGACTGCGAGAACGCCTCGCTGAAGCGGTCGCGCTCGGCGGGCTGCATGCCGAGCTTGTCGAGGTCGATCTTGACGTTGCTCTTGTCGAGGATGCGCATGACGATCGACTCGCCGTGCACGCTCGGCAGCGTCACGACGCGGACGTCGACGTGGCGGCCGTCGATGCTCAGGCTGACGCGGCCGTCCTGCGGGATGCGCTTCTCGGCGATGTCGAGCTCGGCCATGATCTTCGTGCGGCTGACCACGCCGGCGGTCATGCGCGCCGGGATCGTCGTGGAGACGGACAGCACGCCGTCGATGCGGAAGCGCACGCGCAGCTCGCGGCCGTCGGGCTCGAAGTGGATGTCGGAGGCGCCGCGCTCGGCGGCCTGCGCGATGATCGAGTTGACGAGCTTGACGATCGGCGCGTCCTCCGCCGACTCGTGCAGCGCGACGACCTCGCCGTCGTCCTCCTCGAAGACGTCCTCGTCGACCGCTTCGCGGACCGAGTCGCCGAAGCGGTCGAGCCGCGCGATCAGCGTCGCGATGTCCTCGCGGCTGGCGACCGCCGGCCTGACGTCGAGGCGGGTCAGCATCGCGATGTCGTCGACGGCCAGCACGTTCGCCGGGTCGGCCATCGCGACGATCAGCGACCGCTTGTCGTCGGTGAACGCGACGGGAACCGCGTCGTAGCGCTTGGCGGCGGAGGAGTCGATCAGGTTCGCGGCAGCCATGTCGATCGGGAAGATCGTCAGGTCGAGATGGTCGAGCCCGTAGCGTTCGCCGATCGCGCGGGCGAGCTGGTCCTCGCCGATCGCGCCCTGTTCGAGCAGGATGCGCTCGGGCGGCTTCCCGGTCGAGCGCGCGGTCTCGACCGCTTGGTCCACGCGCGGCTGGTCGGCGAAGCCGAGGTCGACGAGCACGTCGGTGAGGAAGCGGCCCGAACCTCCGCGGCGACTCGGCGGCGTGATGCCGTTCCACTCCTCGTGCGGGTCGATGGCCTTTGCGAGCGCGCCGTCGGTGTCGGCCGACCCGACGGCGCGCAGGTGCCCCTTCCCTGCCGGCCGCTTCGGCGGCTCTGGGGCCCGCGGCGGCTCGGGCGCCGCCGGCTCCTCGACGACGCGCGCCGGCTCGGGCTCAGCCGGCTCGGGCTCAGCCGCCTCCGCCCCGCGCATCGCCGACCACTCCGGCGGCAGCTCCGTCTCGGCCTGCTGCGCAAACGGGTCGAACACCGGCGCGTCCGCAGGAGGCCCGTCAATCTGCTGTTGCTCAGCAACATCAGATTGACGGGGCTCGGGATCGCGCGGGCGCTCAGGCCGCCGCGGTCTCTCCGCGCGCGGCCGCGCGGAAGACGTCGAGCGGCGCGGCGCGGCCCGTCCAGCGCTCGAAGGATCGGGCTCCTTGCCGAACCAGGATCTCAAGGCCGTCCACCACCGTCGCGCCGGCTGCCTGCGCAGCGCTCACCAGGGCCGTAGGGCCACTTCCGTACACGAGGTCGACGAGACATGGATATCCGTTGATCGCATCGGAGAGCGGCAGCGCATTGAAGGGGTCCTCGCCGCGCAGACCAACGGATGTCGTATTCACGAGGAGATCGGCCGCCGGCAGCGGAGCTTGAACGACGCGGCCGCCGATCTCCGCGCACAGCCGTTCGGCACGCTCGCTCGTGCGATTCCACACAAGGACTTCCGCGCCGGCGCGCAGCAGCGCCCACACGACCGCGCGCGCGCTCCCGCCGGCCCCGAGCACGAGCGCCGTACGGCCGGCCGGGTCGAACGGCACGGCGTCGATGAAGCCGGGCGCGTCGGTGTTGTCGGCGTGGATGCGGCCGCCCGGTCCGAACGTGAGCGTGTTCGCCGCCCCGATCGCGCGCACCGCGTCGGTCGCCTCGTCGGCCAGCGCAGCGGCAGCCTCCTTGTGCGGGATCGTCACGTTCGCGCCCACGAAGCCGACGCCCGGCAACCCCCGCACCGTCTCCTCGAACAGCTCAGGCGGGACCGGCAGCAGCTGGTAGCGCCAATCGTCGAGGCCGAGCGCAGCGTAGCCCGCCTCGTGCATCGCCGGCGAGCGGCTGTGGCGCACCGGCCAGCCGAGCACGCCGCAGATCGGCATCAGCGCGCTCCGCCTGCGGCCGCCGGCGGCCGCCCCGCGCGCGCCATCTCGCTCAGCACTTCTCCGGCGACTTGCCGCCCGCCGCCGCGCGCGCCTGGTTGTAGCGCTGCACGTCGTGCTGGAACTGCGCGTCGGTCGAGGAGAAGGCGTGCTGCCCGCACGTGCCCGGCTTGACGACGTAGAAGAGATACGGCACGTGTGCCGGGTGCGCGGCGGCCTCGAGCGACGCGAGCCCGGGGTTGCCGATCGGCGCGGGCGGCAGGCCCTGGTGGGTGCGCGTGTTGTACGGCGTGCCGCTCGCGAGCTGGGAGACGGTCAGCGGTCTCGTCCAGTCGTTCAGCGCGAAGCGCAGCGTCGCGTCGATGCCGAGCGGCATGCCCTGCTTCAAGCGGTTGTAGATGACCGCCGCCACGAGCCGCCGCTCTCTCGCGACCGCGACCTCGCGCTCGACCATCGAGGCGATCGTGACGACGTCGAACACCGTCAGGTTCTTGCTGCGCGCGTAGCGCAGGTCGAGCGTGCGCAGGTTCTGCCGGAAGGCCAGCAGCTGCTCGTGCACCAGTTGCCCGACGGTCGCGCCCGGCTTCAGCTCGTACGTCGCCGGGAACAGGAAGCCCTCCAGCGTCGCGCCCTTCGGCGCGCCGTAGCGGCGCAGGCCGAAGCCGTGCGCGGCGCGGGAAGCGGCGAGATAGTCGCCGCTGAGGCCTGCGCTGTGCGCGAGCGCGACGATCTCGCGGCGGTCGCGGCCCTCGGGGATCGTGACCTTCACGATCGGAGGCGGCGGCGGTTCGTGGCTGAGCGTGTCGAGCGCGACGCCGTAGCTCATGCCCTTTCTCAGCGTGAACGTGCCGGACTTCAGGTCGCCGCCGCTGCCGGACAGCTTCGCGCGCAGGTCGAAGAAGAACGAGGAGTCGATCACGCCCTTGCTCGCGAGCAGGTCGCCGATCTCGCTCACGCTCGCGCCTCTCGGGACGGTCACGACGACGCTGCCGGTGCCGTCGCCGCCCGTCGGCTGGTAGATCGACCACAGGAACCAGCCCGCCACGACGACGACCGCTATGACGAGCAACGCGGCGACGCGGCGGCCCCAGTGCGGACGGTCGGCAGCGGGCGCGCGGCGCGGCCCGCCGCCGCGCGGCGGCGCCAGCGCGGGAGCGCGCTTCGCACGGGGCCGGCGGTCGCGGTGCGTGACGCGAGCGAGCCGCTCATGACGGCCGACGCGGCGCGTGCCGAGCGGGACCTCGCGCTCTGAGGCGCCCGGATCGGGCGGGAGCAGCTCGGACGCGGGCTCCGAGTCGCGGGCGGGCAGGGCTGGCTCGGGCGCGGGCGGTGCAGGCGCGGGCTCGAAGTCGCGTGCAGGCGCGACCTCTTCGACCGGCGGCGCTTCCGGCGCCACGACCGCCGCGTGCTCCCCCGTCCACGTGCTCGGAACGTCGAACACCTGGGTCGCGTGCAGGTCGTACGCGGGCTCGGCGCGATGCTCGACGTTCTCTACCTGCTCAGCAGGCAGAGAACGCTGGGCATCCGGCGGCGAGACAGCCGACGCGGGCTCGGGCGGCAGCGGGCGACCATCGCGGGCGGCGCGGCGGCGTTCGCGCTCTAGACGTGCGGCTTCGCGTTCCTCGGGCGTACGACTCACGGGGCGACCTCCGATCCGTGGCGAGCGAGCCAGTCCTCCAACAGGACCGCGGCGGCGCGCGAGTCTTCGGACGTCGCGCGCGAGCCGGAGCGCTCGGCAATGCGGGTCGTGAAGCGCTCATCGTAGAGCGAGATGGGGACGTCGACCACCTCCCCCAGTCGGACCGCGAACGCGCGGGCCTCGCGCGTCTGCGGCGTGTCGTCGCCGCTCAAGCCGAGGGGCAAGCCGACGACCACCCGTCCGACCTCGCGGTCGCGGACGAGCGCCCTCAGCGTGGCGAGCCCCTTCTTCGTAGCCGGCCGCTCGATCGCGTCGATCGGCGTCGCGAGCGTGCCCGTCGGATCGCTCACCGCCACGCCGCAGCGCGCGGAGCCGTAGTCGAGCGCGAGCACGCGCATCAACCCGCGAGCGCAGCCTTGATCGCCGCGCGGGCGGCGGCGATCGCCTCCGGCAGCTTGTCCGGGTCGCGGCCTCCCGCACGCGCCATCGTGTCGCGGCCGCCTCCGCCGCCGCCCGTCACTTCCGCTGCAACTCTCACGATCGCGCCCGCCTTCACACCGCGCGCCACAAGCGCGGGCGCGACCGTGGCGACGAGGTGGACCTTCCCATCCGCAACGGCGCCCAGAACGACCGCGCTGTCACCGAGCTTGGCCTTGAGCTTGTCGGCGAGGTCGGGCAGCGCCTTGGGGTCCGAGACGTCAACGACAGCAGCGAGGAAGGCGGCGTCCGAGACGGAGGCGGCGGAGGCCAGCAGCGCGTCCACATCGACCGCGCCGTTCGCACCCTCCCCCCTCGATGCCGCCTTTTCGAGCTGCTTCACGCGCGCCTGCAACGCCTGGACAGCGCTCGGCACCTGCTCGGGCACCGCGCGCAGCTCGCTCGCCACCGACCGCAGTACGTCGTCGTGCTCCCGCACCAACTCCACCGCCGCGGGCCCCGTCAGCGCCTCGATCCGCCGCACGTTCGCGGCGCTCGACGTCTCGCTGACGATCCGGAACAGCCCGATCTCGGCCGTCGAGCGGACGTGCGTGCCGCCGCACAGCTCGCGCGAGAACCCGCCGTCGCCGACCTCGACCATCCGCACGACGTCGCCGTACTTCTCGCCGAACAGCGCCATCGCGCCGCGCGACTTCGCCTCCTCCAGCGTCGTCGTCAACGCGCGGACCGGGTGGTTCTCCAGGATCCAGCCGTTGACGTCGTCCTCGACCGCACGCAGCTCCTCGGCGCCCAACGCGCTGCCGTGCGTGAAGTCGAAGCGCAGCTTGTCCGGCTGCACGGCCGAGCCGGCCTGGCGCACGTGCGTGCCGAGCCGGCGCCGCAGTGCCGCGTGCAGCAGGTGCGTCGCGGTGTGGTTGCACTGCGTCGCGTGGCGCGCGCGGTGGTCGACCACGGCGCGCACCTGCTCGCCCGGCTTCAGCGCGCCCACCTCGGGCGCGAGTACCAGCACCTGATCCTCGCCGCCGGCGAGCCGCAGCACCTGCTCGACGCGCGCGCGGCAGTCGCCGTCGGCACACTCGACGAAGCCGGAGTCGGACACCTGGCCGCCGCCGGCGGCGTAGAACGGCGACTCGACGAGCTTCACGAGCAGCCGGCCGTCCTCCTCCTTCAGCGCGCCGACGGACGTCGCCCGCTCAGTCGTCTCGTAGCCGACGAACTCGCTGGCGAAGCCGGCGGCGCCGGCCAGCTCCTGCGCACGCGTCCGCAACACGTCGGCGGCGCCGGCGCCGCCGCGCGCCCCGCCCGCGCGCGCCCGCGCGCGCTGCTCGTCCATCAGCCGCTCGAAGCCGGGCTCGTCGACGCCGAGGTCGTGCTCGGCGGCGATCTCGCGCGTCAGATCGAACGGGAAGCCGTAGGTGTCGTGCAGCTGGAAGACGTCCTCGGCGCCGAGACCCTCCTCCCCCTGCTCCTGCGCCCGCGCGATCAGCTCGTGGAGCAGCTTCGTGCCCTGCTCCAGCGTCCGGCCGAACGACTCCTCCTCGCTCGCCAGCCACTTGTGGATCGCGTCGCGCTGCTCGCGCAGCTCCGGATACGACCCGCCCATCAGCTCCTCGACACGCTCGGCGAAGCGCGGCAGGAAGCCCGGCTCGAAGCCGAGCGCGCGGCCGTGCTGGATCGCCCGGCGCATCACGCGGCGCAGGATGTAGCCGCGATCCTCATTGGACGGCACGACCCCGTCGGCGACGAGGAACGTCATCGCACGCGTGTGGTCGGCGAGGATCCGCAGCGAGCGCGTCGTCTCAAAGTCAGCGCCGTAGCTCACCCCGCCGAGCTGCTCGCCCAGCTCGATCAGCGGCTGGAACTGGTCGGTCTCGAACACCGACTCCTTGCCCTGCAGGATCGCCGCGAGGCGGTTGAGGCCGAGGCCGGTGTCGATGTTCTTCGCCGGCAGCGGCGTGAGCGTGTCGGGCGGCCCTTGCTTGAACGTCATGAAGACCAGGTTCCAGAACTCCAGGAAGCGCTCGTTCTCGCCGCCCGGCAGGTCGTCCTCCTTGCCGAACGTCAGCCCGCGATCGAGGTACAGCTCGCTGCACGGCCCGCACGGACCGGTCGGGCCGGCCTGCCAGAAGTTCTCCGAGCGCGGGCACTCGACGATCCGCTCGCGCGGCACGCCGATCGCCTTCCACAGCTCGATTGCCTCCTTGTCGGGCCCGAGGCCGAGCACCTCGTCGCCGCCGAAGACGGTCACCCAGATTCTCTCCGCGTCGAAGCCGAAGCCCTGGGTGGAGAGCTCCCAGGCGAACGCGATCGCGCTCTCCTTGAAGTAGTCCCCCATCGAGAAGTTGCCGAGCATCTCGAAGAACGTCAGATGCCGATGGGTCGTGCCGATGATGTCGATGTCAACTGTGCGGAAGCACTTCTGGCAGCTCGTCAGGCGTGCGTGCGGCGGGCGCTCCTGCTGAAGGAAGTAGGGCATCAGCGGGTGCATTCCGGCGGTCGTCAGCAGGACCGACGGGTCGTAGGCGGCCGGGACGAGCGATGCCGACGGGAGCCGCCGGTGGTCGCGCTGCTCGAAGAACGACAGGTACGTCGCGCGGATCTGATCCGAGGTCATCGCCATGAGTCTGCGCAGTGTAGAGGCGGGATCGTTACCGTCGTCGCCGCATGAGAGCCCCCACGACGCATTCGCTCTCGGGCGCGCCGGCGCGCTTCCCCGGCGGCCTGCGCGAGGTCGCTCCGCGCACGTGGGCGTGGCTCCAGCCGAACGGCGGGCTCGGCGAGTCGAACGCCGGACTGGTCGTCGGCGACGGCGAGTCGCTGCTGGTCGACACGCTGTGGGACGAGCGGCTGACGCGGCGGATGCTGTCCGCGATGGAGCCGGCGCTGGCGGGCGCGCCGCTGCGCCGCGCGTTCGTCACGCACCCCGATGGCGACCACTGGTGGGGGAACGCCGCGCTGCCCGCGGACGTCGAGGTCGCCGCGACGCCGGCGTGCGACCGCGCGATGCGCACCGAGGCACCGCCGCGCGTGCTCGCCGGGATGGCGGCTACGGCGGGCGCGCTGCGGCGCGCGCCCGGCAAGGCCGGAGCCATCGCGCGCGGCGCGCACGTGCAGCTCGCGCCGTTCGCGTGGCGCGGCGTGCGGCTGCGCTACGCCGACCGCACGCTCCACGCGCCGGCCGAGCTGGAGGTCGGCGGGCGCACGGTGCAGATCCTCGACCTCGGCCCGGCGCACAGCCCCGCCGACGCGGTCGTCCACGTGCCCGACGCCGGCGTCGTCTTCGCGGCCGATCTGCTCTTCGTCGGCGTGACGCCGATCATGTGGCACGGCCCGGTCGAGACGTGGCTGGCGGCGCTGGAGACGCTGCTCGCGCTCGACGCCGGCGTCTACGTCCCGGGCCACGGACCGCCGTGCGGGCGCGCGGAGATCGAGGCGGTCGCGGACTACTGGCGCTGGCTGCGCGACGGCGTCGCCGAGCAGTACGCGGCCGGCCGCCGCGGCGGCGCGGCGGCACGCGCCCTGCTGCGCTCGCGCGAGCACGTCCGCTTCGCGGACTGGCTCAACCCCGAGCGGATCCTCGTCAACGTCGCGACGCTGGAGCGCGAGCCTGGCGAGCTCAGCCCGCCGGCACGGGCGAGGCTGCTCGCGCAGATGTGGATGCTGGGCGCGGAGCTGGTGGCGGCGCGCTGATGGTCCCCCAGCCGACGATCGTCTCGCCGTCCATCAGGCACGCCATCTGCCCGGGCGCGGCGCCGTCGACCGGCTCGGCCAGCTCGATCTCCAGCGCCTTGTGGGACCCTGCGCACAGGCCGTCGGCATCGACGAGCCGCGCCGGCAGAGGGTTCGTGCGGTAGCGCAGCTTCACGCGGTCGACGCGCGCGCCGTCGCGGTAGAGCCGCGCGCCGCGCACGTGCACCTGCGTGGTCTGCAGCTCGTCCTTGGTGCCGGCGATCACGCGGTTCGTGCGCGCGTCCGTGCCGAGCACGTAGAGCGGTTCGTTCGTGGCCACGCCGAGCCCTCTGCGCTGCCCGACCGTGAAGCCGTGATGGCCGCGGTGGCGGCCGATCACGCGGCCGGCGCGGTCGACGATCTCGCCCGGAAGCTCGCGGATCCCGCCGTGCTTGGCGAGGAACGCGGCCCGGCTCGTGCCGGCGAGGAAGCAGAGGTCCTGAGAGTCGGCTTTGCTCGCCACCGGCAGCTCGGCCTCGGCGGCGAGGCGCCGCGCCTGCGGCTTCGTGATCCCGCCGAGCGGGAAGCGCATGCGCGCAAGCGACTCCGGCTGGAGCGCGGCGAGCATGTACGTCTGGTCCTTCCACGCGTCGGCGGCCGCGGCCAGCAGCGGGCCGTCGGCGTGGTCGGCCTCGACCACGCGCGCGTAGTGCCCGGTCGCGAGCGCGCGCGCGCCGAGCCGGTCGGCGAGGTCGAGCATCGCGTCCAGGCGCACGTGGCCGTTGCAGCGGATGCAGGGGTTCGGCGTGAGGCCCGCGCCCCAATCGGCGAGGAACGGCTCGACCACGCCCGCGCGGAACTGCTCGCGCAGATCGAGCGTGAGATGCGGCAGCCCCATGCGGTGCGCGAGCCCGCGCGCGAGCCGCACGGCGGAGGCCGAGCAGCACGAGCGCTCGGCGTCGTTCGCCTCGTCGGCCCACAGCTCCAGCGTGACGGCGACGACGTCGTGGGCCGGCTCGCCTTCGCGATCGGCGGCCGCAGATGCGCGCGCGCTCGCCGGGGCGGCCGCGCCGTCGCCGTCGACCCCGCCACGCGCGCACAGCAACGCGGCAACCGCGCTGTCGACGCCGCCCGACATCGCGACGAGCGTGCGGTTCGCACGCGCGAGCCGCGCGCCCTCGTACGCCGCCGTCCCGAGCGCGCGCGCGAGCGCGTCGGCGACCAGCTCCGCGGCATGGAACTTGCCCGCCGAGAGGCCGCCCAGCTCCTCGGCGACCTCGTGCGCGCCGATCCGCGCGACCTCCAGCAGCGGCGAGCCGACGATCCGCTCGACGACCGCGCTGGCGGCGGCGATCGTCGCGCCGCAGGCGTCCGCCTCCCAGCCGGCGTCGGCGACGCGGGCGCCGCGCTCGTCCAGCATGAGGCCGAAGCGGATCACGTCGCCGCACGCTCTCGTGCCGGCGACGCCGCTCGCCCCCCGGCCCGGCATCCTCCCCCGGCCCCGCGGCGAGCTCAGATGATGCTCGAACAGCTCGGAGTCCACGCTCCGAGTCTAGAACGGGACCGCAGCCGCAAGCGCGGATCGTCTCAAGCCCGGTCGGGTGCCATCATCGAAGGCCCCGTGAGCGTCTCCGCCCGCCACCCCGCTCCGGAGGGCCTCGTCGCGCGCCTGGCGCGCTGGGTCGTCCATCATCGCGCCCTCGCGATCGGCGGCTGGGTCGCGCTGCTCGTCGCGCTGCTCGCGCTCTCGGCGGGCGCCGGCACGCGCTACGCGGAGACGTTCTCGCTGCCGCACACCGAGTCGCAGCGCGCGTACGACCTGCTGAAGAAGGAGTTCCGCGGCCAGTCGGGCGACAGCGACCAGATCGTCCTGCACGCGAGGCAGGGGACGATCGCCGGCCACGCGGCGCAGGTCGACGCGATGCTCGCACGGGTCGCGCGGCTGCCGCACGTCAGCTCGGTGTCGAGAACGACGGTCTCGTCCGACGGCTCGATCGCGTTCGCGACCGTCTCCTACGACGAGCGCGCCAACGTGCTGCCGAGAGCCGACGTGCAGCGGCTGATCGACACCGCCAGATCGATCGCCACGCCGGCGCTCCAGGTCGAGCTCGGCGGAAACGCGATCGAGCAGGTCCAGCAGCAGAGCTTCGGGACTGCGAGCGCGATCGGGCTCACGGCGGCGGTGATCGTGCTGCTGCTGACGTTCGGCTCGCTCGTCGCGATGGGCATGCCGATCGTCACGGCGGTGCTCGGGCTCGGCACGGCGATCGGGCTGATCGGGCTGCTCACGCACGTGCTCGACGTGCCGTCGATCTCGACCGAGCTGGCCGCGATGGTCGGCCTCGGCGTCGGGATCGACTACGCGCTCTTCATCGTCACGCGCTTCCGCGAGGCCTACCGCGGCGGCGCGAGCGTCGAGGACGCGGTCGTGACGGCGATGGACACGGCCGGCCGCGCCGTCCTGTTCGCCGGCACGACGGTGATCATCGCGGTGCTCGGCATGTGCCTGCTGGGCGTCTCGTTCCTCTACGGCCTGTCGATCGCGACCGCGCTCGGCGTGCTGATGACGCTGCTCGCGTCGCTCACGCTGCTGCCCGCGCTGCTGTCGCGCTTCGGCACGCGCGTCGGGCGGCTCGGACGCCGCGCGCGCCGCGCCGCCGACCAGAACGGTGCGCCGCACGTCCAGGACCGCGGCTGGACGGCGTGGGCGCGGCTGATCGAACGCCGCCCGTGGCCCGCGCTCCTGGTCGGGCTCGCGATCGTCGTGACGCTCGCGATCCCCGCGCTGTCGATGCGGCTCGGGCAGAGCGACGCCGGCAACGACGTCACGAGCCACACGACGCGCCGGGCTTACGACCTGCTCGCGCAGGGCTTCGGCAAGGGCTTCAACGGGCCGTTGCAGATCGTCGCGGACCTGCCGGCCGACCCGGCGGCCGCCAGAGCGGCGCTGGCGAAGGCGCGCGCGACGCTCGCGATCACGCCCGGCGTCGCCCACGTCGGCACGCCGCTGCCGAGTCCGAACGGGCGCACCGCGACGCTGCTGGCGTTCCCGCGATCGGCACCGCAGGCCGCCGCCACGACCGACCTCGTCAACCGCCTGCGCGACAGCGCGCTCCCTCCCGTCGAGCGCGCGACCGGCACGACGCTGCTGGTCGCGGGGTCGACCGCGATCGGCATCGACTTCTCCAGGGTGCTCGCGAGCAAGCTGCCGCTGTTCATCGGCGTCGTCGTCGGGCTCGCGGCGCTGCTGCTGCTGATCGTCTTCCGCTCGCTCGTGATCCCGCTGCAGGCGGCGGTGATGAACCTGCTGTCGATCGGCGCCTCGCTCGGGGTGGCGGTCGCCGTCTTCCAATACGGCTGGCTGTCGAGCGCCGTCGGCGTCCAGGCTGGCCCGATCGACGCCTTCATCCCGGTGATGCTGTTCTCGATCGTCTTCGGCCTCTCGATGGACTACGAGGTCTTCCTCGTCTCGCGCATCCACGAGGAGTGGGTGCGCCGAGGCGACGCGAGACGCGCCGTCGTCGAGGGCCTCGCGAAGACCGGCCGGGTCATCACGGCGGCGGCGGCGATCATGATCTGCGTCTTCCTCGCGTTCGCGCTCAACGACGACCGCGCAGTGAAGCTGTTCGGCGCGAGCTTCGCGGTGGCGGTCTTCATCGACGCGTTCGTCGTGCGCTCGCTGCTGCTGCCGGCGCTGCTGCAGCTGCTCGGCCGCCGCACGTGGTGGCTGCCCGCCGCACTCGACCGCCGCATGCCGCATCTCGCGATCGAGCCGCCGGTGCTGCCGCAGGAGCCGGCCGGGGCGGAGCAGAGCGCCGAGCCGGCGTCGTTGGCGCGCTGAGAACCTGGCGCGCCGCCGCGCGGGAAGTGGCGCAGGGCCGCTTTGCACCTACATAAGGTGCGCAACCCCCCAAGCGCACGACCGAGGGAGGCCGTTCCATGCGCTTTCGCCGCACCCTGCTCGCGGGCATCGCCGCCTGCGCGACCGCAGCCGCCGCTCCCGCCGCAGCATCTGCGGTGACCGTGACCTACACCACGCCCGGGCTGATCACGGTGCCGCTGCCGCCGGGCGTGACGAGCGTGCACGTCGTCGCCGTCGGCGGTCGTGGCGGCGGCGTCCAAGGCGGCTACGGGGCGGTCGTGACGGCCGACCTCAGCAACGTCACCCCGACCGGCCTCGCGAACCAAATTCGCGTCTTCGTCGGCGGCAACGGCGGGATCGGCATGGCCGGCGCTAACGGCGGTGGCGGCACCCCGATTCCGTCGCTGGCCGCCGGCGGCGGCGGCTGGTCGGGCGCCAGCCCGTGCACCACGATGGGCAGCGGCAGTTGCAGCGTCTTCCTGCGGGCGCTGGTCGCCGGCGGAGGCGGCGGAGCCGGCGCCGACGGCCTTCCCGGTACTGGAGGCGCGGGCGGATCCGCCGGTGCGGCCGGCGGGTCGGGCTCGGCGACGGCGCTGCTCGCGGCAGCGGACGGCGGCCGCGTCGGGAGCGGCGGCAGCGGCGGCGTCTCCAGCGATGCCAACTGCGTCGACGGCGAAGATGGCTTCGACCCGACCACCGGCCTCGGCACCACCGGCGGCTTCGGCGGCCAGGCTGCCTCGCTCGACGGTCATGGCGACGGCGGCGGTGGCGGTGGCGGCAGCCCCACCGGGTCGGGCGGTGGAGGCGGCGGCGGCGCCTGGTGCAACGGCAACACCGGCGCGTCCGGCGCCGGGGGCGGTGGCGGGAGAAGCATCGTGCCCTCCGGAGGCCAGCTCGCGGTCGACACGACCGGCCTTCCGGCGGTGACGCTCACCTACACGCAGGAGCAACCGAGCGTGACGATCTCCACGCCGGCCGACGGCGCCGTCTATGCCCGGGGCAGCGCCGTGAGAGCGGACTACGCGTGCACCTCGTCCTCGCCGGCCGTCCCGATCACGTCCTGCAGTGCGCCTGTCGCCTCGGGCAACCGGATCGACACCGCAACGCTCGGCCTGCACACGTTCGCCGTCAGCGCGACGGACTCGATCGGCCAGCTCGCCGGCACGACGGTGCAGTACCGGGTGACCGATCAAACGGCCCCGCACATCAGCGGACCCAGGATCGTGCCGGCATCGATCTCGGCGAAGAGACATGGCGCTCACGCGACCGTTCGCTTCACGCTGTCCGAGCGAGCCAGCGTGCGCGTCACGATCGTCCCAGTGCGGCATGGGAAGGGACGCAAAGCCCGTGCGATCACGGAGACCGTGGCCGGTCGCGCGGGCTCGAACAGCTTCAAGCTGCAGGCGCACATCGGCAAGCGAACGCTCGCCGCAGGCACCTACAGCCTGACGCTCGTCGCGACCGACCCGTCCGGGAACAGATCGAGAGCGGCGAAGGAGCGCTTCAAGGTCGTCGACTGACCCGCAACCGGCACTACCGCTTCGGCTTGACCGCGAGCGCGTCGGCGAGGCGCTGCTCGATCTCGCCGCGGTCGGCGAAGCCGACGATCGTGCTCGCCCGGCCGCGGCGGTCGACGATCACGACCGTCGGCGCGACCGTGACCTGCACTGCGTTCGTGATGAAGTCGAAGGCGGACAGGCGGCTGAGCGGGGCCGTGAGCACGACCGCGCGGCCGCGGAACGTCGAGACGTGGCGCATCTCCCGCGCGACCGCGCGCGCGTCGGCGGTGCCGTCGTCGACGAACGCGATCGCAAGCGCCAGATGCGCGCTGAGCGCAGCCGCGGCGATCGCGACGGGCCCGTGGGCGTGGCGCCGGGCGGCACGATGCCCGGCGGCGCCGGGCGTGGAGCGGCGCGATGCGGCCGGGGCGTGCGCGGCCCGTCCGTGGGCCGGAGCGGTCGAAGCGTGCGGGGCGGACGCCGCGGGCGCGGCCGGCTTCGCCGCCGTCCCGTCGGCGCTGCTCTGCGCGGCCCGCTCGGCGTCGCCGTTTGCGGTCGAGACCGCGCCGTGGGCCCTGCCGATCGCGCGCTTCAGGCCCGCCACGCCCGGCGCGGCGCCGTTCGCGGCGGGCGGCGTCTGCGCGGCCGGCGCGGGCGCCGCCCCGCTCCCGCCCCCGTTCGAGGGCTTCGGCCGCAGCGCGACGAACCACACGGCCGCGAGCAGCACTGTCGCGAGCAGCGCGATCTGCATCGGGCGGGAGACCTGGGACATCCCCCTGCTGATCGGCAGAACGGCCGCCGGGCCTTAGCCCGGCAGACGCTCAGCCGCGCGGCGGGCGCTGCGGGACGCTGATCCCCAGCTCGCGCAGCTGGCGTCCGTCGACCGGCGCGGGCGCCCCGGTGAGCGGGTCGGCGCCCGAAGCGGTCTTCGGGAACGCGATCACGTCGCGGATCGTCTCGCGGCCGGCGAGCAGCGTGACGATGCGGTCGATCCCCATCGCGATCCCGCCATGCGGCGGCGCACCGAATCTCAGAGCGTCCAGCAGGAAGCCGAAGCGCGCCCGCGCCTCCTCGGCGCTCATTCCGAGCAGCTCCAGCACCTTCTGCTGCACGTCGGTGCGGTTGATGCGGATCGAGCCGCCACCGATCTCCGAGCCGTCCAGCACGAGGTCGTACGCGCGCGAGCGCAGCGCGCCCGGATCGCCGTCGAGGGCGTCCTCGGGTGTTGGTGCGGTGAAGGGATGATGAAGCGCCGTCCACTCGCCGTCGTCCGTGCGCTCGAACATCGGGAAGTCGACGATCCAGAGGATGTCGTGGGCTGACCCGGATCCCGCCCGCCCCACCAGCTCGAAGCGCGCAGCCAGCTCCAGCCGCAGGGCGCCGAGCACCGCGCAGACGACCTTCGGCGCGTCGGCCGAGATGAGGAGCAGGTCGCCGGGCTTGCCGTCCAGCCGCTCGGTCACGCCCGCAAGCTCCTCTGCCGAGAGGAACTTCGCGATCGGCGAGCGCCAGCCGCCGTCCTCCTCGACGAACGCCCACACGAGGCCCTTCGCGCCATAGGTTCTCGCCAGCTCGGTCAGCTCGTCGAGATCTCTGCGCGCCAGCTCGCGCGCGCCCGCGTTGATCCCGCGCACGACGCCGCCGCTCTCCAGCGCCCCGCTGAAGACCTTGAACTCCGACGACGCCAACGCCTCCCCCACGTCCGCGATCTCCAGCCCGAAGCGCGTGTCAGGGCGGTCGATCCCGTAGCGCGCCATCGCCTCGTCGTAGCCCATTCGCCGCCACGGCGGCCGCGGGACGTCGAAGCCGCCGACCTCGAAGACCGCGCCCATCACGGCCTCCATCGTCTCGATCACGTCGTCCTCGGCGACGAAGCCCATCTCCAGGTCGAGCTGCGTGAACTCCGGCTGGCGGTCGGCGCGCGTGTCCTCGTCGCGGAAGCAGCGGGCGATCTGGTAGTAGCGCTCGTAGCCGCCGATCATCAGCAGCTGCTTGAACAGCTGCGGCGACTGCGGCAGCGCGAAGAACGCGCCGGGATCGATCCGCGCCGGCACGAGGTAGTCGCGCGCGCCCTCAGGCGTGGAGCGCGTGAGGATCGGCGTCTCGATCTCCAGGAAGTCGCGCTCGTCGAGGACACGGCGCATCGTCGAGATGACGCGGTGGCGCAGCGCGAGCGCGTCCTGCAAGGGCCGGCGGCGCAGGTCGAGCGTGCGGTGTCTGAGGCGGATCAGCTCGTCGACCGGGCCGTCCTCGTCGATCGGGAACGGCGGCGTCTCGGCGTCGGCGTGCACGACCAACTCCTCGACCGCCAGCTCGATCTCCCCGGTCGGGATGTTCGGGTTGACGTTCTCGGGATCGCGCCGCACGACGGTGCCGGACGCGCTCAGCACGTCCTCGGAGCGCAGCGCGTGCGCGGCCGCGTGCGCTTCGGGTGCGCGGTCGGGGTGGAAGACGAGCTGGACGATCCCGGAGCGGTCGCGCA
>DATNAP010000012.1:0-72165 GCA_035572475.1 Conexibacter sp. | reverse complement strand
CACGTCGACCTGACGGTGGAGCGCGGCGACGTCTTCGGCTACCTCGGTCCGAACGGCGCCGGTAAGACCACGTCGCTGCGCATGCTGCTCGGGCTCATCCGGCCGACGGAGGGCAGCGTGCGCCTGTTCGGCCGCGACCCGCTCGCGGTCGGCGTGCGCGCGCTCGACGGCGTCGCCGGCTTCGTCGAGGCGCCGCGCTTCTACCCCTATCTGAGCGGACGCAAGAACCTCGAACTGATGGCCGCGCTCGACGGCGGCGACGCGCGCGAGCGCATCGACCAGGCGCTCGACACGGTCGACCTCGCCGACCGCCAGCGCGACAAGGTCAAGGGCTACTCGCACGGGATGAAGCAGCGGCTCGGGATCGCCGCCGCGCTGCTGCGCGCGCCGCGGCTGCTGCTGCTCGACGAGCCGACGACCGGCCTCGATCCGGCCGGCATGCGCGACATGCGCGTGCTCGTGCGCCGGCTCGCCGACGAGGGGATGACCGTCCTGCTGTCCTCGCACCTGATGGGCGAGGTCGAGGAGCTCTGCGACCGCGTCGCGATCGTGCGCTCCGGGCGCGTCATCTACGAGGGCGCGCTCGACGCGCTGCTGGGCTCGACGGGTCAGCGCTATCGCCTGCGCACGACCGACGACGAGCGCGCGCACCGCGTGTGCGCCGCGCAGCGCGGCGTGAGCGAGGTCGCCGGCGCCGGCCACCAGGGGCTCACGTTCGCCGTCGAGGACGAGCACGCCGTGGCGGAGCTGTCGGTCGCGCTCGTCGAGGCGGGGGTCGGGATCGTCGCGCTCGTGCCGGCGGTCGCCTCGCTGGAGGAGCTGTTCCTGCGCCTGACCGAGGGCGACGGGCAGGTGGAGGTCCCGGGCGCGGGCGGCGACGGCCGCGCGCCCGTCGCGAGCACGGAGGCCGCGCGATGAGCGCCGTCGCCGAGCGGGCGGGCGGGACCGGGTCCGGGCGCGCGCCGGCGGCCATCCGCCGCCGCCCCGGCGTCGCCACGATCTACCGCTGGGAGCTGCGCAAGCTGCGCGCGCTCAAGCGCACCTACCTCGGCTTCGGGATGGCGGCGATCGTGCCGATCCTGTTCATCCTCGCGCTGTCGCTGCGCAGCGGCCGCGGGCCGGAAGACGTGCCGTTCGGCCGCTACGTGCGCGAGACCGGCCTCGCGATCCCGCCGGTGCTGCTGATCTTCGGCTCGATCTGGCTGTTCCCGCTGATCGTCGCGCTCGTCGCCGGCGACGTCGTCGCCAACGAGGACGGCAACGGCACGCTCAAGACGATCCTCACGCGCAGCGTCGACCGCCACCAGGTGTGGATCGCGAAGGCGCTCGCCGCGCTCACCTACGCGCTCGCGGCGCTGCTGCTGTTCGCCGGCGTCGGGCTGCTGCTCGGCGGCCTGCGCTACGGGATCCACCCGCTCACGTCGCTGTCGGGCACGCGCATCCCCGTCGGCCACGCGTTCGCGCTGATGGCCGCGGCGCTCGGCACGTACATGCTGCCGGTGATCGCCGTCGTCGCCATCGCGCTGCTGCTCTCGACCGTCACGCGCAACTCGGCGGCGGCGATCGTCGGCACGCTGATGATCTCGCTGCTGCTCCAGCTGATCGGGATCGTCTCCGGGCTCGAATCGCTGCGGCCCTACCTGCTCTCGACGCAGTTCGACTCCTGGCAGGGCCTGCTCCGGCAGCCGGTCGACTGGACGCCGATCGTGCGCGCCGTGTGGGTCTGCGCGCTCTACGCGCTGCCGGCCGCCGCAGTCGGCCTGACCGTGTTCGTGCGGCGGGACGTCGCCGGCGGCTGAGAAGCGCTCGCCGGGCCCGATCGCGCGCACGCGCGGCGGGTACAGTCGCCCCATGAGCGCGATCACCCCCACCCAAGAGCAGTCCGTCGTCGAGCAAGTTCCCAAGGGTCTCTGCGTCGGCGGCGAGTGGCGCGAGGCGAGCGGCGGCGGGACGCTCGCGGTCGAGGACCCGTCCACCGGCGAGGCGCTGTGCGAGGTCGCCGACGCGACGCCCGACGACGCCATGGCCGCGCTCGATGCGGCGGTCGCGGCGCAGGCCGAGTGGGCGGCGAGGGCGCCGCGCGAGCGCGGGGAGATCCTGCGCCGCGCCTATGAGCAGGTGGTCGCGCGCGCCGACGAGCTGGCGCTGCTGATGACCCTGGAGATGGGCAAGCCGGTCGCCGAGTCGAGAGCCGAGGTGCTCTACGCCGCCGACTTCCTGCGCTGGTTCTCCGAGGAGGCGGTGCGGATCGAGGGCCGCTGGGCGACCGCGCCGAACGGCGGCATGCGGATGCTGACGCTGCGCCAGCCGGTCGGCCCGTGCCTGCTGATCACGCCGTGGAACTTCCCGCTCGCGATGGGCGCGCGCAAGATCGGGCCGGCGCTCGCGGCCGGCTGCACGATGGTCGTCAAGCCGGCGAAGCAGACGCCGCTGTCGATGCTCGCGCTCGCGCAGATCCTGGAGGAGGCGGGCCTGCCGGGCGGGGTCCTGAACGTGTTCACGGCGAGATCGGCGTCGGCGACGACCGGTCCGCTGATCGACGACCCGCGCCTGCGCAAGCTGTCGTTCACCGGCTCGACGGAGGTCGGGCGCCAGCTGATGCAGCAGGCCTCCGGCAACCTGCTGCGGCTCTCGATGGAGCTGGGCGGCAACGCGCCGTTCGTCGTCTTCGAGGACGCCGACCTCGACGCCGCGGTCGAGGGCGCGATGGTCGCGAAGATGCGCAACATCGGCGAGGCGTGCACGGCGGCGAACCGCTTCCACGTGCACGAGGCCGTCGCCGACGCGTTCACCGAGCGGCTGGCGGCGCGGATGGGCGCGCTGAAGGTCGGGCGCGGCGTCGAGGAGGGCGTGCAGGTCGGGCCGCTGATCGACGACGACCAGCGCGGCAAGGTCGCGGGGCTCGTCGCCGACGCGGTGGAGCGCGGCGCGCAGGCGATCGTCGGCGGGGGAGCGCTGGACGTCGGTGGGCGCGGCCACTTCTATTCTCCGACCGTGCTCGCCGGCGTCCCCGACGACGCGGCGCTGCTGCGCGAGGAGATCTTCGGCCCGGTCGCGCCGATCACGTCGTTCGCGACCGAGGACGAGGCGATCCGCCGCGCCAACGCGACCGAGTACGGCCTCGTCGCCTACGTCTTCACGCGCGACCTCGACCGCGCGATCCGCGTCGTCGAGCGGCTGGAGACCGGCATGGTCGGCCTCAACCAGGGCCTCGTCTCCAACGCCGCCGCGCCGTTCGGCGGGGTCAAGCAGTCCGGCTTCGGCCGCGAGGGCGGCGCCGAGGGGATCGAGGAGTACCTGTCGATCAAGTACGCGGCGATCAGAGCCGCGTGGTGAGAAGAACGTCGCTCGCCGACTACCGCCGCAAGCGCCGCTTCGAGCAGACGCCCGAGCCGAGCGGCGACAGGGCCGCGCCCGGCGAGGGTGCGCAGCCGAGCGGCCGCTTCGTCGTGCACGAGCACCACGCGCGCCGGCTGCACTGGGACCTGCGGCTGGAGCGCGACGGCGTGCTCGCCTCGTGGGCGATCCCGAACGGGATTCCGGACGATCCGAGACGCAACCGCAAGGCCGTCCACGTCGAGGACCATCCGCTGGAGTACCTCGACTTCCACGGCACGATCCCGCGAGGGGAGTACGGCGCCGGCGAGATCTCGATCTGGGATCGGGGCACGTACACGACCGAGAAGTGGCTGCCGGAGAGAGTGATCGTCGTCTTCGACGGCGAGCGCCTGACCGGCCGCTATGCGCTCTTCCAGGCGGGCAGAACCGACAAGGACTGGATGATCCACCGCATGGACCCGCCCGTCGACGCGACCGCGCGCGAGCTGCCCGATCCCGTCGCGCCGATGCTCGCGCGCCTCTCGACGATGCCGCCCGACGAGTCGAGATGGGGCTTCGAGGTCAAGTGGGACGGCGTGCGCGCGGTCGCGCGCTCGGAGCCGGGCCGCATCCGCTTCGTCACTCGCAACGGCAACGACGTCAGCGCCGCCTATCCCGAGCTGCGCGGCCTGAACCGCGTGCTCGGCTCGCACAGCGCGATGTTCGACGGCGAGATCGTCGCGTTCGACGAGCAGGGCAGGCCGAGCTTCCAGGCGCTCCAGCCGCGCATGCATCTGCGCGGCGAGGGCGCCGTGAGACGCCGCGCCGCGGAAGTGCCCGTCACCTACGTGATCTTCGACCTCCTATGGCTCGACGGCCATCCGCTGCTCGACCTGCCCTACAGCGAGCGCCGCAAGCACCTGCTCGCGCTCGGGCTCGACGGCGAGCACTGGCGCGTGCCCGCCCACCACGAGGGCGACGGCAGCGCGCTGCTCGCCGCCACGCGCGAGCAGGGCCTGGAGGGCGTCGTCGCCAAGCGGCTCGACTCGCGCTACCTGCCCGGCAAGCGCGACGGGAGCTGGCTGAAGATCAAGCACTCGCAGCGCCAAGAGCTGGTGATCGGCGGCTGGACGGAGGGGAGAGGCGCGCGCGCCGGGCGGCTCGGCGCGCTCGAGCTGGGCGTGCACGACCCCGAGAGCGGCGAGCTGAGGTATGCCGGCAAGGTCGGCACGGGCTTCGACGAAGCCGAGCTGGAGCGGCTCGGGCGGCTGCTGGGACCGCTCGCGCGCAGAGCCTCGCCGTTCAGCGGACGCCAGCCGGCGAAGGGCGCCCGCTTCGTCGAGCCGCAGCTCGTCGCCGAGGTCGAGTTCGGCGAATGGACGGCCGACGGTCGCCTGCGCCACCCGCGCTACGAGGGCCTGCGCGACGACAAGCCGGCCGAGCAGGTCGTGCGCGAGCGCGTGCAGCCGCCGCCGAGCGAGCCGGCCGCGACCTCGGCGCCGGCGTCGAAGCGCCGCGTGCGTGGCGGCGTCGAGCTGGAGGTGGAGGGACGCGTCGTCAGACTCAGCAACCCCGACAAGCTCCTGTATCCGCAGGCCGGCTTCACGAAGCGCGACCTCGTCGACTACTTCGTCGCGATCGCCTCGGTGCTGCTGCCGCACCTGCGCGGCCATCCGCTCACGCTCAAGCGCTACCCCGACGGCGTGGACGGCAAGTTCTTCTACGAGAAGCAGTCGCCGCGGCACCGGCCCGAGTGGGTGCAGACCGTCGCCGTCTACAGCCGCCACAGCAGACGCGACATCGAGTACACGCTCTGCAACGACCTGCCGACGCTCGTGTGGCTCGCGAACCTTGCCGACGTCGAGCTGCACCCGTCGCTGTCGAAGGCGGACGAGATCGAGCGGCCGGCGACGCTCGCGTTCGACCTCGACCCGGGGCCGCCGGCCACGATCGTCGAGTGCTGCGAGGTCGCCCTGGCGCTGCGCGGCATGTTCGACCAGCTCGGCCTGCGCGCGTTCCCGAAGACGTCGGGCTCGAAGGGGCTGCAGGTGTACGTGCCGCTCAACGACCCCGACGTCCGCTACGACGTCACGAAGCCGTTCGCGCACGCGGTCGCGGCGCTGTTCGAGCAGCAGCTGCCCGAGCTGGTCGTCTCCGAGATGAGGAAGAAGGACGGCGAGCGCGCGGGCAAGGTGCTGATCGACTGGTCGCAGAACGACGAGCACAAGACGACGATCTCCGTCTACTCCTTGCGCGCGAAGTCGCGCCCGACCGTCTCGACGCCGGTGACGTGGGAGGAGGTCGAGGCCTGCCGCGCGAGCGGCGACCCCGACCTCCTGCGCTTCGAGCACGACGCCGTGCTCGCCCGCGTCGCCGAGCGCGGCGACCTCTTCGCCGAGGTGCTCACGCTCGGGCAGTCGCTGCCGGCCCTGAGAGGGCTCGGTTAAGAACCTCTTTCAGAATGACCGGCGGCCGGCTGGCACCGTCTCGCGGCGCCGGCTCGCCACCCGCGATGTTCGATGCAGCATTGCTGCGCCTTCACATCGCGTGCGGCGTCCGGCATCCACGATCCGGCACCATCCGACTCGCCCTCAGTCTGAAAGAGATTCTAAGAGCGGCGACTCCTAGACCGCCCGGTGCGTGCGGCCGAAGAAGAACATCGCGAGCGCGATGATCGCGATCGCGAACAGGATCGGATGGACGATCACGCCGCCTGCGATCGCGATGATCAGCAGGACGATTCCGAGCAGCAGCCAGAGCATTTGTCGCCTCCTCTCTCGTGGGCGGGGGACGATGTGCGCAGACAGGTACCCGGCGCGCGAGCGGGCGATGCGCCGCCCGCGGGAGGAGGTCAGGCAGTCGGCGCTTGACGTTTAGGAGTCGCGCCCGCCGGCTTGGGCATACATCAGCGAGCCGGGCGTCGTCAGCTCCCCGCCGGTCTCCAGCAGCGTCTTGAGGCCGGAGAGGATCATCGGCCAGCCGCCGTAGAGCTGGTTGTTCGCGCCCTCGCGCAGCTGGTCGTGGATCACGGTGAGGCGGCAGGAGTCCTCGACCTGCTCGATCTCCCACGTCACGCGCGAGGCACCCTCGGCCTTCACCTCCTCGCTCCACAGCGCGGTGAAGCTCTGCACGAGCTTGCGCGGCGGGTCGACCTCGAGGTTCTCGCCCTCGGCGATCGCCATGCCGGCGCGCCGGTGCGTCGAGGAGTAGCGCGAGCCGGGCGTCCAGTCGGACTCCATGCCGATGCCGAAGCTGTACTTCGCGCGCTGCTCGGGGTCGACGATCGCCTGCCACAGCAGCTCCGGCGTCGTCTTGATGTAGATCTCGAAGACCTTCTCCATCGTCCTGCCCTCCATGTCGTGCTTGAGCGCGCTGAGGCCGGCGGCCCACGGCTCCGCGTACTTGCTCACCCAGCGGTCGTGGACGAGCCGGATCGGGACGGGGTTGAGGAAGTGCAGCTTCTCCCGACCGCGGCGGCGCGTAACCACCAGCCCGGCCTGCTCCAGCACTCTCAGGTGCTTCATCACGCCGAAGCGCGTCATCGGCAACCGCTCCTCCAGCGCGCTCAGCGTCTGCCCGTCCGCGCGGAACAGCTCGTCGAGCAGGCCCCGCCGAGTCGGATCCGCCAGCGCTCTGAAGACCTCGTCCATGGCGAAGACGATAGGTGACTAAAGGGTCACATGTCAAGCCGGGGGGCGGCCAGACACGCAAGTTTCCCTCGGATACCGAGGGAAACTTGTCACTCAGTCGCGCGAAGGGCTGCTCAGCGCGCGGTCCAGCGCGGCGGCCGCTTCTCGGCGAACGCGAGCGAGCCCTCGCGGGCGTCGGCGGAGTCGCGCACGGGGTCGGCGATCTCGGCCTGGCGCTCCCACAGCTCGTCCTCGCCCCAGCCGGGCGCCTCGACGAGGATGCGCTTCGAGGCGGCGGTCGCGAGCGGGCCGTTGGCGGCGATCGCCGCGGCCAGCTCCAGGGCGACCGCCAGCGCCTCGCCGGGCTCGGCGAGGCGGCTCACGAGCCCGACCTCAAACCCGCGCTCGGCGTCGATCGGGTCGCCGGTCAGCGCCAGCTCCATCGCGAGGTGGTAGGGGATCCGGCGCGGCAGCCGCAGCAGCGCGCCGCCGGCCGCGACGAGGCCGCGCTTGACCTCCGGCGTCCCCAGCCGCGCGCCGCGCGCCGCCACGATCAGGTCGCACGCGAGCGCGATCTCGAAGCCGCCCGCGACCGCGAAGCCCTCGATCGCCGCGATCAGCGGCTTCGCCGGCGGCCGGCGCACGATCCCCGCGAAGCCGCGTCCCTCGACGTAGGGGCGCTCGCCGGCGACGAACGCCTTCAGGTCCATGCCCGCGCAGAAGCCCTTGCCCGCTCCGGTCAGCACGCCGACGCGCAGCTCCGCCGAGCCGTCCAGCCGGTCGAGCGCCGCGGCGATCCCCTCGGCGACCGCGAGGTTCACCGCGTTGCGCTGCTCGGGCCGGTTGAGCGTGACGAGCAGGACCCCGTCGCGCTCCTCGGTCAGGACGGCCGCCGCATCCGACATGGCGGCGACCCTACCCGCGCGCCCGCGCCCCGGGCGCTGGTTGGGCGGGCGCCTCAGACGGCGTCGCGCGACCGCGGCCCGTGTCCGACGTACTTGGCGGTCGGGCGGATCAGGCGGCCTTCGCGCTTCTGCTCGACGATGTGCGCGCTCCAGCCGGCGGTGCGCGCGCAGACGAACAGCGGCGTGAACAGCTCCGGCGGCACCTCGGCGTAGTCGAGCACGACGGCGGACCAGAACTCGACGTTGGTCGCGAGGACGCGGTCGGGCTTGCGCGCCTGCAGCTCGGCGAGCGCCGCCTGCTCCAGGGCTTCCGCGACCTCGACGCGCGTGGAGCCGAGCTCGCGCGCGGTGCGGCGCAGGACGCGGGCGCGGGGATCCTCGGCGCGGTAGACGCGATGGCCGAAGCCCATCAGCCGCTCGCCTCTGTCCAAGGCGTCCTTGACCCAGCGCTCCGCGTCGCCGCAGGCTTCGACCGCGTCGAGCATCTTCAGTACGCGCGAGGGCGCGCCACCGTGCAGCGGGCCCGACAGCGCGCCGACCGCCGCGCTCAGCGCCGCCGCGACGTCGGCGCCGGTGGAGGCCACGACGCGGGCGGTGAAGGTCGAGGCGTTCATGCCGTGCTCGGCGGCCGAGATCCAGTAGGCGTCGATCGCCTTCGCGTGGTTCGAGTCGACCTCGCCGCGCCAGCGCATCAGGAAGCGCTCGGGGATCGAGGTCGCCGTGTCGACGTCGGCCTGCGGCACCGGCGGACGACCGGCGCCGCGCGCGGACTGCGCCACGAACGAGAGCGCCATCACCGAGGCGCGGGCCAGCTGCTCGCGCGCCTGCTCGTCGGTGATGTCGATCAGCTGCTCGAAGCCGGATCCGTTCCCACCCACCGCGAGCATCGCAAGCGCCGACTGCACGTCGACGCGCGGGTCGCCCGAGCGCACCGTGAGCGCGTGCGGCTCCGCCGGCGGCAATCCCGGCAGGTAGGACCCGTCCACGAGCAGCCCCCAGACCTGCTCGAACGGCACCGCCCCGACGAGCTCCTCGATGTCCACGCCGCGATAGCGCAGCGAGCCGCCGGCACGGTCGGGCTCGGCGATCTCGGTCGCGAAGGCGACGACGCCCTCGAGGCCGGACTGGACGTCATCTGCGCTCATGCTCATGTTCGCGAACCTCTGGGAGACGGTGGGAGGACACCCATCGTAGAAGCAGGCGCCGCGGGGGCTCGCAGGGGGAAGATCGCGAAGCGGTGCACGGCCTGAGCCCAGCGGTACGCGTCCCGCGCGCGATACTGCGTTCCGGCATGGCCTTCGTCCCGCCCGACCGCCATCTGCTGAGAGCGAAGGACCTCGCGGACGCGGGCTACGCCGAGCCGATCGGCGTCGAGGAGATGGCGGCCGCGGCCGGTCTCTCGCGCGCGCACTTCAGCCGCGCCTTCAAGCGCGCGTTCGGCGAGTCGCCGCGCGCGTACCTGCTCACGCGCCGGCTCGAGCGCGCGGCGACGCTGCTGCGCATGACCGACCGGCCGATCGCGGACGTCTGCCTGTCGGTCGGCCTGCAGTCGCTCGGGTCGTTCACGACCAGCTTCACGCGCACGTTCGGGCGCTCGCCGGCGGCCTACCGTGCGGCGCATCCGCCGGCCTCGGCGCACATGGTCGTGCCGATGTGCGTCGTGCGCGTGTACGGCCGTCCGGAACGGCGCACGTTTCGAGAAGACAGGGGAGACGGGCAGGCCTAGATTGGCCGCATCGTTTCCCGTTGATCACAGGAGGCCCGAGATGATCAGAATCGCCAACGCCCAGCTGTGGGTTCACGATCAGGACGAGGCGCTCGCGTTCTACACGCAGAAGCTCGGTTGGGAGGTGCAGGTCGACGTGACGGTCCCGGAGCTCGGCAACTTCCGCTGGCTCACCGTCGCGCCCGCCGACCAGGAGGACTTCTCCGTCGTGCTGATGGCGATCCCCGGCCCGCCGGTGATGGACGCCGAGACGGCCGAGCAGGTCAAGAGCCTGATGGCCAAGGGCTTCGCCGGGACGGTCTTCCTCACGACCGACGACTGCCGCGCCTCCTACGAGCAGCTCAAGGCGCGCGGCGTCGAGTTCAGCGAGGCGCCCGAGGAGCGCCCGTACGGGATCGACTGCGGCTTCCGCGACCCGTCCGGCAACGCCCTGCGCCTCACGCAGGTCGTGGAGAACCTCGCGGAGATCGGCGCCTGACGCTCAACGCGACCGCTCGCATCCGGCGGGCGGTCGCGCGGGTATATCGCTGGCATGGGCCATCGCCGCATCGTCGCCGCCGCGCTCGCGCTGCTGGTCGCCGGCATCGTGCTGGCGGCGATCGGGAACGTGTGGGTGGCCGCAGTCGGCTGGGGGCTGTTCGGGATCGCGCTCGTGCTGCTCGTCTCGCTCGCGTTCCTGCTCGTCGGCGAGTCCGAGGACCGCGATCGCATCCGCAACCCGCGCGGGTAGGTGCGGCTGAGCCGGTGCGCACGGCGGGTCGACCAAGCATATCTAATTGGATATACTGCGGTCATGGACATCTCCGAGACGCTGCGCGCCGCTCGTCGGCGTGCGGGGCTGACCCAGGCGGCGCTCGCGCGCCGCGCGGGCACCTCGCAGGCGACGATCTCGGCGTACGAGCATGGGCGCAAGGAGCCGTCGGTCGAGACGCTCGGTCGTCTGCTCGCGGCGCTCGGTTCCCGCCTGACCGTCGCGCCCGGATCGAACGCCGTGATCCGCCCGGCGCCGGCCCAGCTTGCGCGCGCCGGACGCGGGCTCGTGGACGTCATGCTGCTCGCCGAGGCGCTGCCGACGCGCCATGACCGCGAGCTGCGCTTCCCGCCTGCGGCGGCGTTCGAGCGGCGGCGATGACGCTCCCGGAGAAGCTCGTCGCGCTGCATCGGGCGCTTGCGCGACGACGCATCCCGCACGCCTTCGGCGGCGCGATCGCACTCGCCTACTGGACGCTCGATCCGCGCGCCACGAGTGACATCGACCTGAACGTCTTCCTGCCCGCGGCGGAAGCTGAGCGCGCGCTGCGCGCCCTGCCGACCGAGGTCGACCGCCCCGACGGGACGGCCGAGGCGATCGCTCGCGACGGACAGGTGCGGCTGTGGTGGGGGGAGACGCCGGTCGACGTCTTCTTCGACTCGGTCCCGCTGCACGAGGACGCCGCGCGCCACCGCAGAACCGTCCCGTTCGCGAGCGCGAGCATCCCGGTGCTGGGACCGCAGGAGCTGGCCGTCTTCAAGGCGATGTTCGACCGCACGCGCGATTGGGCCGACATCGAGGCGATGCTCGCCGCCGAGACGCTCGACCTCGACGCCGTTCGCGACACGCTCCTCTCCCTGCTCCCCGACGACGACCACCGCTTCGGGCGACTCGAAGAGGCGCTCCGCCGCGCCGGCACCGGCGCCGCTCGCCGCTGATCGCCGCCGCAGGATGAGGGCGGCGCCTACGCGGCGGCGGCGCGGACCATCAGGCGCAACGGCGGGCTGTCGCCGACGGCCAACTCGCGGATCAGCCGGAACCCCAGCCGCTCGTAGAGCGTCGCGTTGCGCTCGCTCGAAGCCTCGAGGTAGGCGGGGATGCCCTCCCGATCGCAGCGGTCGAGCGTCGGGCGCATCAGCCGGCTGCCCAGGCCCTGACCCTGTGCCGCGGGGGCGACGCCGATGTGCGCGAAGTAGTGATGCGGCTCGCGCAGGTGCCGGCGCTCGATCGCGCCGAGCAGCCGCACCGCTCGCGCGACGTGGAGCCCGAACAGCGAGCCCTGGAGCAGCATCGCCCGCAGCGGGACGCGCCACGCGCCCGGCGGCGCGCTGATCGCCGCGCCGGCCAGCTCGCCGGAGGTCCACGCCTGGCCGCGCGCCAGCCCGACGTGGTGCAGCTCGACGCGGTAGAAGCGGCGCAGGCGTCCGAGCCGGCGCTCGCCGTCGGGCATCAGCCAGCCGAACACCGGGTCGTCGTAGAACGCCTCGGCCATCGCGCCCGCCAGCCGGGTGACGTCCTGCGCCGTCGCCGTGCGCAGCTCGGGATCGATGCTCACGATCGTCACTCTCTCAGACGATCGTGCCGCGCGAGCGGGCACCGCGCGGCGCGCGGCTTGCCGTCCGCCAGTGCACTTGTATACTAGTCGCCGAGATGCGAATCGGCCTGCAAGATCGCGTGAACGGCCTGTCGACCGGCGACCAGGTGTACGCCGCGCTGCGCGCCGCGATCGTGCGCGCCGAGCTGGAGCCGGGGCGCCGGCTGTCCGAGAACGAGCTGGCCGAGCTGCTCGGCGTGAGCCGCACCCCGGTGCGCGAGGCGCTCGCACGGCTGCGCGACGAGCGGCTCGTCGCGATCGTGCCGCAGCTCGGCACGTTCGTGACGCTGATCAGCCCGGCGGCGGTCGAAGACGCCGCGTTCGTGCGCGAGGCGCTCGAGTGCGCGGCGATCCGCCGCACGGTCGAGCGGATCGACGGCGCCGGGCTCGCCGAGCTGCAGGCGAACCTCGCAGCGCAGGCGCGCGCCGAGCATCACGGCGACGCGGAGGCGTTCGACGCGCTCGACGAAGGGCTCCACAGGCTGCTCGCGCAGCTCAGCGGCCATGAGATCGCCTGGTCGCTCGCGCGCCGCGCGAACGGCCACCTCGATCGCGTCCGCGGTCTGTCGCTGCCGGAGCCCGGCTACCTCGGCGAGATGGTCGCCGAGCACCGCGGACTGGTCGCGGCGATCGCCGCCGGCGACGCCGACCGCGCCGAGGCGGCGATGCGCCACCACCTGCGCATGGTCCTCTCCAGCGTCCCGCAGATCCAGGCCGCCCACCCGGAGTACTTCGAGGAGTCCTGATGTCGGTTGTCGCAGACCCCGCCCCTACCGACGTTCACGTACCGTCGCTCGCGCTGGAGAGCCGGCGCGAGCTGTACGAGACGATGGTGCTCAGCCGCGTCTTCGAGACGGAGGCCGAGCGCCAGTACAAGGCCGCGCGCATCGGCGGCTACTGCCATCTGTCGAGTGGCCAGGAGGCGACGACCGTCGGCGTCGTGCACGCGCTCGAAGCGGACGACCTGCTCGTCACCGGCTACCGCTCGCACGGCTTCGCGCTCGCGAAGGGCACCTCGCCGGAGGCCGTGATGGCGGAGCTGTTCGGCCGCGAGGACGGCTGCGCACACGGCCGCGGCGGCTCGATGCACCTGCTCGACGTCGCGCACGGCTACTACGGCGGCTGGGGGATCGTCGCCGGCCAGCTCCCGGTCGCGACCGGACTGGCGCTCGCGCTCGTGCGCCAGGGCAAGCCGCAGGCGGTCGTCTGCGAGCTGGGCGACGGCGCCGTGAACATGGGCGCGTGGCACGAGTCGCTCAACCTCGCCGCGCTGTGGCGGCTGCCGATCGTCTTCCTCGTCGTCAACAACGAGTACGGGATGGGGACCGCGGTCGATCGCGCCTCCGCCGAGCCGGAGCTGTACAAGCGCGCGGCGGCTTACCGGATGCACGGCGAGCGCGTCGACGGCGACGACCTCGACGCCGTCTACGCGGCGGCAGAGCGTCTGCTGCGTGCTGCGCGAGAGGAGCGGGCGCCAGCAGTCTTGGAGGCCGTCACGTATCGCTACCGCGGTCACTCGGTCGCCGACGCGGGCCTCGCCTACCGCACGAAGGACGAGATCGCCGAGCACCAGGCGCACGACCCGATCCGCCGGGTGCGACAGCAGTTGCGCGAAGCGGGGATCGCCGAGACGGAGCTGGACGCGATCGACGCGCGCGCCGACGAGCGCGTGGCGGCTGCCGTCGCGTACGCGCTCGCGAGCGCGGAGCCGCAGGTCGGCCAGCTCGCCGCCGGCATGCACGCCGACGGCAGCGCCGAGCAGTTCACGCGCATGCGGCCGGGCTCGGCGTACGGCGAGCTGGCGCTCACGTTCGACGCGGGGCTGGGATCGTGAGCCCGGCCGTCGCGGAGCGGGCGGCCACCGGCACCGAGGTCATGACCTACCGCGAGGCGCTGCGGCTCGCGCTGCGCGAGGAGATGGCGCGCGACGAGCGCGTCTTCGTGATGGGCGAGGAGGTCGGCGTCTTCGACGGCGCCTACAAGGTGACCGCCGGCCTGATGGGCGAGTTCGGCGAGGAGCGCGTGCGCGACACGCCGATCGCCGAGGAGGGCTTCGTCGGCGCCGGCGTCGGCGCGGCGATGCTCGGCGAGCGCCCGGTCGTGGAGATCATGACGATCAACTTCCTCGTCGTCGCGATGGACCAGGTCATCAACCACGCGGCGAAGATCGGCGCGATGTTCGGCGGCGAGGTGCGCTGCCCGCTCGTGATCCGCACGCCGAACGGCGCCGGCAACCAGCTGACCGCCCAGCACTCGCAGAGCTTCGACCAGTGGTTCGCGAGCACGCCGGGCCTGAAGGTCGTCGCGCCCGCGACCCCGGCCGACGCGAAGGGCCTGTTGAAGGCCGCGATCCGCGACGACGACCCGGTGCTCGTGATCGAGAACCTGCCGATCTACAAGCAGAGAGGCGAGGTCCCGCTCGACCCCGACTTCGTCGTCCCGATCGGCCGCGCGCAGGTGCTGCGCGAGGGGACCGACGTGACGCTCGTGGCGCACTCCTACGCGACGGTGCGCGCATTGGAGACCGCCGAGCGGCTGGCGGCGGAGCACGGCGTCTCCGCGGAGGTCGTGGACCTGCGCTCGCTGCGCCCGCTCGACGTCGCGACGGTCGCGACGTCGGTCGCGAAGACGAGCCGCGCGGTGTGCGTCGAGGAGGGCTGGCCGACCTACGGCGTCACCGCCGAGCTGGCGGCGCGCATCCAACACGCCTGCTTCGACGACCTCGACGCGCCGGTCGAGCGCGTCGGCATGGCCGAGGTCCCGCTGCCGTACGCGAAGAACCTGGAGCTGGCGGCGATGCCGAGCGAGGAGCGGATCCTCGCCGCCGCGCTCGCGACCCTCGGCCGGACCCCCTCGACCTAGGACGACGATGCCCGAGATCACGATGCCGCGCCTCTCCGACTCGATGGAGGAGGGCACGATCCTCAGATGGCTCGTCGCCGACGGGGCCGCGGTCGCGCGCGGCGACGAGATCGCCGAGATCGAGACCGACAAGGCGAACATGACGTACGAGTCCGACGCGGCGGGGGTGTTCAGAGCCGTCGCCGCCGAAGGCGACTCGCTCGCGGTTGGCGCCGTGATCGCCGTCGTGCTCGGTGAGGGCGAGTCCGCGCCTTCCGGTGGGGCCCCGGCCGCCGCGCCGGCGGGTCCTGTCGCGGCGCGAGGCGATTCCGCGGGCGGGGCCGCGGAATCGTCCTCCACCGCGCCACCCGCCGGATCGGCCGCTGCGCCGGACGCCTCGGGCGCGACCGCGTCCTCCCCCTCGATGCCCGTCGTGGGCGACGGCTCCGAGCCCGGTGTGCGCGTCAAGGCTTCTCCGGTTGCTCGGCGGCTGGCGCGTGAGCTGGGCGTCGAGCTGGGGTCGCTCGTGGGGAGCGGACCGTTTGGCCGGATCGTGAAGGCCGACGTCGAGGCGGCCGCCGCAGCGCCCGCGCAAGCTTCCGTGCCCCCGGCCGCCGGCGGCGCCTCCTCCGCGCCGGCCGGCGGCGGGAACGGCAAGGGCGAGGTCACGACCGTCGCGCTGACGTCGATCCAGAAGACGATCGCGCGGCGGATGGCGGAGTCGAGAGCGACCGTGCCGGACATCCAGATCCGCACGGAGGCCGACGTGTCCGACCTGCTCGCGCTGCGCGCGCAGATGAAGGCGGCGCGCGGCGCGGCGCCGTCGGTCAACGACTTCGTCGTGAAGGCGTGCGCGCTCGCGCTGCGCGAGCAGCCGCGTGTCAACGGCGCCTACAAGGACGGCGCCTTCGAGTCCTACGAGCGGGTGAACGTCGGCGTCGCCGTCGCGGGGGAGGGCACGCTGATCGTCCCGACGATCTTCGACGCCGACGTCCAGCCCGTGACAGCGATCGCGCAGCAGACGCGCGCGCTCGCGGAGAGAGCGCGCACCGGCACGGTCACCCCGCCGGAGCTGAGCGGCGGCACCTTCACCGTCTCGAACCTCGGGATGTTCGGCGTGACGTCGTTCACCGCGATCGTCAATCCCGGCCAGGCGGCGATCCTCGCCGTCGGCGCCGCCGTGCAGCGGCCGGCGGTCGGGCCCGACGGCGCGCTGACCGTGCGGAGCCTGATGGACCTCTCGCTCTGCTGCGACCACCGCATCCTCTACGGCGCCGACGCGGCCGCCTTCCTCGCGCGCGTGCGCGAGCTGCTCGAGCAGCCTTTCGCGCTGCTGGCCTGAGCAGGGCGCGCCAGATCCGCGCGGCGCGGGTTGGTGCCGGCGCGCCGGATGGGTATGCGCTCGCCTGAGAGCGACGCTCTCGCAAGCGGACGAAAGGAGCGAGCGATGGAGGGTGCGATGGCTGCGATCGAGGTCAAGCGCTTCGAGGCGCCGGACGAGACGCGCACGTTCGAGGGGCACGGCCAGACGGACATCGTCCATGTCGGCGGCCGCACGGTCGGACACGGCGTCTACGAGCCCGGCTGGCGCTGGTCGCAGGACGTCAAGCCGATCGCCGGCACGGACTCCTGCCAGGTCTCCCACCTCGGCTACTGCGTCTCCGGCCGTATGCGCATCACGATGGACGGCGGCGCGGCGACGGAGATCGGCGCGGGCGACGTCGCCGCGATCCCGCCGGGCCACGATGCGGAGGTCCTGGGCGACGAACCATGCGTGCTGCTCGACTTCGGCGAGATCGAGGAGTACGCCAAGCGCCACTGACGACGCGTCGGCCGGCGGATGAGCGGGGCCGCACGCGGGAAGGCTGGCCCCGATGCCCGCCGGCTTCGACGTCATCGTGATCGGCGCGGGCCCGGCCGGCGAGATCGCGGCGGGGCGGCTCGCGGAGCGCGGGAAGGCGGTCGCGCTCGTCGAGCGCGAGCTCGTCGGCGGCGAGTGCAGCTACTGGGCGTGCATGCCGTCGAAGGCGCTGCTGCGGCCGGGTCAGCTCCTGCGCGAGCTGCGGCGCGTGCCCGGCGTCGCCGCTGCCGACGCGCTCGACGCCGAGCAGGTGCTGCTGCGGCGCGACGAGGTGATCCATCAGCTCGACGACGCCGCGCAGCTCCCGTGGCTGGAGCAGCGCGGGGTGACGCTGCTGCGCGGGCACGCGCGCCTCACCGGCGAGCGGCGCGTCGCGATCGACGGACCCGACGGCCGCGCCGAGCACGAGGCCGGCACGGCGGTGATCGTGGCGACGGGGTCGGCTCCGCTCCTGCCGCCGATCCCCGGCCTCGCCGACGCCGACCCGTGGACCAGCCGCGAGGCGACGACGGCCGGCGCGGTCCCCGGCGAGCTGCTCGTGCTCGGCGGTGGCGTCGTCGGCGTGGAGCTGGCGCAGGCGTGGGCGTCGCTCGGCGCGCGCGTGACGGTGATCGAGGCGGGCGAGCGCCTGATCGCCGGGGAGGAGCCGTTCGCGAGCGCGCAGGTCGCGGAGGGCCTGCAGCAGGCCGGGGTCGAGCTGCGCATCGGCGCGCGCGCCGTCGGCGTGGCGCGCGGCACCGACGGTCGCACCGGCGTCACGCTCGCCGACGGGGAGGAGCTGTGCGGCGATCGCCTGCTCGTCGCGGTCGGCCGTCAGCCGCGCACGGGGGATCTCGGGATCGAGACCGTCGGGCTTGCGCCGGGCGAGGCGATCGAGGTCGGCGAGACGCTCCGCGTGCCGGCCCTGCCCTGGCTCTACGCGGTCGGCGACGTCAACGGACGCGCGCTGCTCACGCACATGGGCAAGCACCAGGCGCGCGTCGCGGCCGCCGCGATCTGCGGCGATGCGAGCCCGCGGCTGGGGAGGCTCGACGGGCCGCTCTCGCCGCGCGCGATCTTCACCGAGCCGGGCGTCGCCGCGGTTGGGCACACGCTCGCGAGCGCGCACGAGGCGGGGATCGCGGGGCGCGCGGTCGATCGCGAGACGTCCGGGACCGCCGGCGCGAGCTTCCACGGCCGCGGCGCGACGGGCACGACGCGCTTCGTCGTCGACCGCGAGCGGGACGTGCTCGTCGGGGCGACGTTCGTCGGACCCGACGTGGCCGAGCTGCTGCACGCCGCGACGATCGCGATCGCCGCCGAGGTGCCGCTCGCGACGCTCGCGCAGGCCGTGCCCGCGTTCCCCACGCGCAGCGAGCTGTGGCTGGACCTGGACGCTTGATCGAGAGCGGCTGCGCGCCTGGTCCGCGCGCGAACGTCCGGGTTTCTCCGCTGGCCGGTATGGAGAAGCGTCGATGGTGGGCACGTACCACTGGGAGCACGTCGCCGCTCGGCAGCGCCGCCGCGGACACGCCGCGCACGGCGCCGGCGCGCCGATGCGCGTACTCGCACTCGACCGCATGGGCGGCACGCTCGCCCGCTGCGCCGGCGTGGACGGCGTCCCCGTGACGGTCGAAACGGCGCTGATCGCCCCGCTCGAGCCGGGCGCGATCGTGCTCGTGCAGGCCGGCGTCGCGCTCGCGCGGCTCGACGCAGAGTGGGCGCCCTAGCCACAGCATCGCCGCAAATAACTTCTTCGCGACTAAGTTATTTTCGGCTAAGCTGTGTTCGTGCCAGATCCCGATCGCTTCCTCAACCGCACGAACGAGCTCGCGATGCTCGAACGTCGCTGGGCGACCGGCGACGCGCAGATCTTCGTCCTGTGGGGGCGACGGCGCGTCGGCAAGAGCCTGCTGCTGCGCAAGTTCGCGCGCGGCAAGCGCCACCTCCACTTCGAAGCGACGAGCGGCACGCGCGCCGACCAGCTCGCCGACTTCTCCGAGCGGCTCGCGGAGGCGACGGGCCGCGCGGCGCTGTCGGTCCCCGGCTGGCGTGCCGCGCTCGACGCGCTCGCCGATTGGGCGCAGGAGAGCGGGCCGGTCCTGCTCGTGCTCGATGAGTTCCAGTTCCTCGCGCGCGAGAGTCCCGACATCGGCTCGATCCTGAACGTCTGGTGGCGCGAGCGCGGCGAGTGGCTGCCGATCTTCGTCGTGCTGTCCGGCAGCGAGGTCGGCTTCTTCGAGCGCGAGGTCGTCGGCTACTCCGCCACGACCTACGGCCGGCGCGCCGGCCAGCTTCGCCTGCGGCCGTTCAGCGCCCGCGACGTCGCGCTGTTCGTGCCGAGATGGTCGGCGGAGGATCGCATCGGCGCCTACGCCGTCTTCGGGCACATGCCGTACTACCTGGCGCAGATCCGGCCGGAGCGCACGCTCGCCGAGAACATCCGCGATCTCGTCCTGCTGCCTGATGGACTGCTGCACGAAGAGGCGCGCCTGCTGCTCGACCAGGAGCTGCCGAACGCCTCCGGCTTCTTCTCGATCCTGCGCGCGATCGCCGCCGGGCAGACGCGCGTGGCGCAGATCGCGGAGCGCACCGGGATCGCGGGCGGCAGCTCGCGCGTGAGCCAGATGCTCGACACGCTCCAGAGACTGTGGCTGGTCGACAAGCAGCTCCCGATCACGGTCGCCAACCCCGAACGCTCGCGCCAGAGCCGCTACCGCATCGCGGACCCCTACCTGCGCTTCTGGTTCCGCTTCGTGCTGCCCTCGCGCGACCGCCTGATCGACGCCGCCGGCGCCGAGCGCCACCTGCAGGCGCGCGTGCTGCCGCAGCTCGACGCGTTCATCTCGCGGCCCGCGTTCGAGGAGGTCTGCCAGCAGTGGCTGCGCGAGGCGGTCGACGCGGCCGCGGTCGGCTGGTGGTGGGGGAAGGTGCGCGAGCTGCGCACCGGCGCCCTGCGCGACGTCGAGCGCGAGCTCGACGCGGTCGCGATCGACGACGACGGCGCGGTCGTCGCGATCGGCTCGTGCAAGTGGACCGACGGTCCGATGGACGCCGACGAGCTGGCGAAGCTCGACGCGCTCGCCGCCCACCTCGCCGACGGCCGTCCGCGACCGGCCCGCTACTGCTTCTCGCGCGGCGGCTTCACGCGCCAGCTCAGAGCGGCGGCGAGACGCGACCCCGATCTGCGCCTCGTCACGCCGAAGCAGCTTTTCCGGGCGCCGGCCTGACCGCCGGCACGTGGTCAGCCGCCGATCGCGGACATCGTGCGCGCCGGCTGCACGAAGCCCGGCTCGTTCACGCGGTGCTTGAGCTCCTTGCGCCAGACGGCGTCGCGCACGATCGCCTCCAGCTCGTCGTCGCTCGCGCCCGCGCGCAGCGGCTCGCGCAGGTCCGTCTCGTTCAAGGAGAAGAGGCAGGTGCGCAGGCGGCCGTCGGCGGTGATGCGGATGCGGTCGCAGTCGCCGCAGAACGGCTCGCTGACGGGGTTGACGAAGCCGATCCGGCCGCGCCCGTCGGCGAAGCGGTAGACGTGCGCGGTCGCGTGCGGCTCGCGCGGCTCGGGCTCGAGCGGATGCAGCGCGTGGATCGCCGCGCGGATCTCCTCGCCCGTCAGCACGCGCTCCGGTCTCCACGCGTGGTCGGCGTCGAGCGGCATGAACTCGATGAAGCGCAGCTCGTACGGGTGCTCGCGCGCGAAGCGCGCGAAGGCGGGCAGCTCGTCCTCGGTGAAGCCGCGCAGCGCGACGGCGTTGACCTTGATCGGGTGCGCCTTAGGGAAGGCCGCGAGCGCTTCCAGCCCGCGCAGCACCTGCGGCAGCGCGTCGCGGCGCGTCATCGCGAAGAAGCGGTCGCGCTGGAGCGAGTCGATCGAGACGTTGAAGCGGTTCGCGCCGGCGGCCACGAGCGCGGCGGCGTCGCGTTCGAGCAGGTAGCCGTTCGTCGTGATCGAGAGCTCGCGCACGTCCTCGATCCCCGCGAGCATGGCCACGAGCCGCGGGAAGTCGCGCCGCACGAGCGGCTCCCCGCCGGTCAAGCGCACGTCGCGCACGCCCATCGAGGCAAGCAGCCCGACGAGCCGCGCGAGCTCCTCGAAGCGCAGGATCCCGTCGCGCTCCAGCCACGGCAGCCCCTCCGCCGGCATGCAGTACTGGCAGCGGAAGTTGCAGCGGTCGGTGACGGAGACGCGCACGTCGCCGATCGTCCGCCCGTGGCCGTCGCGCAGCGGTTCCCGCATCCGGCCAGCGTACCCCGCCGGCCGCCGCTGAAGCTCTGCTAGGAGGGTTTGGCGAAACCCGCGTGAGTGGCTGGCGGATGCTGGTGCCTTCCCCGCGAGCGTGCGAGTGGTGAGGACGCAGGGAGGCGGCAATAGCAGCGCTATTGCGCCGAGCGAGGACGCAGCATCCGCGCAGCGTCGCCCGCCGCCAGACGCCGCGCGGGTTTCGCCAAACCCTCCTAGGCGAAGGGCTTCAGCACGATGTCGGCGACGACGAGCAGCAGGAACAGCAGCTCGACGCGCGAGACGAGGAAGATCCGCTTGATTCGCATCTGCGCTTCGGCGCTGTCGACTCCGTGGCGCTCGATCGCTCCGCTGATGCGCTTGGACTCGGGTCCGAGGAAGGCCGCGCCGGTGACGAACGACAGCGCCCATATCACGATCGGGAAGACGAGCCCGCGGTGTGTCGGGAATGAAAGGGGCGTGGCGGTATCCCTGACATGCGAGGACCCGCTGTGCGCATCCCTCCGCTCGACACCAGCCGCCGCCGCTCCCGCCGCCTGCTCGGCGTCGGCGCGACGGCGCTGGCGCTCGCGGCGGCGGGCGTCGCCGCGGGGCCGGGGCTTGCGGACTCCGGCCCGGCCGCTCCGGGTTCGACTGCCACGTCGACGTCGCCCGCTCCGCCCGCGTCCCCGCCGGCCGCGGTCGTCACGTCGCCGCCGCCGCCCACCCCGCCCGCGACCACCGCCGCGCCGCCGCCGGCCACGACACCGACCGTCACCGCGGCCCCACCCGCCACGACCGTCGCTCCGGCCCCGCCGGCGTCGTCCCCGCCGCCGGCCGCCGGCCACGTCGCCGGCGCGGCGGTCGCCGTCGCGCCGCACGCCGCCGCGGCCCGCCGGGCGCCGCGCGCCCACGCGGCCGGCGCAAGCGCCGTGACGATCCGCGACTTCAGCTTCGGACCGAGCGCGATCACCGTGCACGTGGGCGACACGGTCACGTGGTCGAACGATGGTCCGAGCGCGCACACCGCGACCGGCTCCGGCTTCGACACCGGCGTCCTCGCCAAGGGCCGGAGCGGCTCGCACACGTTCACGAGCGCCGGCACGTTCTCATACCACTGCACGATCCACCCGTTCATGAAGGGGACGGTCGTCGTGGCGGCGGCCGCGGGCGGCGGTGGGACGAGCGGCGGCTCGGCCACCCCCGGCGCCGGCGCGGCGCCCACGACCTCCGGCGGCGCGACCGGCAGCGCCGCTCCATCCGCGTCCAGCACCGGCACCTCCTCGGCCGGCACGCTCCCGCACACCGGCCTGAACGCGCTCGCGCTCGCCGCCCTCGGCGTGGTGCTCCTCGCATGCGGCGTCGCCCTGCGCGCCGTCACGCGGGCGCGCTGAGCGATCAGCCCGCTGCGGGCGCCGCGCGCCGCGCCGCGAAGTCGGCGAACCAGTCGAGCGCGGCGGGATTTCTGAGCGAGTCGCGGCTCGCCACGCGTCCCGCGTCGGCGCCCTCGAGGATCCGCTTGACGGGGACCTCCAGGACCTTGCCCGAGAGCGTGCGGGGGATCTCGGCGACGGCGTGGACCTCGTTCGGGACATGGCGCGGGGAGCAGTCCTCGCGCACGCGCTGGGCGATCCGCTTCGTGAGGTCGTCGTCCAGCGCGGCTTCGTCCCGCAGCACGACGAACAGCGGCATCCAGCCGTCGACGTCGACGACGAGCGCGTCGAGCACCTCGTCGACGCTGAGAACGGCGCGGTAGATCTCGGCGGTGCCCATGCGGACGCCCCCGCGGTTGATCGTCGCGTCGGAGCGGCCGCTGATGATCGCGGTCCCGCGCTCGGTCAGCTCGATCCAGTCGCCGTGGCGCCAGACGCCGGGGTACATGTCGAAGTAGCTGTCGCGGTACCGCTCGCCGGCCGGGTCGTTCCACAGGTACACGGGCATCGACGGCAGCGGCTCCGTGATCACCAGCTCGCCGACCTCGCCGATCAGCGGTCTGCCGTCCGGGTCCCACGCCTCGACCTTGCAGCCGAGCGACGCGGCCTGCAGCTCGCCGCGGTAGACCGGCAGCGTCGGCACGCCGCCGACGAACGCGGTGCAGACGTCGGTGCCGCCGGAGGTGGAGAACAGCCAGGTGTCGGCGCCGAGCTGGTCGGAGACCCACTGGAAGCCCTCGGGCGAGAGCGGCGAGCCGGTCGCGCCGACGGCGTGCAGCGCGGAGAGGTCGCGGCCGCCCGCGCGCGGCTCGACGCCGTCCTTCATGCACTGCGCGATGTAGGCGGCGCCCGTGCCGAAGATCGTGATTCCCGCCTGCGCCGCCAGCTCCCACAGCGCACTCATGTCCGGGTGGCCCGGGTTGCCGTCGTAGAGCACGATCGAGGCCGGCGTCACCAGCACGCCGAGCAGGAAGTTCCACATCATCCAGCCGGTCGTCGTGAACCAGAAGACGCGGTCCTCGGCGTGCGCGTCGAGGTGCAGGTGGCCCTTCTTGAGCTGCTCCAGCAGGATCCCGCCGTGGCCCTGAACGATCGCCTTCGGCAGTCCGGTCGTGCCGGAGGAGTAGAGCACCCACAGCGGGTGGTCGAACGGGACGCGGTCGAAGCTCAGCTCCGCGTCGCCGTCGCCGAGAAAGCCGTCCTCGAAGCCGCTGCCTCGAAGGTACCCGAACCTGACGAGCCGGCCGCCGACGGCCTCCGCGATCTCCGCCACCTGCGCGGAGCGGTCGAAGTCGCGGCCGTTGTAGCGGTAGCCGTCGACCGCCAGCAGCACGGTCGGCTCGATCTGCGCGAAGCGGTCGATCACGCTGCGCGCGCCGAACTCCGGCGCGGCGCTCGACCACGTCGCGCCGATCGACGCGGTCGCGAGCATCGCGGCGATCGCCTCGGGGATGTTGGGCAGGTACGCCACCACGCGGTCGCCGCGCGCGACGCCCTGCGCGCGCAGGCCGGCGGCGATGCGCGCCGTCAGCGTGCGCAGCTCGCCCCACGTCATCTCTGCGAGCGGCCGCAGCTCGGACGCGTGCCGGATCGCGACGTCCCCGTCGGCCTTGCCGCGGAAGACGTGCTCGGCGTAGTTGAGCGCGACGTCGGGGAACCACTCCGCGCCGGGCATCTCGCGGCGGCCGAGCACGCGCTCCGGCGAGCCGTCGGCCTGCACGTCGAAGAAGTCCCAGATCGAGCGCCAGAAGGCGTCGACGTCGTCGACCGACCAGCGCCACAGCTCCGCATAGGAGCCGAACGTGCGGCCGAGCCGCTCGCCCACCCAGCGCTGGTAGCGCGTGAGCCAGGCGTGCTCGATCCGCTCTGCGGTGGGCGTCCACAGGATCGGCGGAGCGGCCGCGGTCATCGCGGCGCGCCCGCCTTCAGGATCAGCTCGCAGTAGCCGTCGGCGATCTGCTCGGCGGACAGGCGCCCGCGTCGGTTCGGGCGCAGCCAGGTGGCGGCATGGTTGACCATGCCGAGCAGCGCCAGCAGCGTCAGCCCGCGGTCGGCGAACGTCATCGTCCCGTCCTGCTCTCCTCGTGCGAGCACGTCGTCGAGGATCTTCTCGAACGCCTTGCGCTGGCGGCGCACCTCCCGCCACTGCGGCTCGCGCTCGATCACGTGGCGCTCCTGCGCGAAGACGAGCATGTGGTCGCGGTGGGTGGCGACGTGCGCGAGCCATGCGCGCACCAGCTCGTGCAGGTGGTCGGCGGCGGGCGCGTCGGTGGCGACGATCGCGCGCGCCCGTTCGAGCAGCGGCTCCAGCAGCTCGTCGCAGATGCGGAACAGCAGCTGCTCCTTGGAGCCGATGTAGTGGTAGAGGCCGCCGGCCGCCAGTCCGGTTGCCTGCGTGAGGTCGGCCATCGAGGTCGCCTGGTAGCCGCGCTCGGCGAACAGCCGCGCGGCGGTCGCGACGACCTCCTGCTGGCGGCGGTCGTAGCGGGCGCGCAGCGCGGGGCGGGTGGGCGGCGAGGCGGCGGGCATCGGAGCACACCGTACCGCACACCGAACGCTCATTCGAAATTCGAGCGCTCGTTCGGTATCGTCCGCGACATGGACTTCGACCTCTCTGACGACCACCGCCTGATCCAGCGCACCGTCCGCGACTTCGCGACCAACGAGGTCGCGCCCGTCGCGGAGGAGCTCGACCGCGAGAAGCGCTTCCCGTACGAGATCGTGCGCAAGCTGGGCGAGCTGAACCTGATGGGCATCCCGTTTCCGCAGGAGGTCGGCGGGGGCGGCGGCGACACGCTCGCCTACGCGCTCGCGGTCGAGGAGCTGACGCGCGTCGACTCCTCGGTCGCGATCACGCTGTGCGCGCACACGTCGCTCGGCACGCAGCCGATCTACCTCTTCGGCACGCCGGAGCAGAGAGCCGAGTGGCTGCCGCGCCTCTGCGCCGGCGAGATCCTCGGCGCGTTCGGGCTCACCGAGCCGGAGGCCGGCTCCGACGCCGGCAACGTCAAGACGCGCGCGCGGCTCGACGGCGGCGAGTGGGTCGTGAACGGCGCGAAGCAGTTCATCACGAACGCGGGGACGGACATCAGCGGCGTCGTGTGCATCACGGCGAAGACCGGCGACGACGAGATCTCGAACCTGATCGTCGCGAACGGCACGCCCGGCTACGAGCAGGGCGAGCCGTACCGCAAGATGGGCTGGAACGCGTCGGACACGCGCCCGCTCACGTTCACGGATTGCCGCGTGCCGGAGGCGAACCTGCTCGGTCCGCGCGGCGGCGGCTTCAAGCAGTTCCTGCACGTGCTTGACATCGGCCGCATCGGCGTCGCCGCGATGGGGCTCGGGCTCGCGCAGGGCGCGCTCGACCAGGCGCTCTCCTACGCGAAGGAGCGCAAGGCGTTCGGCCAGTCGATCTCGAAGTTCCAGGCGATCCAGGGCAAGCTCGCCGACATGGCGACCGAGATCGAGGCCGCCCGGCTGCTCGTCTACAAGGCGGCGCGGCTGAAGGATCAGAGAGCGTCGTTCACGCTCACGGCCGCGCAGGCGAAGCTGAAGACCGGCCGGCTGGCGGTGCGCTGCACCGAGGAGGCGGTGCAGATCCACGGCGGCTACGGCTACATCGAGGAGTACCCCGTCTGCCGCTTCTACCGCGACGCGAAGATCCTCACGATCGGCGAGGGGACCGACGAGATCCAGCAGATGGTGATCGCGCGGGCGCTGGGGGCGTAGACGTGCCCGGCGGGTTCCCACAGTCGGTGCGCATCCGCGAGGTCGGTCCGCGCGATGGCTTCCAGAACGAGCCGGAGGTGATCGCGACCGCCGACAAGGTGCGGCTGGTCGACCAGCTCGGCCGCACCGGCCTGACGCGCATCGAGGTCACCAGCTTCGTGCGCCCCGACGTGATCCCGCAGCTCGCCGACGCCGCCGCGGTGCTGGAGGCGATCGACCTGCCCGGCGACGTCAGCGTGAGCGTGCTCGTCCCGAACGAGCGCGGGCTCGACCGCGCGCTCGATCACCGCGACCGCATCGACGAGGTCAACGTCTTCCTGAGCGCGTCGGAGACGCACAACCGCAAGAACGTCAACCGCTCGATCGCCGAGTCGCTGGCGGGCGTCACGCGCGTGCTCGCGCGGGCGCGGGCGGAGGGGCTGCGCTGCGAGGGCGTCATCTCGACGTCGTTCGGCTGCCCCTACGAGGGCCACGTGCCGCCGGAGCGTGTCGCCGAGATCGCCCGGGCGCTCGCCGACGCCGGCGCGCAGGAGGTCGGCTTCGGCGACACGACCGGGATGGCGAACCCGCGACAGGTCGCGGAGCTGTTCCCCCGCTGGCGCGCGGCGGTCGGCGACGCGGTCGAGCTGACCGCCCACTTCCACAACACGCGCGGGCAGGGGCTCGCCAACGTGGTCGCGGCGCTCGGCGCCGGCGTCGACTCGTTCGAGTCGAGCTTCGGCGAGCTGGGCGGCTGCCCGGTCCCCCCGGGCGCGACCGGCAACATCGCGACCGAGGACCTCGTCTCGATGCTGGAGGAGATGGGTGTCGCGACCGGGATCGACCTGCCGGCGCTGATCGTCGCCTCCGGGATGGCGGCCGACGTGCTCGGCCGCCCGCTCGGATCGCACACGCTCGTGGCGGGGCCGGTCGACTGGCATCCCCGCGCGCCCGGCCCCGACGCTGCGCCCGCGGGGTGAGCGTGTTCTCGCGCGTCCTTATCGCCAACCGGGGGGAGATCGCCGTGCGCGTGATGCGGACGCTGCGGCGGCTGGGCGTCGAGTCGGTCGCCGTGTATAGCGATGCCGACGCGGACGCGCTGCATGCGCGTTCGGCGGATCGCGCGGTGCGCGTGGGCTCGTACCTGGACATCGAGGAGATGATCGCGGCGGCGCTCGCCGCCGGCGCCGATGCCATTCACCCCGGCTATGGGTTCCTGTCGGAGCGCCCGGCGTTCGTCCGCGCCTGCGCCGATGTCGGCATCGCGTTCGTCGGCCCGGGCGCGGAGGCGATGGCGCTGCTGGGCGACAAGGTCGCCGCGAAGGCGGTCGCCGAGCGTGCCGGGGTGCCGGTCGTGCCGGGGCTCAGCGCCGGCGCGGGCGGTGCGCTGACCGACGCCGAGATCGTCGCGTGGGTCGGCGGCCAGCGGCTTCCCGTCCTGCTGAAGGCGGCCGCGGGCGGCGGCGGCAAGGGCATGCGCGTCGTGCATTCCCTCGGTGACCTCGGTGACGCGATCGGCGCCGCCCGCCGCGAGGCGGCCGCCGCGTTCGGGGACGACCGCCTGCTCGTCGAGCGCTACGTCGAGCGCTCGCGGCACATCGAGGTGCAGGTGATCGCCGACGGGCACGGCAGCGTGCTGCACCTCGGCGAGCGCGAGTGCTCGCTCCAGCGCCGCCACCAGAAGGTGATCGAGGAGGCGCCGTCGCCGGTGGTCTCTGCCGAGCTGCGCGCGCGGATGGGGGAGGCGGCGTGCGCGTTGATCCGCGCCGCCGGCTACGAGGGCGCGGCGACGGTCGAGCTGATCGCCGAGCGCGACGACCCGTCGTCGTTCTGGTTCCTCGAGGTCAACGCGCGGTTGCAGGTCGAGCATCCGGTGACGGAGCTGGTGACGGGGCTGGACCTCGTGGAGCTGCAGTTGCGGGTGGCGGCCGGTGAGCCGCTGGGGCTCGCGCAGGACGACGTGCGGCTGGCGGGGTGTGCGATCGAGGCGCGCGTGTACGCGGAGGACCCGGCGCATGGGTTCCTGCCCTCGACCGGGCGGGTGGTGGCTTGGCGCCCGCCGCGCGGGGTGCGCGTCGATTCGGGCATCGAGGAGGGGAGCGATGTGGGCTCGCAGTACGACCCCCTCCTCACCAAGGTGATCGCGTCGGGCGCGGACCGCGCGGAGGCGCTGGGCCGCTTGGATCGCGCGCTTGCCGAGCTGCGGGTCGTCGGGCCGACTACGAACGCCGCCTGGCTGCGCGCGCTGCTGGCGCGGCCGGAGGTGCGCGCGGGCGAGCTGGACACGACGCTGATCGAGCGGCTCCCCGTCGCGCCGCCCGCGCCGGCGGACGACCTCGCGGGGCTGGCGGTGCTGGCGCTGCTCGGCGAGCCCGCCTCCGACGATCCCTGGGACTCGCTCGACGGGTGGCGGCTCGGCGGCGTGCGGGCGGCGGCGCGGATGCGTTTGGACGGGCCGGACGGTGAGGTCTCGGCCGTCGCTTCCTCCGACGGCGTTCGCTGGGGCCGCGACGGTTTGATCATCGAGGGGGAGGGCGGTGTTGCTCGGGTCGTGGAGGTCTATCCCGACGGGGATGGCGTCTGGTTGGTGGACGCCGGGGTCCCGACGCGGTGGGCGCCGTTGGTCGAACGCGCCGGCGCGCGCGTTGGGGCCGGCTCGCTCGATGCCCCGATGCCCGGCACCGTGATCGACGTGCGCACCGAGCCGGGCGCCGCCGTCGCGGAAGGCGACACGCTCGTGATCCTGGAGTCGATGAAGATGGAGCTGGCGATCCAGGCCCCGGCCGACGGCGTCGTCGCCGACGTCTTCGTCGCCACCGGCGACCGCGTCGCCCAGGCACAGCCGCTCGTCGCCCTCGACGGAACTGTGGTCATCCATGCCTCTCAGGGAGGCACAGATGACCAGAGTTCGGAGGAGGAGGCGGCGTGACGGTGCTCGGTACCCACGCGCGGGCGGGGACGCCGGAGTTCGCCGCCAACGCCGAGGCCCACGCCGCCCTCGTGGCCGATCTGCGCGCGCAACAGGCCAACGCGGCGCTCGGAGGGGGCGCGCGAGCGCGCGAGCGCCACACGTCGCGCGGCAAGCTCCTCCCACGCGAGCGCATCGACCGCCTGAGCGACCCCGGCAGCCCCTTCCTGGAGCTGAGCGCGCTCGCCGCCCACGACATGTACGACGGCGCCGCCCCCGGCGCCGGCATCGTCACGGGCATCGCGCGCATCGGCGGTCGCGAGGTCCTCGTCGTCGCCAACGACGCCACGGTGAAGGGCGGCACGTACTACCCGATGACGGTCAAGAAGCACCTGCGCGCGCAGCGCGCGGCGCTTGAGAACCGGCTGCCGTGCGTCTATCTCGTCGACAGCGGCGGCGCGTTCCTGCCGCTCCAGGACGAGGTCTTCCCCGACCGCGAGCACTTCGGCCGCATCTTCTTCAACCAGGCGAACATGTCCGCCCAGGGCATCCCGCAGATCGCCGCGGTCATGGGCTCCTGCACCGCCGGCGGCGCGTACGTCCCCGCGATGAGCGACGAGACCGTGATCGTCAAGCAGCAGGGGACGATCTTCCTCGGCGGCCCGCCGCTCGTGAAGGCCGCGACCGGCGAGGAGGTCACCGCGGAGGAGCTGGGCGGGGGCGAGCTGCACGCGCGCACCAGCGGCGTCGTCGACCACCTCGCCGACGACGACGAGCACGCCATCAGGATCGTCCGCAGCATCGTCGGAACCCTTCCCTCGAAGCCCGACGCCCCATGGGAACGCACAACGGTCGAGGCTCCGGCGGTGGACGAGAACACCCTCTACGGCGCCGTCCCCCCGGACAGCCGCACCCCGTACGACCCGCGCGAGGTGATCGCGCGCATCGCCGACGGATCGCGCTTCCACGAGTTCAAGGCCGAGTACGGGACCACGGTCGTCACGGGCTTCGCCCACGTCCACGGCCACCGGGTCGGCATCGTCGCCAACCAGGGGATCCTCTTCTCCGAGTCGAGCCTCAAGGCCGCGCACTTCGTCGAGCTGTGCGACCAGCGCGGCACGCCCCTGCTGTTCCTGCAGAACATCACCGGCTTCATGGTCGGCCGCGAGTACGAGGCCGGCGGGATCGCGAAGGACGGCGCGAAGCTGGTCGCGGCGGTCAGCACGACGCGCGTCCCGCGGCTTACCGTCATCGTCGGCGGCTCCTTCGGCGCCGGCAACTACGGCATGTGCGGCCGCGCGTACGACCCGCGCTTCCTGTGGACGTGGCCGAACGCGCGCATCTCCGTGATGGGCGGCGAGCAGGCGGCGACCGTGATGACGGAGGTCGGCGAGCCGGAGGTCGGCGCCCAGCTGAAGGACCAGTACGAGCGGCAGGGCCATCCCTACTACGCCACCGCGCGCCTGTGGGACGACGGCGTGATCGACCCGCTCGACACCCGCCGCGTGCTCGGCCTCGCGCTCGGCGCCTGCGCGAACGCGCCGCTCGCCCCGCGGGCCGCGCCGGTCTTCCGCATGTAGGGGTGGCGGAGCCGGCCATGTGGCCGGCGGAGGCGGGCCCCCCGCCGCGATATTCAGGGTGCGCTTCAGGGTGGGTAGCTGCGCGCGCGCATCCGCGCCACAGGTATAAGCCATGGAGTGACGGCGGAGGCGTACGCGTGAGGAGGATCGGACGCTTCGCGGCCCGTCGCCCCTGGTGGATGCTGGGCGCGTGGGCGCTGCTGTTCGCGATTGCGCTGCTGACGGCCTCCAGCGCGCGCAAGCAGATCCACGAGACCGACCTGCAGATCCCCGGCACGCCCTCCGCGCGCGCTGCGCAGCTCACGAAGCAGCAGTTCGGCAGCACGATCGCGTTCGCGATCCTGCTGGTCGGCAGACAGCCCGTGGTCGAAGCGCAGGGGCCGCGGATCGTCCATCAGCTCGAGCGGATCCCCGAGGTCGAGGTGCTGGCGCCGTGGGACCGCAACGGCAGACGCGTGGTCACTGAGCCGCACGGCCAGGCGCTGCTCACGATCCAGGTCCGCAACAAGTCCTTCCGTCAGATCTCCGACACGACGACGCCGGCCGTCGAGCACGTGCTCGCCCCCTACAGAGGCAGAGACGGCCTGAGAGTCGAGCTGACCGGCCTGGCGCCGCTGATGCGCGCGATCAACAACGCCGCGCTCAACGCGCTCGACAAGGGCGAGCTGATCGCGCTGCCGATCCTGCTGGTCATGCTGCTGGCGATCTTCCGCAGCCCGCTGGCCGCGCTCGTGCCGGCGATCAGCGGATTGCTGGTGACGAGAGTCGGCACCGCGCTGATGGGGCTGATCGGGCGCGGCGTCGAGGTCGACGCGCTCGCGCTGAACCTGGTTGCGATGATCGGGCTCGCGCTCGGCGTCGACTACTCGCTGCTCGTCGTCTCGCGCTTCCGCGAGGAGCTCGCGAACGGGCGCAGCGTGCCCGAAGCGGTCGAGGAGACCGCGGCGCGCGCGGGCAGAACCGTGCTGTTCGCCGGCACGGCGCTCGCGATCGGGATGCTGACCGCGCTGCTGCTCGCGCCCGGCGCGCTGCTTGTCTCCGCCGCGCTGGGGCTCTTCGTCGCGACGATCGTCGCCGTGCTCGTCGCGCTGTTCCTGATGCCGGCGCTGCTGATGGTGCTCGGTCCGAACGTGAACCGCTGGCAGTTCGGGGGTGCGCGCGACGCGAGCCCGTGGGTGGCGATCGCCGAGCGAGCTTTGCGCAGGCCCGGCGCGGCGGCTTTCTTCGTGCTGCTGCCGCTGCTGCTGCTCGCCGCGCCGGCGCTCGGCCTGGGGACCGGGCCGCCGAGCATCAAGAACCTGCCGTCGAACGACTCTGCGCGCGTGAGCTTCGAACGCTTCCAGCAGCTGCGCGGGGCCGGCTGGGCGGCGCCGTTCGAGGTCGACTTCCAGACCCCGGGACCGATCACGGACACCGATCGCCTGCAGGCGCTCAACGACTTCGAGCAGCGCGTCAGCCGCCTGCCGGGCGTCGCGTCGGTGTTCGGGCCCGCGGTGCTGTTGAGAAGCACCCAGCAGCTGCGCAGAGTGACGACCCAGGCGCTCAGCGTCGGCAACCTGCTCGGCCAGCTCGAACAGGGCCTGCAGCGCGCGACGGGCGGGACGTCGCAGCTGCGCGACGGGCTCGACGCGGGCGCCGGCGGAGCGGGCCAGCTCGCCGCCGGGATCGGCCAGCTCGCGAGCGGCTCGGGCCAGCTCGCCGCCGGCGCGCGCCAGGCGGCGCCGCAGACGCAAAAGCTTGCGAACGGGATCGCGCTGACGGGCAGCGGCGCGCAACGGATCCACGACGCGCTCGTGAGAGCGCAGCCGAACCTCAGAAAGCTCGTCCAGAACATCGACGTCCTGCGCGACGGGCTCGACCAGGCGAACCGCACGGCCAACCGCGACCTCGTCAACCCGCTCGAGGAGGCTTCCTCGCAGGTGCAGGTGGCGCTGCGCGACCTCGGCACGGCGAGGAGCGCCAATCCCGCCGTCGCCGCCGATCCGCACGTGCAGGATGCGCTCAACGAGACCGCCAGAGCGCTCCAAGGGCTCGGCGACGTCCAGGGCAGCCTCTCGCTCGCGTTGACCAACCAGGAGGCGAACGCGCTCGCCGCCGACGGGCTCGCGAAGGGGACCGTGCGCCTGACGAGAGCGATCGGCCAGCTCACGAACGGCACCGGCAGACTCGCCGACGGAATCGGGCTGACGACCAGAGGCGCGCGCCTGCTCGCCAACGGCACCGGCCAGCTCAGCGCCGGGCTCGGCCAGCTCGACAGCGGTCTCCACACCGCGCTGAACGGGCCGAACGGCGACGACGGCGCGCGGGCGCTCGCGACCGGTCTGCAGACGGCGGCCGGTGCGACGAACCAGCTCGGCCAGGGCATGCAGCGGATCCTCGGCGGCGTCGTCAGCGTGCGCAGCCAGTCGAACGCGCAGCAGGCGCAGCTCCGCAGCAGCGGCACCGACCTCAGCAGCGTGCTCGGCTCCGGCTACTTCGTGCTGGCGGCGATCGAAGGCGCCGACCCGCAGGCGCGGGCGAACACCGGCTTCGTCACGAACGTCGCCGGCGGCGGCGGGACCGCGCGCATGATCGTGATCGCGAAGACCGGCCCGTTCGACCGCTCGAGCGTCGCGCTGGCGCGCCAGCTCCACGCCGAGACCGTCCGCACGGCGCAGACGCTCGGCGCCACGACGGCCGTCGTCGGCGGGCCGGCGGTGCTGCTGCACGACTTCGACGCGGCCACGAGCGCGCGCTTCCCGTACCTCGTGATCGCGCTCGTGCTGATCACGTTCATCGTGCTGCTGGCGCTGTTCCGCTCGCCCGTGCTCGCGCTCTGCGCGGTGCTGCTGAACCTCGTGACGGTCGGCGCAGCGGTCGGCGCGCTCGTGATCTGCTTCCAGGGCAGCTCGCCGCTGCTCGGCGGCCCGGGCTACCTCGACGCGATCGCGCTGTCGGGCATCTTCGCGATCATCTTCGGCCTCTCGATCGACTACGAGGTGTTCCTCATCTCACGCCTGCTCGAGGGCCGCGCGCGCACCGGCACGACCGAGGGCGCGATCCACTACGGGCTCGAGAAGACCGGCACGATCATCACCGGCGCGGCGTTCATCATGGCCGCCGTGTTCCTGTCGTTCGCGGCCTCGCCGGTCACGAACACGCGCCAGTTCGGCGTCGGCCTGTCGGTCGCCGTGCTGCTCGACGCGACGATCGTGCGGCTGATCCTGCTGCCCGCGCTGATCCGCCTCTTCGGCGAGCGCACATGGCACTCGCCGAAGTGGCTGGGTCGTCCTCCTACTGGATGAACCGCGGGCAGGCGACTCTGACGGTGTTGTCGCTGTTCGCCGTCGGCGCGTCGTAGCCGAAGAACTCCTCGAAGCTGAAGAAGCCCGACGACGGGCACGGCGGGATCGTGAACCAGAAGAGCGTTCTCTTCTGGCGCGAGACGCACTTGCCCTTGCGGTTCTGCTTCAGGCAGGTGCCCTTCGTCAAGCTGAGGCCGGCCGACGTGAAGTCGATCTGCGCGAGGCTGACTCTGAAGCCGTTCACGGTGCCCGGCGGCAGGTCGAGGCGGTAGCCGTAGACGCCGTCCGGCGTCGGATTGTTGACGAAGTTCGCGTTCAGCGCCGCGTGCAGGCCGGTGAGGACCTCGAACGTTCTGCGCTTGACGATGTCCTGATCCTCGTCGGCGGCGCCGAGCACGGTGAAGCCGGCGACGCCGCCCTTCTCGGTCGAGCGGCTGAAGAAGGCGACGAACGTGATGTTGATCAGCTCGTCGAGCTTCGGCGAGACGTTGCGCGCGTCGACCTTGCCCGTGCCCTGACCGATCTTCCCGCGCACACACGACTGCGCGTTCGCGAGCGCCTTTCTCGCCGCCTTGCCCTTCGTGTGCTGCAGCGTGCGGATGAACGGGCCGAGGTTCTGGATGCGCTTCGTGAACGGGACGCCGCTGAAGTCCATCGTGTCGATGTCCGTGCGCAGCTCCGGGCCGTTGCAGAAGTATCTGGCGGTGAGGAACTGCTTGCGCAGCGTCGCGCCCTTCGGGATGCGCAGGTAGTTCGTCACCGGCGTCGGCGGCACGCCGCCGGTCGTGTCGAACGTCTGCGAGTGGAAGATGAGGGTGAAGCGGCCGCCAGGCTTGATGTTCGTGACCTGGAAGCTGAACTGGTTGACTGGCTCGGCCTGCGCGACGGCGGGCGCTCCGAGCGCCAGGCCGGCGAGGGCGAGCAGGAGGAGTTTGACCGTCCGCTCGATGCGCATTCCACCAGATTAGACGAGCGCGTTTCTGATTCGCGCCGGGTCTTCGCGCCTGGTCGTCCGTATGACGACATGCGTCGTCGTTCCGCGGGACGAACGTGCCGATCTACTAGCCTGCTGCCGACCGTCGCCGGAGATCTGCTCGTGCCCTATCGCCGTCCTGCCCGCATCGTCCGCGCCGCCGCCGCACTGCTCGCCGCAGCCGTGCTCGCCGTGCTCGCCTCGCCCGCGCTCGCGGGCCCGCGCGCGCCCGAGCGGCCGCTGCGGCTCGGCCCGCCGAGAACGCCGGCCGGCGGCGGCGCGGTCCCCGACCGCGTCGTCGTCGTGTGGCGCGATGGCGTGAGGCGCCCCCAGCGCGCGGCCGCGCGCGACGACGCGAACGCCGGCTTCGTGCGCACGCTCGGCGACGAGCGCTTCCAGGTGCTGCGGCCGCAGCCGGGCCAGAGCGTCGCCGAGACGGTCGCCGCGCTGCGCCGCGACCCCGCCGTGCAGACGGCGAGCGCCGACCTCTACGACGTGCCGCAGGCGACCACGAACGATCCGCTGCTGCCCGACCAATGGGGCCTCCAGAACCTCGGCCTCGGGATCGAGGGCTTCACGGGCGCGCTGCCCGGCGCCGACGTCGACGCGCTCGCCGCGTGGGACCGCACGCGCGGCACGCCGACCACGGTCGTCGCCGACATCGACTCGGGCTACCGCTTCGAGCACCCCGACCTCGCGCCGGTCGTGTGGACGAACCCGGCCGACGGCACGCACGGCGCCGACTTCGTCGGCAGCGACGCGGACGCGCCGAGCACCGACGGCGACCCGACCGACGACGATCTCGTCGACGGCGGCCACGGCGTCCACACCGCCGGCATCATCGGGGCGGCCGGCGACAACGGCATCGGCATCAGCGGCGTCGCGCAGGACGTGCGCATCATGCCGCTGCGCGTGTGCGCCTACTCCCCCTCGCTGGACCAGACCGCCTGTCCGCTCTCGTCCGAGATCGAGGCAATCAACTATGCCGGCGCGCACGGCGCGCGCGCGGCGAACATGTCGCTCGGCCGCGAGGGGCCCAGCGACCCGGCCGAGCTGGCGGCGTTCGCCCACAACCCGCAGACGCTGTTCGTCATCTCCGCCGGCAACGACGGCGTCAGCAACGACGCGACGCCGCACTACCCGTGCGACTACGACCCCGCGACGAGCGGCGTGGCCGGCGCGGTCGACAACATCGTCTGCGTCGCCGCGCTCGACCAGGCGGACCGGCTCGCGAGCTTCTCGGACTGGGGCCCGACGACCGTGGACGTCGGCGCGCCCGGCACCGAGATCCTCAGCACCTACCCGTACGACACGGCGATCGACGAGACGTTCGCGGTTAACGACTTCGCCTCGAAGTGGAGCGCGACCGGCCTGAGCGGCGGCTTCGCGCGCACGAACGAGGCGCCGCTGACGTCGTGGGGGATGAGCGACTCGCCCGGCGCCGCGCCGGTCCTGCTCAGCACGCGCGCGTCGACCTCGGCGCCGGTGACGCTGCCCGCCGGACTCAGATCGTGCGAGCTGGACCAGACGCGCTGGGTGTCGCTGGGAAGAACCGGGACGTACACGTACAGAGTGGTGCTGAACGGGGTCACGATCGCGTCGGCCTCGCCCTCCAGCTCGGGGAGCTACTTCCTGCCGCTCGACGACGCGGACGTCGCCGCCGGCGGCAGACTCCAGCTCTCCTTCAGCTACTCGGCCGGGCTGCTCCCGAGCGCGAGCGACGGCGTCTGGCTCACCGACATCGTCTTCAGATGCATCGAGCCGGTCGGGCAGGGGACGAGCTACGGCTACCTCGACGGCACCTCGATGGCGGCGCCGTTCGTGACCGGCTCCGCCGCACTGCTGTACTCGCTCGATCCGTCGGCGTCGGTGACGCAGGTGCGCGAGGCGCTGCTCGACACGGTCCACCCGGTCGCCTCGCTCGCGGGGCGGACGACGAGCGGCGGACGGATCGACGCGGCCGCCGCGCTCGACGAGATCCGCCAGCCGGACACGCGCATCGTGAGCGGCGCGCACGGCTCGACCCGCTCGAGACGCGCGACGTTCGCGTTCGCGCGCGCCGACGCACCGCTGCCGGCGCCCTTCCAGTGCCAGCTCGACGGCGGCGCCTTCAACGCGTGCGCGAGCCCGGCGACGTACACGGTCAACGGCGGGCACCACACGTTCGCGGTGCGCGCGCTGTCGCCGCACGGGATCGTCGCCGACCCCTCGCCGGCGACGGCGACGTGGACGGTGCTCGTGTGCAAGGTCCCGAAGCTGAAGGGCCTCACGCTGACGAAGGCGAAGCGCGCGCTGGGCAAGGCGCACTGCAAGCTCGGCAGGGTCGCCAAGCCGCGCCGGCCCAAGCACGGGCGTCCGCCCGCGCTCGTCGTCCGCTCCTCGAACCCGAGGACCGGCGCGACCCGCGTCTACGGCACGAAGGTCAAGCTCACGCTCGGCCTGAAGCCGAAGCGCCGGCCAAAGCACGTGGCGAGACGCCGCTGAGCGGTCCCAAACCAATATAGATGTAGCTAATATAGATCGATCTATAATGTTATGGTAGGATCGGCGGCGTGGAGTTCTTCAACCGCACCGACGAGCTGGCGGCGCTCGAGGACCTCTGGCGGGCGCCCGATGCGCGCTTCTTCGTCCTGTGGGGGCGCCGCCGCGTCGGCAAGACCGAGCTGCTGACGCGCTTCGCCGAGGGACGGCGTGCCCTCTACTTCGAGGCGACCGATACGACCGAGCCGGTGCAGCTGCGCAGCCTCTCGCAGGAGCTGGCGCTCGCGAGCGGCGACGACCTGCTCGCACAGCAGCCGCTCACAAGTTGGCGCGCTGCGCTCGCCGCGATCGCACGCTTCGCGTCGGCGGGGGAGCGCACGCTCGTGGTGCTCGACGAGTTCCAGTTCCTCGCGGGGCGCCAACGTGAGTTGCCGACGCTGCTGAACACGTGGTGGCGGAGAACCGGCCGGCGGCTCCCGCTCGTACTCGTGATCGCCGGCAGCGAAGTCTCGTTCTTCCGCGACGACGTCCTCGCCGGCGCCATGTACGGACGGCGCGACGGCCAGCTCCAGCTCACGCCGTTCGACCACCGCGCGGCCGCGCTGTTCACGCCCGGTTACTCGCCCGAGGACCGCGTTCGGACGTTCGCCGTCTGCGGCGGCATGCCGTACTACCTCGCGCGCTTCACGGACGCGCGCGCACTGGAGGACAACATCCTCGACAACGTGCTTCGCCATGACGGCTTCCTGCACGAGGAGGCGGACCTGCTGCTGCGCCAGGAGCTGCGCGACCCGGGCCAGTATTTCTCGGTGCTCGAGGCGATTGCGCAGGGCGCCACGCGCAACAGTCAGATCGCGGCGCTCACGGGTCTCGACACGGCGCAGACGCATCAGCATCTCGCCGTGCTCGAGCGCCTCCAGCTCGTGGAGCAGCGCCGACCGGCGACCGCGAGCCCGAGATCGAAGCGCACGAGCTACGCGATCCGCGACGGCTTCCTCGACTTCGCGTTTCGCTTCGTCGAGCCGTATCGCTCTCGGCTGCGCACACGGGCGGACGCCGAGCGCCACCTGCGCACGACGGTGCTGCCGCAGCTCGACGCGTTCGTCTCGCAGCCGTGCTGGGAGCGCATCTGCCGCGAGCACGTGCTCGCGCACGAGCACGACGCGCACGACGTCGGCGCGTGGTGGGGCAAGCTGCGCGTCTCCTCGCGCCGCACGGAGGAGCGCGAGCTCGACATCGTCGCGGTCGGCGCCGGCGGCGATGTGATCGCGACCGGGAGCTGCAAGTGGACGAACGCTCCGGCCGACTACGGCGAAGAGGAGCTGCTCACGCAGCTCGAGGCGGCGATCCCCGGCGCCGGTGCCGTGCGCCGCCATTGGTTCTTCTCGCGCAGCGGCTTCAGCGACCGTCTCCAGCGCCTCGCCGACGCGGAGCCCGAGCGCATCCGACTCGTCACGCCGGCCGACGTCTACGCATGAGGCGCGGGATCGCCCCGCGGCTCACGCCGCCCGCGCTGCGGGCTCGCGCAGCGGAGCGGACGCCACCGCCGTCCGCTCCGACACCGCCCCCGCAGCGTCGAACCGGCTGAGCGTGCGGCGGCCCCAGTCGGCCGCGTGCGCGAAGTCGACGAGCCGCTCGAAGTAGTCGCACAGCGGCGGCGGGGCGATCCCCGCGTGCGCCAGCGCCGCCTGCGCGCGCGTCGTGTCGTGGCGCACGCGCAGCGCGAAGTAGGGGAAGAAGACCGGCGCCTGCTCGAGCCAGCGCCGCGCGCCGCCGCGAGCCCGCCGCACCAGCAGCGGATGAAGCGTGCGCGCGTAGACCTCCGGCGGCACCGTCACCGCGCGTCGGCGCCCGAACGCGTCGGCGGACAGCGCGATCAGCTCGCCGACCGTGCTCGCCCGCGGGCCGGCGGCGAGGCTGTAGGTGCGGCCGGCGCCCTCCGGCCGGCTCGCCAGCGCGACGATCGCGTCGGCCACGTAGTCGACCGGCACGACGTCGACCGGCGCGCTCGCGCGGCCCGGAACGAGCGGCACCGCGTCGCCCTTCGCGTATGCGCGCAGCGGCCCGTAGATGACGTTGAAGGCCGCGGTCCAGCCGGTCGTCTGCTCGCCGACGACGATGCTCGGACGGAAGATCTGCACGGGCAGCCGCTCCCCGTAGACGCGCACGAGCCGCTCGGCCTCCCACTTCGTGCGCTCGTAGCTGTTGCGGAAGTCCTGCCCGACGTCGTGGTCGTCCTCGTCGAAGACGCCGGTCGCCGTGCCGGCGACGTACGCGGTCGAGACGTGCGCGAAGCGCCGCAGCTCGCCGTGCGCCGCGCACAGCTCCGCCAGCTCCAGCAGCCGCCGCGTGCCGTCGACGTTGACCGCGCGCGCCTCCGCCAGCGGCAGCGTGAACGACACCGACGCGGCCGCGTGCACGATCTCCGCGACCGAGTCCGCGAGCGCGAGCCGGCGGTTGCGCGAGAGCCCCAGCCCCGGCAGCGCGACGTCGCCGCGCACCGCCAGCAGCCGGTGGTCGAAGCGCTCCGGCGCCTCCACGACACGCTCCACGGCCGCCCGCAGCCGCGCCTGCGCCTCGGCGTCGTCGCGAGCGCGCACGAGCGCGAAGACGGTGCGATCGGTCCGTTCGAGATAGCGCGCGAGCAGCTCCATCCCGAGGAACCCGGTCGCGCCCGTCAGCAGCAGCGGGCTGGTGGGAGTGGATGGCCGCCCGTCCAAGAATCGGGGTGATACCCCGGAACGGCTCGGGCTCAGCTCAACGCGCGCGCGAGTGTCAGCGCGGCGGTCGCGGCGAGCGCGATCGACGTCGTCCACGCGATGCTCGCGGAGGTGAGGCGCAGATCCAGCCCGGTCACGTGCCCGACGAGCACGGTGTTGACGCCGACCGGCATCGCCGCCATCACGTAGAACGGCGCCGGCACGTCGAGCGCGAGCCCGGCGAGCAGCAGCACGAGCGGCACGAACGCCATCTTCAGGACCGCCACGGCGGCGACCGGCGGCGTCAGCGGCGGCGGGACGCGCAGCGTGCCGTCCTGCGCCTCGTCGCCGAGCGTGACGCCGACGACGAAGAAGCCGAGCGGCAGCAGCGCCAGCACCGCGAGGTGCGCCGGCTCGACGAGCACCGACGGCGCCCACGCCCGCGGCACGAGCAGCGCCGCGATCACGGCGAGCAGGACCGGATTGCGGAAGATGGCGGTGCGAAGCTGCTCGCGGATGCCGGCATCACCGGCGCGGCCGAAGCGCGCGCCGACGCTGTAGCTGATGAGCACGAACACCGGCAGCGAGACGAGCCCGTCGTACGCGACCGCCTGCGAGAACTGCGCGCGCGAGAACAGCGCGGCGACCAGCGGGAAGCCGAAGTACGACGTGTTGCCCTGGATCGAGCAGACGATCGCCGCGCCCACGCCCGGTTCGCGCAGGCGCAGCGGCCCGCGGCCCAGCAGCCGCATGATCGCGCCGGCGGTCATCACGGAGCCGAACGCGATCGCGAGCGCGAGGATCGCGTCGAGCGACAGGTGCGCCCGCGCGATGTTCACGTACGCGACGAACGGGACGAGCACCCACAGCATCGCGCGCATCAGCACGTGGCGCAGGCGCTGCGCACCGCCGTCGCCGCGCCGCTCGGCGAGGACGCCGACGGCCGTGGCGACGATGACCGTCAGGACGATGCCGAGCACGGAGGGCATGCTGCCATGCCGGCGCGCCCTCCCGCTTCCCGCTACGCTCGCGCTCGTGAGCTGGGACGAGCGCAAGCGCGAGCTGGGGGCGGAGCTGATCCGCCGCCTCTACGGCGCCGGCGTGATCCGCACGTGGCTGCGCGACAAGCCGGACGGCTGGGAGCTGATGTCGGGCGCGTGGAGCCCGTTCTACGTGAACTTCCGCGACGCTCCCGGCGACCCGGAGCTGTTCCGCTTCCTGATCGACGCGGGGGCGGAGCTGGTGCGCGAGGAGCTGCCGCAGGCGACGCAGCTCGTCGGCCTGGCGGCCGCCGGCGTCCCGTTCGCCGCCGGCCTGGCGTACGCGCTCGGCCTGCCGATGGGCTACACGCGCAAGCTGCCGGGCGTGCGGCGGGCGGCCGACCTCGACGGCGCCGCGGCGGCCGAGTCCTACGGCAGCCACCGGCTCGTCGAGGGCGCCTTTCGCCCCGGCGACCGCGTCGCGCTCGTCGACGACCTCGTGACCGGCTTCGACTCGAAGGAGATCGCGCTGCGCCAACTGGAGCTGGAGCTGGAGCGGCGCGGGCTCGCTGACGTGCGCGCCGAGGCGGTCGTCGTGTTCCTGGAGCGCGGAGCCGAGGCGCGCCGGCGCGCGGCTGCCGCCGGGGTGCGGCTCGTGTCGCTCGCGGTGCTGGACGCCGACAGCGTCGAGGGGCTGCGCGGCGCCGCGAGCGACCGCGAGCTGGAGACGATCGCCGCCTACCTGCGCGACCCGGCGCCGTTCCAGGATCCCGAGGGTCGCGCCGAGCTGGCGGCCGAAGCCGCGACGCCCGCCCGCCCATGATCTGGCTGCTGCGGCACGCGGAGGCGGAGGACGCGAACGGGCGCCCGGACGCCGAGCGGCCGCTGACCGAGCGCGGGCGCGCGCAGGCGCGCAACGCCGGCGAGGCGCTGGCTGCGCTGGAGGTGAGGCTCGACGCCTGCCTGTCGAGTCCGCGCGTGCGCGCGCGGGAGACGGCGGCGCTCGCCTGCGCGCCGCTCGGGCTCGCGGTGCAGATCGCGCAGGAGCTCGACGGCGGCGCGTTCGACCCCGAGCGGGTCGCGGCCGGCTTCGGGACGCAGGTGCTGCTCGTCGGCCACAACCCCGACATGGCGCAGGCGATCGTCGACGCCACCGGCGCGCGCGTGCGCATGAAGAAGGGTGCGCTCGCGGGGATCGCGGACGGCGAGCTGCACGTCTTTCTGCGGCCGAAGGAGTTGGCCGCGATCGCCGCGGCCCGCTAGCGCCGCCCCGCCGGCACGCCGAACAGCACCGTGTCGACGTGCGTCATCGTCGAGCACTGCAGGTACCAGCGGTAGGCGAGCCCGAGCGAGTCGACCAGCTCGGGGAGGCGGACGAGGTCGTCGGGCTTGTGGTAGCAGGCGAGCGCGAGCCGCGGGCGGTGCTCGGCGAGCGTCTGCACGGCGCCTTCGAGCACGCCGACGTCGGCGCCCTCGACGTCGACCTTGAGGAAGTCCACGCGCGGCAGCGCGCCGCGGGCGACGAGCGCGTCGATCGTCTCGGTGCGCAGCTCGACCGTCTCGACCCCGTCGGCCGCGGGCACCGCCGCTGCCTCCGCCTGCGGCTGCGCGCCGGCGGCGACGGCGTCGCGCACCCACAGCGGCTCGCCGGCGACCGGGCCGAGTGGGTCGCCCCACACGGTGATCCGCTCGGACAGCTCAGGATTGAGGTCGAGGTTCCGCTGCAGCAGCGCGCGGTTGCGCGGCGTCGGCTCGAACGTGTGGACGGCCCCCTGGGGCCCGACGTGGTGCGCGAGCCACAGCGCCGTGTCGCCCCAGCAGCCGCCGACGTCGAGCGCGACGTCGCCCGGGCGCGGATGCGCGCCGGCCGCCAGCTCGCGATAGGCGTACTGCGAGAGCACGAACGTCGAGGCGAGCGGGAGCTGCTGGCCGAGCAGCCGGATCGGGTAGCCGCCGACGGACAGGTCGTAGAGGTGGAACTGCCATTCGAGCGGCAGCCCGAGCGCGCCGAGCGGGCCCGGCTGCGCGATCGCCTTCGCGGACAGCTCGATCACCGCGCGGCGGTATCTGGCGGGGTCGAACTGCAGGCGGACGTGCGCGGGGCCGAGCGCCTTGTAGGCGAGGAAGCGCAGGAACAGCTCGCGGCTGGGCTCGTCGCCGAGGCGCCGCCACAGCGTGGTGCAGCGGTCGAGGATCGCGAGCTGCTCGGCGAGTCGTCTGCCGGCCTGCGCCGGGTCGGGCAGCGCGTGTCCCCACGGGAAGAAGAGCGGGTCGAGGTTGTCCGGCAGGACCGTCTGCCGCGCGTCCAGCGCGAGCTGCAGGAAGCGCGCCCGCACGCCCTCGCGCTCGGCCGCGAGCGCCGCGGCCATCAGGTCGCTTGGCGGAGCGGAGGTCGGCGGATCGGCAACGAGAGTGGACACGCTCCTCCCGGTGATCGGCCCGCCGGGCCGCCGCTTGAGCGGCATTTGAGCATGCATGCATGTGCGGTAGAATCCATCTCATGCGTACCACCGTCGAGCTGTCCGATCCGCTCTATCGCCGTGTGCGCGCGCTCGCGGCTGCGCGCGGCGTGCGCGGGTTCTCGCCGATCGTCGAGGAGGCGGTGCGCGAGTATCTTGAACGCGGCGAGGCCCCGGCTGCCCTCGCCGATGAGGTCTTCGCGGCGGCCCGCGGCGCCTGGGGCGCCGCCGACGCCAAGCGTTTCGAGGCCGAGCTGAGAGGCGCCTGGGCGACATGGCCGACGCCCCGGTCGTAGACACCGACGTCCTGATCGACTACCTGCGTGGCCGCGGACCGGGCGCCGAGCTGCTCGCGCGGCTCGGGCGCGACGGCTATCGCGTGACGGCGGTGAGCGCGTTCGAACTCGCGCTCGGCTCCGCCCACATCGCCGACCCGCGGCCCGTCCAGGCGCTGCTCGACACGCCGACGCTCGCGCTCACGCCACGCGGCGGCCTGCTCGGCGGCGAGGCGCTCGCGCGGCTGCGCGGCGAGGGCCGCGGCATCGACGTGCGCGACGCGCTTCAGGCCGGCGTCTGCCTCGACGCCGAGCTGCCGCTCGTGACGCGCAACCTGCGCCACTTCGCGCGCGTGGCCGGCCTGCGCGTCGTGCGACCGCAGGACTGGCCGTGAGCGCTCATGCGACCCGCTGCAGGAACCCGCTCGGGTGGCAGCTCACGCCGTAGACCTCGAGGTCGCGGCGGACGCGGAAGGCGGAGCCCTGCGGCGTCGCGAGCCACTCGTTGAGTGCGGGCAGGACGCCGTCGGGCCAGTCGGGCTTGATGCGCATCCACGGCACGTCGACGCAGCCGTCCTCGACGACGAAGAAGCCGCCGGGGGCGACGAGATCGCTGTACAGCTCCAGCGCCGCCTTCGTCGTCGCGTAGACGTGCGCGGAGTCCTCGATCACCATGCAGACGGCGCCGCGCGGGATGCATGCGCCGACCGCCTCGCGCACGGCCGGGTCGCAGACGTCGCCTTCGACGAAGGAGATCGAGTCCTCCCAGGCGGGGTCGCGGTGGGCGATGTTGTAGCGCGCGGCGTCGAGGTCGACGTCGACCGCGATCACGCGCGGCGGCGCTGCGAGCGCGCCGTAGGTCTGCAAGGTCCGCAGGCGGTCGCGCAGCCACAGCGTGCTCGCGCCCGACTGCGCGCCCAGCTCGACGATCGCGTCCGGCGCGGCGACCCACATGAGGTGCTCGTAGACCCGCAGGTCCTCGGGGAACTTCGACAGCTTGATGCCCAGGTAGCGGTCCTGCGTGTGCTGGTGCGCGCGCGCCGCCCAGTAGTCGCGCAGCGGCGTGTCCGGCCCGACGGAGATCGCGCGCGGGACGCTGTTCTCGACCGTGACGACGGCCGGGTCCTGGACCGGGATCGCGGTCGGGTTGCTCATGCGGCGACGCCGCGCGCGTGCACGACCCAGTAGGACGACTCGGGATCGCGGCCCGGTGTCAGCAGCGGGCTTCTGAGCGCCTGGTGGTGGTGCGTCAGCTCGACGCCGGCGAAGCGGCCGGACGCGACCGCCGCGCGCTCCAGCTCGCGCTCGAACTGCTCCAGCGGCCAGTCGTTGACGTGATACTGGTTCATCCACGAGCCGTGGTAGACGGGGTTCGGGAACGAGCCGACGATCTCCCCGACCGCGCCGAAGGCGATCGTGAGCGCGCGCGGCGCGTCGGGCAGGTGCTCGATCACCTCGAACATCACGGCGATCTCGGCACGCGGCAGCGGCTGCGTGCAGAGATCGTGGCCGTAGTTCAGCTCGGACACGCCGGGCCAGCTCGGATGCTCGCCGGCGCCGGGCTGCCACAGGTCGAAGCCGCGCACGGAGGCGGCCGACCACGACAGCATCTCCGAGCCGTACCCGGTCCCGCAGCCGAGGTCGAGCACGTGCCGGCCGCCGACGAGCGAGAGCGCGTAGGCGTAGCGCGAGGTGTGCTCGCTGATGATGTCCGGGCGCGGCATGCCCGGGAAGGCGCGCTCGTACATGCCGGGGTCGGGGCCGCCGAGCGTGCGGGAGCCGCGCCAGCGCGCGTCGGCCGGCGCCGCCTCGGCGAGCGCCGCGAGGTTCTCGGCCGCGTCATCGCGCGCGGGGTCGATCGCAAGCGCGGCGCGCAGCAGCGCGTCCGCGTCTCCCGCTCTGTCGAGCTGATGGGAGAGGACGGCAAGATCGTTGAGCCACTCCAGCTCGGTCGTCTCCGCGAGCGCCTGGCGCAGCCACTCGTGCGCCTCGGCGATGCGGCCCTCCTCCAGCGCGGCGAGCGCCTGCGCGCGCCAGCCGGCGGCGAGCGTGGACGACGGGGCGGCGGGGGAGGGTGCGGCCGCGCGCGCGGCCGGCTCGCTGAGAGCGCTCATGCCCACTGGATCGGACGCGCGGGCGCGGTCTTGAGCGCGGCGATGGACGCCAGCAGCGCGTCCACGCGATGGCGGAAGGTGTGGCCGGCGAGCACCGCCGCGCGGCCGCGCGCCGCGCGCTCGGCGCGCTGCGCCGGGTCGGCGAGCAGCGCGTCGATCTGCGCGCGCAGGTCCTCGGGCGTGCGGTAGGTGACGACCGCGTCGCTGAAGCGCTCCTCCAGCTCCGCCAGGTGGTCGGAGACGACGAGCGCGCCGCAGGCGAGCGCGTCGTAGACGCGGTTGGAGACGATCCCCTGCTCGCGCATGTCGTCCCAGTGGTCGTTCAGCACGATCGCGGCGGACGCGTAGGCGCGCCGCACCTGCTCGTTCGGCAGGTGCTCGCCGGCGAGCAGCCCGTCCGGCAGCAGGCCGCCCCAGCCCTGGCCCCACACAGCGAGGTCGCGGCGCGGCGGGCGGCCGTCGAGCAGGTCGCGCAGGATCGGACGGAAGATGCCGCGCGAGTTGCCGACGAAGACCAGCTCGCGCACATGCGCGGGGTCGGTCTCGGGGAAGAATACGATCGGATCGGTCGCCTGCTCCAGCACCTCCACCGGGGTGCAGGTCGCGGCGGCGAGCTGCTCGGCGTGGCGGGCCGAGGGCGTGAGCACGAGGTCGAACGCGTCGCACTCGGCGGTCGTCAGCAGGTCCGGGTGGCTGATGTTCCAGAGCACGTTGAGCTCGTCCCCGGCGTGCCGCGGCACGTACGGCCACAGCCCGCGCAGGTGGATCGTCACGTGGGTCGGTGGGCGCTCGGGCGCGTCCCACTCGGCGAGCACCTCCAGCCGTGCGCGGTGGCCGCGGCGTCCCAGCTCGTCGGCGAGCGCGCGCGCGAAGTGCGTGTCGCCCCAGCGCTCGGCGCCGTCCCAGCGCTGCGGGCAGATCTCGATCGCGACGTCGAGCGGCGCGCCGAAGCCGTCGTGCGTCCAGCGCCGCTCGGCGAGCGCGCGCAGCGCGCCGGGGTCGGCGGCGCCGGTGCGCGGGTGGCCCGCGAGCGCGCGGTCGGGCGGCTGCGCGGTCAGCACCGCGTGCGCCTCGCGCGCGAGCGCCGTCTCCGCTGCGCTGCCCGCGCGCGCGAGCACGAGCGCGAGGTCGTGGCCGCCGTCGGGGTCGAGCCCGGCCGCGTCCAGCGCTTGCGCGAGCCGTGCGTGCACGCTGGCCAGGTCCTCCTGGGCGGTGACGATCGCCAGCGTCGCGTCGTCGTCGGGCGTGAAGGCCGTCGTCCACGCGCGCAGCAGCTCGGGCGCGCGCGTCAGCTCGTCCGCCGCCGCGACCGCGACGAAGGAGCGCGCGCCGTCGAGCGCGGCGCCCGCGTTTGCGTGAAACAGCGCGCGCTGTTCGCGGTCGCGCACAGTCGGCGGGGCGGTGCGCTCCGGCTCGCAGAGGGCGCGGGCGTGGTCGTCGCGCGGATCGAGCACGAGCGCGCGCGCGGCGTGGCGCCCGCGGCGCTCCGGATCGTCAGCCGCCACCGCCGCGCGCAGCTCCGCGAACGCGCGCTCGCGCTCGTGGGGCGTCGGCGCGCGGTCGGCGCCGGGCCGGCGGGCGGCCTCGAACAGCGCGGCGCTGGAGGGGTCGAACGGGTCGGCGGCCATCGCCTTGACCGCGAGCCGGCCCGCCGCGCCGGGGTCGGTCTGCAGCAGTGCGGTCGCGTCGGCGCGCAGCCCGGCGGCCAGCTCGCGGTCGGCGTCGGTCACGCCGACGACGGCCGCCTGCGCACTCCCGCGCGCCTGCGCGACGCGCTGGAGGAAGCCGGCGAAGCGCGCCCATGCGAGCGCCAGCTCGTCGAGCGTCGCGTTCCCCAGGGGGAGCGTCCGCAGCAGGATCCGCCGGACTCTCAGGTCGCGCTCCCACAGGCGCAGCGCTCGCTCGCTGTGCGCGTCCTGCGCGCTGACGTTGTCGCCGTGGATGCGGTACTGCGCGACCGCCCCAGGGACCGCGTCGATCTCATGCGTCGCCGCGACGTGCGCGGCCAGCCACCAGTCGCGGCACCACGCCCACGCGGGCGTCGGCGGGATCGCGTGCGCCAGCTCGGTGCGCAGCGTGATCGCCGAGGTCGTCGCCTCGTTGACCGCGAGCAGGCGCCCGAGCGCGCGCCCGACGACGGGCAGCTCGCCATACCACGCGTGCTTCGAGGGGCGCGTGACGCGGCCGGCGCCGTCGATCACCTCCATGTCGCCGTGCACGAGCCCGACGTGCGGGTCGCGCTCCAGCAGCTCGACATGGCGCGCGAGCTTGTCCGGCAGCCACAGGTCGTCGGCGTCGAGCAGCGAGACATAGCGGCCGCGGGCGCGCGCGAGCGCGCGGTTCGTCGCGACGGCGGGGCCCTCGTTGCGCTGGTGGAGCACCGTGATCGCGTCGCCGAAGGCGGCGAGGACCTGCGGCGTCTCGTCGGTCGAGCCGTCGTCGATGACGATCACCTCGACCGCGCCCGGCACGCCCTCCTGCTCCAACGCGCTGCGCACGGCGGCCTCGACGTACGCGCCGTAGTCGTACGCGCACACGACGCAGGTGACGAGCGGCTCGGCAGCCATCGCCCGGGTGGATCGGCGGGCGGGGGCGCGGCTTGAGCGGCGGCCGGCCGCCCGCGTGTCAGGCTGTGGCGATGACCGATCCCTCCGATCCCTCCGCACGTCCGCTCGCTGTCCGCGCAGTCGTGCGCGGGCAGGTGCAGGGCGTCGGCTTCCGCGAGGGGGCCGTGCGCCGCGCGCGCTCGCTCGGCGTGCTCGGCTGGGTGCGCAACCGCGAGGACGGCGCGGTGGAGGTGCATGGGGAGGGGCCGGCGGCGGCGGTCGAGGCGCTCGTCGCGTTCCTGCGCGCCGGCCCGCGCGGCGCGGACGTGGCGGGCGTCGAGGTCGAACGGCTGCGCGTCGAGGGCCACGAGCAGTTCGCCGTGCGCGGCGTGAGCGCGGGCGCGTTCGTCGTGGTCGAGCAGGCAGACGGCTTCGAGCTGTGGCTCGAAGTCGACGGCGCGATGCATGCGTGGGCGGTGCCGAAGGGTCCCTCGCTCGACCCGGCCGTCAAGCGCTTCGCCGTCGAGATCGCCGCCGACGCCCCCGCGGGCGGCGCCACGACATGGGACCGCGGCCTCTACGAGCAGGGCGGCCGCGTGCCCTGGCCCGAGGCGCTCGACCGCGGCCACGCCGTCTTCGTCCTGCACGGCGGGAAGCTGCGCGGCGGCTTCGCGCTGCAGCGCACGCGCACCGGCCCGAAGCCCCAATGGCTGCTGATCAAGCGCCGCGACGAGCACGCTCGCCCTGGCTCCAGTACATAGCAAGCTGCAATGCATCACGCTATGCTGATCGCATGACAGTTCAGCTCGTGACGCGCGTCCCCGATGATGTCGCCAAGGCGGTCGACGGCCTCGTGCAGGCGAGAGTGTTCAGCTCCCGCTCGGATGCGGTTCGCGCGGGGCTCGATGCCGTCGTGGAGCGGGAGCGACGCGCCGCGATCGGCAGAGCGATCGTGGACGGCTACCGGCGCGTTCCGCAGGATGACGACGATCTCGCGTGGCCGGCTGCGGCGACTGCGGCGATGATCGCCGAGGAGCCCTGGTGAGCGACCCGCGGCAGGGTGAGGTGTGGTGGGCCGAGGCGGAGGACAAGCGCAGGCCTGTGCTCGTGGTCACGCGCAGCGAGGCGATCCCGGTCCTGCGCCGCCTCGTCGTCGCGCCCGTGACACGCACCGTCCGCAGCATCCCCACCGAGGTCGCGCTGGGCGCAGGCGAAGGGCTGCCGCGCGAGTGCGCCGCGTCGTTCGACAATCTCCAGCCGGTCAACCGCCACCTCCTCACGGAGCGGATCGGCGCGCTCCACGCGAGTCGGCGCCACGAGGTCTGCGACGCGCTCGACGCGCTTGCGGACTGCTGATCGCGGCGCGCTTTCCGGTGCCGTCCGACGCGGGCGTGAGGATGCGCGCAGGGTCCACATCCCGCACCCTGCCAACGCGCTCCGGTCCTCCCTTTCCGGCCGGGGCGCGTCGGCGTTTCAGGCCGGGAGCGGGGCGGACGCGGCCGGTGTGTCGGTGAGGGCAGCGACCGCCTCGGCGACCGCGCCGCCGTCGAGTGCGAGCACGCTGCTGCCGGTCGCGCGGGCGAGCCGCTGGTGGCCGGCGCACGCCGGGTGGAGCGGGACGTATGCGCTCATCGCGCGGTGCAGGCGGGGATCGCGGTCGGCGCTCGCCGGTTCGAGCAGGATCGTCACGTCGGCGGCCGCGTCGAGGTCGGCGCCGGCCTCGGCGCAGGCAGCGAGGACCCGCCGCTCGATCGCCTCCGGTGCGCCGTCGACGGCCGGGTCGGCGAGCAGGTAGAGGCAGGCGCTCGTCGCGGGCGTCGTCGCCTCGCACCATCGGGCAAGCAGGTCCGCGAGGCGGTCGACGCCGCGCCATGCCGGCGTCGCGAGCACGCGCAGCTCGGCCTGCTCGGCGAGCGGCCACGGCTCGGCGCTCATCGGGTCGGCGGCGTGCGGCGGGCGCACCGCGAGCGCTCGCAAGCGCGCATCCACGTCTCCGTCACCCGGCTGCACGAGCACGCGCGACGCATCCTGGCCGGACGCGTGCCACATGTCGCGGGCAGCCGCGTCAGGCGCCCACAGCTCGTCGAACGGCGGCAGCGCCGGGCCCGGTGCGGCGCCGGCCGGCTGGACGATCACGAGCCGCCCGCTGCCGGCCGCGCGCGTCGCCGGCGGCCAGGTCGTACGCAGCTCGACGTCGGCGGCGTGGGGGAGCGGCGGGTCGGCGCTGCCGAGCTGCTGCACGCGCACGCCCGCGGCGGCGCGCAGCGCAGCCGGCGGCTCGCCCTCGCACAGCACCGCCAGCTCCGCCGGCGCCGCGTCCGCGGCGACGCGGCCGGGGCGCTCGCCGGCGTAGCAGGCCTCCAGCTCGTCCACGTACGTCGCAAACGGATGCGGCGGCGCGATCCCCGCCTGCAGTCGTTCCAGCAGCTCGTCCTCGCTTGCGAGCCGGTCCAACGCGGCTGCGAGCGCATCGGCTGACAGCGGATCCACCACCAGCCCGTCGACCCCGTCGCGGACCGCCTCGGCCAAGCCGCCGAGCCGCGGCACCACCAGCGGCACGCGCGCGGCGAGGCACTCGGCCGCGGCGAGCGGGGCGCAGTCCCACCACATCGACGGCAGCACCGCGACGTCCACCCCCGCGAGCACGGACTCCAGCTCGTCGGTCGCGAATGCGCCTTCGAGCGAGCACACGCCGCGGGCGTCGAGTGCACGCAGCTGCGGCGCGAACACGTCCGGGACCTCGCCGTGGATCCGCACGCGCACCTCCGCGTGCGTCCGCTGCGCCGCCTCGACCAGCAGTTGCGGCCCCTTGTGCGGATACGCGGAGCCGAGGAACGCGACGGTCAGCGGGCCGCCGCGGCCGGCCACGCGACCGGGCACGCGATCGCGTCCGAGCCGCTCCCACACCTCCGTGTCATGCGGCATCCCCTGGCGCATGACGTCGACCATCTCCGCGGGATAGCCGGCGCCGAGCAGCGTGCGCCGCACCGCCTCCGAGACGGCCAGCACGCCGGTCACCCCGCGCGACACGCGCGCGCGGATCTCGGCGAGGCGGCGCGCGTAGTCCTCGCGCGCGTGCCCGCCGGTGCAGGTCGCGCAGCGGCGGCCGTCGCCGGGGCCGGCGCAGAGCGTCCCCTGACCCGTCATCAGGTAGGCGCGCGGACAGATCAGCCAGTAGTTGTGCGTCGTGAACCACGACGGCAGCCCGCGCGCGGCGGCCTGGTCGATTAGCGCCGCGCCGAGGTTGTGGAGGTTGTGGAAGTGGACGACCTCGGGCGCGAAGCGGTCGAGCGCGTGAGCGAACGCGGCCGTGATCGGCGCGTCGTCCAGCTCGCGCAGCGGGCGCTCGCGATCCCACAGCCCGTGGTTGCGGTTGTGCACGCCGAGCAGCCGCACGCCGTCGTCCTCCCACTCGGCGACGTGGTAGGGCGGCTTGCCGGGCGCCGGCTTGACGGCCGCGTGGAAGACGGTCACCTCCCAGCCGCGCCGCGCCAGCTCCTTCGCCGCCAGCCGCGGCACGGTCGTGCCGCCGCCGGGGTCGTTCCAGCCGAACGCGGTCATCATCAGGCGGCGCGCCATCGCCCCGGTTGATCGGCGCGCGCTCGCGCGGGTTGAGCCCGCCACGCGCGAGCCCGCTAGGCTCCCCGGCCATGTCGGAGCTGCTGCATCTGCTCGTCTACGAGTATGTCGAGGACATGAGCGAGCGGCGCGCGCCGCATCGCGAGGCGCATCTCGAATTGATCCGCAGCTACCAGGCGGACGGTCGCCTCGTGATCGCGGGCGGCGTCGGCGTGCCCGTCAGAAGCGGCCTGCTCGCCTTCCGCGACGCCGCCGACGCCGAGGCGTTCGTCGCCGCGGACCCTTACGCGGCCGCCGGCCTGATCGTCAGCTCGCGGATCGAGCCGTGGGCCGTCGTCACCTGAGCGCTACGCGGCTCGCCTGACGACCGATCGACGCTCTACCTTCCGGTGCGCAAAATGCGCGGGAGGAGAGTGCGATGAGAAGAGGCCGGTGGACGCTGGTCCTGGTCGCCGTCGGCGGGCTGATCGTGGGAACGGCGATCGGCGCTTCGGGCGAGAAGACGAAGACGACGACCGACACGCAGACGGTCGTCGAGACGCAGACCGTCCCGGTCGAGCACGTGCGCACGGTCGTCAAGATACGCCGTGTCGTGCGCACGCAGACGCTCACGGTCGACGTCCCGGTCGCGGACGGCGGCGGCGGGTCGAGCGGCTCCTACGATGCGGGCTCGGGCTCGGGCTCGGGCTCCGGCTCGGCCGACCAGTACGCCGGCATGAACTGCGCGGAGATCGGCCACTCGTTCACCGTCACGCCCGGCTCGGACCCCGAGCACGACCGCGACAACGACGGCATCGCCTGCGAGAGCTACCCGCCGTGATCCCGGCCCGTCGCGCTACGGCACCCGCCCCGTCGCGCTACGGCACCCGCCCCGCCCAGCGCGTCGAGGCCGCGGCGGCCCCGAGCAGCAGGACGAGGCCGCCGATCGCGAAGGCGGCGGTGATCTCGCGCTTGGCGGTTCTCGTGCCGAGCTGGGAGCCGAGCGTCTTGTAGATCGTCGAGAGCGTCTGGTCGTCCTGCGCCGAGTAGGCGTGGCCGCCGGACGCGTCGGCGATGCGCTTGAGCGTCGCGGGGTCCGGCGGGACCGGTATCAGCGGCGGACCGAACCCCGGGTTCGGGACGGTCGCGTCGCGCGTGCCGAGCGCGACCGTGTAGATCGGCACTCGCTGGCGCCGCGCGAGCTGCGCGACGCCGACCGGGTCGCGCCCGATCGTCGTCGCTCCGTCGCTCAGCAGCACGATCGCCGACGGCGGGCGTCTGCCGTCCGCTCCGCGCGGCTCGCGCGCGAGCGCTTCCAGCGCCACCTGCAGCGCGTCGCCGGTCGCCGTGCCGCCGTCGGCGACCTGTGCGTCGACCATGCGCCGCACGAGCGCGTGATCGGTGGTCGGCGCCTGCGTCTGATCGGGCACGTCGGAGAACGTCGTCACGCCGACGCGCACCGCCGCCGGCAGCTCGTCGAGGAACGTGCGTGCCGCGCGCTTCGCCGCGTCGAGCCGGGTCGGGTCCACGTCGTCGGCCATCATCGAGCGCGAGTGGTCGGTCACGAGCATGATCGACGCACGCTCGATCGGGACCGCCACCGTCTTCTGCGGCTTCGCGAGCGCGAGCGCGAGCGCGGCGATCGCCGCCAGCAGCAGCGCGAGCGGCGCCCACCGCCGCCACGCCGGCGTGCCGCCGGCCGCCCGCGCGAGCGTCGCCGCCGCCGGGAAGCGCACCGCGTATCTGCGCGCCCGTCGCCGCGAGGCGCCGTGCAGCGCGAGCGCCAGCGGCACGAGCGCCAGCGCGAGCAGCCCAAGCGGCGCGCCGAAGCTCATCTGGACGCCGCCTCGCGGCGCCTGGCTGCGTCCTCAGTCGCTCGCCTGCGATCGCAGGCCACGCTCCCTGCGTCCTTGCCAGCCACGGCGATCCGGCGTCCAGACCTCATCGCAAGCGCTTCCCCAGCTCTCGCAGCCAGTCGCCGGCGGTCGACAGCGTCACGTGCTCGACCTCCAGCCGGCGCAGCTCGCGCGCGACCGTCGCGCGGCGCTCGGCCTCCAGCGCGGCGAAGCGGTCGCGCACGCGCCGCGACGAGGTGTCGACTGACACGTGCGCGCCCGTCTCGGGGTCCACGAGCGAGAGGCGGCCGACCGCCGGGATCGACGCCTCGCGCGGGTCCCCGACCTCGACCGCCATCACCGAGTGGCGCGCGCTCAGCGCCCCCAGCGGCCGCGTCCAGCCGTCCTGGTCGCGGAAGTCGGAGATCACGACGACGAGGCCGGCCTGCGTCGCGACCTTGCCCGTCCGCCGCAGCGCGTCCGCCAGCGCATGGCGGTCCGGCCGCCCGTCCGGCGCCACGCCCTCCGCCAGCGCGCGGCGCAGCGCGACGACGCCCGGCTTCGAGGCGCGCGGCGGCAGCAGCCGCGGCCGTCCGGCGCCGAACGTCATCAGCGCGACGCGTCCGGCGCGGCGGATCGCGAGCCGCCCCAGCACGAGCGCGGCGCCTTCCGCGACGTCCCACTTCAACCGGTCGGCCGTCCCGAACGCCATCGACGGCGAGACGTCGATCACGAGCCAGGTCGTGAGCGTGCGCTCCGGCACGTGGAGTCGCACGTGCGGGATGCCCGTGCGCGCGGTCGCCGCCGGGTCGAGCTGGCGGACGTCGTCGCCGACCTCGTAGGGACGCAGCTGCGCCAGCTCGGTGCCGGCGCCGAGCCCGGCCGCTCTGCGGTCGCCCGGCAGCGCCCCGGCGGCGCGCCGCGCGATCACGAGGTCCAGGCCGGCGATCAGCCCGTGCGGCAGCGGCCCGGGACCCTGGCGCGCGGCCGGCGGACGCAGGCGCGAAGCGCTCATCGTTCCTACGCGGCTGCTCCGCGTCGCGAGGCGAGGTGGTCCGCGGGCGGCTCCTCGACCGTCGCCAGGACGCGCTCGAGCAGCTCGTCCGTGCCGACGTCCTCGGTCAGCGCGTCGTAGGAGAGCACGAGCCGGTGGCGCAGCACGTCCGCCGCGAGGTCGCGCACGTCCTCGACGGCGACGTAGCCGCGCCCGCGCAGCAGCGCCAGCGCGCGCGCCGCCTGCACGAGCCCGATCGGCCCGCGCGGCGAGGCGCCGTACTCGATGAACGGCGCGATGTCGTCCAGGCCATAGCGCTCGGGTCGCCGCGTCGCGTCCGCCAGCGCGACCGCGTAGGCGATCATCTCGCGGTCCACGAGCACCGCCGCGGTCGCGGCTCTGTAGCGGTCGAGCTGCTCGAGCGAGAGCCGCTCGCGCACCTCCGCCGGCGCACCGAGCGAGCGGTCCACGACCGCCGTCTCCTCGCCCATCGTCGGGTAGTCGACGACGACCTTCATCAGGAAGCGGTCGACCTGCGCCTCCGGCAGCGGGTAGGTGCCCTCCGACTCGATCGGGTTCTGCGTCGCGAGCACGAGGAACGGGTGCGGGACCGGGAACGTCTCGCCGCCGATCGTCACCTGCTGCTCCTGCATCACCTCCAGCAGCGCCGACTGCACCTTCGCGGGCGCGCGGTTGATCTCGTCCGCGAGCAGGAAGTTGCCGAACACCGGGCCCAGCTCGGTCTCGAACCTGCCGGTGTCGGGGCGGTAGATGCGCGTGCCGACGAGGTCGGCGGGGACGAGGTCGGGCGTGAACTGGATGCGCGTGAAGGAGCCGCCGAGCACCTGCGCGAGCGTCTTGACGGTCAGCGTCTTGGCGAGCCCCGGCACGCCCTCGAGCAGCACGTGGCCGCCGGCGAGCAGCGCGACGAGCAGCCGCTCGAGCATCGCGTCCTGCCCGACGATCACGCGCTTGATCTCATGCAGCGCCTCCTCGAGCGCGTCGCGCGGGTCATCGCGGCGCCCGAGCCGGTCGTCGTGGTCGTGGTCGAGGGTCACGTCGGATCGCTCCTTGTCGTCGTCTGTGCAGCTAGATCAGCCGGCCGAACCAGCGCAGCGACAGCCCCGCGCCGGCCAGCAGCAGCACGAGCCCGCCGGCCGCGAACGCGCTCGTCACCTGCCTGCGCTCGTCGCGGCGACCGAGCTGCGAGCCCAGCCGCTCGTAGACCGCCGAGAGCCCTTCGGTCGAGGAGGCAGTGAACGTCTCCCCGCCGGAGGCATGCGCGATCGCCGCGAGCGACTGCGGGTCGGGCGGGACGCGCACCGTTCTCAGTGCGCCGTTCGCGCCGTGCACCTGGATCCTCCCGTCGAGGGTGCCGAGCGCGACCGTGTAGACCGGGATGTGCAGCCTCGCCGCCGCCTGCGCGGCGAGCACCGGGTCGCGCCCGCGGTCCGAGCTGCCGTCGGAGATCAGCACGATCGCGCCGGGGGGGCGTCTGCCGTTCACGCCGGGGACGCTCCGCAGCGCGGTCACGGCCGCGGCGATCGCCTCGCCGGTCGCGGTCCCGCCGCTCACGCTCATGCGGTCGATCGCTTCGCGCGCATCGGCGCGGTCGAGCGTCGGGCTCTGCAGCACCGACGGGCTCTGGTTGAACGCCATCACGCCGACGTTGACGCGCGCGGGCACGCGCTCGAGGAACGCCCGCGCCGCGCGCTTGGCGGCGACGAGCCGGTTCGGCTGGACGTCGGTCGCCTGCATCGAGCCGGAGATGTCGGTCGCGAGCATGATCGAGGCGCGGTCGACGGGCACCGCGACCGTGCGCTGCGGCCGCGCCGCCGCCAGCACGAGCAGCGCGAGCGCGAGCGCGAACGCGACCATCGGCAGGTGCCGGCGCCAGCGCGGGCGGCGCGGCGCGACCGACGGCAGCATCCGCGTCGCCGCGAACGCGGCCGCGGCGGCGCGGCGGGAGCGCTGCTGGCCGGCGTACCAGAGGAGCGCCGGCGGAAGCGCGAGCAGCGCCAGCAGGACCAGCGGCGCCGCAAAGCTCACGGTATGTGCGTGGGTCGCTTCGCGAGCGTCGCGCGCAGCGTCTGCTGGTGGCCGTCGCGCTCGACGACGATCGTCACCGTCTGGCCCGGCTTGTCGCTCGCTATCGCGCTCGCGACGTCCTCCGGGTCTTCCACGGTCGCGCCGTCGATCCGCTTGATCACGTCGCCGCCGTGCACGCCGGCCTTCTCGGCGGGGCCGCCGCCGACGACCGACGTGACCTGCGCGCCGTCGGGATGCGTGGGCGACGCGGGCGTCGTGACGACGCCGAGCCACGGCCGCACGATCGCCTCGCCCTTCTCCAGCCTCGGCACGACCTGACGCACCGTGTTCGAGGGGATCGCGAAGCCGATGCCGATGTTGCCGGCGGCGCCGGCCGTCGCGATCTGCGAATTGACGCCGATCACGTTCGCGCCGTCGTCGAGCAGCGGGCCGCCGGAGTTGCCCGGGTTGATCGGCGCGTCGGTCTGGATCACGTCGTCGATCGCGAAGCCGTTGGGCGACTGGATCGAGCGCCCGATGCCGGAGACGATCCCCTGCGTGGCGGTGCGGTCGAGCCCGAACGGGTTGCCGATCGCGACGACCAGCTCGCCGACCTCGACGGCGCGCGAGTCGGCGAATCTGAGCGGCCTCGCGCCTCTCGGGATCTGCGCCGGGTCGATCGAGACGACCGCGAGGTCGCTGGAGGGGTCGGCGCCGAGCACGTCGCCGTTGATCGCGTTGCCGTCCTGGCCGAAGCGCACGAGCACGTGCGAGGCCTCCCCGACGACGTGGTCGTTCGTGACGAGCGTGCCTCTGCCGTCGATCAGGAAGCCGGTGCCCTCGCCGACGTCGGTGCGGATCGAGACGACCGCCGGGCTGGCGGAGGCGTAGATCGCGCCGGCCTGCGACTCGCCCTTGTGCGGCTTGATCGGCTGGCTCGCGACGGCGGGCAGCGGTTCCGGGCCGTTGTTGCGGCTGCCGTCGACGAGCATGCCGGCCGCGAACGCGCCGCCCGCGATCGCCGCCGCGACGAGCGCGATGCCGAGCAGCAGTGTGACCCGGCTCGGCGGCTCGGCGCGCTGTGGACCTGCCGCGCCGTCCGGCTCGCCGGCGTCGACCGCGCCCGCGGGGGCGCCCGCCGCCGCCGGCCGCTCGGGCTGGCGCAGCGCGGCCGCCGCGGCAGCCGCGTCGCGCGCTCGCTCGGAGTGCTCGCGCCACGGGCCGGTCCACAGGTGTCTCGGCGATCCCATCGCGCTACGCAGGGTAGTGGGGAACGTAATCGTCGACTAAGGCTTCGCTCGCTCAGCCGGCTGGCGCGGTCAGGCGCACGGCGATCCCGAACGGGTCGGTCGCGACGTGGTCCGCGCCGTCCTCGCGCAGCGCGTAGCCGGCGTCGGCGACGCGCGCGGCGACGGCGTCGCGCGCGTGCGCGCTCGGGTAGCGGATGGCGAAGTCGCGCAGGCCGCGTGCGGCGGCGTCGGCGGGCGGGCCGCCGGCGCTTGCCCAGGTGTTGAGACCGAGGTGGTGGTGGTAGCCGTCGGCCGCGACGAACAGCGCGCCGGGATAGCCGCGCACCATCACGTCGAAGCCGAGCGCGCCGACGTAGAAGCCCTCAGCCGCCGCGAGGTCCGCGACCTGCAGATGGACATGGCCGAGCGTCGTGCCGGGCGGCATCGCGGTGGCCGCGGCGGCGTCGCGCTCGCGCTCGGCGGCCGGCAGCTCGGCGAGCAGCGCGTCGACGTCGAGCGGCAGCGTCGCCATCGCCAGCTCGCTGCTCGCCGGGTCGCGTCGCCACTCCGCGCGCGGGCGGTCGCGGTACAGCTCGATCCCGTTGCCCTCCGGGTCGTTGAGGTACAGCGCCTCGCTGACGAGGTGGTCGGAGGCGCCCGTGAGCGTGCCGCCGCCGCCGACCGCGCGCACCAGCGCCTGCGCGAGCGCATGGCGGTCAGGCACGAGCAGCGCGAGGTGGAACAGGCCGCTCGAACGGGCCGCGCGCGGCGGCGCGCCCGCGTCGGGCGCCAGCTCGACCAACGGCGGTCCGTCGGCGGCGCCGAGCGGCAGCGCGCCGTCGGGCGTCTCGCCGCGTCGCCGCAGCCCGATCGCGCGCTCGTAGAAGTCGGCGACGCGCGGCAGGTCCGCGACGGTCAGGCGGATCGGGCCGAGCGCGAGGGAGGGGGACGGAGAGGCCATGCGGTGCACGAACGACTGTACCCAACGGACCATGGATGGAAGAACCCTCCTCGTGCGTTAACGCTCCTCTAAGCGGAGCAGGGCACATCTTGGTCATGAGAGACCGGTGCGCCCGCGAGCGGCCATGAGCGCCGAGCTGATCGCCGCGTACGCCGGCGGATCGGTGACGCAGGCCGCGCTGGTCGCCCGCGGCGGGATGCGCCGCATGCCGAGGGCGCTGCGCGCGGTGCGCCACCCGCTGTTCGCCGCGCTGCCGCTGCTCGGGCTCGTCGGCGTCGTCTTCTGGCTGCGCGCCTCGCCGGACGGCGCCGCCGCGCTCGCGAAGCTCGCGCTGCTCGGGGTGCCGGCGCTGGCGCTGATCGCCGGCCTGCGCACCGGCCCGCTCGCGCTCGCGATCGTCCTTGCGATGCTCCTCGTGACGCTGACGGACGGCCGCGCGCTCGCCGGGCAGATCGCCGCGCTCGGGCTGATCGCCGCGAGCTGCACCGTGCTTGGCACGCTGCTCGTGGAAGTGACGCCGCCGCGCTGGCTCGGCGCCGGCATCGCCGCGACGGCGGCCGTCGACCTCGTCCTGGTCGCGAGCGGACTGCTCGCGCCTGCGACGCTCGCGCTCGACAGCGCCGGCGTGACGGAATCGCTGCCGCAGCTCCAGCGCGTCGAGCTGGGACCCTTGACAATGGGCTACGCCGACCTGTTCCTGCCGGCGCTCGTCGGTGCGCTGCTCGCGACGCAGGTGCGCACGCGCCGCTGGGTGGCGCTGTTGACGCTGTGCTTCGCGCTCGCCGCCGGCGCGCTGTTCCTCGTGACCGAACGCCTGCCGGCGACCGTGCCGGTCGCGCTCGCGCTGCTCGTCGTGGAGGGGGTCGGCGCTATCGTGCCGCCATGGCGCCACGCGGCGGACGGCTCGGCGACGTCGCCCTGAGCGCGTCGCTGAGCGGGGCGGAGGCGGAGCGGCGGCTCCTCGCGACGCAACGCCGGCTGCTGACGCTGCGCCTGCAGTCAGGGGGCCTGCTCGGGGATGGCCGGCTCGGGCCGCCGCTGCTCGTGCTGTTCGAGGGCTGGGACGCGTCCGGCAAGGGCGGCGCGATCAAGCGGCTCGTCGCGCTGCTCGACCCGCGGCACGTGCGCGTCGCGCAGTTCGCCGCGCCGAGCGAGCACGAGCGCCGCCATCACTTCCTCCAGCGCTTCTGGCCGGCGCTGCCCGGCTGGGGCGGGATGGCCGTGCTCGACCGCTCGTGGTACGGGCGCGTGCTCGTCGAGCGCGTGCGCGGGCTCGCGAGCGAGGCCGAGTGGACGCGCGCCTACGACGACATCGCCGCGTTCGAGCGGATGCTCGCCGGCGACGGCGCGACGATCGTGAAGCTGTGGCTGCACATCTCCGACGAGGAGCAGCTGCGCCGCTTCCGCAAGCGCGAAAGAGACCCGCTCAAGCGCTGGAAGCTGACGGACGAGGACTGGCTGAACCGCGGCCAGCGGCCGCAGTACGAGGGTGCCGTCGAGGCGATGCTCTCGCGCACCGACCAGCCGGCCGCGCCGTGGACGGTGATCGCGGCCGAGTCGAAGCCCTACGCCCGCGTCGCGGTGCTCGAAACGGTGATCGACGCCGCCGAGCGCGGCCTGCGCGCGCACGGCATCGAGCCGCTGCCGGCGGTGTGAGCGCCGCCGTCGCCGCGGCCACGCGCCGCGCGGCCGCTCAGACCGTCGCGAACCCGAGCGCCTCGGCGACGCCCGCCTGCTCGCCGTCGCGCGACGCGAACCCGACCGGCTCGCCCTTGTCGGCGAGCTTCGGGACCACGATCGAGGCAAGCGCGACGTGCAGCGCGTCGAGCGCGCGCAGCCCGTGCTCGCGCGCGAGCGCGAGCGCCTTCGCCTCGACCTCGGCGTCGTCGGCCGCAAGCACCTTGATGCGTCCGCCCGGCCGCAGCTCAGCATCAAGTCTGTCCAGCGCATCGGCTCGCAGGACGGGCCGGCCTCCGCGCGCCGCGCGGACAATTGCCGCGGAGACCTCGATGCGCGTCCACCGTCCGGTGTACTTGGCGATCGTACGATCGGCCAGCAGGCGACGGACGTCCTCGGAGCCAGCCTCGTCTGCGAGCAGGGCGCGCGCGAGCACCGACGAGTCGATGTAGGCGATCACAGCTCGCGGTTCCGATCCTCTTCGAGGATCCGCACGATCTCGGGGCCGAGCTCGCGCCATGCCGCCTCTCCGCGCCGCAATGTCTCCTCGTCATATTCGGGGATATCGTCGTAGACGACGAGCATCCCAAGCTCGGCCGCCTTCGCGTCCGCGCGCGCCTGGCGGTCCTCGGCGACGTCGGCGTCGACCGTCGCGTCGAGCAGGCTGTTCACCCAGGCGTTCACGCTCTTCCCCTCGCGGGCGGCGCGGGCGGCGATGCGGCGATGGAGATCGGGGGACACACGGAGGATCAGTTGCTTCACGTGGAGAACGGTAGCGCCGACGCTATCAGCGGCCTACCCGTGCTATCTGTCGCGCTTTGTGCCAATTCAGCGCGGAATTGGCGTCATCTCCGCCGCGAGCAGCGAAGATCCGGCTGGCGATGACGGCGAGCGAGCGGCACGAGGCGAGGACGCACAGCGCGGCGGGCGCGGCGGCGGGCGCGAGGGGCGCCCTCCCCGACCACGTCGACGTCGCGATCGTCGGCGGCGGGTTCGCCGGGCTCGGCATGGCGATCAAGCTGAAAGAGGCGGGCCGGACGGACTTCGTCGTGCTGGAGCGCGACGCGGACGTCGGCGGCACGTGGTGGCAGAACACCTATCCCGGCTGCCAATGCGACGTGCCGTCGAACCTCTACTCGTTCTCGTTCGCGCCCAACCCGGCGTGGTCGCACACCTTCCCGCTCCAGGCGGAGATCGGCGCGTACCTGCGCAACGTCGCCGACGACCACGGCCTGCGGCCCTGGATCCGCACCGGCACGGACGTCCACCGCGCCGCGTGGGACGAGCACGCGCAGCGCTGGCGGATCGAGACCTCGAAGGGCGCCCTCACCGCGCGCGTGCTCGTCGCCGGCATGGGCGGCCTCAGCGAGCCGTCGATCCCCGAGATCCCCGGCGCCGACTCCTTCAAAGGCCCCGCCTTCCACACCGCTCGCTGGCGCCACGACGTCGACCTGACCGGCAAGCGCGTCGCCGTGATCGGGACCGGCGCCTCCGCCGTCCAGGCCGTCCCGCGCATCCAGCCGCAGGTGCGGCGGCTGACCGTCTTCCAGCGCACCCCGCCGTGGATCATGCCGCACCCCGGCCGCCCCACCCGCCCGCGCGAGCGGGCGCTGTTCGGAGCCCTGCCAACGCTCCAGAAGCTTGTGCGCGGCGCCGTCTACTGGGGGCGCGAGTGCTACGTGCTGCCGTTCCGCTTCCACCGCCTCAGCGGCATTCCGGAGCGGATGGCGCGCAGGCACCTGGAGCAGCAGGTCGCCGACCCCGTCCTGCGCGAGCAGCTCACGCCCCGCTACGAGATCGGCTGCAAGCGCATCCTGATGAGCGACGAGTACCTCCCCGCGCTCCAGCGGCCGAACGCCGAGCTGGTCGTCGAGGCGATCGAGCGCATCACGCCCGCGGGCGTCGTCACGGCCGACGGCGTCGAGCACCAGGCGGACGTGCTCGTGTGGGGGACCGGCTTCCACACCACCGACCTCGCGTTTCCCGAGTGGCTCCACGGCCGCGACGGCCGCACGCTCGGCGACGTCTGGCGCGAGCACGGCATGCAGGCGCTGCGCGGCACGACGATCGCCGGCTTCCCGAACCTGTTCCTGCTCGTCGGCCCGAACACGTTCCTCGGCCACAACTCGATGGTCTTCATGATCGAGTCGCAGCTCGCCTACGCGATCGACGCGCTGCGCACCCTGGACGAGCGCGGCGCGGTCGCGTGCGAGCCGACCCCGCACGCGCAGGCGGCGTTCAACGCGCGCGTGCAGCGGCGCATGCGGCACACGGTGTGGACCAACGGCGGCTGCGCGAGCTGGTACCTCGACGCGCACGGCCGCAACACGACGCTGTGGCCCGGCAGCTCGTGGACGTTCCGCCGCGCGACGCGCCGCTTCGACCCGGCCGAGTACGAGCTGTTCGAGCGCGAGCTTGCGACCGTCCGCCTTGACGGGAGCGGGGGCGGAGGCATATAACTGACAGGGCGCCGCGGGGGCGGCGTCGGGGGAACGATCGAGGGGGATGGATCGGATGACCGCCGTGAACGCCGCCGTCAGGCAGCGGCCTGTGTTCGAGGTGTTCGAGGGCTTCGCGCTCGCGAGCGTGCTCGCCTCGCTGGACGAGAGCGGCCTGCTCGCCGAGCTGGAGGCGGGCCCGGTGGCCGCCGCGCCCGCGGGGGTCGCCGACCCGGACGACCTCATCCCGGCGACGCTTCGATACCTCGCCCAGCGCGAGCTGGCGGAGGAGCGCGACGGCGCCTTCGAGCTGACCGAGCGCGGCCGTGCGATCGTCAACGAAAAGGGCTATCTCGTCTGGCTCCAGGGCGGGTACGGCCACGTCCTCGCAGGGCTCGGCGACTTCATCACGGGCCGCCGCAGATACGGGACCGACGTCGAGCGCGCCGGCCGCTGGGTCGCCGAAGGCTCCGCGCTGATCGGCCGCGACGACGTCGCACCCTACGCCGTCGAGGTCCTCTCCGGGATCGACTTCAGGCACGTCGTCGACCTCGGCTGCGGCAACGCGCGCTTCCTGCTCGGCGCCGCGCAGCGCTTCGGTGTCAGCGGCCTCGGCGTCGACTTGAGCCCGGAGGCCGTCGAGGACGCCGAGCGCAGAATCGCGGAGGCGGATCTGGTCGGGACCGTGAAGGTCCGCTGCGGCGACGCCGGCGACCTCGACGCGATCCCGGAGCTGTGCGACGCCGACCTCGCCGTCGCGCACTTCCTGCTGCACGAGATCTTCGAGCACGGCAGGGATGCCCTGATCGCCTACCTGACGAAGCTCGGCGGCATGATGCCGGCGGGCGCGCACATGCTCGTCGCGGAGGTGCAGCCGGCGAGCGGCGCGCACGACGAGCGCTGGCGGCCGGAGTTCACGTTGCTGCACGCGATCATGCGTCAGGAGCTGCTCGACGCCGACGGCTGGCACGAGGCGTTCAGCGCCGCCGGCTGGTCGCGCCACGAGGTGCGCGACCTCGGCCTGCCCGGCGCGATCCTGCTGCTGTATCGCAACGAGGGGGGCGCCTGATGGCGCAGGTCGCAGAGCGCTCGGGTGTGGTCGTGACGGAGGGCCTGCCCGTCTTCCAGGAGTTCGCCGGGCACCACGCTCCGACGCCGATGTTCGTCACGCCGGAGACGATCCCCGGCGCGACGATGAGCATCGCGGGCGTCGATGCGGCGCAGCTCATCGGCGCGCCGCACGCGGACCTGCACGTGCACGACGACCAGGACGAGATCTACCTGTGCGTCACGCCCGGCTGCCGCTTCACCGTCCAGCTCGAAGATGACCGCATCGAGCTGACCTCACCGGCGTCGGTGCTGATCCCGGCCGGCAAGCGCCACTGCCTGATCGTCCACGAGGTCGCGACCGACACGTGCCCGTTCCTCGGCATCCTGCTCGCACCGGCGGGAGGGACCGCGTAGCCGTGCTGCGGGTCGCGATCATCGGCACCGGCAACATCGGGACCGACCTGCTGCTGAAGGTGCAGCGCTCGCCGTGGCTGGAGCCGGCGCTGTTCTCCGGGCGCAACCTGGAGTCGGCCGGGATGCGCACCGCGCGCGACCTCGACGTGCCCGTCAGCGACCGCTCGATCGACGCGGTCGTGGAGCTCTCGGACGAGCTCGACCTCGTCTTCGACGCCACCTCCGCGCTCGACGCGCGCCGCCACTGGGAGCTGCTGGAGCCGAGGGGCGTCCCCGTGATCGACCTGACGCCGGCGAAGCTCGGCGAGCTGTGCATCCCGGCGCTCAACCTCGCCGAGGCCGCGCAGGAGCGCAACCTCTGCATGGTCACGTGCGGCGGGCAGGCGGCGGTCCCGCTCGCGGCCTGCGTCGCGGCGACGCACGCGCACGTCGAGTACGTAGAGATCGTCTCCACGAGCGCCTCGCGCTCGGTCGGCCCGGCGACGCGCATCAACATAGACGAGTACCTCGCGACCACCGAGGCCGCCGTCAGGAAGTTCACCGGCGTCGCGCGCGCGAAGACGATCCTGATCGTCAACCCGTCGAACCCGCCGATCACGATGCAGAACACCGTCTTCGCGAAGACCGACGAGGCGGATCTCGGCGCGCTGACGGAGGCGGTCGAGCAGATGGTCGCGCGCGTGCAGCGCTACGTGCCCGGCTACAAGCTCGTCGTGCCTCCCCTGTACGAGGGCGGGCGGATCGCGATGACGGTCCAGATCCGTGGTGCCGGCGACTACCTCCCGGCGTACGCCGGCAACCTCGACATCATCACCTGCGCGGCCGTCGCCGCGGCGGAGGAGCGCGCGCGAGCAAGCTGGCAGGACGAAAACGAGGACGAGGCCGTGGCGGCGACGGGCTGACGCCGGGCGAGGGGGAATCTGGGGGAATGGCACAGATCCTGATCAGCGACCCGACCCTGCGGGACGGGAACCACGCGGTCAAGCACCAGCTGAGCGCGCAGCAGATCCGCAGCTACGCGGCGGCGGCGAACGCCGCGCGCATCCCGGTCGTGGAGGTCGGCCACGGCAACGGGCTCGGCGCCTCCTCGCTGCAGGTGGGGCAGGCGCTGCTGAGCGACCGCGAGATGCTGCGGATCGCGCGCGAACAGCTCACCGACGTGAAGCTGCAGGCGTTCGGGATCCCGGGCTTCGCGAAGCTTCCGGATCTCGACGGCGCGCTCGAGGAGGGCGCCGACATCTTCCGCGTCGGCACGCACTGCACCGAGGCGGACCTGACCGAGCGCCACATCACCTACCTGCGCGGCAAGGGCATGCCGGTCCACGGCGTCCTGATGATGTGCCACATGACGACGGTCGGGGACCTCGTTGAGGAGGCGCGCAAGATGGAGTCGTACGGCGCCAGCGGGGTGATCGTGATGGACTCCGCCGGCGCGCTGCTGATCGACGACGTGCGCCGCCGCGTCGCCGCGCTCGTGGAGGGGACCGGGATGGCGGTCGGCTACCACGGCCACGAGAACGTCTCGCTCGGCGTCGCGAACTCGATCGCCGCCGTCGAGGAGGGTGCGACGATCCTCGACGGGACCGCGCGCGGCTTCGGCGCCGGCGCCGGCAACACCCAGCTCGAGGTGCTCGTCGCGGTCCTGGAGCGGGTCGGGCACGAGACCGGGATCGACCTCTACAGGCTGCTCGAAGCGGCCGACCTGGCCGAGCGCGAGCTGGTGCAGACGATCCCGACGACCGACTCGGTCACGATCGTGAGCGGGCTGGCGGGCGTCTTCTCCGGCTATTCGAGACCAGTGCGCCGGATCGCGCAGGAGTTCGGGGTGGACCCCCGCGACGTCTTCTTCGCGCTCGGCAAGCGCGAGGTGATCGCGGGGCAGGAGGACGTGATACTCGAGGTCGCCGCCGAGCTGCGCGCGAGCCTCCAGGTCCAGGTCGACATCCAGATGGAGATACGCGAGGGGGTCGCGTGATGGCGATGCGTACGACAGCACAGGAAGAGCCGCCGATATCCGCGCCGGCGGGGGTGCCGGCGCCCACGACCGCGGTGCTCGACGGGAGCACGATGGCGCCGCACCACGAGGCGCTCGCGCGCCTGCTGTGGCACGCCGAGCAGCGGCGCGAGCCGATCGAGCCGCTGTCGGGCACCTTCCCCGAGCTGGGGTTGTGGGACGCCTACCGCGTGCAGGCGATCGGCCGCCAGCTGCGCACCGCCGAGGGCGAGGAGCTGCGCGGCTGGAAGGTCGGCCTCACGAGTGCGGCGATGCAGGAGATGATGGGCGTCGACCAGCCGGACGGCGGCTACCTGCTCGAGTCGATGGTCGTCAGCTCGGGCGCGCAGCTGCGCGCCGAGCGCTTCGTCCAGCCGCGCGTCGAGGCGGAGATAGCGTTCCTGCTCAAGAGCGGCCTGCAGGGGCCGGGCGTCACGCGCGAAGAGGTGCTCGAGGCGACGCAGTCGTTCGCGCCGGCGCTCGAGCTGATCGACTCGCGCATCGTCGACTGGAGAATCGGGATCGTCGACACGGTCGCCGACAACGCCTCCTCCGGGATGGCGGTGATCGGCGACTGGCACGACGCCGAGGACGTCCACGTCGAGGACCTCGACGTGAGCCTCGCGATCGGGTCCGAGATCGTCAGGGGGCGCGGTGACGCGGTGCTCGGCCATCCCGCCGAGGCCGTGGCCTGGCTCGCCGGCACCCTGGCGCAGAGCGGCGAGCGGCTCGAGCCGGGCGACATCGTGCTGCCGGGCTCGGTGGCGCGGGCCGTGCCGATCGCCGCGGGGCAGGCGGCATACGCCACGTTCGACCGCCTGGGGGAGGTGAGCGTGGGCATTGTCTGAGATCGCGTCTGCTCAGATCAATGCTCCGCTCTACCAGGTCGACGCGTACTGCCGCCGCTTCCCCGCCACGGTCACGGCTGCCATGGGGGAGGCCGTGCAGCTCGACCGCAGCGCCTTCTATCCGGGGGGCGGCGGCCAGCCGCACGACCGCGGCAGCGTGACCGACGGAGCGCGCAGCTGGTCGCTGACCGGCGCGCGCTCCGCCGGCGGGGAGGTCTGGTACGCGCTGGACGGCGAGGCCCCGGTACCGACCGTCGGCACCGAGCTGGAGTGCGAGGTCGACTGGGAGCGCCGCTACGCGCTGATGCGCACGCACACGGCGCTGCACATCCTCTGCGCGGTCATCTGGCGCGACCACGGCGCGAAGGTCACGGGCGCGAACATGGAGCCGCTGCGCGGACGGATGGACTTCGAGTTCGAGCACCTCAGCGGGGAGTTCGTGCGGGAGGTCGAGGTGGCGTGCAATGTCGAGGTCGAGGCCGCGCGCCCGACGCGCGTCGACTTCCTCGCGCGCGAGGACGCCGACCGGGACCCGGACCTGATCCGCAACAAGGTCAGCCTGCTGCCGCCCGCGATCCGCGTCGTGCGGGTCGTCGGCATCGACGGGCTTGACCTGCAGGCCGACGGCGGCACGCACGTCGCCGACACGAGCGAGGTGGGGCGGATCGCGCTCCCCTCGTACAAGAGCAAGGGCAGAATCAACAAGCGCATCGAGTTGACGCTCGAAGCGGAGTAGGGGGATGGCGATGGGGGACGTGCACCGGCCGGTCGACAAGCGCCCGGACTTTCCGGCAATGGAGCAGCGCATCCTGGAGCGCTGGCGCGAGGGGCGCACGTTCGAACGCTCGCTCGCCGCGCGCGAGAGCGGTCCGGTCTTCAGCTTCAGCGAGGGGCCGCCGACGGCGAACGGCAACCCCGGCAGCCACCACGTGCTGCTGCGCTCGTTCAAGGACTGCTACCTGCGCTACAAGACGATGCGCGGCTTCCACGCGCCGCGCAAGGCCGGCTGGGACTGCCACGGCCTGCCCGTCGAGCTGGAGGTCGAGAAGCAGCTCGGCCTCAACTCGAAGAAGGAGATCGAGGAGTTCGGCGTCGCGGCGTTCAACGAGCGCTGCCGCGAGTCCAACGACCACTACATCGAGAGCTGGGAGCGCCTGACCGAGCGCGTCGGCTTCTGGATCGACCTTGAGGGCGCGTTCCGCACCGGCGACGCGGAGTACGTCGAGTCGGTCTGGTGGTCCCTGCACGAGCTGTGGGACAGGGGTCTCATCTACAAGGGCCACAAGGTCGTCCCCTACTGCCCGCGCTGCGGCACCGGCCTCTCGTCGCACGAGACGGCGATGGGCTATGCCGACACCGAGGACGTCACCGCGACGGTGCGGCTGCCGGTCGTGGAGCCGCGCGGCCCGTTGAAGGCGGGCGACCGGCTGCTGATCTGGACGACGCAGCCGTGGACGCTGTTCGCGAACTGCGCGGTCGCGATCAGCCCGACGCTCACGTACGTGCGGGCGCGCGTGGGGAACGAGGTCGTCGTGGTCGCGGAGGAGCGCGTCGCCGACATCCTGGGCGACGCCGCCGAGGTGCTCGACCGCTTCTCCGGCCGCGCGATCGTCGACACGAGATACGAGCCGCCGTTCGACCGCCTGCCCGACCACGGGCCGAAGGGCCACGCCGTGCTCGCCGCCGAGCACGTCGTGCTCGACAAGGGGACGGGCTTGGTCCACACCGCGATGGCGTTTGGCGAGGAGGACTTCGTGCTGTGCGAGCGGCACGGGATCCCGCTCGTGAACCCGGTGCGCGAGGACGGCACCTACGACGAGCGCATCGCGGGCTACGAGGGGATGTTCGTCGGCGACGCGACGCCGCAGGTCGTCGCGGAGCTGCACGAGGCCGGCAAGCTGTGGGACACCGAGCCGTACACGCATTCGTATCCGCACTGCTGGCGCTGCGACTCGAAGCTCCTCTACTACGCGAAGGAGTCGTGGTACATCGCCACGCGCGATCGCCGGCACGACATGCTCGCGCAGAACCAGCGGATCGACTGGCGGCCCGAGCACGTGCGCGACGGGCGCTTCGGCAACTGGCTGCAGGGCAACGTCGACTGGGCGCTCTCGCGCGACCGCTACTGGGGCACGCCGCTGCCGATCTGGGAGTGCGACGCGTGCGACGCGCGCCACTGCGTCGGCTCGCTCGCCGAGCTGCGCGAGGTCGCGGGCGCGCTGCCGCAGGACCTCCACCGCCCTTACATCGACGAGGTTGCGTGGGGCTGCACGGTCGAGGGCTGCGGCGGGTCGATGCACCGCGTGAAGGCGACGATCGACACCTGGTACGACAGCGCCTGCATGCCGTTCGCGCAGTTCCACTACCCGTTCGAGGGCAAGCGCGAGGTGGCGGAGCAGTTCCCGCCGACGTTCATATGCGAGGGGATCGACCAGACGCGCGGCTGGTTCTACACGTCGCTGGCGGTGACGACGCTGATCTTCAGAGACATCCCCTTCAGACACGCGGTCTGCGTCGGGCACGTGACCGACGCGAACGGGCAGAAGATGTCGAAGTCGCGCGGCAACGCGGTCGACCCGTGGGAGGTGCTGAACGAGCACGGCGCCGACGCGTTCCGCTGGTACTACCTCGCCTCGCAGCAGCCGTGGGCCGGCTACCGCTTCTCGGCGGACGCCGTGCACGAGGGGATGCGCGAGCTGCTCGTGCCGCTGTGGACGATCTACGGCTTCTACGTGCTCTACGCGAACATCGAGCGCTTCGGCGCGGCCGCACACGCGTCGGCGCCGGCGGTGAGCGAGCGCCCCGCGCTCGACCGCTGGGCGATCTCGAAGCTCCAGGCGCTGACCGAGCGGATGCGCGCGCGGATCGACGACTTCGACGCGACGACGGCGGTGCGGCTCGCGGCCGAGTGGGTCGAGGACCTCTCGAACTGGTACATCCGGCTCTCGCGCCGGCGCTTCTGGGAGGGCGACGCGGCGGCGCTGGCGACGCTGCGCGAGTGCCTCGTGCAGACGGCGAAGCTGCTCGCGCCGCCGGTCCCGTTCCTCGCCGAGGAGGTCTACTCCAACCTGGTCGGAGGCGCCGCCGAGGACTTCGGCGCCGAGCCCGACTCGGTCCACCTGTGCGACTACCCCGAGCCGGTCGCCGCGCTGCGCGACGTGCAGCTCGAGGACGACATGGCGCTGGTGCGCGAGGCGATCGAGCTGGGCCGCGACGCGCGCGGCAGATCGAAGGTCAAGGTGCGCCAGCCGCTGCCGCGCGTGATCGTGTGCGGCGAGGAGCGCGTGGCGGACGCGGTCACGCGGTTGCGCGAGCTCGTGCTGAGCGAGCTGAACGTGAAGGCGGTCGAGGTGGTCGCGCGCGTCGAGGAGCTGGAGCGGCCGGTCGTGCTGCCCAACCTGCAGAGATTGGGTCCCCGCGTCGGCAGGGACATGCCGCAGGTCGTCGCCGCGCTGCGCTCGCGCGACGGCGAGGAGGCGCTCAAGGCGCTGCACGACCACGGCGTGCTGGCGGTGTCGGTCGCGACCGGCGACGAGCTCGATCCGACGCACACCTACGCGCTCGCGGAGAACGACATCATCGTGCGCCACGAGCCGCGCCACGGGCTCGTGCTGTCCGCGCGCAACGGCCTGACGGTCGCGGTCGACACGACGATCGAAGAGCGGCTGCGGCGCGAGGGGTTGGCGCGGGAGATCGTCCGCGTGGTCCAGGCCGCGCGCAGAGAGGCGGGCGTCGGGGTCACCGACCGCATCGAGCTGCGCCTCGCCGGCTCGGCCGAGCTGCTCGGCGCGGCGAGGGACCACGAGCGCTACGTCGCGTCCGAGACGCTCGCGACGCTGGTCGCCTACGACGGCGACGGGTCCGCCGCCGCACCGGCGCCGGTCGACGTCGACGGCGAGCCGCTCGCGGTGGCGCTGGCGGTCGCCAGGCGCGGCGCGGCGTAGCGCTACACGTCCAGTCCCGGGAGCGGGTCGATCGGCAGCTCGCCGTGGATCTCGCGCAACTCGTCGAGATCGGCCTTGTCGCGCGGGCGGCCCGCGAGCCGCTTGAATGCGACGAGGCTCGACAGGCCGGCGACGTGGAAGCGGCCGGCGCCGAGGTCGGCGACGTGAGCATTGTCGCGCACCGTCGCGAAGTCGAGCGGCGGCGCGCCTTCGCGCAGAAGGTCGACAAGGCCGGCGCGCGTCGTCAGCCGGCTGTGCTCGCGCCCTGCGAGGTCGCCGGCCGCAAACGGTCGCTCGGGTGCGAGCCAGCGTGCATCCAGCGCCGTGAGCGCGGCATCGAGCGCACGGTCGTTGACCGCATCGTCAGGGATCAGGAAGTCGACATCTTCGGTCGCGCGCACGAAGTCGTTGGCGATCACAGCGAAGCCGCCGATCACGACGAACGCAGCGCCGGCGGCCACCAGCGCCGCGGTGACCGCGGCGAGATCAGGATCGACGAACGGGCGGCTCATCGCGGACGATCGCGCGGCGCAGCATCGCCGCTTGGGCGGACAGACGCTGGCCCCGCCGCAGCTTCTCTTCGATCGACAGGCCCGTCGGTCGCAGCAGCCGACGCTTCTCGGCGTCGAGCGACTGCCAGGTCTTCCGGTCGATGTCGAACGGCTCGGTGGTCATCGCGTCAGCCCGATGGTACGCCCGACCGGCCTGGCCCGCATTCGCCGAGCATGCGCGGCCTCAGCTCGCCGCCGCCGGCTCCGTGACCGGCTTGAGGTGGCGGAAGGGACGGCCGTCGCGCAGCTCGCGGACGACCGCCTCGACGAGGCCGTCGCCGTCGAGGCGGCGGCCGTCGGTGACGGCGGCGACGAGGCCGCGCTTGCGCGCGATCAGGCGCGCCATCGTCTCGTCGATCGTGTCGGCTGCGAGCAGGTA
>DATNAP010000011.1:0-115556 GCA_035572475.1 Conexibacter sp. | reverse complement strand
GCGTCGTAGCGGAAGCCCTGCATGAACTCCTTGACGTTCTCGTGCACGAACGTGTGGATGGTGATCTCGTGCGTCCAGGCGTCGAGCTGCTGCTGCGTCGGCAGCTCGCCGTGGATCAGGAGGTAGGCGACCTCCAGGTAGGAGGCCTGCTCGGCGAGCTGTTCGATCGGGTAGCCGCGGTACTCGAGGATGCCCTTGTCGCCGTCGATGAAGGTGACCGACGAGCGGCACGACGCGGTGTTCATGAAGGCCGGGTCGTAGGTCATCAAGCCGAAGTCCTCGTCGTCGACTCTGATCTGGCGCAGGTCGATGCTGCGAATCGTCCCGTCGGTGATCGGGAGCTCGTAGTGGCGTCCGGTGCGGTTGTCGGTCACCGTCAGCGTGGCCGCAGCCGTCGCTACGCCACCATCGGACACTCCGTTCCCTGCCGTATCGGTACTCATGGGGATCTCCCTGACGCGGTGCTCGGTCTCTACACCTGTTCTACCGGATCGGCTCGCTCGGCCAATCCTCGACTTGTGAAGACGCGCGCGTTCAGGAGTCGGTGTCAGGCGACGATGACGGCCATCGCCATCGCGGTGGCCATCAGCAGGCCGCTCACGAGCATCACGCCGCGGGCCGCGCCCGGGCTTCTCGGGAACGACGGGTTCGTGATGCCGATCACGCCGAGCAGGACCGCCCAGCAGGCGAGCGCGCCGCCGGCGATGTAGAACGCCGTCTTCGAGCCCTCTCCCGCGATCGGGGCGGCGGCTGCGAGCAGATGGAGCATCGGACGCGAGCCTATCCGATCAGGCGGAGGTCGCGACGGGCTAGCGCTCCGGCGTGCGCGCGCGGGCGATCGTCGTGCGCACGCGCGGCGGCGCTGCGGGCTCCGGGTCGCCGTGCGGGCCGCGCCGCGGCCGGCGTGGGAACGGCCGGCGCGGATGCCGGTGCACGCGCGAGCCGCCGTCGCCTTCGCCCTGCGGCTCGGGCTCTTCGTCCGGCGTCTGTCTGACCGCCCACCAGACGAGGTAGAGCAGCATCCCGAGCGGGATCTTGAGCGCCAGCATCAGGAACAGGAAGCCCGTCCACTCCACGACGCGATGCTACCCGCCCCCGGCACCCGCTGTCACCCCTCCTCCGGGAGCGTCACCCGCCTGACGGCGCCGGCCTATGCGCGCAGCGCGACCGGCGCGTCGGCGAACTGCGTGATCTGCGCCAGCTCGCCCACGCGCGCGACGATCTCCTCGCGCGTGAGGCGGCGCACCCGCTCGGTGCCGAACTCCTCGACGTTGTAGGAGGCGATCGCGGTGCCGTATGCCATCGCGCGCCGCAGCGTCTCGGCCGAGAGGTCCTCGCCGCCGTGTGCGGCGATGCAGCCGACGAAGCCGCCGGCGAACGAGTCGCCCGCGCCGGTCGGGTCGAGCACCGTTTCCAGGGGGAAGGCCGGCAGGCCGAAGAAGCCCTCGTCCGTGAGCAGCGCGGCGCCGTACTCGCCCTGCTTCGCGACGACGACCTTGGGCCCCAGCGCCCGCAGCTCGCGGGCGGCCTGCATGAGGTTCGGCTTGCGCGTGAGCTGGCGGATCTCGGCGTCGTTGAGCAGCACGCAGTCGACCTGCTCGATCGTCTTCAGCAGCGAGTCGCGCGCGATCTCGATCCACAGGTTCATCGAGTCGAGCGCGACGAACTTCGCGTTGCCGCACTGCTCGCGCACCTCGCGCTGGAGGTCGGGCTGGATGTTGGCGAGGAACAGCACGTCGCACTCGCGGCTGGCCTGCGAGAGCTTCGGCTGGAACTCGCCGAACACGTTCAGGCGCGTGTCGTCGGTGTGCGCCGTGTTGAGGTCGTAGTCGTAGTGTCCGCGCCAGAAGAACGTCTCGCCGCCGGGCACGCGCTCGACGTCGTCCGTGATGACGCCGCGCCCGTGCAGGACGCCGTACTCCTCCCCGCCGAAGTCGTCGCCGACCGGGCCCACGACGCGCACGTCGGTGAAGAACGACGAGGCGAGCGAGAAGTGCACCGCCGAGCCGCCGAGCATCTTCTCGCGGCTGCCGAACGGCGTGGAGACGGCGTCGAATGCGATCGAGCCGACGACGGTGAGCGACATCGTGGTGGGCGTCTTTCCGGTCGGGTGCGGGACCGCGACAGCGTAGCGGCGGCGCGCCGCCCGGGGTGCGAGCAGCGGTAGCCTGCTCGCGCGATGCGCGCGATCCAGCAGCGGGAGTTCGGCGGCCCGGAGGTGCTCGAGCTGGTCGAGCTGGCGACGCCGACCCCGGCCGCCGGTGAGGTGCTGATCGAGGTGTCGCGCGCCGGGCTGAACTTCGCCGACACGCATCAGCGCACGAACGACTACATCGCGAAGCGCACGCTGCCGTTCGTCCCCGGCGGCGAGGTCGCCGGGCGGCGCATCGACACCGGCGAGCGCGTGATCGCGCTGTGCGGGACCGGCGGCTACGCCGAGTACGCGACCGCGCCGGCCGCGCTGACCTTCCCGATCCCGGACGGGGTCGACGACGGCGTCGCGCTCGCGCTGCTGATCCAGGGCCTCACCGCTTGGCACCTCTACAGGACGAGCGCGCAGCTGCGCCCCGGCGAGTCGGTCGTCGTGCACGGCGCGGCCGGCGGCACCGGCTCACTGGTCGTCCAGCTCGGCAAGCTGCTCGGCGCCGGGCGCGTGATCGCGACCGCCTCGACGGAGGAGAAGCGCGCGCTGGCGTTGTCGCTCGGGGCCGACGCGGCGATCGACGCGGCGCCCGAGGGGATGGCCGAGCGGCTGATCGAGGCCAACGGCGGAGCGCCCGTCGACATCGTCTTCGAGATGGCCGGCGGCGAGGTCTTCGACGCCTCGTTCGACGCGCTCGCGCCGTTCGGCCGGCTGGTCGTCTACGGCATCGCGACGCGCGAGCAGCGCGAGGTTCGCAGCGGCAAGCTGATGAAGACCTCGCGCGCGGTCGTCGGCTTCTGGTTCAACCACTGCCTCGAGCGGCCCGGGATGGTCGAGGCCGCCCTGAGCGACCTGTTCGCACGCGCTGCTCGCGGCAAGATCAGAGCGGTCGTCGGCGCGACCTATCCGCTCAGCGAGGCCGCCCGGGCGCAGGTCGACCTCGCCGAGCGCCGCACGACCGGCAAGCTGCTGCTCGACCCGAAGCGCTAGGCGGCCGTCGCCGGGCTGGGCTCGCGCGCCGCCGCGCGGATGCGGCTCCACGCATGCTCCTCGGCCACGGCGCTCGGCAGGCGTCCGTCCTCGCTCGCTTCCAGCAGCGCCGCGCGCGTGCGGGCGCGCGCATCGAGCAGCGCCCGCTCCAGGTGCGCCGGGTCCGTCTCGCGGCGCCGCTCGCAGTCGGCCTGGATCAGCCCGCCGCAGTTGGCGAGGAAGTCGGGCACGTTCAGCACGCCCCGCTGCGCGAGCTGCGCCGCCGCGGACTCGCCGGTGAGCGGGTTGTTGGCCGACCCGCAGACGACGCGGCAGCGGACCGTCGCGGCCGCCGCCTCGTCGATCATCCCGCCGACCGCGCACGGTGCGAGCACGTCGAACGGGCGCGACAGCAGCGCGGTGACGGTCGGCGCGATCTCGACGCCGAGCGCGCTCGCGTGCCGGCACGCGGCGACGTCGGGGTCGGTGCCCACGACGTGGGCGCCCTCGCGCACGAGCCGTTCCGCGAGCCACCCGCCGACCTTGCCCAGGCCGACGACGCCGACGGTGCGGCCGGCGAGCGCGTCCTCGCCGTCGAGCACGTCGAGCGCGACCGCGATCGCACCGAGCACGGTGCGTGCAGTCGCGGGAGACGGATCCCCGCCGAGGCCGTCGTGGACGGTCGTCCCGACGACGTGCTCCGTGTGCTCGGCGAGCAGATCCATGTCCGCCGTCGAGGTGCCGATGTCCTCGGCCGTGATGTAGGCGCCGCCGAGCAGCTCGAGCTCGCGCGCGAAGGCGCGCAGCCGCGCTGCGCGTCGGCCGGGGTCGCTCCAGGCGCCGTCGTCGAGCACGACCGCCTTGCCGCCGCCGAGGTCGAGTCCGGCGGCGGAGGCCTTCAGCGTCATCGCGCGCGAGAGCCGCAGCGCGTCGTCGAGCGCTTCGGGCAGGCCGCCGGCGTAGCGGCGCACGCGCAGGCCGCCGAGCGCGGGTCCGAGCACCGTCGAATGGATCGCGATGACCGCCTCCAGGCCGGTGTCGGCGTCGTGCACGAGCTGGACGCGCTCGTGCTCCCAGGACAGCGACTGCTCCAGTGCCTCGCAGACGTCCGCGGTCATCGTGGCTCCTCCTCCTTCAGTCGGTCGCGCAGCTCGGCGCCGCGCGCGCGGAAGCGCTCGACGCCGGCCAGCTTGATCTGCTCGTAGCCGCGCACCAGCTCGGGCAGCGCGGCGATCTCCAGGGCGAGCGGCAGCGTCGCGGGCGTCAGGCGCGCGAGCGCCGGCTCGACCAGCTCCAGGTACTCCTGCGGCAGCGCTCGCTCGACGCGTCGCACGTGCGCGCGGCCGAACGGGTCGAGCAGCGTGCCGCGCAGGATGCGCGCGCGGCGCAGGACGCGGAACGCGGGGACGAACCAGCGGCCGAGCGCCAGCTTGCGTCTGAGTCCGAGCGCGCGCAGCAGCGGCGGGTGCAGCAGGAAGCGGATCTCGGCCCCCGGGGGCAGGGCGGCGAGGCCCTCCAGGTGCAGGCGGGCGACCTCGTACTCGTCCTTGTACGCCATCAGCTTGTGCAGCCCGCGAGCGACCTGCTCGGTGAGCGGGGTGGCGGTGCCGCCGGGGAGGCGGACTTCCTCGCTCGCGCGGATGCGCGCGACCGCCTCGGCGTAGCGCGTCGCGGGCCGCGCGCCGCCCCACTCGATCAGGTCGGGCACGCGCAGCGACAGCAGCCGGCGCAGCTCGCCGTCCTCCGGCGCGGCCTGGTCGACGAGCCGTTGGGCGAGCGGGGAGAGCGGCGCCGCGGCGTCGTCGGCGCGGTCGACGTGGAGCGCCGCGCGCACGTGGTCCGGGTCGGCGATCCAGGCGCGCCCCCATGCGAGCGCGGCGAGGTTGCGCTCGACGGCGACGCCGTTGAGGCGGAACGCCTCCTCCAGTGCGCCGCGCGAGACCGGCAGCAGCCCGCGCTGCAGCGCCGCGCCCAGCACGACGACGTTCTCGGGCAGCGCGTCGCCGAGCAGCGTCTCGGCGATCCGCCGCGCGTCGAGCCAGACGTTCTCGCCGGCGCGCGTGACCGCGTCGATCGCGCCGCGCGCGGCGTCCGCGTCGAGCGCCGGGGCGTCGACGTCGATCGCCTGCCGCCCGGTCGGCGCGTGGCTCTCCGAGACGACGGCCACGGTGCGCTCGGCAGCGGCGACGCGCAGGCTCGCGGGTCCGGCGGCGCCGAGCAGGTCGAGGCCGAGCAGCACGTCCGCGGCGGCGCTCGGCACCGTGACGCCGTCGACGACCGGCTCGCGCGCGATGCGCATGTCGGAGACGACCGGCCCCGCCTTCTGCGAGAGCCCCGTCTGATCGAGGCCGCTGGCGTGCAGGCCGTCGAGCAGCGCGGCCATGCCGAGCACCTGGCTGACGGTCACGACGCCGGTCCCGCCGATCCCGACGAGGCGCACGCGCACGTCGCCGGCGGCGGCCGGATGCGGCTCGGGCAGGTCGATCGCGGGCAGCCGCGGCGCGCTGCGCTCCCGCCGCGGCGCGATCACGGTGAGGAACGACGGGCAGTCGCCCTCCAGGCATGAGAAGTCCTTGTTGCAGGAGGACTGGTTGATGCGCGTCTTGCGCCCGTACTCGGTGTCGACCGGCTCGACCGACAGGCAGCCGGACTGCTCGCCGCAGTCGCCGCAGCCCTCGCACACGCGCTCGTTGATCAGCACCTGCTGGGGCGGCTCGGGCGCGCGCCCGCGCTTGCGCGCGCGCCGCAGCTCGGCGGCGCAGGCCTGGTCGTGCAGCAGCACCGTCACGCCCGGGGTCCGCGCCAGCTCGCGCTGCGTGCGCAGCAGCTCGCTGCGGTCGCGCACCTCGACGCCGGCGGGCAGCGCGACGTCGTCGTAGCGGTCGGGGTCGTCGGTCGTGACGACGATCCGGCCGACGCCCTCGGCGGCGAGGCTGCGCACGGCCGCCGGCACGCTCTGCTGGCCCTCGACGTGCTGGCCCCCGGTCATCGCCACGGTCCCGTTGAAGAGCAGCTTGTACGTCACGTTCAGTCTCGCCGCGACGGCCGCGCGGATCGCCAGCGAGCCGGAGTGGTGGTAGGTGCCGTCGCCGAGGTTCTGCGTGAAGTGCGGCACGTCGACGAACGGCGCGGCGCCGATCCACTGCGCGCCCTCGCCGCCCATCTGCGTGATGCCGCGGACGTCGACGTGGCCCTTCGGCGCGAGCAGCACCATCGTGTGGCAGCCGATGCCGGCGGCGACGATCGCGTCGTCGTCCGCCGCCAGCGAGCTGTTGTGCGGGCAGCCGGAGCAGAAGTACGGCGTGCGCGCCGCGCCCAGCGCGGCGGCCGGCCGGTCCGCGACGGCGTCGAGCCGGTCGAGGCGCGCGCGCACGCTCGGCAGCTCCGCGCGCGCGAGCAGCCGCCGGCCGACTGCGCGCGCGATCGCGTCCGCGTCGAGCGCGCCGTGCGCCGGCACGAGCGGGGCGCCGCGCTCGTCGCGCTGGCCCACGACGCGCGGCTGGTCCGGCTCGCCGTAGAGCGCGTCCTTGACGAGCCGCTCGAGGAACGGGCCCTTCTCCTCCACTACGAGGATCTCATCGAGCCCGTGCGCGAACGCGCGCACGGCCTGCTCGTCGAGCGGGAACAGCATGCCGAGCTGCAGCAGCCGCACCGGCGCGTCGGCGGCGAGGCCGAGATCCGCGAGCGCGCGCCGCACGTCATGCGCGGTCGCCCCCGCGGCCACGATCCCGAGGCGCGCGCCGGGCCGGTCGTGCACGACGCGGTTCACGTCGTTGAGGCGGGCGTAGCCCCTCGCCAGCTCCAGGCGCACTTCCACGAGCGTCCGCTCCATCTCCAACGAGGGCGGCGCCAGCAGATGCGCCGACGGCCGGTGCACATACGGGGCGCCGTTCCATTCGAGCAGCGGGAGCTGCGGCCGCACGCGGTCGAGGCCCACCTCGACGGTGCCCGCCGCGTCGGCGACGTTCGTGACGACCTTCAGCGCCGCCCACAGGCCGGACGCACGTGAGCACGCGAGCGCGTGCCGGCCCAGGTCGAGGGCCTCCTGCACGCTGCCGGGCGCGAAGACCGGGACGTGCAGGGCGGCGAGCACCTGCTCGGACGCGCTCGGGAGCGTCGAGGACTTGCAGTCGGGATCGTCGGCGCACAGCGCGAGCACGCCGCCGTGCGGGTCGGTCCCGACGAAGTTGCCGTGCCGGATCGCGTCGGCGGCGCGGTCGACGCCTGGCGCCTTGCCGTACCAGACGCCGACCACGCCGTCGAAGCGCGGGCGGGGGAGCGTGCCGGCGAGCTGCGAGCCCCACACCGCGGTGGCGCCCAGCTCCTCGTTGACCGCCGGCCGCAGGACGACGTCGTGCGCGGCGGCGAGCGGGCCGAGGGCTGCGGTCTCGCGGTCGAAGCCGGCAAGCGGCGAGCCCGGGTAGCCGGACACGAGCGTCGCGGTGCGCAGGCCGGCGCGCACGTCGGCGCGGCGCTGGTCGAGCAGCACGCGCACGAGCGCCTGGACGCCGGTCATCAGCACGCGCCCCTCGTCGAGCTCGTAGCGGTCCGAGAGCGCGGGGCGATGCGGCCGGGGTGGACGCGCGGGGGCGTCGCGGCGTGGGTCGGTCCGAGGCTCCTCCGCGATTCCCTGACCGCTCATGGTCCAATTTTATACCAAAATTGGTCTCGCGAAACGACTAGGGTGTCCGCGTGGAGCCCTTCTCGCCCGTCGCGCCGCGCCGCACGTTCGAGGGCGCCGTCGAGCAGATCGCCGAGCGCATCCGCCACGGCGACCTCGGCGCGGGCGACCGCCTTCCGTCCGAGCGCGAGCTGGCCGCGGCGATGCAGATCAGCCGCCCGACGCTGCGCGAGGCCGTGCGCGTGCTCGCCGACGCGGGCGTCGTCACGGTGCGACCCGGCTCGACCGGCGGCATCTTCGTCGCCTCCGACTACGTCCCGTTCGAGCTGCTCCGCTCGAAGTCCGACCTGCGCCTCGGCGAGGTCGCCGGCGTGCTCGAGGCGCGCCGCATGATCGAGCCGCGCGTCGCCCAGCTCGCCGCCGTCAACGCGCGCGAGGAGGACTTCGCCGCGCTCCAGCGCGTCATCGACGCGCAGCGGGCGCTGCTCGTCGCGGGCGACGTGCTCGAGCACGAGGACCGCTTCCTGCAGCTCGACACGCAGTTCCACGTCCGCATCGCCCGCGCGACGGGCAACACGACGATCGTCTCGCTGATGCGCACGCTGCTGCGCCGCCTCGAGATCGCACGCGACCTCGCGATGCACGAGCCGCCCGTCGCGCCGTGGGTGCTGGACGTCCACGAACGCACGCTCGCCGCCATCCGCTCCGCCGACCACGATCGCATCGAGCGCGTGATGGACGAGCACCTCGCGGCGATGGAGCGCGCCTGGGAGCGCGCGACGGATCGCCAGCTCGTGCGACCGGTGCCGGACTTCCTGCGGCCGCTCGCCGAGCGCGGTCGCGGCGCAGCCGCGCCGGCGGCCGACGGCGCCGCGCCGGCATGAGGCGCCCGGCGCCGCGCGTCCACGCGACTTCTTGGCGCGCTTCTCACTAGTCTCAGGTCGCGTGACCACTTTCGCCGAGCTCGGCCTCTCCGCCTCCCTCCTCGACGCGCTGCGCGACGTCGGCTACGAATCGCCCAGCCCGATCCAGGAGCAGGGCATCCCGCCGTTGCTGACCGGAGCGGACGTGATCGGGCAGGCGCAGACGGGCTCCGGCAAGACGGCTGCGTTCGGCCTGCCGCTGATCGAATACGTCGACCCCGCGCTGCACGAGGTGCAGGGGCTCGTCCTCACGCCGACGCGCGAGCTGTGCATTCAGGTCACGCAGGCGCTGCGCGCGTACGGCGCGCGCAAGGGCGTTGACGTGGTCGCCGTCTTCGGCGGCGCGCCGATCCGCTCCCAGCAGGCGCAGCTGCGCGCCGGCGGCCACATCGTGGTCGGCACCGTCGGGCGCGTGAAGGACCTCATCTCGCGCCACTCGCTCGTGCTGCACGACTGTCGCTTCGTCGTGCTCGACGAGGCCGACGAGATGCTCGACCTCGGCTTCTTGGAGGACGTCGAGAAGATCATGGCGCTGACGCCGGGCTCGCGGCAGACGGCGCTGTTCAGCGCGACGATGCCGCCGGAGATCCGGCGACTCGCCGAGCAGTACCTCTACGACCCCGTGCTTGTGAAGGTGAGAGCGGCGACCTTGACCGTGGACACGGTCGAGCAGTTCTCGCTGGAGACCTCGCCGCGGGAGAAGGACGACGCGCTGGTTCAGGTGCTCGAGGCGGAGCGGCCCGACCAGGCGATCGTCTTCGTGCGCACGAAGATCCGCTGCGACCAGCTCTTCAAGCGCCTGCGCGACCGCGGCATGAACGTCAAGGCGCTGCACGGCGACATGTCGCAGGGCTCGCGCGACGGCGTGATGCTGTCGTTCAAGAGCGGGCGGCTGCCGATCCTCGTCGCGACCGACGTCGCCGCGCGCGGACTCGACATCTCGTCCGTCACGCACGTGATCAACTTCGACGTGCCCACCTCGCCCGACGTCTATGTCCACCGCATCGGCCGCACCGGCCGCATCGGCCGCTCGGGTCGCGCGCTCACGTTCTACGAGCCGCGCCAGAAGCGCGACATAGAGGCGATCGAGCGCCACACGGGGACGCCGATGGCGCCGTGGACGCCGGGCGCGCACGTCGCCGCGCTGAAGGTCGAGGCGAAGCCGCGGCGCCACTCCAAGCCCCACGCGTCGGTCAACGGCGACGCCGGCGCGCGCACGCGGCTCGTGCTGTCGGGCGGCCGCGCGGACGGGCTGGAGCCGAAGGACCTGATCCACGCGATCACCGCCGCCACCGGGCTCGACGGCGAGGCGATCCGCAACGTGCGCATGCTCGACCGCTTCGCCTTCCTCGACGTCCCCGCCGACGCGGCCGCGCGCGTCGTCGAGCAGCTCGACGGCGCGACCGTCGACGGCACCGGCCACCGCCTGCGGCTGGAGCCGGTGCGCGGCTGAGCCCGCAGCCGGCTACGCGGCGATCAGCTCGGCGCTCGTGACCGGCTCGGGAACGTCGTCGCCGTCTGCGCGCAGCCCCTCGATGTGCAGTGCGATCGCCTCGCGCATCCGGTCGACGGCCTGCTCGCGCGTTCCGCCGGTGACGATGCAGCCCGGAAGGTCGGGCACGTACGCGGAGAAGTTCCGCTCGCCACGCTCGATGACCACGAGATAGCTTCTCGACATCGTCAGTCCTCCCAGCCGGCTTGCCGGCGGATGCTCTTCAACGTCCGCGGATACACGTCGTCGTTCGGATGCCCGGCGACGGTCACGCGACCCGGCCTGTCCGGATGCTTTAGCTGCCGGTGGCTGCCTCGGATCGCAATGACCCTCCATCCGTCCGCATGGAGCCGCTTCATGAGATCACGATACTTCATGCCTGCGAGCTTCCCGGACGACTGCACGATGGCAATGGGAATCGCGAGAATTGGTCCAGAGAATTTGCAAAGCGACCGTCGTCCTGTGACAGGCAGGAGCTGAACTGTGGCGAAGCGCAGCGCGGGAATCCTGATGTTTCGGCGCACGGGCGATGGGGAGCTGGAGGTGCTGCTCGTCCATCCCGGCGGGCCGTTCTGGGCCAGACGCGACGCGGGCGCCTGGAGCATCCCGAAGGGCGAGGTCGACCAGGGCGAGGACGAGCGCGCGTGCGCGCTGCGCGAGCTGGCGGAGGAGACGGGCGCCGCCTTTCCCGACGCGCCCGAGGACGAGCTGCTGGCGCTCGGCGAGGTGCGGCAGAAGAGCGGCAAGGTCGTGGCGGCCTGGGCGATCGAGCGCGACCTCGACGCCGACGCGATCGTCTCCAACACGTTCGAGCTCGAATGGCCGCCGCGCTCCGGGCGCGTGCAGATGTTCCCGGAGGTCGATCGCGCCGCGTGGCTCTCGCTGCCCGCGGCGCGCCGGAAGCTGCTCCCGGCGCAGGCGCCGTTCCTCGATCGCCTGGCGGAGGCGGTCAGTCAGGGCCTACCGGGATAGGCCCTTAGTAGGGTGAAGCGCAGACCGATCCCGACGAGGAGCCGCCCCGATGTCCCAGGCCACGATGCACACCACCCACGGCGCGATCGCGCTCGAGCTGTTCGACGACGACGCGCCGCGGACGGTCGAGAACTTCAAGAGACTCGCCGGCGAGGGCTTCTACGACGGCATCGTCTTCCACCGCGTGATCCCCGACTTCATGATCCAGGGCGGCTGCCCCCAGGGCACCGGGACCGGCGGTCCGGGCTACACGTTCGAGGACGAGATCAACGAGCACAAGATCGTTCGCGGCACGCTCGCGATGGCGAACGCCGGCCCGAACACGAACGGCTCGCAGTTCTTCATCGTCACCGCGGAGGCGACGCCGTGGCTCGACGGCAAGCACACCGCCTTTGGCCGCGTCGTGGACGGAATGGATGCGGTCGACAAGATCGAGGGCGCCGAGACCGGTCCCGGCGACCGGCCGATCGACCCGCCGAGCATCGAGCGCGTCGAGCTGGGCCACTGACGTCGCGCCCGCGCGGCGCGGCCGCGCGCTGACGCATCGGGCGCCGACCCCATCAAGGGATTCGGCGCCCGGCGCGATATAGGGAGGGATGGTCGCGCGGCGCTCGGGTCGGATCCTCGCCGGCGCCGCGCTCGCCGCGGCGCTTGTCGCGGCTGCGCTCGGCGTCGGGGCCGCTGCCGGGGCGGGCACGGCGCGCCTCGCGCGCACGACCGCGGTGGGGATCGGCGCGCGCGAGTACCGCTTCGCCGTCTATCGCGCGCGCGTGCGGCGCGGCACGGTCCGCTTCGACCTCACCAACTACGGCCAGGACGTTCACGACCTCGTCGTCGAGACGCGCGGCGGCCGCAGGCTCGGACGCACCGGCCGCGTCAGGTCTCGCAGCCGCGCGACGCTCGCGCTGCGGCTCGCGCCCGGCACCTACCGGCTTGTGTGCGACCTCGCGAACCATGCGGCGCGCGGGATGCGCACGACGATTCGGGTGACGAGGTGAGCTGGACCGAGGCGCACGTCCGCCGCCTGTTCTGGCGCGCCGGCTTCGGCGCGACGCCCGCGGAGGCACGCGGGTGGGCGAAGCGCGGCCGCGCCGCGACGCTCGACTGGGTCGTCGACGGCCCGCGCGGCGGCGCGCGCCTGCGCGGCCCGGCGCCGCACCTGAGAGGGCGGCGGCTCGACCCGGCGGACGTGTGGGGCGACGACGTCCTGTGGTGGGTCGACCGCATGATCCGCACGACGTATCCGCTGCAGGAGAAGCTGACGCTGATCTGGCACGACCACTTCGCGACGGCGCAGCAGGACACGCCGCTGATGCTCGCGCAGAACCGCATGCTGCGCCGCCGCGCGCTCGGCTCGTTCCGCACGCTGCTGGGCGACGTCACGCGCGACCCGGCGATGCAGCTGTTCCTCTCGCTCGCCGACTCGACGAAGGACGCCCCGAACGAGAACTACGCGCGCGAGCTGATGGAGCTGTTCACGCTCGGCTCCGGGTACACGGAGCGCGACGTGCGCGCGGCGGCGCGCGCGCTGACCGGCTTCTCCTCGCGCTACGACCACAGCGGCCTCGTCTCGATCGCGTACCGCCCCGACCAGCACGACGACGGCGTCAAGACGCTGCTCGGCCGCCGCGGCCGGCTCGGCGTCGACGACGTGCTCGACCTCGTCACCGCGCATCGCGACCACGCGCCGTTCCTCGTCGCGAAGCTGTGGAGCTACTTCGTCGCGACGCCGCCGAGCGCCGCCACCGTGCGCGGGCTGAGCGCGACCTACCGCCGCTCCGGCCTCCAGATCAAGCCGCTCGTGCGCGCGATCCTCTCTCACCCCGCGCTCTACGCCAACCTCGACGCGCCGGACCTCGTCAAGTGCCCCGTCGTCTACCTCGCGGGCGCGCTGCGCACGACCGGCACGTACCTCACGCAGGACTACCCGACGTGGATGCTCCACCAGATGGGCCAGATGCCGTTCGACCCGCCGAGCGTCGCCGGTTGGGACTGGAGGCCGGCGTGGATGTCCTCGAACGCGATGTGCCAGCGCTTCGCGCTCGGCAACTACGTCGTGACGTGGGGGCGCCCGAGAGTGCGCAGAGGCAGCGCGCCCGCGACGCTGACGCCGCGGCAGGCGTTCCAGCGCGCCTGGAGCGCGGTCGGCGAGCCGCACGTCTCGACCGCCACGCGCTCGACGCTGGAGCACCTCGCCAAGCACTTCTTCGACGACCTCGACCCCCGCTGGCGCGACACCGCAGGCTGGCGCGGCGAGGCGCTCCAGGCGACGCTGCGCCACCTGCTGCTGACCTGCCCCGAGAGCCAGCTCCACTGACGATGCCGCGATCGATCCACAAGGGCTGCGACGACTTCCGCCAGACGAGCGCGGGGGCGCGGGAACGGTGGCTGACGCCGCGCCTGACGCGCCGCCAGGCGCTGATGGGCGCGCTGGGCGGCGGTCTCACGATCTGGTCCCAGCAGACGATGCCGTGGGCGCGCGTGCTCGAAGCGGCGAGCGCGCAGGCCGCCGGCGCGCCCGGCGTGCGCGTGCTCGTGAGCGTCTTCTTGCCGGGCGGCTGCGACCTGCTCGACACGCTCCCGCCGCTCGGCGCCTACGGCCAGTACGCCGACCTGCGCGGCGCCATGAAGCTCGACGCGCCGCCGGCGCTCGGCGCCACCGGCCTCGGCATCCACCCGTCCTTGACGGAAGGGACGGGCGGCGGCGTCAAGGGCCTGTTCGACGCCGGCAAGGTCGGCTTCCTGCCGGGGATCGACTACGCGAACCCCGACCTCTCGCACTTCCACTCGCGCCACTTCTGGGAGACCGGGCTCGTGACCGAGCGCGCCGCCCCGGGCTGGCTTGGGCGCTGGCTCGACCACCACGGCTCGCGCGAGAACCCGCTGCAGGGGCTGACGCTCGCCTCGACGCTCTCGCCTGTCTTGGCGACGAGCAGCGCGCCGGTCGCCGCGCTCGAGTCCCCGACCGACGTCGCCCTCGACGTGTGGGGGGTCGGCGGGCTCCAGGAGCGCCAGATGCTCGACGCGTGGGCGCGGCTCGCCGGCGCGCACGCGCGCGGCGCCGGCCCGCAGTCGGTCCACACGGCTGCGCGGCTCGCGAAGTCGGTCGGCGACCGCCTCAGACCCTACGCGCCGCGCCAGGACGGCAGCGACCCGCTCGCGCCCCCGGTGCCCTACCCCGACGGCGACACGCTCGGCGAGCGCCTCTCGCGCGTCGCCGCCCTGGTGGCGCAGCCGCTCGGCGTGCGGCTCGCGGCGGTCGACTCCGACAGCCAGTTCGACACGCACGACGACCAGCCGAGAGACCTCGGCGACGGCTTGAGATCGGCGTCGCAGTCGCTCGCCGCCTTCCAGGCCGACCTCGAGGCGCGCGGCATCGCCGACCGCGTGCTGACGCTCGTGTGGTCCGAGTTCGGCCGCCGCCCGAGAGCGAACGAGTCGAGCGGGACCGACCACGGCGCGGGCGGAATCGCGTGGGTGCAGGGCACGCACGCGGCGAGCGGGATCCTCACCGACTACCCGTCGCTGACCGACTTCGACTCAGACGACAACCTCAAGGTCACGGTCGACTTCCGCAAGGTCTACTGCTCGCTGATCGAGGGCTGGCTCGGGACCGACGCCGCCGAGGTGATCCCGAACGCGGGCGCGTACGGCCGGCTCGCGCTCGTGCGGTAGCCAATCGCATCTGAGGTTCACGGACGTGCCCCGCCGGTCGTATCTCGCGGTGCTTGGCGCCGCCGTGCTCTGCTACGCCGCGCTCGTCGCGGCTCAGGCGCGCGTCCGCGCCAGAGCGCTCGTCAAGTAGGTCGCGGGCCGCCGCCGACAAGGCACAATATTTCCTGATTGATAACCACGGCCCACAATCCGCACAGCACGCGCGTGAGCTACAACCTCAGCTACGACTACAGCATCTATGAGGTGACCGACATTCCACTTAACGACCATGTCGCCCACTACTTCACGACGGCGCATCCGGATGTGTTCGGCGACTCGGGGGACGTCGTCGTCGTGCGCGCCCGCAACCTGGGCGGCGATCCGATGGAGCCGGTCGGGCAGGTGGACCTGTGATGGCGGCTTTCCGTCCGCGGTTGACCCTGCGCTGGGCCCGCCTGCTGGCGGTCGTTGCGATCTCCGTCCTCGGATTGATATTTTCAATCGACGCTCGCTCCGAGCCTTCTGCCGTGAGTTCCCCGCTCGACAAGTCTCAGGCGCTCGTGGAGTCGCCGTCGCCCGCCGTGGGTGTGCCAAGTGCGGACGTGGGTCCTGCGATCGAGCCTGCGGCGGCGCGCGATGTCGCGCGTGGGATCAGCGAGGCGGAAGTTCCGCTTCCGCCAGGGTTGAACACTGCGGCCGCTCTCGACTGGCAGAGACAGAGCGACACCGGACCGATCACGGCTGGCGATGTGCGGAGCCTGCTCCAGGCGAACGCCGCCCGGGACTGGGTCTGGTATGCCACACACGCAACATTGACGCCGCAGGAGACGACGATCCTCGAGCAGATCCCCGAGTGGCCTGCGCTGCGCGGAAATGCTCTTGGCGAGATCTATCAGGGTGCGATCGCGCGCATCCTCGCGGGAGATCGCGAGTACGGACAGGCGTTCGCTGCTCGCCAGTTCCGCGAGCGCGGTGGCGAACCCGCCCGCGACGTGAGCTGGTAGCGGCACGTCGGTGGCGCGCCGCGAGGTTTCGTGGTGCGCCACCGCGCCGTCGCCTGGCCAGCCGGCCAAAACGCTGCGCGGCTCAGGTACGCTCTTGACCGCGGGTCAATGCCGACTCGCCGCCCGACGCCGAGTCCCGAGAAGGAGCGCGCCATGTCGACCACCGAGCAGGCACCGGCCGCCGTCCAGAACGGCGACGCCACCCACGGCGGCATCCCCGTCGAGAACCCCGCGACGGGCGAGATCATCGCGACCGTCCCGGCGCTCAGCCGCGGCGAGGTGACCGCGCTGGTCGCGCGTGCGCGCGCGGCGCAGCCGGCCTGGGAGGCGCTCGGCTTCGAGGAGCGCGCGAAGGTCTTCCTGCGCATGCAGAAGTGGACCGTCGACAACGCCGAGCGGATCATCAGAACGATCGTCTCGGAGACCGGCAAGACCTACGAGGACGCGCTGCTCGCGGAGGTCATGTACTGCGCCAACGCGTTCGGCTTCTGGGCGAAGAACGCGCCCGAGTACCTCGCCGATGAGCACGTCAAGACCTCGAACCCGATGACGAAGGGCAAGAAGCTGGTCGTGCGCTACGCGCCGGTCGGCGTCGTCGGCGTGATCGGGCCGTGGAACTTCCCGCTGACGAACTCCTTCGGCGACTGCATCCCGGCGCTCGCTGCCGGCAACGCCGCCGTGCTCAAGCCCGCGCAGGTGACGCCGCTGACGTCGCTGCTGATGGAGGAGGGCCTGCGCGCCTGCGGGATCCCCGAGCACGTCTTCCAGGTCGCGACCGGCACCGGGCGCGAGGCCGGCGAGGCGCTGATCGACGCGGTCGACTTCGTCATGTTCACCGGCTCGACCGAGACCGGCATCAAGGTCATGCAGCGCGCGGCGAGCACGCTCACGCCCGTCGGCCTGGAGCTGGGCGGCAAGGACCCGATGATCGTGCTCGCCGACGCCGACGTCGAGCGCGCCGCGAACGCCGCCGCCTACTACTCGATGAACAACGGCGGCCAGGTCTGCATCTCGGTCGAGCGCGTCTACGTCGAGGCGCCGGTCTACGAGGAATTCGTCGGCAAGGTCGCCGACAAGGTGCGCGCGCTGCGTCAGGGCGTGCCGAGCGGGCCGGGCACGGTCGACATCGGCTCGATGATCTACCCGCCGCAGATCGACATCGTCGAGGCGCACGTGAGAGACGCCGTCGCGAAGGGCGCTCGCGTCCTGACCGGCGGCAAGCGCGGCAGCGGCCCCGGCGCCTTCTACGAGCCGACCGTGCTGGTCGACGTCGACCACTCGATGGCGTGCATGATGGAGGAGACGTTCGGCCCGACGCTGCCGATCATGAAGGTGTCGGACGACGAGGAGGCGCTGCGGCTCGCGAACGACTCGCCGTTCGGGCTCCAGGCATCGGTCTGGACCAAGGACACGCACCGCGGCGAGCAGCTCGCGCGGCGCGTCCAGGCCGGCGCGGTCTGCGTCAACGACGCGCAGGTCAACTACACGACGCTCGAGCTGCCGATGGGCGGCTGGAAGACCTCCGGCCTCGGCTCGCGCCACGGCGCCGGCGGGATCCGCAAGTACACCAAGCAGCAGACGCTGCTCGTCACGCGGCTCGCGCCGAAGAAGGACCCGCACATGTTCCCCTACAGCCCGCGGCGCACGAAGCTGCTCCAACGGCTGACGAGATTCCTGTACGGGCGCGGCAAGCGGGCGTAGTCACGTCCGCACGCACGACGGGATCTCGAGCGCGCGCCAGTAGGCGTTCTCCTCCGTCGTGAGCGGTCTCAGCGCGGCGGCGAGCTGGCGGAACGCGTCCGCCGGGTCGCCGCCGTTCGCGATCGCGCGTTCGTGGCGGGCGATCAGCGCGATCTCCTGAGCGGCGAGCTGGAGGGCGCGGTCGTACTGGCCGCGCAGGTCGTGCGGCGCTCTCAGCGCGCGCAGCCTCGCGGCTGCTGGGCGGAGCTGCGCGAGTCCCGCGGTCAGGAACGGCGCGCTGTGCTCCGGCGAGGTCGGCACGGCGATGCGGTCGGTCGCGCGCGCCGCCCTCGCGCAGATCGCGGTCGCCTGCGCACGCAGCTGCTGGTCGCTGAGGCTGTCCTCGCCGCACGCGGAAAGCCCGAGCGCGATCAGGGCGAGGAGGAGGACCGGCAGCGCGCGGCGGAGCATCCGGCGCCGGATGCTACGCAAGGCTCAGGCCGAGCAGCCGCTCGACCTCGGCGATCGTCTGCGCCGCGTCGACGTGGTGCACGGTCGCCATGCCCAGCTCCTGCGCCGGCGGCAGGTTGAACGGCAGGTCGTCGACGTAGACGCACGCCTCCGGCGCCGCGCCGGCGCGCTGCGCGCCGAGCATGTACATCTCGGGCGCCGGCTTGCGCATGCCCTCTTCGCCGGAGATCACGACGCCGTCGAACAGCTCCTCCAGCAGCGCGCGGTCGTAGCGGCGCGTGCCCCACGAGTTCGAGATCAGGCCCGTGCGGATCCCGGCCGCACGCGCGTTGCGGACCGCCGCCAGCATCGCCATGTCCGGTCCCACGCGCGCGAACAGGCCGTCGATCAGGCCGGCGTGGTCGACGCCGAGCAGCGCGCCGAAGCGCTGCTCGAACTCGGGCTCCTCGATCTTTCCCTCCTCGAAGGCGATCAGCGTGTCGCGGAACTCGCGGTTGCCGCGGAACGCCTCCACGAGCGCCTCGGGCGCGAGGCCGGCGTCGCTGCAGAACTCGCCGAACGACGCGAACAGGTTGGTCGTCAGGACGCCGCCCCAGTCGACCAGCAGGACGGTCCGCTCATCCGCCATGCGCCACCGCCCACGCGTGCTCGGCGAGCGCCGGCACGCCCGCGTCGAGCGCCTTGAAGAACGGGTCGTCGGTCGTCCCGGCGAGCAGCCGCTTGTAGGAGCCCTCCAGGAAGACCGCCGCCTTCCACAGCGCGAGCGTCGCGTACCAGGGGACGCTCTGCATCGAGCGGCCGGAGCGCTCCTCGTAGCGCGCGATCAGCTCCGCGCGCGTCGGGAAGCCGCCTTGCGTCGTGACCGCGAAGCGCGTGAAGTTCGTGTCCGGATCGCCCGGCTGGGCGTACGTGGCGGTGAGGTAGCCGACGTCGGCGAGCGGGTCGCCGATCGTCGCCAGCTCCCAGTCGAAGATCGCGTTCAGGCGCGCCGGCGTCTCGCGCGCGAACATCACGTTGCCGAGGCGGTAGTCGCCGTGGACGATCGTCGCCGGGCCGGACTCGGGGCGGTTGGCGGCGAGCCACGCGGTCACGCGGTCGAGCGTCGCGATCTCGCGCGTCTTGTTGTGCTCCCACAGCCCCGAGAAGCGGCGCAGCTGGCGCTCCAGATAGCCGGTCGGTCTGCCGTAGCCCTCCAGGCCGCACGCCTGCCAGTCGACCGCGTGGACCTCCACGAGCGCGTCGATCAGCTCGCCGGCGACGAGCGCGTGCTGCGTGGGCGTGTCGAGCGCGGACGGCATCTGCGTCGTGATCACGTCGCCCTCGACCTTCTCCATCACGTAGAAGGGTGCGCCGATCACCGCCTCGTCGTCGCAGACGGCCAGCACGCGCGGCGTGCGCACGGCGGCGTGCTCGACTGCGCGCAGCAGCAGCGCCTCGCGCAGCACGTCGTGGGCGCTCGGCGGCAGCGGCGGGCGCGGCGGGCGGCGCAGCACGACCTGCGCGTCGCCGCGCCGGATCAGGAAGGTGACGTTCGAGTGGCCCTCGCCGACGGGCTCGGCCTCCAGCGGTCCCGCGCCAGGTTCGCCGCAGATGCCCTGCGCGTCGAGGAACGCCGCAAGCGGCTCGCGGATCAGCAGCGGGGCAAGCTCCAGGGCCGCCGCGTCGGCGTGCGTGTCGACGATCGCGCTCATGCTGCGCCGAACGCTATGCGACGCGGGGGTGAGCGGGCGCCGGGTGGGGGAATTCCGGCGCCCGCTCGGGGGGAAGGCCCGCTACGCGGCCACGGGGACGGGGGTACCCCCGAGCACGGCGTCGAAGCCGCGTGGGTCCAGCTCGGGCTGGCGCCCGACGAGGCCGACGACGGTTGCGCCGGTCGCCTGCTCGACGGCCGTGAGCAGCCGTGCGAGGCGGGCTCGCCGAGCGGCGGCGACGTGCCGCTCGCTCCAGCCCCAGCTGGGGTCCTCCGCTTCGATCAGGACCGTGACGTGCCGGGGTCGATGCACGGCGGCCGCGGCGACGAGCTCGCCGTCGTGGTCTGCGGGCCCTGCGATGAGGAGGATCGCTTCGTTCGTCATGACCGCACCTTGGCCCTCTCTCGTTAAGCCGTCATAACAGTTGTTGAATGCCCTCCTTAAACCGGTGTGAAGCACCAAGGTTGCTGGCCTTCTCGGCCTTTCTTGCAGCACTGGTTAGCCTGAGAGGCACATGCCTGAGCTGCCCGAGGTCGAGATCGTGGCGCGACTGATCGGTTCCGCCGTCGCCGGCGCGCAGGTCGACTCGACGCTCGCGCCGGGCGTGAACGCGCTCAAGACCTTCGATCCGCCGCTGCACGCGCTCGACGGATCGCGCTTGACCGGCGTCTCGCGGCGCGGCAAGCACCTGCTGGTCGAGAGCGACGCCGGCCTCGTGCTGCTGATCCATCTGATGTCGGCGGGGCGCCTGCAGCTGTTCGACAGACGCGCGGGGCTGCGCGACCGCACCTCGCGGGTGCTGGTGCGGCTGGACGACGGCCGCGAGCTGCGCCTGCGCGAGTTCGGCACGAAGCAGGCGGCGTGGGCGAAGCTGCTGCGCGCGGGCGAGGTCGGGGACGATGAGGCGCTCGCGACGCTCGGGGCGGAGGCCTGGCCCGACCCGCCACCGCTCGGACCGCTGCTCGGCGATCAGCCGCGGCCGCTGCACTCGCTGCTGCGCGACCAGCGGGCGATCGCCGGGATCGGGCGCTCGTGGGTCGACGAGATCCTGTGGGAGGCGCGGCTGTCGCCGTTCAAGCGCGGATCGGACGTGTCGGCGGAGGAGGCGGACGCGCTGCGCGACGCGACCGTCGCGCGGCTCGGCGACGCGGTCGCGCTGTACGCGGAGACGTTGTCGCTGCCGCTGCCCGACAGACTTCCGCTGCCGCTCAAGGTCCACCGCCACGAGGGCGAGCCGTGCCCGCGCTGCGGCACGACGCTCGAGGCGGTCCACTTCGAGGACTACGTGATCGCGTACTGCCCGGAATGCCAGACGGAGGGGCGGGTGCTGAAGGACCGGCGGCTGTCGCGGCTCTTGAAGTAGCCTGCGGCGCATGATCGAGACAGGCGCCACCGCACCGCAGTTCACGCTGCCGGATCAGGACGGAAACCTGGTCAGCCTCGCCGACTACGCCGGCAAGACCGTCGTCCTCTACTTCTATCCGAAGGCCGACACGCCAGGCTGCACGGTGCAGGCCTGCGGCGTCCGCGACCACCTGCCGAACTACGCGGAAGCCGGCGCGGTCGTGCTCGGCGTCTCGCCCGACCCGGTCAGAGCCGTCAAGAAGTTCGCCGACAAGCAGTCGCTCGACTTCACCCTGCTCGCCGACGCGGATCACGCCGTCTGCGAGGCCTACGGCGTGTGGGCCGAGAAGAGCATGTACGGGCGCAAGTACTGGGGCGCCCTGCGCGCCACGTTCGTCATCGGCCCCGATGGCGTCGTAGCGCACGTTATCCCGAAGGTCACGCCGAGAACGCATGACGACGAGGTCTTGGCGGTGCTGGAGCAACTGGCGGCTGGCTGACGCCAGCCTAGTCCTTGGTCGGAGCCACTTCCCTACTTCGAGGGCTCATGGCAGTAATCGGCCGGGCACAGCCGGCTCGCTGGCCAGCCGGGCGCCTGGTTGATGACGGGTTCACTGCCATTGGATGTGGGAATCAGCAGCGCGCCGCGTGTGCTGTCGCCGCGACCCGTGGTACGCGCAACGCACGCGATGGAGCCGCGGGTCCGTCGCTTCAAAACGCACCAGGCGGGGCTCGAACCCGCATGCTCGGTGTACTAGACCGGTCCTTTACCCGTTAAGGTACTGGTGCAGGGCTCCGCGGAGGAACGTCGCTTAAGTAGCCTCCCCCGTCAAACCAGGTGTTCCGGGCGCTGGCAGTCCGAGCGTCTGCAGTCCAGCGTCCAGCACGGTGCGCGCCGCCCGTGCGACTGGTGGCGTCAGCCCGGTCAGGTCGTTGAACCAGCGCGCGAAGTGGAAGTGGAAGCGCACGAGCTTGAAGCCTTCGTAACCTTCGAGCGCGCGCGCCAGCAGCCGCCGGTGCCGCTGCGAATGCGCCGCGACGAATCGGTACACCTCGTCCTCAGCGTGCGGGTCCGGCGGTCCGTCGAACTCGGAGTCCCAGGCTTTCGACCACGCTCGGACGAGCATCCATCCGACGCTCTTCCGTTCGTCCAGCAGGTCGTCGGGCGACAGCATCACGCGCTTGGTGACGGGCTGCCCGAGGAAGTAGCCGAGCCCGACCGTCGCAGCGACGCGCTCGGGCTCACACCGCTCACAGCGGGCGCACAGCTCGGCGACTGGCTCTGACGCCGCCAACATGTCGAGCAGGACGTCGATCAGTGGGGCGTCTCCCTTGCTCGACTTGACGACCCCATCTTTGCCGACGACCATCTCGTGCGTCACGACGACCTTCGGGTGTATGTCGACATCAGGCTCAAACTGGCGCAGGATCTCGACAGTGTATCTCGCAAGGTTCGCCCACTCCTGCCCGAGGACCGAGATCGAGGTTGCCCCAACCATCAATGGACGGGCGACAAGGTAGGTGGCGAGGTAGCGGAGGTGCTGGGTGGGGAAGCCGTCGTTACGCTGCAGCAGCAGCCGCGGATAGTCCTTCGCTCCGGTCTCATAGACCGTGGCGCCGCCCGCGGTCTTTGTGATGATCCCACGCGCTACCGCCGCGTCGACGAAGCGTTCTCCCTCGTCCAGGTAGTCTGACTCGAGCAGGTTACAATCCATAACGATCCCAAGTCGTGCGAGCGTCGCGTCTTGACCGTCAATTGTCCATTCGCGCACCTGTTTGTAGAGGCGGGCTATCTCTTTGTCATCGGAGCGCCAGCGCTCCAGCAGCTCATCGGCCAAGTCGTGGCGGGTGTCCTTCTCGCGTGAGAGCGCTTGATCGGCGCGTTCGTCTGACAGTTCGGCTCGCTCGTCAGTTGTCATGTCGATCACGTACCGTGCGTAGCAGTCGCCGATCAGATGGTCGCCCTTCACGCCGTGTTGTGCGGGCGAGCGACCCTCGCCGTAGCGCAGGTAGCCGGCGAGTGCCTCTCCTGTGCTGCGGCCGAAATCGCTCACGCGACTGTAACGCGTGACCGAGATGCCGGCGGCCTCCGCCATGCGGGCGAGGCACTGCCCAATCGCGACGTTGCGCAGGTGACCGACGTGCAGCGCCTTGGTCGCATTCGGATCTGAGAAGTCGACGATCCAGCGCTCGCCTGCACGCAGGTCACTTGTGTCGAGCGCCTCTGGCGCGCCGCACTCGAGTGCGGCGCCGAGCGCGGCAATACGATCGTCATCAAAGCGCAGCTCGATGTGGCCGCGCGCCGCCCACGCCTGAGCCACGGGCGATGCGCCGGTCAGCGCGGCTGCGGCAACATCGGCGTCCGACCCCGCCTGCCGCAGCTTCACGGTGGCGTCCGCTGCGCCGCTGGTCTCAGGGACGCCTACAAGTCCGTGCTCGCCGTGGGGGACGTGCGCGAGCAACGCCTGGGTCAGGTCGAGCAGGTTGGCGCAAGGGGCTTTGAAGTCCGGGTGGCTCACAATTACTGTGCGATAGCCGGCTCGTCGTGCATTCTTCGCGCGGTCATGGTCGGGTTGAGCGCACCGTCGTGTCGTGCCGCTGCGTACGCCACGTGCATCGGATGGCGTGCGCCTATGAGAGCAGCAAGGACAGCCTCCGCCACAATTGGGGCCTGCGCAAAGCCACCCGTGTTGTGTCCACCAGTCCAGATTGCGACCCCTCCAAGCGACGGCTCGATCTCAAAGACGCCGAGGCAGGATGCAGTCCAGGGACGTACGCAATAGCGGAAAGTCTTGCGCACGCCGGCGAGCGTCATGTCCTTGAGCGCTCGCGGGAAGTACGTCGCGATCGTGTCGACCAGAGCGTCGAAGATCGTATCGAGCTCCGCCCGGTCGATTTCGCGGCCTGCTCCGATATAACCGTACCCAGACCCGACCATCAGCACAGGCTCGCCCGCGGCGTTATGCGCCACGGTCACATTCGCGTCCTCCGCAAGGTGCCCTTTGCGGGCAATCTTAAGTGAGTTTCTCAAGCGCGGATTGACGTTTGGGACGGTGGCCCAGGCGCCGAGCACGCCGTGAATTCGGTTGGCAAGAGCTGGCGGCGGCGAGAGCGTCGACAGACCGGTGCCGGGGGACAGAAGGTAGGAGTCGTGACGCATGACATTGTCGCCTGCGACAGCCCCTGTCACGCACCCGTCGCGATCGCGCAGGAGCTCCGTCACCGGCGTTTCGAAGCGCACATCCGCGCCAAGTCGCTCGATGTCGTCGAGCAGGGCCGCCATAAAGTCGTGCACCTGCAAAGTGAATCCGCGAACCACAATTCCGCCAGCGAGCGCGTGATCGGGCACATCACTCATCGCAGGGAAGCGAGTCCGGACTTCCGTCGCCGAGAGCACCTCTCTGGTGGAGCCCAACAGCGCGTGTCGCTTGACATTGGTAGCGTAGTCATCTTCCTCGCTGTAGAGCCGGAGGATGTCGTGTCGCAGCCCAACGTCCGCGAACAGCTCGGGCATTGCGAGCATCCAGTCTTCCCACAGGGCGCCGCTGCCTCGGTTGAAGGCGAGGATATCGGCGTTGTAGGCGCGTGCGCGCCACGGGGGGACGCGCTCGAAGTCGCGGATCCACTGCTCCTCGTCGGTCGTGGGTCTGCACACGAGCCAGCCACCCTGCGAAACGGAGCGACGAAACTGGTCGTTAAGCGGCGCCGCGTCGAGGCGACGATCATGGTAATCATCGGCCTCGGTGAGCGTAAACATACGCGCATTGCCGCCGCCGCGGGTGCAACCGTACTCGCGCCAGTCACGCCATGCGCGCGGGTCCGGCGCCGCGTCAAGCGCGGTCACGATAAAGCCTTCTCGCACGAGGCGGTGGACGCTAACGAGGTTGACGATACCCAGACCTACGACGAGGACGCTGCGGGAGCCGGCGTTAGTCGCCGCCCGCGGTCTCGGGATGCGCAGCGCGGCGCGGTAGTACGCGCGCTCGGCGACGCCAAGCGCGCGCGGCAACGCGTCCCATGCTAGCCGCATGAGGAACTGCTCGATGCCAACTGCAAAGCCCGTCGGCGTGGCCCAGGCATCGGGTTCGCCCGGCAGGGTTGCAACGTCGCCCGGGACGACGCGGATCGCGATCAGCGGTTCGTCCGGCATCGAGGCGCGCCAGCGTCGAAGCACCGAGAAATCCAGTGGGCAGTCATGGATTACGATATTAATTTTAGAGGAACCAAGCGCGGTGGCGATTTCGCCGTCGCATGTGCTCCACCATGTCACGTCAGCGATGCGATCGGACGCGATCATGGAACGGCATGTATCCGCGATCGCGACGAGAGCGCGCATTGTATCCCCTTAGGTTCCCCAACCCCCAATGCTCTAGATATAGTACTATAGCGTCGCGGCTCGCTAGGCGCAAGCCTTTGCGGGCGGACCAACTTGACAGTTGACACTCACGCGCGAATGCCAAGCAAGCTCAGGGGGAGCGGTGTCTGGAGTTGAAAGCTGGGAACGACGCGGCCGCTCGTTTGGCTCAGCTGCGGAGACGTATGATCGCACGCGCCCGGGCTATCCACGGGCCGCACTCACATGGGCGCTTGGCGATGCTCCACGCACGGTACTCGACCTCGGAGCCGGGACGGGCATCCTCACGCGTGAGCTGGTTGCGCGCGGCCACGAGACGATCGCGGTCGAGCCCGACGATACGATGCGGGAGCTGTGTGTCCGCACCGACGGAGCGACAGTGCTTGCTGGCACCGCGGAGGCGATCCCATTGCCGGACGACAGCGTCGACGCTGTCGTGGTTGGACATGCATATCACTGGTTCGCACCCCGGCTGGCAAATGCCGAGATCGCGCGTGTTCTGAGATCCGGTGGAACGCTCGCGACGTTCTGGAATCTGCGCGACGAGTCCGTCCAGTGGTCAAAGGAGCTCTCGCAAGTCCTGGCCGAGGAAGATGCGGGCATTGACGCCAGCAACGCTGGCGCTGTGATGCTGCACGGGGCGCTCGAAGCGCTGCGAGGAAACGGCGGGCTGGCACTGAAGGGCTGGCTGAAAGACCCATCGTTCGGCGACGCTTTCACCCATATCTCGCGCGAGTTCTTCCCGCACCGAGTCGCGCACACTCAAGCGTCGCTCATTGAGCTTGTCCGGTCCCGCTCATTCTACCTGGCACTGCCCAAGCAGCAGCAGCGGGCGCTCGAGCATGAACTTGAGCGACTGCTCGCGCGGCACTTCGACCCTGGACCTGATCAGCCGCTTGAGTTGTTGTACGTGACAGTAGCGTTCCGGGCAAGGCGACAACCAGCGCCGGTCGAGGAGCGCCCGGCAGCGTGAGGTGTACCCAGCCGCGCCCGCAAGGCATCAAAATCATGACCGTGCCGACGATGCAGGACGCGCGGCGGGCTTCGTCGCCGACCGGCGGTTAGGTCGGGCTGGAAACCGACCCCTCCCTTGGAGGATGTCGATGTACGGGCGAAAATATCTCGGCGCCCTGCGCGCGACGTTCGTGATCGACGGGTCCGGCACGGTCGTCCACGTGATCCAGAGTCACGCCGAGAACGCATGACGACGAGGTGCTGGCGGTGCTGGAGCAGTTGGCGGCGGCGTAGCGGCTTGGGGCGGCGTCCACTGGAGGACGCAGCGTCCATGGTCTGCCGTTGATTTCCCACGATCCGCCTCGGATCGGCGGTACCCTGATCGCATGGCTCATCAGATTCACCTTGCCCTCGATGACGAGTCTGCCGCTCGGCTGGCGGCGCTGGCCGAGCGGGCGCACGCCGAGCAGGACGACCTCGCGGTCACGCTGCTCTCGGAGGCGTTGGCGGAGTTGGAACGGGAGCCTGCGGACGTCGTCTCGGTGTTGGACCGCGTTCCGGGTGCCTGGGAGCGGATGGGCGAGGACGGGCATCGTCAGGCCGTGCGACGCGACGAATTCTTGCGCTCCAGTCTCGTCGAGCCAGTTGACGAGAAGGGTGGTTCCGCTGCCGTCGGCTGCAAGGGTCAGTCGCCGTCGCAGGACCGCGAGGCCGCGGCTGACGCGCTTGCGCACGACGGAGGGAGAGGTTCGGAGACGAGCGGCTGCGTCTACGTAGCTCTCGTCCTCCACGATGTGAGCGCGCACGGCGTCCAGTTGCTCTGCCGGAAGCTCTGCGAGCAAGGCGAGCACCGAGGACGGCGAACGCCTCGGCGTCGCCGTGTCGTCCGCGGGTGAGCAGCTCGGCGTCGCTCGCGGTCTCGGTCAGCGAAGGCATGTCTATAACCTCTTCGCACGAGCGATGGCGTTTGTGACCGCGGGTTGCTTAGGCCCACGACCTAGCGGACGCGCTCGTAGCGCAGGTACATTTCGCCGGAGGCGAAGGCGCGCTGCTCCAGCAGACGCAAGCGCAGCTGCTCGCCGCCGACGGGGAAGTACGGCTTGCCGCCGCCGACCGCGACCGGGTTGACCCACGTGCGGAACTCGTCGATCAGGTCGAACAGCGCGTCGGCGAGCGTCGGCCCGCCGACCTCGATGTGGCCCTCGTGCTCGCGCGCGAGACGCGCCACCTCGGCGGCCGCGTCGGCGCGGCGCACGAGCCGCACCCCGTCCGGGACGTCGCCGAGCGAGTCGGAGACGACGACGCGCTGTGTCTCGACGTACGCGCGAGCGAACTCCGCCGCCACCTCCGACAGCTCGTCCGGAGCGGCCGCGGCGCCTGGCCAGTAGCCCTCCATCAGCTCGTACATGCGGCGGCCGAACACGAACACGGCCGCGTCGCGCGCCTGCTCGTTCGCGATGCGATGGACCTCATCGCTCGGCACGGCGAAGTCGAAGCTCCCGCTCGCGTCCTCCACATAGCCGTCGAGCGACATGCCCATCGCGAAGAAGACACGACCCATGCGGCCCACGCTAGCACCGTGGTATCGCGGATGCGGGCGATCAATTGAAGAACCCGCGCGCGCCATGTGCGACGCGGCCGTTGACAAGGCCATTTCGCTGCATTACGCTGGTTTTTGTTGCGTCGTCAGGACGATCGGCAAAGGGGGCTTGCCGAACCTCCGCCCGCGACGTCCGGCGACGTTCTCACTATTTCGAAGGGGGCCACCGCATCCGGCGATGCTCGATCGCGGTCATAGCAATGGCCGCGGGTCTAACAGGGGGAGCGCACTCAATGCGTTGGACGAAATTACTCTGCGCCGCGCTGGCAGCGGCGTGCATGCTCATGCTCGTCTCCGGCAGCGCCGGCGCGAGCCGCTTGTCGCTGACTGAAGGTGAATACGACATGTCATGGGCGGGACTCGAATTCCGCAACAATCTCGGCGCGCCACCGTTGGTGTGCCCGACCACGCTCTCGGGAAGATTCGAAAGGAGAACGTTCTCCAAGGTCGCGGGATCGCAGATAGGCGTCGTGGAAAGAGTGTCCATCAACGCGTCCGAAAGAACGACGGGGACCTGCAGAGGCGGCGAAATCACGATCCTAACCGAATCTCTACCGTGGCACATAAACTACCACGCGTTCTTCGGCACGCTACCCAGTATAAGGGACGTTCGGGTCGACATCGTCAATGCCGCATTTCGCATCAACATGGAAGGCGTTGCCACCTGTCTAATAAGGTCCGAAGCATCTGAACCGTTTGTCGCCTTCATCGCAACCGCTCCCGAATCAGCATCCGGGCCGGCAAGCGCCTTTGGCACGATACGTGCCGGTGATGGCACCTGCGCGCCCCTTGGGATCGTCGTGAGCCTCGCAGGGCAGGGTCCGTTTGAAAACCGCCACGCCGGCGGTTTCACCATCAGCCTAATATAGGAGCGAAAAGATATGCGGTGGACATTGTCGCTCTTCGTCGCCTTCGTGGCGATGGCCTTGCTCGTGCCGGCCGGGGCCGCCGTCGCCAGGAGCTTGTCGCTGACTGAAAGCGAATATCAGATACAATGGATAGACAACGCTGGCCGCCTCGAATTTCGCAGTAACTTTGGCCTCCCGCCGGTGACCTGTCGGTTCACCATGGCGGGGAGGTACATCGCTAGGACACTCAGCAAGGTCGCCGGTGCGGTGATCGGCAGGGTGGAAAGCGCATCCGTCGAAACGTCGGGAGCAAGCTCGGGCAGGTGCAGGAACGGGGAAGCGACGATTCTAAGCGCTACGTTGCCCTGGGACATCACGTACAAGTCGTTTTTCGGCACGCTACCGAGGATAAGAGACGTGGTGGTCCACATCCCGAGCTTCTCAGTGCGCGTCAGCTGGGAAGGCAACCTCATATGCCTATACAGATCCGAAGCGTCTGAACCGTTCATCGGCTTCATCGCGGTCGACCCCACATTGGGCTGGGCCGGTCCGTACGACCCCGAAGGGGAAATAGCCTCAGGTGATCCCATTTGCAGCGCTCTCGGGACCAGACTGAACATCGGAGGTCCGGGCGGGTACGAAAGCCGGCACGCAGTCGTCGTCACGGTCAGCCTAATATAGGTCCGATCCGGGGCGGCGCTACGCGCAGCGCTGCCCCGGTCGTGGCGTTTCGGAGCCCACCCTTTGCGAGCCGTGACATATTCCGACGGGTTGACGCGCACAGTCACAACCGAAGGAGGCGCCATGGCTCTCGCCCGGGTCCACAACTTCTCGATCTCGCTGGACGGCTTCGGCACCGGGGAGGGGCAGGCCGCCGCCACGCCGTTCGGCCACGCAGGGCAGCGGCTCCACGAGTGGATGTTCGCGACGCGGTTCGGCCGCCGTATGCTCGGCAAGTCGGGCGGTAGCGAGGGCGTCGACGACGCGATGGCCGAACGGCACACTCCGGGCATCGGCGCGGAGATCATGGGCGCCGGCAAGTTCGGTCCTCCGGGGTGGCAGGACGACCCGGAGTGGCGCGGGTGGTGGGGCGACGATCCGCCGTTCCACACGCCGACGTACGTCCTGACCCATCGCCCGCGCCCGCCGCTCGAGATGGACGGTGGCACGACATTCCACTTCCTCGACGCCTCGCCGGCGGATGCGCTCGATGTGGCACGGGAGGCAGCCGCGGGCCAGGACGTCCGCATCGGCGGCGGCCCGACGATGCTGCGCGAGTTCCTCGCCGCCGGGCTCGTCGACCACCTGCACGTCGTGCAGGTCCCGATCCTGCTCGGGCGCGGCGTCCGGCTGTGGGATGGGTTGGAGGCGCTGGAGCAGCAGTACGACGTCGAGTCGGTCGTGACTCCCAGCGGCGTCACGCATCTCACGTTCACGCGCTGAGAGCGCTCTGCGAACGCAGTCCCGCCGCGTCACACCATCTTCACCAAGCGGGATGCAGCCGCCCATAACGTCGCGCGGGACGTGGCCTCCTCCAGCGCCGACAGGCTGGAGCCGAGGCGAAACCACACCTGTGGCTCCAGTGCGGCCGCCGCCGAGCGCGGCGGCCGGCGGAGCTCTGCGACGAGGCAAGGAGGCAGCATGAAGAGACGCACTTTCGTGGGGCTTGCCGTGGCTGCGATGTCGCTCGCGCCGGCGCCCGCGGCGATCGCCGGCAACGGCACGCCGATCAACACGGGGTCGGCGAGCACGCTGACGCTCGCGCTCTACGGCGATGCACCCTATGGCGCGAGCAACGGCGACACGGCGGCGTTCACCGCGACCCCCGCGTTCGTCGACGCGGTCAACCACGATCCGAAGGTCGACCTGGTCGCTCATGTCGGCGACATCCACTCCGGCAGCCAGGACTGCACCGTCGCCTACGACCAGTCGATCGCCGACATGTGGAGCGCCTACAAGGACCCGCTCGTCTTCACGCCGGGCGACAACGAGTGGACCGACTGCCAGAAGACCAAGGAGCTCTCCGGAAGCGACTTCGGCGGCGATCCGCTTCAGAACCTGACTGCGGTGCGCTCGATCTTCTTCCCGCGCGCCGGCTACACGATCGGCGGCCGCCCGAAGCAGGTGGTCTCGCAGGCCCAGGTCGGTACCGGCACTGACGCCAACTACGTCGAGAACGTCATCTGGGAGCAGTCGAAGACGCTCTTCGTGACGTTGAACATCCCCGGTGGCTCCAACAACGACGCCGACAACTGGTTCGGGCTGGCGCGCACGCAGCCGCAGACCGACGAGATCGCCCAGCGGTCGAAGGCCGATCTCGACTGGCTCGACGAGGCGTTCGCCCGGGCACACGCCGACGGCGTCGGCAGCGTCGTGATCCTCGAGCAGGCCGACATGTGGGACCTCGACGGCAAGGCGCCGTCTCACATCGCCAACTACAAGTCGTTCATCGACAACATTGCCAGCCACACGTCCGCCTTCGGGAAGCCGGTGCTGCTCTTCAACGGCGACTCGCACATGTACCGCTCGGACAACCCGCTGGTGGAGGGGGCGCCGTGCGTGATCGAGACCGGCGCGCCGGACACCTCGACCCAGGCGTGTCCTGACGACGCGTACGCCAACCAGGCGGCCAACGGCGGCGTCTACGACGTGCCGAACTTCCACCGCATCGTCGTCCACGGCGGGACCACGTTCCCGGCGCAACCGCTGGAGTACACCCGTCTCACCGACGACCCGCGTGCCGGGCATCCGGCGTCGAGCGCGAGCTTCGGGCCGTTCAGCTGGGAGCGCGTCCAGCCGTAGCCTGATCGATCGCGACCGTCAGGTGGGCCGGCTCGCCGTGCCCATCTGACGGCCGTTGACCGGACCCGATCGGCTGCACGCCGGGGCGGAAGCCCAATCTCCGTAAACCTAAAGTGTTGTGCCTCTTGTGTCGATCCTCGCAAGCATGGCGCATCGAACCTCAGATGAGTGGGATCGCGTGCCGGCAGCCGAGCCGGGAGCGGGTACCGACCTGCGCCGGCTCGGCGAGTGGCTCACGACGCGCACCGACGAGGTCGCGCAAGACATGGTGCGGCGCTCGGTCGAGTCCGGCCAGATGCTCGATGCGATCGTGGAGGACAGCTTTGAGCGGGTCGGAGCTGTGTCGACCCTCGCAGTCGCTCGCTGGATGGCAGGCGAGGGACAGGACGTTGCGCGCGACGTCGGCCAAGAGGCGTGGGGCATCTTCGGCCAGCTCGCCGCGCAGCGGGCGGCGCCGCTGAACGAAGTCACCAAGCGCTGCCTGCGCTGGCGCGATGCGGCGGCGAAGGTCCTCCGCGAGGGGACCGCCGATCTCGACCTCTCGCCCGCCACGATGGACGAGGCGGAGCGGATGCTCCAGCGCAGCCTCGACGTGACGCTCGTGCGCATGTGCGAGTCGTTCGAGGAGGAGCGCAAGCGCGCCCACGAGGAGCTGACGCGTCGTCAAGAGGAGCTCGCGTTCCTCGCCACGCACGACGACCTCACCGGCCTTCCGAACCGCACACTCATCCGCGATCGAATCGAGCAGATGCTCGTGCGCGGTGCGCGCAGCGGGACGCCGGTCGCCGCACTGTTCATCGACATCGACAACTTCAAGAGCATCAACGACACGCTCGGGCACAGCGTCGGCGACGAGTTGCTGTGCGCGGTCGCGGCACGGCTCGACAGCACCGTGCGCGGGACCGACGGGCTGGGACGTCTCGGCGGCGACGAGTTCGTCGTGATCGCCGAGGGGATCTCGGTCGGAGCGGGTCCCGAGCTGATCGCCGAGCGCTTGCTGGATGCGCTCAAGGAGCCGTTCCGGCTGGGGTCCGCCGAGGAGTCCCAGGTGTTCGTCACGGCGAGCATCGGCATCGCCAGCAGCGTGCGCGCGTCCGCCGACGAGCTGCTGCGTCACGCCGACATCGCGATGTACCGCGCCAAGTGGGACGGCAAGAATCGCTATGTCGTGTTCGAGTCCGGCATGGAAGACGTCGTGCAGCGTCGCATGGAGCTCGAGATGGATCTCAAGCAGGCGATCGTGAACGACGAGTTCTTCCTCGTCTACCAGCCGACGTTCGACCTGATCGACATGGCCCCGTCGGGGGTGGAGTGCCTGATCCGCTGGTCCAGTCCCAGCCGCGGGACGGTGCAGCCGGACGACTTCATCCCCGTGCTGGAGGAGACCGGCATGATCACCTCGGTCGGCGCGTGGGTGCTCGCCAGCGCTTGCCGGCAGTGCGCCGCCTGGCATGCAGCCGGCTATCCGATCAGCGTCGCGGTCAACGTCTCAGGGCGACAGCTCGACGCCGACGAGTTCCTCACCCAGGTCGAGGATGCGCTCGCCACAAGCGGGCTCGACCCCGCGGCGCTGACGATCGAGATCACCGAGACGACGCTCATGCGCAATGCCGAGGAGACCGCACGCCGGCTCCTGGAGGTCAAGCGGCTCGGCGTGCGGATCGCGATCGACGACTTCGGCACCGGCTACTCGTCGTTCGCCTACCTCCAGCAGTTCCCAATCGACGCGCTCAAGATCGACCGCTCGTTCATCTCGAAGGTCGGCGACGGGCACGAGGGTGAGATCCTCCTGCGAAGCCTCGTTCAGCTCGGCAAGGCGCTCTCGATCGAGACCCTGGCCGAGGGCATCGAGCGCCCGCAGGAGCTCTCGCTGATCCGGCAGGAGCACTGCGACAGCGGCCAGGGCTTCCTGTTCGCCCGCCCGCTCAGCCCGGAGATGGTCGAGGCATTCCTGCGCGACTGGGGCGAGGGAGTCCTGACCGAGCGCACGTCGGAAGCGCGCCCGCTGGAAGCTGACCCGCGGAGACCGCCCCAGGATGGAGCTGGAGCGAGCGCCGCGGCGACAGTGGCATAGTGGCCGGCTGACACACCAACCCGCCACCGGAGGCCGATCTTGAGCAGCGACCAGGAGAGCGCCCTCGCAGACGAGATCCTCGTGCGTCCGACGGCGCAGACGCACTGAGGAGCCCTTCCATGCCCGCTCGCGAAGCGCTGCCCCACGTCGATCCGCACGCGCCGCACGGGGCGATCTACCGGGCCTACGTGCGGTTCCTCGGCACGCGTCTCGCCGCATGGCTGTCCGTGCACGTCGTGTGGAGGGTCGACCCGTGGCTGATGCGGGCGAGCGGCGGGCGGCTCGGGATGGGGCTGATCCTCCCGACCGCGCTGCTGGAGACGCGCGGCGCGCGCAGCGGACAGCTCCGTCGCAACGGCGTCATCTACTTCAACGACGGCGAGCGGGTCGTCGTGATCGCGTCGAAGCTCGGCGCGCCGGAGCACCCGGCGTGGTTCCACAACGCGCGCGCGAACCCGGACGCGGTCCGGCTCGGCGGACAGGCGTTCCGCGCGGAGGTGGTGGAGGACGAGGCCGAACGCGCACGGCTGTGGGACCTGGCAGACCGCGTCTTCGCACCGTACGCCGCCTACCGCGAGCGCGCCGGGCGCGCCGGCCGTACGATCCCGATCGTGCGGCTCTGGCCGCGCTGAGCTACCCCGTCGCGGCGCGCGCAGAGAGCGCGCGGGCGTCGACCCACTTCGTCAGCTCGTCGGGCGTGACGCCGGCGCTGACGGTCACGAGTCTTTCCGAGGGGTAGGCCCGGCCGGGCACGCCCGGGCGCACGCCGGCGTCGGTCTGCGCCTCGAAGCCGCGGCTTGCGAGCGCGGCGCCGACGCGCGGCAGTATCAGCGACGGGACGATCACCGTGTTGCCGCCCGCCGCGCGCAGCCGGTGCAGCGCTTCGTCGAGCTCTTCCGACGTGAACACCGAGCGGCCGGTGTACGGGACCACGTCGCGGATCCCGTACGCGTCGGCGAGCAGGTGCCCGGTCGCGGTGAGGAAGGCGACCGGCGCGCCGTGGCGCACGACGAAGCGGCCGTGGCCGTCGGCGATCGAGCTGACGAACGTGCGGAAGCCGGCTTCGTCCGGCGCCCTCAGCGGTTCGGCGTCGGGCGGCGAGTACGGCGCGAGCGTCGCCGTCAAGCGCGAGGCCTGCGTCCACGGCGCCAGCCGCGCCGGCGGGATGAAGACGAAGCTCGCGATCAGCGCGAAGCCGAACAGCGTCGCGAGCGCGGGCACGCTCGGCAGCCGTTCGCGTCCGCTCGCGATCCGCCGCACGGCGACGATCGTCAGCAGCGCGAGGCACAGGCCCCACGCCGGGAACAGCGTCGCGACCGCCAATATCGTCGTGGCGCCCATGTAGTAGGCGGCCGAGCCGAGGCCGAAGATCCCGCTCCACGCGAGCATCCCGGTGAGCGTGCAGTTCTCGGCCCCGCGCAGGGCGCGCACCGTCGCCACGCCGATCGCCGCCGCGTAGGTGAGGTAGGCGACGAGCGGCAGGCCGAACAGCCGCAGTAGCGGCCACAGCCCGACGCCGGTGCGCGTGTAGACGCGCGCGAACGCGACCGCCTTGGCGGGATCGGGCAGCGCGCCGGCGCGGATCAGCGTGACGACCGCGACGAGGCAGTAGGCGCCCGCGAGCCCGCCGGCCAGGCCGAGCGCGAGCTGCCGCGCGCGCGGCCGTGACAGCGGCCATTCCGCCCACAGCAGCGCGGCCACCGTCGCGCCGAGCGCCGCGACGCCGAAGTCCGCGTTGTTGAGCGCCGCGAGGCCGGCGGCGAGGCCGAGCGGCCAGATCGGGTGACGCTCTCCGCGGTCGAGCCGCCGCGCGACGAGATACGCGACCAGGAACGGCCCCGCCGTGCGCAGCGGCACCTGCTGGTAGATCTCTATCGGGTTGTGCAGGTCGCGCGAGGCGGCGTAGTAAGTGAACAGCATCACCGGCAGGTACAGCGCGAGCGCCCCGAGCGAGCTGTGCGTCACGCGCCGCAGGACGCCGTAGAGCGCCATCAGCATCGCGACGCTCAGTCCCCACATCAGGACCGTCCACACGAACAGCGTCTTGCCGACGAGCGCCATCACGGCCGCGAACGGCAGCGGCCACAGCGAGCCGTACGCGGCCGTGTGGTCGACGAGCGGCGTGAGCCCGTTCAGCACGGCGAACGTCTCGTCCGCCATGAACGCGGTGTTGTAGCAGTCGCCGTAGGTGCAGATCGTCCCTGCCGTGTTGAGGAATGAGAGGAACCAGATCCCCGTCACCAGCAGCGCTACCGCGGGCAGCGCGAGGTGCAGCCAGCCCGCCTCCGAGCGTCGGCCGGTGAGCCATCCGCGCCGCGCCGCATAGGCGATCGCGCCGGCGCCGGCCGCGCCGACGACGAGCTGCGCGGGCGTGAAGAATTCGATCCGCCATGACGGCCCGAACTGGCGCACGACGCACAGCACGACCACGCCGAGGCCGATCAGCTGCGCCGCTCCCGCGAGCGCGGCGCCCGCGCGCCGCGAGACCCGCAGCCGCGGCGCGAGCACGACGAGTCCGACGGCGAGCAGGACCGGCCCGATCAGCGACAGCAGGAAGCGCGTGTCCTCGACCGGCTCGGGGTTGTGTTCGATCGTCGGCAGGACCGGCAGCGTCGATGGGTACAGCACGTGACTCAGCGGCCGCCCGGCATACGCGACGAGCAGGACCGTCACGAGCGCGCATGGCAGCGCCCACAGCCACGCAGCCGTCCCGGCATCGGACAGCTCAGCGTGATCGGCACGGCTGCGCGGCCGCGGCAGAGCGACCGCCGCCCCCCTCGAGCCGGCGCTTGCCATGCAGCCGAGCATAACGAGGGAGCGCGAGAACGTGCGAGGGAACCGGCAGCCTGCCCAGCGCGACGCGTCAGGCTTCGCTGCGCGGCGGGAGCACGCCGACGCGGATGAGCGTGCGTTCGTCGCTCAGGTAGGCCGCCGCGTGGACGATCAGCCCGTCGCGGAGTCTCGCAATCATCGCGGAAGGGGAGATCACCTCGTCCTCGATCAGGACCTCGGTGAGCGCGGCGAAGCGGTCGGGGTCGAGCAGTCGCACGTCGCGCAGGCGAACCTGGTGCGTCGCGCCGGAGGCGATCAGCTCGGCGACCCAGCGGCGCAGGCCCTCGTGCGTCTCATAGCTGGCGCGCTGGCCGACGAGCACGGTCGGGACGAACACGATCTGCGGATGCGTCAGCGCGACGAGCGCGTCGGCGTCACGACGATTGAACGCGTCGATGAAGCGCTCGGCCAGCGCGTCGACCGACAGCTCCTCCCTGTCCACGGCGCCGGATTCTAGGCCGCACGCGGCCGTCGCGCCAGTGGGGCTACTGCAGCCCCTCGCGCGCCTCGCGCACGAGCGTGACGGCCTCGGGGAAGACGACCGCCATCACGCTGCGGATCTGCTGCGCCTGCTCCTCGGTCGTGCCCTGGATGTTCACGCGGTTGATCGCCGCGACCGTGAGGTCGACCGCGAGCTTGATCGCGTTGTCGGCCCACGCCAGCTTCTGCTGACCCTGCATCTGCTCGGCGAGCTCCGCCATGCGGCGCTGCAGCTCGTCCGGATCGCCGAACAGTCCTCCGAAGCCCTCCATGCGTCCAGGTTAGCGCGCACCTGCCGTCGGCCGCAGGACGCCGGTGTCGCGTGTGAGCCGCTGCGCCAGCGTCACCGGGACGATCGTCACGACGATCACCATCAGCACGACGACGTTCACCTGCGGAAGCTGCTGGCCGAGGCGGATGTTGCCGAAGATCCACAGCGGCAGGGTGTTCTGCGCGCCGGCGGTGAACGTCGTCACGATCACCTCGTCGAACGACAGCGCGAACGCGAGCAGCCCGCCCGCCACCAGCGCCGTCGCGACCATCGGCAGCGTCACGTGGCGGAACGTCTGCCAGCCGTCGGCGCCGAGGTCCATCGATGCCTCGACCAGCGAGGTCTGCGTGCGCCGCAGCCGCGCGAGCGCGTTGTTGTAGACGGTCACGATGCAGAACGTCGCGTGCCCGATCACGATCGTCGTGAGCGACAGCGCGACTCCGCCCCACGAGAAGAACGAGTTCAGCGCCATGCCGGTGATGATCCCGGGCAGTGCGAGCGGCAGCACGAGCAGGAACGAGACCGTCTCGCGCCCGAAGAAGCGGAAGCGGTGCACCGCGAACGCGGCCATCGAGCCGAGCACGATCGCGATCGTCGTCGCGATCAGCGCCGCGCGCACGCTCAGCCACAGCGCGCTGCGCATTTCCGCGTTGCTGAACGTCGAGGAGAACCACTTCGTCGAGAGCCCCGGCAGCGGCCAGCTCTGCACGTTCGAGGAGTTGAACGCGTACAGGACGATCAGCGCGATCGGGAACAGCAGGAACAGCACGATCAGCGCGCACCAGACGGCGAGGACGACGCGGGAGAGGCGGGTCGTCCCCTCCATCACAGCGCCTCGAACGCGCCCATCCGCCGGGCGAGCAGCAGATAGACACCCATCACGAGCAGCGGGATCGTCGCGAACGCGGCCGCGAACGGCACGTTGTTCGCGATCCCGACGTTGCTGTAGACGACGTTGCCGATGAAGTCCGAGCCGGCGCCGCCGACGAGCGTCGGCGTGATGAAGTCACCGAGCGTGAGCGAGAAGGTGAAGATCGACCCGGCGACGACGCCGGGCAGCACCAAGGGCAGCAGCACGCGGCGGAACGTCGTCGCGCCGCGCGCGCCGAGGTCGGCGCTCGCCTCCAGCAGCGAGCCGGGCACGCGCTCGAAGGCGACCCACACCGGCAGGATCATGAACGGCAGCCACAGGTAGCTGAAGACGATCCACATCGCCCAGTTCGAGTAGGCGATGTTGACCGAGCCCAGGCCGATCTTGTCGAGCGTCCAGTTGAGGATCCCGTTCTGCGCGAGGATCAGCCGCCACGAGTAGACGCGCACGAGGTACGACGTCCACAGCGGCACGAGCACGATCACGAACAGGATCGTCTGCAGCCGTCTCGGCGCCAGCCGCGCGGCGAAGTAGGCGAACGGGATCGCGAGCAGCGCGTCCGTCACCGTGACGGCCGCTGCGATCCCGATCGTGCGCGCGGCGATCGTGCGGTAGGTCGGCGAGGTGACGATCGTCTTGAAGTTCTCAAGCGTCCAGCTGTGGACGACGTTCCCGGTGAACGCGTCGACCGTCCAGAACGCCGAGACGAACAGGATCGCGAGCGCGGCCAGGTAGATCAGCACGAACCACGCGCCCGGTGGGCTCAGCAGCAGCGTCGCGCGCAGCCAGCCGCGGCGGAACAGCGCCGCGGACACGCGCCGGCGGGCGGATCGGAAGCCCGATCCGCCCGCCGCGATGTCGGCGCGGGTGGCGGCGGTCAAGCCGCTACCCCTTCATTTCCGTCCACTTCTGCTGCCAGGTCGTGTAGTCCGTGCAGTCCTGGCTGCCGTTCCCGCAGTCCTTCGTCGGCGTTCTCCAGAACCGGATGGAGTCGAAGTAGGAGGCCGGCGCGTTCGCGTGGTACTTCGCGCAGGCACCCGCTTCGATTCTGTCCATGTACGGGCAGGCCAGCGTGTTGGCCGGCGTCTCGCCGAACGAGATCGCCTGCTGTGCCTGCACTCTCGGCGTCGAGACCCACGCCATCCACTTGTAGGCGCAGTTCGGGTGCTGCGCGTGGGCGGACAGCATCCACGTGTCAGCCCACCCGGTCGCGCCTTCCTTCGGGATCATGTCCTTTACGGGCGCGCCGCTGTCCTGCAACGTGATCGTCTGGTAGGGCCATGACGCGCCGACGACCGCATCGCCGTTCTTGAACAGGTCGATCTCGTCGGAGGCGAGCGACCAGTACTTCTTGATCAGCGGCCGCTGGGACTTCAGCAGCGCCACCGCCGCGTTCAACTGCGATTCGGTCAGCTCGTACGGGTCTCTGATCCCCAATTCAGGTCTCGTCGCCGACAGGTAGAGGGCGGCGTCGGCGATCTGGATCGGGTTGTCGGGGACGGTGACCTTGCCCTTGTACTGCGGGCTGTAGATCGCCGACCAGCTCGTCGGCGCCGGCGTCACCGATCTCGTGTTGTAGAGCAGCGTGTTCGGGCCCCACTGCAGCGAGACGCCGTAGTGCTTGCCGTCCACGGTGTTGTGCGGCGGCGACTTCAGCTGCGGGATGAAGTTCTTCCACCCCGGGATCAGCGCCACGTTCACCGGCTGCACGTCGCCGCCCTTGATCAGCCGCAGCGACGCGTCGCCGGAGGCGGAGACGAGGTCGTACTGCGACCCGCCGCCCTGGCGCATCAGCGTCACCATCTCGTCCGAGGAGCCGGCGTATTTCGGATGCACCTGGCAGCCGGTCGCCTGCTCGAACGGTCTGACCCACTCGGGCTGCGTGTAGCCCTCCCACGCGATCACATTGAGCTGGCCCTCGCCTCTGCCGACCGACGTCGGCAGGTTGGCGTTGCTTGAGCTGTTGCCGCCGCCGCACGCGACGACGCCCGCCATGCAGAGCGTCAACGCGCCGACGAGCAGCAGGTTCCTCGTGTCGTTCCTCACTGCGGCACCTCCTCGTGCTCTCGCTGCTGCTCCGCCGCGTCGCCTGCGCCGGCGTCGACGGCGGTCATGTGCTGCGGCTTCCAGGCGAGCCGCACGCGGCGGCCGCGCTCGGCCGCCGCGGCTTCGTCGCTCGACTCGTCGTCGTTCTGGCGCATCGCGACGAGCGTCTCGCCGCGGTCGAGTGCGACGACGTAGCGCGTCGTCGCGCCGAGGTAGACGACCTCGCGCACGACGCCCGCCTCCGAGCGCTCGCCGTCGCTCGCGGCCGCGTCCTCCTCCAGCAGGCGGATCTTCTCCGGGCGCACGGTGAAGCGGCGCCCGTCCTGCGCGACGACGTTCGAGGTTCCGACGAACCCGGCGACGAACTCGTTCGCCGGGCGCTCGTAGATCTCGCGCGGCGTGCCGACCTGCTCGATCCGCCCGGTCGAGAAGACGGCGATGCGGTCGCTCATCGTGAGCGCCTCGTCCTGGTCGTGCGTGACGTAGACGAACGTGATGCTCTCGCTCAGCTCGCGCTGGATGCGCTTGAGCTCCAGCTGCATGTCCTGGCGCAGCTTCAGGTCGAGCGCCCCGAGCGGCTCGTCCAGCAGCAGCACGCGCGGGCGGTTCACGAGCGCGCGCGCGAGCGCGACCCGCTGGCGCTGGCCGCCGGAGAGCTGGATCGACTTGCGCGCGCCGTGGTCGGCGAGCTGCACGAGGCGCAGCGCCTCCTCCGCGCGGGCGGCGCGCTGCCTGCGGCCGACGCCCTTCACCAGCAGCCCGTAGGCGACGTTCTCCGCGATCGTCATGTGCGGGAACAGCGCGTAATCCTGGAAGACGGTGTTGACGTCGCGCTGGTAGGGCGGCGTGCCGGTCACGTCGACGCCGTCGAGCGCGATCGCGCCGGCGTCGGGCCGCTCGAAGCCGGCGATCAGCCGCAGCGTCGTCGTCTTGCCCGAGCCCGAGGGGCCGAGCAGCGTGAAGAACTCGCCGGGCCGCACGTCGAGGTCGATCCGCTCGAGCGCGACGACGTCGCCGTAGACCTTGCGCAGCCCGCTCGCGGCGATGGCGGGCGCGCTCCGCTCTGCGATCTGCTCCTCGGACAACCGCGACTCCTCCAGGGCTCCGGCGCGTCTGATCGACGTCTGCCCATGCTCGCGCCTCCCTGACCGTCCGGCCAGTGACGCTCCGGCCCATCGGCGGGCGGGTGGTTGGCCGCGCCGGTGCGCGCCGCGGCGCCGCGCGCTCAGCCGCCGCGCTGGTGGAAGTAGAAGTCGGGCAGCGCTGCGCGCGTGACCTGCGAGGCGAGCCGCGCGACGAGCTCGGCGTCGCCGGTGCGCGCGGCGAGGTCGTCGAGCGTGACGATCCCGGTCAGGCGGCCGTCGTCGACGATCGGCAGCCGGCGGACGCCGTGGTGGATGAGGAGGTCGACCGCCGCTGCGACGTCCATCGAGGGGGCGCCGGTCACGACCGGTGCGCTCGCGTGGTCGATCGCGCGGTCCTCGCCGCTGCGCCCGTCGGCGAGCACGCTGACGGTCAGGTCGCGATCGGTGACGATCCCGGCCGGCTCGCCGTTGCGCACGAGCACGACGGACCCGACGTTGCGCTCGCGCATCAGCGCCGCGACCTCGCGCACCGGCGTGGCCGGCTCGGCCGTCACGACCGACGCCGTCATCAGCTCGCGAATCTCCATCGCACCCGAGGATAGGCCGCCGCCGGCCGCGCGTCATCCGCCCCGCGGCGGCCGTGGGAGCCACGCTCTAGCATGTGCGCGCAATGGCGACGGTGGACACCCTCCAGGCCGAGGCGCGCGAGCGCCCGCGGATGACCGTCGTCGCGGCGCTCGCGGCGGTCTTCACGCTTGCCGGCGCGCTCGTGGGCCGCGTCGGATCGAACACGCCGAACAACCTGCCGGCGGCGCTGCTCGACTACCACCGGCACCCGACCGCGCAGTACGTCAGCGCCGGCTGCTCGGTGCTCGCGGCGCTGCTCGTCGCGGTCGTGCTCGACTTCCTCTTCCGCGCCGTGCGCGCGCGCAACCCGGAGCTGCCGTGGCAGATCCGGCCGCTCGTATGGGCGGGCGGGGTCGGCGTCGCGGCGCTCGTGATCGCCTCGCAGATCGCGCTCAGGATCAACGCCGGGCACTTCGCCACGCACGGCTCGCAGACCTACGAGGAGGCGCGCAAGGCGATCGCGGCGGGCGTGCCGCCGGTGCTCGGGCTGCTGTTCCAGCTCGTCTTCGCCGCCGCGATCGTGCTCGTCGCGCTCCAGGCGATGCGCGTGGGCCTGCTGACGCGCGTCCTGGGCTACCTGGGAGTCGTCTCGGGTGCGCTGTTCCTGCTGCCGCTCGTGCCGATCCCGATCGTGCAGGTCTACTGGCTCGGCGCGCTCGCGCTCTTGTTCGCCGGCCGCCTGCCGAACGGCACCCCGCCCGCGTGGCAGAGCGGCGAGGCGATCCCGTGGCCGACCGCGGCGGAGCAGCGCGAGGCGCGCGTCCGGGCCGCCGAGGCCCGCCGCGGCGACGGCGGCGACGGGGACGACTCCGTCGAGGGCTCCCTCGCCGAGCCGGAGGACGAGCTGCCCGGCCTGGCGCCCGCGAAGCGCAAGCGCAAGAAGCGCCGTTAGCACAGGCGCCGCAGCCGGACCCCATCGTGCTGCCATTATTGGAAGGAATCTTCCAAAAAGGGCAGCATGTTTTGGAAGTTATCTTCCAAAAGTGCTAGCATCGCGCCATGGCGCTGACGGACGACGAGATCCTCGGCCAGAACCGCTGGTGGACCGACGCGTCGTGGCATGCCCGCGATCCTCACCTCGACCGTCTCGAACGCCAGCCGATGCGTCTCTCGACGGAGGTCGTGGCGACGCTCGACCTCGACCTGCCTGGCATCCACATCCTGCGAGGGCCGCGCCAGGTCGGCAAGTCGACCGACCTCAAGCTGCTCGTGCGACGCGCGATCGACGCAGGTCGCGCCCCGCGCTCGATCGTCTACCTCGCGCTCGACCTGCTGGAAGGTCAGCCGCATGCCGAGCTGGCACGAACCGTCCGCCGCGCGAAGGACCTCGCCGGCGGGTCGGAACGCTGCCTGCTGCTGCTCGACGAGGTCACGGCGGTCGAGCGCTGGCAGACCGCCGTGAAGGCGCTGTGGGACTCCGGTGACCTGCGGCAGGACGTCGTCGCGTGCACGGGCTCCTCGGCGATCGACCTCCAGCAGGGCGCGGCCGAACGCCTGCCGGGCCGCCGCGAAGCCGGGGTCGACCACCTGCTCCTTCCGCAGAGCTTCGCGGCGTTCGCGCGTGCTGTCGACGCCACGGTTCCGAGATCGCCCCGTCTCTCCGTCGGCGACCTCTGCACGACGGCGGGGGTGGAAGCGCTGCACGAGGCGCGCCTGCACGCGCCGGCGCTCGAGCGCTCGCTCCAGCGGTATCTGCGCTTCGGCGGCTTGCCGGCGTCGGTCGCCGAAGCGGCCGGCGGAGCGGATGTCCCGTCTGCGGCGACCCGGCGTGTGCTCTCCGACTCGCTGGCGCGCGAGCTTCAGCGGCGGGGGGCAAGTCTCCCCGCGTGTCAGGCGCTGCTCGAGCGCGTCGCGCGTTCGCTCGGGTCGAAGACAAGCTGGAGCCAGATGGCGCGCGAGATGGACGTTCCGCTCGGACGGGGCAGGGGCCGCCCGAGCCATCACACGCTGCGCGACTACATCGAACTCATGGCCGCGGGCTACTTCCTTCTGGTGGTCTACTACTGGCGGAGCGGAGCAGAGACGAACGAGCAGTCGAAGGACAAGAAGGTCCTGTTCGCCGATCCGCTGCTGCACACGATCGCGCTCGACAGCGCGCCGGGCCTGCAGCCCGACATTCCGGCACTCGTGGAGAACATCGTCGGGGTCGCGCTGTATCGCGGGTACGAGCCGACCGAGCATCTGCCCGAGACGTTTGCCCTTCCGGAGCGACTGCACATCTGGCAGACGGCACGCGGCGGCGAGATCGACTTCGTCTGCGGGCCGCGCCGCTCGCTCGACGTGGTCGAAGTCAAGTACCGCAGCGACCCGGGCCGCTCAGCAGCTGCGGCCGCGGCGCGTGCACATCCCGGCCGGCCGGTCGTGCTCGTCACGAAGGACGTGCTCGCCCCGGGCGACGCGTACTCGCTGATTCCCGCGCACCTGCTGCTGTGGGCGCTGGGCTGAGCTACGCGATCGCCGGTGCCTCCGGCAGGCGCGCGAGCGCGGCGTCGATCGCCTCGGCGGACAGCTCGGGGTCTTCGAGCGTGCCGGCGAGGTAGGCGTCGTAGGCGGCGAGGTCGAAGTGGCCGTGGCCGGAGAGGCCGAGCAGGATCACCCGCCGCTCGCCCGCCTCGCGCGCCGCCAGCGCCTCGTCGATCGCGGCCTTCACCGCGTGCGCCGGCTCGGGGCCCGGGATGATCCCCTGCGTGCGCGCGAACTGGAGCGCGGCCGCGAACGCGTCGTTCTGCCGGTAGGCGCGCGCCTCGACGATCCCGCTGCGCACGAGGGCGCAGACGAGCGGCGCGTCGCCGTGGTAGCGCAGGCCGCCGGCGTGCACGGGCGGGGGCACGAAGTCGTGGCCGAGCGTGTACATCGGCAGCAGCGGCGTGAGCCCGCGCGAGTCGCCGAAGTCGTAGCGGTAGGCGCCGCGGGTGAGCGTCGGGCAGGCCGCCGGCTCGGCGGCGAGGAAGCGCGTGCGCGCGCGCCCGCGCAGGACGAGTCGCATGAACGGGAACGCGAGCCCGGCGAAGTTCGAGCCGCCGCCGACGCAGCCGACGACGACGTCCGGCGCCTCGCCCGCCAGCTCGAGCTGCGTCATCGCCTCCTGGCCGATCACCGTCTGATGCAGGCAGACGTGGTTCAGGACGGAGCCGAGCGCGTAGTTGACGTCGGGTGCGCCGGCCGCGACCTCGACCGCCTCGGAGATCGCGATCCCGAGCGAGCCGGTCGGGTGCGCGGACTGCGTCCGGCCCGCCTCGGTCAGCGCGCTGGGCGAGCGGTGCACGGTCGCGCCCCACGTCTCCATCATCGACCGCCGGTAGGGCTTCTGATCGTACGAGGAGCCGACCATGAAGACCTCGCACTCCAGCCCGAACAGGCCGCACGCGAACGCGAGCGCCGAGCCCCACTGGCCGGCGCCCGTCTCGGTCACGAGCTTGCGCACGCCGGCGCGCGCGTTCTCGTACGCCTGCGCGACCGCGCTGTTGGGCTTGTGCGAGCCGGCCGGCGAGACGCCCTCGTACTTCACGTAGATGTGCGCCGGCGTGTTCAGCGCCCGCTCCAGCCGATGCGCGCGAAACAGCGGCGTCGGGCGCCACAGCTTGTACGCCTCGCGCACCTCCGCCGGGATCTCGACGAGCGGCTCGGCGGCGACCTCCTGCGCGATCGCGCCGGGCGGGAAGATCGCGGCGAGGTCGTCGGGGCCCGCCGGCTGCAGCGTGCCGGGGTGCAGCGGCGGGAGCGGCGGCTCGGGCAGATCGGGCGCGAGGTTGACCCAGTGGGTCGGGAGGTCGCCCTCGTCGAGGGGGAACGTCGTCGGCTCGTCCGCCATCCCAACCTCCACTCGTCTCTTTGGTGGCCCGTCGGGCGATCGTAGCCGAGCTGGGTGACCTCGCAGGCGCCGGTCCGACGGGCGACGCGCCCCGGCTTGTCGCACCGTGTGAGGGGTATACGCCTCGAGTGGCACCCCCCACGCGAGGAGGACGACATGGGAGCCACACAGATGCCCGGAGACCGCGTTGGCGAGCGCGCGGAGGTCGCTCCGCCCCGGGCCCGCGAGGCGGCGACGTCGGCGCGAATGGGCTTCATCCCCGCCGACCCCGGTCCGCTCGGCCTCGCCGGCTTCGCGCTCACGACGTTCGTCTTGAGCATGTTCAACGCCGAGCTCGTCAGCAGAGCGGGGGAGCCGGTGGTGCTCGGCCTGGCGGTCGCCTACGGCGGGATCGCGCAGCTGCTGGCCGGCATGTGGGAGTTCCGCACCGGCAACACGTTCGGCGCAGTCGCGTTCAGCTCGTACGGCGCGTTCTGGATCTCGTTCTTCGTCTACGTCGCGTTCTTCGCGAGAGCGGTTCCGGCAGCGGACGCCGGGCACGCGATCGGGCTCTACCTGATCGGGTGGGGCGTCTTCACGGCGTACATGTTCGTCGCCTCGCTGCGCACGACGGCGGCGGTCGCGCTCGTGCTGCTGCTGCTGACGGCGACGTTCATCGTGCTCGGGATCGGCAACGCGAACGGGAGCAACTCGCTCGTGAAGGTCGGCGGCTGGCTTGGGCTCGCGACCGCGGTGGCCGCCTGGTACGCGTCGTTCGCGGCGGTCGTCAACGCCACGTTCGGGCGCATCCTGCTGCCGGTCATCCCGCTGAGAATCGCGGCGAAGGAGTAGAACACCCGGGACTCGTGCCTCCCGCGGGGCCGCCGACTCGCGGGAGCACGCCCCGGAGCGATCATTGAGAGGAGCAAGATGTCTGACGGTGCAGCAACGACTGAGGGCGGCACGACGCTCGAGCAGCAGCTCGAGCGGATGCTCGAGATCGAGCGCTTCCCGCCACCGGAGTCGTTTCGCGCCAGCGCGCTGCTGAGAGATCCGGCGGTCTACGAGGAGGCGGCGCGGGACCCGCAGGCGTGGTGGGAGCGACAGGCGGACGCGCTCGACTGGTTCGAGCGCTGGGAGACCGTGCTCGACGACTCCAACCCGCCGTTCTACAAGTGGTTCGTCGGCGGCAAGCTGAATGCGTCGTACAACTGCCTCGACCGTCACGTCGAGGCGGGCCGCGGCGACCGCGTCGCCTACCACTGGCGGGGTGAGGAAGGCGAGGAGCGCGCGATCACCTACGCGGACCTGCACCGCGACGTGCAGCGCTTCGCGAACGCATTGAAGGACCTCGGGATCGGCGCCGGCGACGTCGTCGGGATCTACCTCCCGATGATCCCCGAGGTGGTCGTGGCGATGCTCGCGTGCGCGCGCATCGGAGCGCCGCACAACGTCGTCTTCGGCGGCTTCTCCGCCGAGTCGGTCCGCGAGCGGATGGAGTTCTCCGAGGCGAAGGCGCTGATCACGGTCGACGGCGCGCGGCGCAAGGGCAAGACGGCGCCGATCAAGGCGCAGGTCGACGAACACATGGGCGAGCTGGCCACGCTGGAGCACATCGTGGTCGTGCGCCACACCGGCATCGACTGCGAGATGCGCGAGGGGCGCGACGTCTTCTACGACGAGATCTGCGCGGCCGCCGACCCGGAGTGCCCGGCCGAGCCGCTGGATGCCGAGCATCCGCTCTACATCCTCTACACGTCGGGCTCGACGGCGAAGCCGAAGGGGATCCTGCACACGACCGGCGGCTATCTGACCGGGGTCGCGGCGACGCACAGATACGTCTTCGACCTGAAGCCGGAGACCGACGTGTACTGGTGCGCGGCCGACGTCGGCTGGGTCACCGGCCACTCGTACATCGTCTACGGGCCGCTCTGCAACGGGGCGACGTCGGTGATGTGGGAGGGCGCGCCCGACTATCCGCACAACGGGATCTGGTGGGAGCTGGTCGAGCGCTACAGAGCGACGATCCTCTACGCCGCGCCGACGGCGATCCGCACCTTCATCAAGTGGGGCGCGGAGATCCCGGGCAGATACGACCTGACCTCGCTGCGGCTGCTCGGCAGCGTGGGGGAGCCGATCAACCCGAAGGCGTGGCTCTGGTACCACAAGGTGATCGGCGGCGAGCGCTGCCCGATCGTCGACACGTGGTGGCAGACGGAGACGGGCGCGATCATGATTACCCCGCTGCCGGGGATCACCGACACGAAGCCGGGCTCGGCGACCCAGCCGTTTCCCGGCGTGTTCGCCGAGGTGGTCGACGAGTCGGAGGGCAAGCCGGTCGAGGGCGGGCAGGGCCTGCTCGTACTCACCCGGCCGTGGCCGTCGATGCTGCGGACCCTCTATAAGGAGGAGGACCGCTTCGTCGAGACGTACTTCGCGCGCTTCGGACGCGAGACGTACCTCGTGGGCGACGCGGCGCGGCGCGACAAGGACGGCTACTTCTGGGTCATCGGCCGCATCGACGACGTCGTCAACGTCTCGGGCCACCGGCTCTCGACGGCGGAAGTCGAGTCGGCCATCGTCGCGCACGAGACCGTCGCGGAGGCGGCGGTGATCGGCCAGTCCGACGAGCAGACCGGCCAGGCGATCTGCGCCTTCGTGACGCTCAAGGGCGGCGTCGAAGGCACCGCCGCGATCGAGACCGGCATCAACGAGGTCGTCGCCGAGCGGATCGGCAAGTTCGCGCGCCCCAAGCGCATCATCTGGGCGGACGACCTGCCCAAGACCCGCTCGGGCAAGATCATGCGCCGCCTGCTGCGGGACATCGCCGAGGGCCGCGCGCTCGGCGACGTCACGACGCTGCGCGATCCCGACGTGATGGGACAGCTGCAGGAGAAGATCGTCGAGGCGCAGGCGCAGGAGAGCTGACGGCGCGCGACGCGGCCGGCTATGCCCCGGCCGCGTCGCGCCTTGCCTGCGTGCGCATCTCAGACAGGATGCGCTCGAGGCGGGGCTCGGTCTCGCGGTCGATGTGCGTCATCGTGGCCGCGACGGCTGGGTGGACCTCCGCGATCGCGGCGTGGAGGGCGTGTGCGACGGCGCGGTAGCTCGGGTGGCCCTCGCGGCCGGAGCGCAGCTCGATCAACTGCATCGCCGCGCGCGCGTTCATGTCGAGCACGTAGCGGATCCGGTAGCCGAGGCAGACGGCGTATGGCGCGGCCTCGCGCAGGCCGGCGCCGGCCAGCCGTTCGTACTCCCCGCGCGAGACCTCCAGCGCGCGGCGGTAGTCGTCTCCGGCGCCCGCCCGTTCAACCTCTTCGGGGACTTCTGCGCCGAGATGCGGCGTGAGCGCCTGCCACTGGCACGTCAGCATGCGGTGGCGCTGCAGGTCCCGGAACGCGCCGTAGTCGGAGACGATCTCGAAGCGGTAGCGCAGCGCCTCGAAGCCGCGTCCCGGCCGGTGGCGGCGGTTCTCGCGCGCGCCGACGAGGTCGCGCAGCAGGGCTGCGCGCTCGTCGGCGGCGAGCGCGGCCACGCGTTCGTGCGCGCGCGCCTCTTCCACGCCGCTCGCCTCGAACAGCAGCGCGGCGAGCAGGTCCTCCTCGCTGCCGTCGTGGCGCAGCAGCGTCACGGACGGGCCGGCTGCGCCGCTTGCGTCCGGGTCCTCGAAGAGCCCCAGCCGCTGCGCCCACGCGGCGCCCGCTGCAGCGCGCGTACGCAGGTAGTCGATCCATGCGCCGCCCCGGTCCGGTCGCTCGACGCGCGTCAGGAACGATGGGATCGTCGACTGCACGGCGCGCAGGATCCGCTCGCCGCAGCGCTGTGCCTCCGGCAGCGGATGCGCGAGCAGGTGCAGGATCAGCTGCTCGTACGTCTGGCCGCTCGCGAAGATCCCAACGTGCGAGAGCGACGCGGCCGGCAGCAGGCCGCGCAGCAGGTCGAGCGCCTTCGCCTTCACAGCGCGTGCGTGCGCGCCCTCGTCCTCGCCGTCGCGCCGCGGGAACTGCTCCGCCGCCCACGCGGACACGCGCGGCAGCAGCGCGGCGTAGGTGTCGAACAGCGCGTCCATCGCGCGCTCGTACTCGGGGCCGAGCGCGCGGTCGCGGTAGTAGCGATATCCGCCCCCGGGCATCGGCGCGTCATACGCGATGTAGCGCGTCGACTGCTCCAGGTAGGCAGCGAGCCGGGGCCGCTGGAGGAGCTTCGTGAGGACGTTCGAGACCCACTCGCAGGCGACGTGCGCGCCGCCGAGCTGCGCGACCGAGTCGTCGCCGTAGCCGAGGAAGACGCTCTCGTAGAGCTGCGCCGCGCGCTCGCCCTCGTCGCTGAGGTCCCAGCCCTCGGGCAGCTCCGGCAGCGAGTCGGCGAACTCGTCGAGGAACAGGCGCCGCAGCGTCCCCGGATAACGCGAGTAGCGCGCGAACAGCGCGCCCTTCACGGTTTCCGGCAGGTTCAGCAGCGCGAAGACGGGCGCGTCGAGATCGCTGACATGCGGCGCCAGGCGCGCGCGCTCGGCCTCGGTGAACGTCTCGCTCGGGTACTCCACGGGGGCGGACACCCTAGCGCCGGCCGCGGCGGCCAGCGCATGCGCCCGGGCGCTGCGGGTAGCAGGGGCACATGGCCGCGATCGACACGCGCACCTCGTTCGTCCCGACGCTCAAGCGCACCGTGCTGGAGCTGCGCGAGGACGGCATGACCGACTGGGCGGCGGCGCTCACCTACTACGGCCTGCTCGCGCTGTTCCCGGCGCTGATCGCCGTCGTCTCGCTCGTCGGCCTGGTCGGCGATCCCGTCACGACGACGAGAAAGCTGACCGACGTCGTCAACGCGGTCGGTCCGAGAACCGCGGCGGCTACGTTCGCCGGGCCGATCAGATCGATCACGGCGCATCGCGCCGCGTCGGGGATCCTGTTTGTCGTCGGCCTCGGCGTCGCGCTGTGGTCGGCGTCCGGCTACGTGGGCGCGTTCATGCGCGCCTCGAACGTCATCTACGAGACGCCGGAGGGCCGGCCGTTCTGGAAGCTGCGCCCGCTCCAGGTCCTCGTCACGCTCGCGATGGTCCTGCTGCTCGTGCTGCTCGCGCTCGCGCTGGTGCTGACCGGGCCGGTCGTCGACCAGATCGCGCGCCCGCTCGGGATCTCCAGCGCCGCCACGACCGTGTGGGACGTCGCGAAATGGCCGGTGATGGTCGCCGTCGTGCTGCTGATGCTGGGGGTCCTCTTCCACGCTGCGCCGAACGTGAAGCTGCCCGGCTTCAGCTGGATCACGCCCGGCGCGGTGCTCGCGCTCGTCGCGTGGATCGTCGCGTCCGCGGCGTTCGCCTTCTACGTCGCGAACTTCGGCGCCTACGACAAGACCTACGGCACGCTCGGCGGGGTCGTTGCGCTGCTCGTATGGCTTTGGATCGGCAACCTCGCGCTGCTGTTGGGGATGGAGCTGAACGCCGAGCGGGAGCGCAGCCGCGAGCTGACCGCCGGCGTGACCGGAGCCGAGCGCGAGCTGCAGCTCGACGCGCGCGCCGCGCCGAAGCGCAAGCGGACGGCGTAGCGTCCCCGGTAGGCGGTTCGCGGCGAGCTCAGCTCACCGGCGGCAGCCGCGTGGCGTGCGTCGGCGTGCCGGGCGGCACGTGACGATCGCCGCCGGTGCCGTCGCCGGGCAGGGGGCCCAGCTCCGGGCCGGGCAGGCGCCATTCGCGGCGCGCGCTCATCAGCGCCTCGATCTGCGCGCGCCGCTCCGGCGTCGGCACCGCCCAGCCGGGCTCGTAGCCGAACACCTCGTGCAGCGGTGCGCTGCGGAAGCCCTCGGTGACGATCTCCAACTGCCCCGGGTCGACGAGGGCGGGGTGCACCACGCCGCACGTGCGCGCCAGCGCGAGCAGCTCGCCGCGCAGCGCGCGCACGTACGTCGCGTGGCGCACCGCCTTCAACTCCGGATCGAGACCGCGCGTGAGCCACGGGTTCTGCGTCGCCACACCGGTCGGGCAGCGGCCGGTATGGCAACGCTGCGCCTGGATGCAGCCGACCGCCATCATCGCCTCGCGCCCGACGCTCACCATGTCGGCGCCGAGCGCGAGCGCCCACAGCGCGGCCTCGGGAAAGCCGAGCTTGCCGGACCCGGCGAACATGACCCGCTCGGTGATCCCCGCGCGCGCGAACGCCGCGTACACGCGCGCGAAGCCGAGCTTGAACGGCAGCGCGACGTGGTCCGTGTAGGCGAGCGGGCCGGCGCCCGTCCCGCCCTCGCCGCCGTCCACCAGCACGTAGTCGACGCCGCGGGCGCCCGACTCCATCAGCCCGGCCAGCTCCTCCCAGAACTCGCTCGCGCCGACGGCCGACTTGATCCCGACCGGCAGCCCGGTCGCCTCCGCGACGCGCTCGACGAAGTCGAGCAGCTCGTCGGCGTCGCGGAACGCGCTGTGCCCTGGCGGGCTGACGCAGTCGCGCCCCGGCTCGACGCCGCGGATCGCGGCGATCTCGGGCGTCACCTTCGCCGCCGGCAGCAGCCCGCCGAGTCCCGGCTTGGCGCCCTGGGAGAGCTTGATCTCGATCGCGCGCACCGGCGCGCCCTCGATCGTCTCCAGCAGGTGCTCGAGCGAGAAGCGCCCGCGTGCGTCGCGGCAGCCGAAGTAGCCGGTGCCGATCTGGAAGACGAGCTCGCCGCCGTGCCGGTGGTAGGGCGAGAGGCCGCCCTCGCCGGTCCCCTGCACGCAGCCGGCGATGCGGCAGCCTTCGTTGAGCGCCTGCACCGCGGGGCCGGACAGCGCGCCGAAGCTCATCCCCGAGACGTTCACGAGCGAGCGCGGGCGGAACGTGTGCCGGCGCCCGCGCGCCTCGCCGAGCACCTTGCCGGCGGGCAGCGCGTAGTCGGGGAAGCCGCCCGGCGAGTGGTCGTCCGGGGGCGCGACCGGGAACGGCGCGTGCTTGATCGCGAGCATTGCGCCGACTGCTTCCATCTCGTTGTCGGAGCCGAACGCGAACGTGTTCGTCTGCGACTTGGCCGAGGCGTAGATCCAGCGGCGCTGGTCGCGGCTGAACGGCCGCTCCTCGTCGTTGCTCGTGACGATGTACTGGCGCAGCTCCGGGCCGACCATCTCCAGCAGGTAGCGCAGATGCCCGACGACCGGGAAGTTGCGCAGGATCGCGTGGCGGCGCTGCAGCAGGTCGTAGGCGGCCACGCCGGCGAGGCCGGCTGCCGCGACGCGCCGCAACGTGCGCCGGGTGTTGCCCGATGCGTTGACGGCCTGTGTCACGGAGGTGTGAGAGTAGACGGTCGTGCAGTCATCGGTAGAATCGGCTACGCGTCTTGCCTTGCGGGCCGGACCGGGGCACGGCACGACGCCCTTCCACAATCCAAACAAGGGGGACTCATGCGCAACCGGGGCGCGCCGCTGGCGACTGTCCTGCTGGCGGTGATGGCACTCATGGTCCTGGCCGGTGGGGCATCGGCGAACAGGGGCATTGCGCTGGGCGTCTCAGAAGGTGAACTCGGCAGGGTTCAAGCGAGGTCGTCGGCGATCACGTTCACGGACGCGACGGTGTCGTTCAGAATCACCTGCGAAGTCACGGGGACGCTGAGACTCAACAGTTCGATAGCCAAGACTGCCGGGGCCGCGGTCGGCACCGTGACTGAAGTCACGGTGAGGAACTGCATCGGCGGGGGCGTGAGGATGCTAACCGAAAGCATCCCCTGGAGAGTCAACTACGTTTCGTTTAGCGGAACGCTACCAAACATAAGAGAAGTGCGGGTCGAAATCGTGTCGTTCGCGCTCCTAATAGAAAGCCTTTTCGGCACCGAAAGATGCCTATTCATCGGCAACGCACAGGAGACGACGAGCGGCAATCCGATCAACAGCATGGTGTTCGACGAAACCGTGCAGCTTCCGTTCGGCAAGAACCTAGGGCTCGGCACCTGCCCCAGCGAACTGATCATAAATGGATCGCTAACGCTGAGACCGGTCGTCCAGATGAGACTAATCTAGAACCTGTCAGTTGCGCGCGCCGGCGGCCAGCACCGCCGGCGCGCCCGCGGCCACGAGCGCCGGCGGGATCGCGATCGTGCCGTCGTCACGCTGGCCGTTCTCCAGCAGCGCGATCAGCGTGCGCCCGACCGCAACCGCGGTGCCGTTGAGCGTGTGGAGCGTCTCCGGCTTCTTGGCGTCCTGCGGCCGGTAGCGGATCTCCAGGCGCCGGGCCTGGTAGTCGGTCGTGTTCGAGCACGACGTCAGCTCGCGGTAGCGACCCTGGCCGGGCAGCCACGCCTCGCAGTCGTACTTCTTCGCCGCGCTCGCCCCGAGGTCGTTCACCGCGATGTTGACGACGCGATACGGGATCTGGAGGTCCTGCAGGATCGACTCCTCGATCGAGAGGATCCGCTCGTGCTCCTCCGCCGAGGCCTCCGGCGTCACGAAGCTGAACATCTCGACCTTGTCGAACTGGTGCACGCGGAAGATGCCGCGCGTGTCCTTGCCGGCGGCGCCGGCCTCGCGGCGGAAGCAGGGGGAGAAGCCGGCATAGCGGCGCGGCAGCGTCTCGCCGTCGAGGATCTCGCCCGCGTGCAGCGAGGCGAGCGCGACCTCGGAGGTGCCCGCGAGGTAGAGGTCGTCGTCGGGCAGGCGGTAGATCTGCTGCTCGGTGTCCGGCAGCATGCCGGTGCCGTAGAGGGCCTGCTCGCGCACGAGCACGGGCGGGATCACCGGCTCGAAGCCCTCGCCGAGCAGCTTCTCCATCGCCCAGCGGACGAGCGCCAGCTCCAGCAGGACCAAGTCCCCGCGCAGGTAGGCGAAGCGGCTGCCGGACAGGCGCGCGCCGCGCTCCATGTCGATCCGCTCGCCGGCCAGCTCGAGGTGGTCCCTGCCGCTCGCGCCGGCCTCGCCGACCTCGCGCAGGACCGTGTCCTCGGGCGCGGCGTCCTCCATCGGAGTGTTCGGCAGTGCGCGCAGCAGCCCGTCGCGCTCGGCCGCGACGGCCGCCTGTGCGTCCGACAGCGCGCGGCCGCGCTCGGCCAGCGCGCGCATCCGCTCGCGCTGCTCGGGGGTGGGCGCGCCGCGCAGGCCGCGCGTCGCCTCGTTCTGCTCGGCCTGGAGGGTCTCGAGCTGCGTCGTCAGCTCGCGCCAGCGCTCGTCGGCTGCGAGCAGCCGGTCGATCGCGCCGTCCTCGACGTCGCCGCGGCGCGCGAGCGCCGCGCGCACCGCATCGGGATCGCGACGGATGAACCTGAGGTCGAGCACCGGGCGGGCGGGGCCGACTCCGGGGAGGCTAGCCGCCCGTCGTGGGCGTGCAGTGGAAGCCGTTGGCGGCGCTGCCGCTGCCGTCGGGCCGCGGACCGGTTGCGCCTGTGCCGGCGTAGTGCGCGACGAACTGCGCGACCTCCTGCGCCTGCTCGCCGACGACCACGTTCTGCGGCATGATCGCGCCGGAGAAACCACCGTTCTCGATCGCGTAGAGCACGCGCTCGATGCACTCGCGGCGCGCGTCGAAGTTCGGCCCGTCGGTGCGCTCGCGCGTTCTGACGTTCGTCGCCGAGCCGTTCGTGGCGGCGGCGCCGAGCGTGTGGCATCCGGCGCACCGCTGCGAGAACAGCACGGCGCCGGCGTGCAGCGGGCTCGAAGCCGGGACCTGGATCTTCTGCTCGCCGCAGGCCGCGAGCGGCAACGCAAGCGCCAGCGCGACCAGCGGCAGGAGGATCGACTTCAGCGGGGGGCGGGGCATGCGGCCGCGCATCATACGGAAGAACGGCGTCAGGACGCCCTGCTCACGTCGTGACACACCCGTTGCAGGCGCAGGACACCGCGGCGCGGCGGCGAAGCCCGAACCGTCCCGGCGCCGGCTGTAGACGATCTTCAACGCGATCGTCCTCACGGCGGCAACCAGAGGGTCGGCGCCGGGACTCCTTCCTCGCGTGCTAGAACGGGCGCCGCATGGCGCAGTCGCTCGACCCGGACCGCTACCGCACCGTCTTCGGCCACTTCGCCACCGGCGTCGCCGTCATCACGGTCGCCGGTCCGGCGGGCGAGGGCGGCCTGACGGCGAACGCCGTCTGCTCCGTCTCGCTCGACCCGCTGCTCGCGCTCGTCTGCTTCGAGCAGCGCGCGCGCACGCTGCCGCTCGTGCGCGACACCGGCCGCTTCGCCGTCAACGTGCTGCGTGCCGGCGCGGAGGACGTCGCGCGCGTGTTCGCCTCGAAGGCGCCGGAGGGGGAGAAGCTGCGGACGGTTCCGCACCGACTCGAGGCCGGCATGCCGATCCTCGACGCGGCGCTCGCCTGGGTCGTCTGCGACGTGCGCGAGCTGATCCCCGCCGGCGACCACGAGATCGCGATCGGCGAGGTCGTCGCGATGGACCTCGCAGACGGCGATCCGCTGCTGTGGTACCGCGGCGGCTACAGCTCGATCGCCTGACCCGATGGCGGAGGCCCTCCACGACGAGTTCCGCGGCCCGGAGTGGCGCGAGCTGCGCCTCGACATCAACCCGGAGGTGGGGCCCGACATCGTCGCGGACATCACCGGCATGCCCGAGGTCCCCTCGGAGTCGGTCGACGCGGAACGTGCTCGGCGAGTTCTTCCGCGTGCTGCGTCCCGGCGGGCAGGCCGTGATCGCCACGCCCGACTCCAGCGCGCCGCCGAGCGGATCGCGAAGGACCGGCTCGAGGAGCCGATGTACGAATCCGAGGCCGGGCCGATCGCGCCCATCGACATCGTCTACGGGTTCAGCGAAGCGATCGAGCGCGGCAGAGTCTTCATGGCGCACCGCACCGGCTTACACGGCGCGAACGCTCACGCAGAGGCTGAAGGACGTCGGCTTCGTCGACGTGCGCGTCAGGCGCACAAGGCAGACCATGGCGCTGTGGGCCGAGGCGCGGCGGCCGGCCGCGTAGCGGGCTCGGACCTCAGAACGCCCCCGACGTCGTCGCGGCGCGCAGCGCCAGCGCGACCACGACGAAGCACGCGATCGCCATCACGCCCATCTCGCGGCGGACGATCGAGAGGACGACGACGCGCTGCTCCTCGGGCGGCAGCTCGCCGACGTCGGCCGCCGAGTCGTAGCCGCGTCCGGCGAGGATCGCGTCGGCGGAGCCGACCCGGAGCTGCTCGGCGATGAACGAGACGACGAGCGGGAGCACGCCGTAGAGGATGTGCAGGTCGTCGCCGGGCTTCTTCCCCAGCGCCAGCAGCAGCGCGCCGAGCACCACCTGAGCGACGATCGCGACCTGTCCCGCGCGCAACACCGTCCAGAAGCGCGGGCTCGGCTCGACGCGGTGCCAGCACCATGCCCCGAGCAGCCCGGCGGCGAGGTTCAGCGCCAGGAGGGCGACGCCCACGACCACGTGAACGGTGACCATCGCGCGCGCACGCTAGTAGACGGTGCGTGCACGCGTCGATCTGCCGCGCTCCGATCATCTGTCCATGAGCGTTTACGCACGAGCAGATCGAGCGTTTTCGCACTAAGTAACACGTTGTTACAAGCTGCCCGCGCGCGGTGCTATAACCAGCGGGCTTTGCTCACCTCCTACGGACCAGCGCTCGTCTTTCTCGTCATCGGGCTGATCGTCGCGGCAGCCTTCGGAACGGCGCCGCGGCTGCTCGGTCCGAAGCGCGCGGCGGCCTCGCGGCAGTCGCAGCTCACCCCCTACGAGTGCGGCCTGCCGAGCGAGGTGACGCGGAACTTCCGCTTCGGGATCAGCTTCTACCTGATCGCGATGCTGTTCCTGCTGTTCGACATCGAGGTGCTCTTCCTTTACCCGATCGCGGTCGAGCTGCGCGCGTTCGGGACGTTCGCGATGGCCGAGACGGTCGTCTTCATCGGCCTGCTGATGGTCGGCTTCGCGTACGTGTGGCGGCGGGGGGCGCTGGAATGGAAGTAACACGCGAGAGCGACTTCCGCATCCGCCAGCTGCGCGCGCGCGACATGCTGCGCGGCGACATCCCCGACGCGGAGCTGGAGCAGTACGTCGAGGAGCGCGTCCTCACGACGACGCTCGACAAGGCCGTCGCGTGGGCGCGCGGCAACTCCCTGTTCCCGGCGACGTTCGGGCTCGCCTGCTGCGCGATCGAGATGATGTCGCTGCCGGGCGCGCGCCTCGACATCGCGCGCTTCGGCTTCGAGGCCTTCCGCGCCTCGCCGCGCCAGGCGGACCTGCTGATCCTCTCCGGCCGCGTCTCGATCAAGATGGCGCCGGTCGTCCGGCGCATCTACGACCAGATGCTGGAGCCGCGATGGGCGATCGCGATGGGCGCCTGCTGCTCCTCGATGGGCGTCTTCAACAACTACGCGATCGTGCCGGCCGACAAGTTCATGCCGATCGACGTGCACGTCCCCGGCTGCCCCCCGCGGCCGGAGGCGCTGATGCACGGGATCCTCAAGCTGCGCGACAGAATCCAGGGCAACGCGCCCGCCGGCTGGCGCGAGCGCTACGGCGCGCACGGCACCGAGGAGGTGCTCGGCGACGCCGACCTGCCCGGCGTCAACGCCGTCAACGTCTTCCAATCCGGAGAGACGCAACGTGCCTGACGCGACCGGTCTGGAGCTGATCGCTCAGGACCTGCGCGCCGACAACGCCGACGCCGTCCTGGGTACGAGCTTCTTCCGCGAGGAGGCGACGATCGAGGTCGCGCCGGCGGCGCTGCGCAGCGCAGCCGAGGCGCTGCGCGCGAAGGGCTACAGCTTTCTCGCGTCGTGCCACGGGGTCGACTACTACCCCGACGAGCCGCGGCTGGGCATCCACTACCAGCTGCTCGACATGGCGAACGTCGACCGCATCTGCCTCGCGACGCGCGTGACGCTCGCGGAGCCGCACGTGCCGTCGCTGTGCTCGCTGTGGCCCGGCGCGAACCACCCCGAGCGCGAGGTCTTCGACATGTTCGGCGTGGTGTTCGACGAGCACCCCGACCTGCGCCGCATCCTCATGCCCGAGGACTACGAGGGCCACCCGCAGCGGCGCGACTTCCCGGTCGGGGGCGAGCCGGTGCTGTTCACCTACAACGAGGACAAGGTCCCGGGGTGGACGCGATGACCGCGGGCCTGAGCGACTACCGCAAGCAGGAGGAGTCGATCACGCTCTCGGGCGAGGCGCTGTCCGAGGAGCTGATGACGATCAACATGGGGCCGCACCACCCCTCGACGCACGGGGTGCTGCGCCTGATCGTCACCTTGGAGGGCGAGACGGTCCGCGACATCAAGCCGGTGATCGGCTACGTCCACACCGGCATCGAGAAGACCGCGGAGGACAAGCCGTACTGGAAGGTGATCCCGGTCGTCGAGCGGATGGACTACCTCTCCTACTACTTCAACGCGATGGCGTTCTGCGGCGCCGTCGAGAAGCTGCTCGAGGTGGAGGTTCCCGCGCGCGCGCAGTACCTGCGCGTGATCCACCTGGAGCTGAACCGCATCATGTCCCACCTCGTGTGGCTCGGGACGAGCTGCATCGACCTCGGCGCGATCTCCGTGTGGTGGTACTGCTTCCGCGAGCGCGAGGCGGTGCTCGACCTGTTCGAGATGTCGTCGGGCCAGCGGATGCACACGCGCTACTTCCAGGTCGGCGGCGTGATCGAGGACATCCCGCGCGGCTGGGTGCAGCGGGTGCGCAGATTCACCAAGGAGATGCGGGTTCGTGCGGACCAGTACGCCGCGCTGCTCGACAAGAACGAGATCGTGCTCCAGCGCCTGCGCAACACCGGCGTCGTCGACGAGCAGACGCTGCTCGGGCTCGGCGTCACCGGCCCGCTGCTGCGCGCCGCCGGCAACCCGTGGGATCTGCGCAAGGCCGCGCCGTACTCGTCCTATGAGCACTTCGACTTCAAGATCCCGGTTGGGACGATCGGCGACAACTACGACCGCTATCGCGTCCGCCATGCCGAGATCTACGAGTCCTGCGACATCGTCGACCAGGCGTTGGACGGGCTGCCCGAGGGGCCGTTCATCACGACCGACCGCAAGGTCGCGCTGCCGCCGCGACATGAGCTGGCGACCTCGATGGAGGCGCTGATCCACCACTTCAAGCTCGTCACCGAGGGCTTCCGCGTGCCGCCGGGCGAGGTCTACAACGCGATCGAGTCGCCGCGCGGCGAGCTCGGCTGCTACGTGCGCTCCGACGGCTCGTCGAGACCCGCGCGGGTGCACATGCGCGACCCCTCGTTCGTGAACCTGCAGGCGACCGCGCCGGCCACGCGCAACTCCTACATCGCGGACCTCGTCGCGACTTTGGCGATGCTCGACCCGGTCTTGGGCGGAGTGGACCGATGAGCGTCGCCCGCTACGACCACGGCTCGCGCATTCCCGGCTGGGACGACGCCGTCGACCTGTCGAAGGATCCGGCCGAGGTCCCGGACCCGGCGACGATGCCGGTGCCGGCGGAGCTGCGCGCGGCGATCGAGGCGGCGATGGCGAAGTACCCCGACTTCCGCTCCGCCGCGATCCCCGCGCTGCACGCCGCGCAGGACCTGCATGGCTGGTGCTCGCCCGAGGCGATCGAGCAGGTCGCCTGCGTGATGCGCCTGACGCCCGCGTACCTGACGGCGGTCGCGACCTTCTACGACATGTTCGCGACGCAGCCCGTGGGCAGACATGCCGTCTACGTCTGCACGAACATCTCGTGCTCGCTGCGCGGCGCCGATGCGTTGCATTCGGCGATGCAGGAGGCCGCCGCCGACGATCCTGACTTCAACGTGCGCGCGTTCGAGTGCCTCGGCGCCTGCGACATCGCACCGATGGCGTCCGTGAACGGCGTCTACGTCGGCCCACTGGAGGTCTCCGACGCGGAGACGATCGTCGCGCAGCTCCGCGCCGGCGAGGACGTGCTGCCCGAGAAGCAGCTGCTGCGGCGCGCGTGCGCGGACCCGGGGGCGAGATCGTGAGCGACAAGCTCCTGTTCAAGGACATCGACGAGCCGGGGCTCGCGACGATCGACGTCTACAAGCGCCGCGGCGGCTACCAGTCGCTGGAGCGTGCGCTGAAGTGCTCGCGCGAGGAGGTCCTCCAGAACCTGATGGACTCGGGCCTGCGCGGCCGCGGTGGCGCGGGCTTCGCGATGGGCAGAAAGGCGTCCTTCCTGCCGAGAGGGACGATGGACAAGTACCTCGTCTGCAACGCGGACGAGTCCGAGCCCGGCACGTTCAAGGACCGCGAGCTTATGCAGAAGTCCCCGCACATGCTCGTGGAGGGGATGATCATCGCCGCCTACGCCGCGGACGCGAACCGCTCGTTCATCTACATCCGCGGCGAGTACCAGCAGCAGGCGGAGATCCTGGAGCGGGCGATTCAGGAGGCCCGTGACGCCGGCTACCTCGGCGAGCGCATCCTCGGCTCCGACCACTCGCTTTCTTTGGTTCTCCACCGCGGCGCCGGCGCCTACATCTGCGGCGAGGAGACCGGGCTGCTCGACTCGCTCGAAGGCAAGCGCGGCAACCCGCGCCTGAAGCCGCCGTTCCCGGCGAACCAGGGCCTCTACCAGGGCCCGACGCTGATCAACAACGTCGAGACGCTGGCGACCGTGCCGCACATCATCCGGATGGGCGGCGGCGAGTACGCGAAGCTCGGCACCGAGACCTCGACCGGCACGAAGCTCGTGTCGGTGAGCGGAAACGTCCAGCGCCCCGGCAACTACGAGATCGAGCTGGGGATCCCGTCGCGGGAGATCGTCTATGGCCTCGCTGGGGGACCGGAGCGGGGTCGCGAGATCAAGCTGTGGTTCCCCGGCGGCTCGTCCTCGCCGGTGCTCACGCCGGCCGAGCTGGACCTTCCCTACGACTTCGACTCGATGGCGAAGGCCGGCTCGATGCTCGGCTCGGGCGCGATCATCGTGGTCGACGACAGCGTCTCCGTCGTGGACGTCGCGCTCAAGCTCGCGAAGTTCTACAGACACGAGTCGTGCGGCAAGTGCACGCCGTGCCGCGAGGGGACGAACTGGACCGTGAAGATGCTGCAGCGCGTCGAGTCGGGCGAGGCGACGCCGATGGACCTCGACATCATCGCCTCCGTCCAGCAGCAGATCATGGGCAACTGCCTGTGCGTGCTCGGCGACGCGATGGCGATGCCGGTCGCCTCGATGGTGTCGAAGTTCCGCGGCGAGTTCGAGGCGCACATCGAGGCGCGGCGCGCGGCGACCGGCCTCGGCGCGCCGCTCGCGGGGGTCGGCGTCTGATGCCGCGCCCCGAGGTCCGCATGGTCCAGTTCTCGATCGACGGCCGCGAGGTGCAGGCGCCGGAGGGCGTGATGCTGGTCGACGGCGCGAAGTACGGCGACGTCGAGATCCCCGTCTTCTGTTACGAGCCGAAGCTCGGCCAGCCGGTCGGCGCTTGCCGCATGTGCCTGGTGGAGATCGAGGGGATCCCGAAGCTGCAGACCGCGTGCTCGACGCCGGTCAAGGACGGGATGGTCGTCCACACGCAGACCGCGCGCGTGAGAGAGGCGCAGAACAGCGTCGTCGAGTTCCTTTTGGTGAACCACCCGCTCGACTGCCCCGTCTGCGACAAGGGCGGCGAGTGCCCGCTGCAGGACATCACCTTCGGCTGGGGCCGCGGGATCTCGCGCATGGTCGAGCCCAAGCGCCACTTCAAGAAGCCGCTGGAGCTCTCGCCGCTGATCGCGATCGACCGCGAGCGCTGCATCCTCTGCTACCGCTGCGTGCGGTTCTCGCAGGAGATCAGCGAGGACTATCAGCTGATCCTGCACGAGCGCGGCGCGCACTCCTACGTCGGCACGTTCGACGCGCACCCGTACGTGGCGCCGTTCTCCGGCAACATCGTCGAACTGTGCCCGGTGGGCGCGCTGACGTCGCGGCCCTACCGGTTCCGCGCGCGGCCATGGGACGTCGAGGGCGCCGGGACCGTGTGCACGTTGTGCCCGTCGCAGTGCAACGTCGAGCTGACCGTCCGCGACGAGCGGGTGCTGCGCGTGCTGGGTCGCGACCACACGGAGGTCGATGACGGCTGGCTGTGCGACAAGGGCCGCTTCGCCTACCAGGCGGTGCACAGCTCGGAGCGCGTCGTCGAGCCTCTGGTCCGCGACGGCGATGCGCTGCGACCCGCATCTTGGGAGCGGGCGTTGAGTGCGGCTGCCTCGGCTCTCGGCAAGGCGCGTGGATCGGTCGGGGCGCTGGCCGGCGGCGGGACGACGAACGAGGAGGGCTTCCTCTTGCAGCGCCTCGTGCGCGAAGGGCTGGGGAGCGCCGACGTCGACTCGCGCGTGAACGGGCCCCTGCCGCTGGAGCTTGCGCGCGCGCTCGCCGCGCCGGCGCTGCAGGCGACCGTTCCCGATCTGGAGTTCGCCCACACGGTCTTCGTGCTTTGCACCGAGCCGGTCGACGACGCGCCGATCCTCGACCTGCGCATCCGCAAGGGCGTGCGCCGCCGCGGCGCGCGGCTCGCAGTTGCGACGCCGCGTCCGTCGTCGCTCGACCCGAGCGCGAAGCTGTGGCTGCGGTATGCGCCGGGCGCGGAGCATGCGTTCCTGGCGGCGTTGGCGGCTGCGTTGGGCGCTGCCGGGGATGTCGATGCGTTGTGCGCTCTTGCGGACGCGGACCCCAAGGCGGTCCGTGCCCTTGCGGACCTGCTCAACGAGGATGGTCGGGGCGACGTGGTGATCCTGTGGGGCGAGCGCGTCGGCGCTGCTGCGCTGCCCGCGCTGTTGAACGTCGCCGCTCGCCTGGGCCTGGGCGAGCGCGAGGGCGCGGGCCTGCTGGAGGTTCCGTGTGGCGCCAACGGTCGTGGTCTCCGCGAGGCCGGCGTGCTGCCGAACGCGGGGCCGGGCCTGTCCGACGCTCCCGCCGCGGGCCGGTCCGCCCGCGAGATCGCGGAGGCCGCCGCTGGCGGCCAGCTCGCGGCGCTCTACCTCCTCCACGTCGACCCCGTCCGCGACCAGACGGACGCGGCGCTGTGGCGGCGTGCCATGTCCCGCGCGTCAACCGTGATTGCCCACGCGTCCTTCCTGACCGACGAGCTGCGCGAGCACGCCACGGTCGTCTTCCCCGCCGAGTCCTACGCCGAGAAGGAGGGCACCGTCACGCACCCCGACGGCCGCCTCCAGCGCCTGCGCCCGGGCATCGGCCACCCCGGCTCCGTCCGCGCCGGGTGGTCGATCCTGGCCGAGCTGACGAGAGCTGTGTCCGATCGTGTCGGAAATACCGATACAAAGGAGCACACATCGCCGCTGACGGGGCCGATGGCGAGCGCGCAACTCTTCGAGGCCGTGCCGTTCTACGCCGGTCTGACGCTGGAGGAGATCGGCGGGCGCGGGGTGCGCTGGCAGGAGCGGGCGGCGGCCGGGGCGTTCCCGGCCGGTCCGCAGGGTTCGTTCGACGTCGGCGAACCGGCGGCGGCGCCGAGCCCGAGCGGCGGCCTGCGGCTCGGCAGCTTCCGCTCGATCTGGGCGGCGCCCGAGGTCGAGCACGCGCCGGCGCTGAAGTTCCTCGCGCGCAGCGCCACCGTCGAGTTGAGCCCGGCCGACGCCGAACGGCTGGGCATCGAGAACGGAGAGCGCGTGACGGTGTCGGCTGACGACCGCAGCGTGTCGGCAACCGCGGCGCTGCGTGGCAACACCCCCGCCGGCACCGCCTTCCTCGATGCCGGCCTGCCCGAAGGCGGGGCGAGCGAGCTGACGGACGGAACGCCGACCACCGTCACGGTGGAGCACGCGGCCGTGGAGATCCCCGCATGACGACCGTCCTCGCCACCGTCGGCTACTCCGAAGCCTGGTGGATCCAGATCCTGAAGTCGCTCGTCATCTTCATCGTCGGCTTCTCGATGGTCCCGCTCGCGCTGATGATGGACCGCAAGCTGCTCGGCCGCTTCCAGAACCGCTACGGCCCCAACCGCGTCGGCCCGTTCGGCGCGCTGCAGCCGATGGCGGACATCTTCAAGCTGCTCGTGAAGGAGGAGTTCCGGCCGCGCACCGCGGTCGGCTTCCTGTTCGCGATCGCGCCCGCCATCTCGATCGTGACCGCGTGCGTGTCGTTCGCGATCGTGCCGTTTGGCAACACGGTCGACATCTTCGGCACGCAGGTCGGCCTCTACGGCGTCGACCCGTCGATCGGCGTGCTGTTCGCGTTCGCCTTCAGCGCCATCGCCGTCTACGGGCTGATGCTCGGCGGCTGGGCGTCGGGCTCGAAGTACAGCTTCCTCGGGGCGATGCGCTCCGCCGCGCAGCTGATCTCCTACGAGGTCTCGATGGGGCTCTCGCTCGTCGGCGTGATCATCACCTGCGGAACGCTCTCGCTGACCGGGATCGTCGCCCACCAGGACGGCGCCGGCATCTGGCTCTTCATCCCGCAGTTCGCGGGCTTCATCGTCTTCATGGTCGCCGCGTTCGCGGAGACGAGCCGCCCGCCGTTCGACCTCCCGGAGGCCGACGCGGAGCTCGTCGCCGGCTACAACACCGAGTACGGCGGCGGCCGCTTCGCCTCCTACTACGCGGCCGAGTACTTCCACATGGTGATCGCCTCCGGCATCGCGGTGACGATGTTCTTCGGCGGCTGGCTGCTGCCGTTCGGCATCGACCCGCCGACGTGGGTCGACCCGATCGTCGTGCTGGTGAAGATCACGCTCGTGATCGCGCTCTTCGTGTGGGTGCGCGCGACGCTGCCGCGCCTGCGCTACGACCAGCTGATGTCGCTCGGCTGGAAGGTTCTGCTCCCCCTGGCCACGGCCAACGCGCTCGTGACCGCGATCGTGGTGACGACTGTCAAATGAGCACCCTGGAGATCAGACGCTGGACCCCGCCCGGCGACGACGTCATCGCCGTGCAGCGCGGGCCCGAGCCCGGCGGCGCCGGCGGCCTCTACCGCGCCTTCGGCGAGACGCTGCGCGGCCTGAAGACGACGTTCGGGCGGCTCGTCGAGGGTCCGGTCGTCTACCAGTACCCCGAGCAGAAGATCCCGGTCTATCCGCGCTTCCGCGGGCGCCACAAGCTCCACCGCTTCGAGGACACGGGCCTGGAGAAGTGCGTCGGCTGCTCGCTGTGCGCGGCCGCCTGCCCGGCCGACTGCATCCGCGTCGTCGCGGCCGAGAACACGCCGGAGCAGCGCGTCTCCGCCGGCGAGCGCTACGCGGCCGTCTACGAGATCAACATGTCGCGCTGCATCTTCTGCGGCTACTGCGAGGTCGCGTGCCCGTTCGACGCGATCACGATGGGGCACGACTTCGAGTTGTCGGACTACAACCGCGACGACCTCATCTTCACCAAGGAGATGCTGCTCGCCGAGCCGCTCGAGCGCACGCCGCTGCGGACCGAGGACGAGTAGCGCAAGCGATGTCAGCGGTCATCTTCTTCATTGCGGCGATCGGCGCGGTCGCCGGGGCGATCGGCGTCGTCGCGCTGCGCAACCCCTTCTACAGCGTGCTCGCGCTGGTGGGCCATCTGCTGTCGCTCGCTGCCCTGTTCCTGCTGCTGCGCGCGGAGTTCGTCGCCGCCGCGCAGGTCGTCGTCTACGCCGGCGCGGTGATGGTGCTGTACCTGTTCGTCGTCTCCTACATCGGCGGCGGCGCGCGCCCGCTGACGCCCGGCGGCTCGTCGCTGCGCGCGGTAGCCGGCTTCGCGATGCTTGCGCTGTTCGTCGAGCTGGCGATCGCGGTGCTCGGCTCCAGCCTCAAGGCGGTGTCGGGCGACGGCGCGCCGTTCGTGCCCGGCTTCGGCACGCCGGAGCAGATCGGCGAGGCGCTGCTGACGAAGTTCCTGTTCCCGTTCGAGGTCGCCTCGCTGCTGCTGCTCGTGGCCGCCGTCGGCGCGGTCGTGCTTGCGCGACGGCGCGGGGGGACCACCCTGGAGGACGAGATCCGCGACTCCGCGCACTGGATCACGCCGCGCTCGCTGTTCAGCGGGACGATGGCGGAGGCCGTGGGCGCGGTGCGGCCGCCGCATGAGCACGGCGATCCGGGAACAGCCGCGACCGATGAGAACGAGCTGGGCCGGCCGGTCGTCACGCCGGCGGGACGCGAAGAACAGGGCGGTTGGTGATGGCGATCGACTGGTACCTGATCGTCTCCGCGCTGATCTTCTGCATCGGCGCCGGCGGCGTGCTCGTGCGGCGCAACCCGCTCGTGATCCTCCTGTGCCTCGAGCTGATGCTGAACGCGGCGAACCTCGCGCTGATCGCCTTCGCGCGGATGCACGGCAACAGCGACGGTCAGATCTTCGCGCTGATCGTGCTGGTCGTGGCCGCGTGCGAGGTGACGGTCGGGCTCGGCCTGATCGTCGCGATCTTCCGCCGGCGCCTGCCGGTCGACGTGGACGAGTTGCGGGAGCTGCAAGGATGACCACGACCACCTGGGGCTGGCTCGTGCTCGCCTTCCCGCTCGCGGGCACGCTCGCCAACGGGCTCGGCTACAAGGCGCTCGGCCGGCGCGGCGCCGGCGCGATCGGCACCCTCGCGATCGGGCTCGCGTTCGCCTGCGCGCTCGGCGCGCTCTTCAGCCTGCAGGGCCACGCGAGCGACCACCGCGAGCTGACCTCGTCGCTGTGGGACTACGCCGTCACCGGTCCGGGCGTCGACGCGAAGCTGTCGATCCTCGTCGACCCGCTGTCCGTCTACATGATGCTCGTGGTCACCGGTGTCTCGACGCTGATCCACCTCTACAGCGTCAGCTACATGAGCGGCGACCGCGGCTACGCGCGCTACTTCGCCTACCTCAACTTCTTCGTCTTCTCGATGCTCGTGCTGGTGCTCGGCGGCAACTTCCTGATGCTGATCGTCGGGTGGGCGTTCGTCGGCGCGGCGTCGTACCTGCTGATCAGCTTCTGGTACCGGCGCGGCACCGCGACGCAGGCCGGCATCAAGGCGTTCGTCATCAACGTCGTCGGCGACGTCGGGCTCGTGCTCGGGACGTTCTTCATCCTGCGCTACAGCGGCACGCTCGACCTGCTCGGCACGTTCAGAGCAGCCGACGGCGGCGCGTTCGCCGGGCACCAGGGCGCGCTCACCGCCGGCTGCCTGCTGCTGCTCGTCGGCGCGTTCGCGAAGTCGGCGCAGATCCCGCTGCACACGTGGCTCCCGGACGCGATGGAGGGCCCAACACCCGTTTCTTCACTGATCCACGCCGCCACGATGGTGACCGCTGGCGTCTACCTGGTCGCGCGCATGCACCCGCTGTTCGAGCGCGCGCCCGCGGCGGCCGACACGGCCGCGATCGTCGGCTGCGCGACGCTCGTCGTCGCCGGCACGATCGGGCTCGTGATGACCGACATCAAGCGCGTGATCGCGTACTCGACGATGTCGCAGATCGGCTACATGATCATGGCGGTGGGCGCCGGCGGCTACGTCGCGGGCCTCTTCCACCTGATGACGCACGCCTTCTTCAAGGCGCTGCTGTTCATGGCCGCCGGCTCGATCATCGGCGCGATGGCGGGCGGGCAGTCGCTGGAGAAGATGAGCGGTTTCCGCAGAGCGATGCCGTTCACGTTCGGCTGCTTCGTCGTCGGCGGGCTTGCTCTGAGCGGGGTGCCGCCGTTCTCCGGCTTCTTCTCGAAGGACGAGATCCTGGCGTGGGTCGGCTCGCGCGGCGGTGGCTGGGACGTGCTCTACGTGCTCGGCTACGCGGGCGCGTTCCTGACCGCCGTCTACACGTGGCGGATGATCTTCCGCGCGTTCTTCGGCGAGCCATGTGCGGAGGCGAAGGAGCTGGAGCACGGCCACCTCGCGCACGCCGAGGTGCCGACCAATCCCGCCAACGCCGAGGTCGAGGACACCGACGTCGGCTTCCCCGGCCCGGAGCATACGATCGCGGAACGCGCGCTGCCGATGAAGGTCTCGATGACGCTGCTTGCGATCGGCGCGACGGTGGCCGGCCTCGTGCAGATCCCGCACGTCGACCACGTCATCACCACCTTCCTGGAGCCGACGTTCGCCGACTCGAAGTGGGCCGGGCACGAGCCGTCGAACGGCCTCGTGAACTTCGGCCTCGTGATCGGCACCGTGATCGCGCTCGCCGGCATCGCGCTCGCCTATCGCGTGTGGGTGCTCAAGCCCGGTAGCGCCGCCGCCTGGCGCGCGCGCTTCGCGCCGGCGTACGAGCTGTTCGTCAACAAGTGGTGGTTCGACGAGGCGATCGACCTGCTCGTCGTGCGGCCGTTCGCGGCGTTCGGGAACTTCTCGCGCCGCACGTTCGAGCGCGTCGTCGTGGAGGGGACGCTGGTCGACGGCACGACGTCGGTCGTGCGCGCCGGCTCGGCCGCGGTGCGTGCGATCCAGACCGGCTTCCTGCGCTACTACGCCGCGCTGCTGCTGCTCGGCGGCGCCGCGGTCCTCCTCTACTTCCTGATCTCGGCGGGCTGAGCATGACCCTCTCCATCCTCATCTGGCTGCCGCTCGTCGCCGCGATCCTCGCGGCGCTCGCCGCCAGCAGAGCCGCGGCGCGGATCTCGCTGCTCGGCGCTCTCGTCACGCTCGGCGTCGCGATCTCGTTCGTCGCCCGCTACAAGACAGGCGGCGGGATGCAGTTCGTCACCGACCGCACGTGGATCTCCGCGCTCGGCGTGCACTACTCGCTCGGGCTCGACGGGCTGAACGTCGTGCTCGTGCTGCTGACGACGCTGATCTTCGCCGGCGCCACGCTCGCCGCGAACCTGCGCGAGTGGGAGCGCCCCGGCCAGCTCTTCATGTGGCTCGGCGTCGGCGAGACCGCGGTGCTCGGCGCCTTCTGCGCGCAGGACCTGATCCTGTTCGTCGCCTTCTTCGACCTGATGCTGATCCCGTTCTACTTCCTGACGGGAATGTGGGGCGCGGGCGAGCGGCCCGAGCGCATCCGCGCGACGACGAAGCTCGTCGTCTACACGCTCGTCGGCTCGCTGCTGATGCTCGTCGCAGCGGTCGCGACCGGGGTGCTGGCGAGCCAGCAGCACGGGACGCCGCTGACCTTCTCGCTCACCGCGCTCGCGAGACTGCCGCTCTCGCGCGGCTCGCAGGAGTGGGTCTTCCTCTGCTTCGCCGCCGCGTTCCTCGTGAAGATGCCGGCGTTCCCGCTGCACGGCTGGCTGCCCGACGGCTACCGCACGATGCCGTTGCCGGCGCTGGCGGCATTCTCCGGTGTCGTCTCGAAGGTCGCCGCGTACGGCTTCCTGCGGATCGTGCTGCCGATCTTCCCGATCGCGTCCGTGCACTTCCAGACGCTGCTGCTGCTGATCGCGCTGGCGTCGATCCTCTACGGCTCGGCGATGGCGTTCTCGACGACGAACACGCGCCTGGTCGTCGGTTTCTCGTCGGTCGCCCAGATGGGCTTCATCACGCTCGGGATCTTCGCGCTGAACCAGGACGGGGTGCAGGGCGCGCTGCTGCAGATGGTCAACCACGGGCTCGTGACGCTGCCGCTGTTCTTCATCGTCGGGCTGCTGGCCGCGCGCGCCGGCGGCAGGGAGGATCTGCGCGACATGGGCGGGATCGCATTCCGCGCGCCGGTGCTCGCGTCGCTGTTCCTGATCGTCGCGCTCGCGACGCTCGCGATGCCGGGGTCGGCCAACTTCGTCGGCGAGTTCCTGATCCTGCTCGGGGTGTTCAGAGCGAAGGTCGTCTTCGCGTTCGTCGCCTCGGTCGGCGTCGCGATGGCCGCCGTCTACATGCTGCGCGCGTTCATCCGCGCGATGCACAACCGCGTCGGCCCGAGCGTCGACTCGCGCGAAGTGACGTTCGGCGACCTCGCGTTGCTCGCGCCGATCGTGCTCGTCATCCTCGCGCTCGCGCTGTACCCGCAGTTCGGGCTGAAGCGCAGCGAGCCGGCGGCGAAGGCGAGCGTGGCGGCGGTGACCGCGCAGTCGGCGACTGTCGCGGATGCGGGCGTGGGTCGCGCAGTCCGCGTGGTCACGCGCGGAGAGGACACGCCATGACCCTGCTGCTCGCCGCCGCCCACGTGAAGGCGCCGCACATCGACTACGCCGCGCTCTCGCCCTTCATCGCGCTGACGTCCGGGGCGACGCTCACGCTGCTGCTCGGCCTCGCACGCGGGCGCTGGGTCCGGCACGCCACTCCGCTGCTGTCGATCGCGACGCTCGGCGCCGCGATCGGACTCGGCGTCTGGCAGTTCGGGCGCATGCGCTCGCTCGTCTCCGGCGCGCTGGTCTCCGACGACCTCACCTTGACGCTGCTGTTCGCGTTCGCCTCCGCCGGCATCGGTGCGACGCTGCTCGCGTGGCGCTCGCACGCAGCGGAGGAGGCGAGTCCGGGCGAGTTCTTCAGCCTGCTGCTGTTCAGCATCCTGGGCATGGCGACGCTCGTCGCCGCGACGAACCTCGTGACGCTGTTCCTCGGCTTCGAGCTGCTGTCGATCCCGCTCTACGTGCTGTGCGCGACCGAGCTGCGCCGCGAGCGCTCGCTCGAGTCGGGCCTCAAGTATCTGATCGTCGGCTCGGTCGGCTCGGCGACCCTCGTCTACGGCCTCGCGCTGATCTACGGCGCGACCGGCTCGACCGACTACGCCGGCATCAGTGCTGCGATCGCCGGCGGCGCCGGAATCGGCAGCGACGTGCTGTTCCTCTCCGGCGTCGGCCTCGCGCTCGTCGGGCTCGCCTTCAAGGCGTCCGTCGCGCCGTTCCACCAGTGGACGCCGGACGTCTACGAGGGTGCGCCGACGCCGGTGACCGCGTTCATGGCGGTCGCGACGAAGGCGGCCGCGCTCGGCGTGCTGCTGCGGCTGTTCGACAGCGCGCTCATCGGCGCGCAGGGCGACTGGCAGCCGATGCTCGCCGCGCTCGCCGCGATCACGATCATCGTCGGCAACGTCGGCGCGCTCGGCCAGACCTCGCTCAAGCGCCTGCTCGCCTACTCGGGCGTCGCTCAGGCCGGCTACCTGCTCGCCGGCGTGATCGTCGCGACGCAGCTCGGCGCGCAGGCGACGGTGTTCTACCTCGTCGTCTACCTCGCGATGAACCTCGCCGCGTTCGCGATCGTCGTCGTGCGCGAGCGCGCGTCGCTCGAGGGGGACAACCTCGCCGCGTTCGCCGGGCTCGGTCGCGCCGCGCCGGCGCTCGCCTGGCCGCTGACGATCGCGATGCTCGCGCTCGCCGGCATCCCGGTGACCGCCGGCTTCATCGGCAAGGTCTACCTGATCGACGCGCTCGTGAACGGCGGCTACACGTGGCTCGCGATCGTGCTCGTCGTCGGCTCGATGATCTCGCTCGGCTACTACCTGCGGGTCGTGGCGGCGATGTGGATGCGCGAGGCCCCCGCCGCCGCTGCGAGCGGCCTGCCCGCGATCGTCGGCGGCTCGCAGGAGGCGGACGCGCTGCTGGCCGCCGACCGCGACGCGGACGCCGCGGCCCGCCCGCAGCCGGAGGTCGTGCTCGTCGCGTGGATTGCGGCGGCCGCGACGGTTGTGCTCGGGATCGTGCCGCAGCCGCTGTTCAATCTCGCCGCGCACGCCGGGCACGCGCTGACGGGGATCTTCTAGGCGACGGGCGCCGCGCCGCGCGCCCGATCCGCTGCTAGCGTCGAGCGCAATGGACGAGGCGAGCGGGACGGCGGTCGGCGCGGTGCGCGCGGATGAGGCGAGCGGCCGCGAGGCGGCGCTGCTGCTGCTCGCGATCGTGCTCGTCTCGCTCAACTTGCGCTCGGCGCTGACCGTGATCGGGCCGCTGACGCGGGACCTGCGCCACGGCGACGACCTCTCGGGGACGGCGATCGGGCTGCTGGCCGCCGCGCCGCTGCTGGCGTTCGGGCTGATCTCGCCGCTGGGCCCGCGCCTCGCGGCGCGCGTCGGGATCGAGCGGGCGCTCGCCGGCTCCATGCTCGTGCTGTGCGCGAGCCTTGCGCTGCGCCCGCTGCCGTCGGTCGCGGCGCTGTTCGCCGGGACGGCCGGCGCGGGCGCCGGGATCGCGGTCGCGAACGTGCTGCTGCCCGCGCTCGTGAAGCAGCGCTTCGGCGCGCGCGCGACGTTCGTGACGGGGCTCTACTCGGTCGCGCTCGGCGTCGGAGCGACGCTCGGCGCCGGGATCGCCGTCCCGAGCGAGGCGTGGTTCGGCGGCTCGTTCCGCGGCGCGCTCGCGCTGTGGGCGCCGCTCGCGCTCGTCGCGGCGCTGATCTGGCTGCCGCTGCTGCGCGACGCGCCGGCGCGGGCGCCGGAGGCCGAGCGCATGCGGGTGAATCTGTGGCGCGATGGCATCGCGTGGCGCGTGACCGCCTTCATGGCGATCCAGTCGATCCTCTTCTACTCGATGGTGGCGTGGCTGCCGGAGATCTACCGCCACCACGGCATGAGCAAGGGCGCGGCGGGCGCGCTGCTGTCGCTCGCGCTGATCGTCGGGATCCCGATGGCCTTCGTCGTCGGGGCGCTCGCCGGCCGCATGCGCGATCAGCGCCCGCTCGGCCTGGCGGCGGGCCTGCTGGTCGTGACCGGCTGGTGCGGCGTGCTCGGCGCGCCGATGGCCGCCGCGTGGCTGTGGTCCTCGCTGCTCGGCCTGGGCTTCGCCGTCGGCTTCACGCTCGTGCTCGCGCTGTTCGTGCTGCGTGCGGCCGACGCGCCGCACGCGGTGGCGCTGTCGGGGATGGCGCAGTCGGTCGGCTACACGCTCGCGGCGGTCGGGCCGGTCGCCGTGGGTGCGCTGCACGACGCCACCGGCGGCTGGCGGACGCCGCTCGTCGTGCTGATCGTGCTGGCGGTCGTGGACCTGCTGCTTGTGCTGGCGGCGAGCGGTCCCGGGTACGTCCAGGGACACACGGCGGTGGCGGCATCGGCTGCGGCCCCGGCCGTGCCGGCGGGCGGGTCCTGAGAATCGATCCCGCCGACCCGCGCACGACCGCCTTCCGGCGGTCGCACGTGCATCCTCATCGCCACCCGCCCGATCGGCGCTTGCGCGGCACACTGTTGTGCATGCCTGCCCGCCTCCCCGACGGCGACCCCGCGCCTGCTGATGGCGCGTTGCCGGCCGCTGCGCTTGCCGAGCTGACTTCGCGGCCTTTCGGCGTCTACGTGCACGTGCCGTTCTGCGCGACGCGCTGCGGCTACTGCGACTTCAACACGTACACCGCCGCCGAGCTGACGGACGACGCCGCGCGCGGCGGGTATGTGCAGGCGGCGCTGGCGGAGCTGGCGCTGGCGCGGCGTGTGCTGGGGGATGCGACGCCCGCGGTGGACACCGTCTTCTTCGGCGGCGGCACGCCGACGCTGCTTGGCGCCGGTGAGCTGGCGAAGCTGCTGCGGGGCGTCGAGCAGACGTTCGGGCTGGCGCCCGGCGCGGAGGTGACGACGGAGGCGAACCCGGAGAGCGTCGATGCTGCGTCGCTGAGCGCGCTGCGGGAGGCCGGCTTCACCCGCATCTCGCTCGGGATGCAGAGCGCGGTCCCGCACGTGCTCGCGACGCTCGACCGCGTCCACAGTCTCGGCCGCCCGGCGCAGGCGGCGCGCGAGGCGCGCGCGGCCGGCTTCGAGCACGTCAGCCTCGACCTCATCTACGGCACGCCGGGCGAGCGCGACGACGACTGGCGCGCCTCGCTCGACGCTGCGCTCGCCGCCGAGCCGGACCATGTCTCCGCGTACGCGCTGATCGTCGAGCCGGGGACGCGGCTGGCGGCGCAGATCAAGCGCGGCGCGCTGCCCGCGCCCGACGACGACGTGCTCGCCGACCGCTACGAGCAGGCCGACGCGACGCTGAGCGCCGCCGGCCTGCGCTGGTACGAGGTCTCGAACTGGGCGGCGAGCGAGGACGCCCGCTGCGCTCACAACCTCGGCTACTGGCGCGGCGGGAGCTGGTGGGGAATCGGGCCCGGCGCGCACAGCCACGTCGGCGGCGTGCGCTGGTGGAACGTGCTGCATCCCTCGACCTACGCCGCCCGGCTCGCCGGCGGGATCTCCCCCGGCGCCGGCCGCGAGCTGCTCGACGCCGAGACGCGCCACGTCGAGCGGATCATGCTCGAACTGCGACTCGCGGAGGGCCTCGACGCGGCGGTCCTCGACGACGCCGGTCGCGCCGCTGCCGAGCAGGCGGTCGCCGACGGCCTTGCGACGCTCGCCGGCGACCGCGTGCGCCTCACGCTGCGCGGGCGCCTGCTGGCCGACGCGGTCGTGCGGGCGCTCGTGGGCTGAGCGTCCGGTCAGACGCCCAGCAGATACGCGACGAACGCTGCCGGCATCGCGCGAGCGTCGCCGACCTGCTCCAGCTTGGCGCGCGTCGCCAGCACCCCACGGCCCCCGAACATGGTCCGCATCGTCTGCGACCCCCGCGCGAGCGAGACGTCCGTGTACTTGCCCTCGAACGCGACAGCCCCGAGCGGCTCGCCGCAGAAGTCGACCTCCGCTCCCGTGCCCGATCGGGTGTACATGACCTGCGCGAAGTCCGCATAGCGGCCGGGGTCGCCCGCCGCGATTCGCCGCACGAGCGCAAGTCCGATCTGCTGCTCCGAGATGCGCGAGACATCGGGCTCTGGCAGGTGGCCGGTGCGCAGATGGGCGATGCGCGCGAGCAGCGGGTCGGTGAAGTAGAGCTTCGACTGGGCGCGCAGGTTCGGCAGCCAACGGTCGCCGCGCCGATGGCAGGGCCAGACGAGATATGCGTCCACGAGGTCGCGGATGCGACGAGCCGCGGTGTGGTGGCTCGCGACGCCGACCTCCGCGGCGACCGCGGTCATGTTGACCGGGCTCGCCAGATCCAGGGCGAGCTTGCGCATCAAGTGGAGGCTCTGCACTGCGGACAGCCCGTCGCGCGCGAGCGCGTCGCCATGGATGACGTCCCAGAGGCCGTTGACGAACGAGGCGTCGACATCGCCGAGCTGTATGTGGTCGGCGACGGCGCGAGGGAAGCCGCCGATGCGGCAGTGGACCTCCCACAGCGACGCCAGCTCGTCGAGCCATGGCAGCAACGTGTCGACGGCCTCCTGGCATCGGCGGTCGAGGAAGTCGTGCGGGTGGACGGTGGGGATCTCCGGCAGGTCAGTCACCCCGAGGGCCCGGACGAAAGCGCGGAAGTCCATCGGCAACAGCAGGCGGTCGGAGTCGCGTGCGCGACCGCGCCGATCGGCGAGCTGCTTGCGCGCCTCCTCGAGGTCGCGGCCGGACGAGCCCGTGAGCACGACGCAGTCCTCTGCGAAGGCGGTGTTGTCGCGTAGCCACTTGATCGCCTGCGGCCAGTCGGGGACAGCGGTGATCTCGTCGAGGAGCCAGTAGCGCGGCTGCACGACCTGCCGGGTGAGTTGATCGCGGCCGACGCGGACGAGGCGACGCAGGTCAGTCGCGGTGAGCCCGTCGCAGGAGCAGTGGAGCACTCGGCGCGGCTCGATCCCGTCGGCGAGCAGTCGCTCAATCGTGCGCTTGATCTCGACGCTCTTGCCGACGCGCCGGGGGCCGCGCAGCACGTACAACCCATCCGGAGCGATGCCGGCCAGCGGATCGGGCGCATAGTTGACCGGCGCCGCATGCAGCCGACGCAGATCCGGGTCCCGGTCGGCCCAGCGCTGCGGATCGCGCCACCACCGGTTTCCCGCCGTGAGGAGGCGCGCGATCTCAGCGTCGTTCATGCTCTTAAAATATCATCTTTCGGTATCATGATGCCGAAAAACGATACTTTTATGGCAATGAGCTGCCGATCTGATGCGGTTTCTACACGACGCTTCGCCGCCGCACCTCGTACGCGCACGCATGCGCGCCCGTGAGGATGTGCGAGACGCGCGTGACGTCGGCGTCGGGCAGGGCCTCGCGCAGGAACGCCAGCTCGGCGCCGCAGGCGTGGCCGTAGCGCTGCGCGACGGCGAGGATCGCGCAGTTGTGCTCGAGGATCCGCCAGCCGCCGCCGTCCGCGAGCGGCTCGACCTCCGCGAGGTAGCCGTCCTCGTCGAGCACCTGGGCGACCTCGGCGACGCGCGCGTCGAAGTCGAGCCCGGCGAGCCGCTCGCGCACCCGCTCCACGCGCGCGCGGCGGCGGCGCTCGAACGCGCGCGCCACGAGCGTCGGGTCCTCGTCGTCGATGTAGTCGAGCAACTCGACGGTCAGCTCCCCGTACGCGCGCGGGAACAGCGCCTCGGCCGCCGGCGCGAGCCGGTAGACGTGGCGCGGACGACCCGGGCCGGCGCGCTCCTCGCGGTGGGCGACGAGGTCCGCCGCGGCGAGGCCCTGCAGGTGCTGACGCACCGCGCTGACGGTGACGTCGAGCTGCTCGGCCAGCTCCTCGGCGCGGGCCTCGCCGCGCTTGCGCAGGGCGACGAGCAACGCGCGACGGGTCTGCGGAAGCTCGGCGAGCGCAGGTCCCAGTTTGCGTGTCATGATGTTTGGACAGTACCGACTGTGTTTACCTGGACGAAGCGAAGCGAAAGGGATCCCGCATGGCCTACGAGCTGCCGGACCTGCCGTACGCATACGACGCGCTCGAGCCGCACATCGACAAGGCGACGATGGAGTTCCACCACGACAAGCACCACGCGACCTACGTGAGCAGAGCGAACGAGGCGCTGCAGGGGACGGAGTGGGCGGAGCGGCCGGTCGAGGACGTCCTCAAGAACCTCGGCAGCCTTCCGGACGGCATCCGCACGGTCGTGCGCAACAACGCCGGCGGTCACTACAACCACACGCTCTTCTGGGAGAGCATGTCGCCCAACGGCGGCGGCGCGCCGAGCGGCGACCTGGCGAGCGCGATCGACGGCGCGTTCGGATCGTTCGACGAGCTGAAGGCGAAGATCAGAGCCACCGGCGCAGGCCAGTTCGGCTCGGGCTGGTCGTGGCTCGTGCTCGACGGCGGAAGCCTGGCGGTCGTCGGCTCCGCCAACCAGGACAACCCGATCAGCGACGGCAAGGTCCCGCTCGTCGGCGTCGACGTGTGGGAGCACGCGTACTACCTCAAGTACCAGAACCTGCGGCCGGTCTACATCGACGCGTGGTTCAACACGGTCGACTGGGACGTCGTCGCCGAGCGCTTCGCGGCGGCCTCGTAAGCGCCATGGCCTACGTGATCGCAGAGCCCTGCATCAACGAGAAGGACGCCTCCTGCGTCGAGGTCTGCCCGGTCGACTGCATCCACCCGACTCCCGACGAGGCCGGGTTCGAGGAGGCCAGACAGCTCTTCATCGACCCGGAGGAGTGCATCGACTGCGACGCCTGCGTCGAGGCGTGCCCGGTCGACGCGATCTTCCCGGAGGATCTCCTGCCGGAGAGATGGGTGGACTACGTCAAGGTCAACGCGGAGCACTTCGCGAACGCGTAGAGGGATCGCGCACGCCGCCCGCGGGCGGCGTGCGCTCCTCTTCCAGCATCACACGCAGGTGCCGCAGCGCGGTCGCGGTGCGCGACTTGACCGTCCCGAGGGGCAGGCCGGTGTGGGCCGAGATCTGCCGCTGGCTGAGGCCGAGCTGCCAGCGCAGCCGGACGATCTGCGCCTCTTCCGGGGCGATCCGTTCGAGCACCTGCTCGAGCGTCATGCGGTCGACGAGCTGCGCGACCGGCTCCCACGCACCGTCGGGCTCGCGACGGGCATATCCGTCCGAGGGGTCGTGCGGCTCCGGCACGCGGCGGCGCAGATGGTCGATCGCCCGCGAGCGGGCGATCGTCGCCAGCCACGTGCGCAACGAGGCGCGCGCCGGATCGAACGATCGTCCGCGCTGCCACGCCTCAAGCAGCACCTGCTGGTAGACATCCTCGACGGCCGCACGGTCGTGGATCGCATCGTGCAGGAGGGCGAGCGCGCCGGGTCCGTACTCGGCGTAGAGCGCCCGCACCGCGTCCGGGTCCCGCCGCCGCAGTCCGGCGGCGATGCGCAGCTCGGTAGACGATGGAGCGGACCGGCGCATCGCGTGAACGCACTGTGGCATGTCGGCGTCCCCGCGCAGGTATGGCAACGGTAGGGATTTTTTGGGTACGGGGAAGTTTTCGAGGATCGCCGACGCGCCATTTCGCCAACGCGATCATGGTGGAAATCCCCGCTATCGCGGGGAAGTGAGTCGATTGTCGCCTGGCGCGAGGCCGCGGCTGCGACCACGGCGCGGCCGGGCTCGGGCGCGAGAGCGCCGACGCGCCAATTGCAAGGGGTCAAGGCACGGGTCGGCTCGAACCCGGGTCGGGTCGGGGCTGGTCGGCGGCGGCGTCGGCCAGCTCCTCCAGCATTTCGAGCATCCGGCGGTGGTAGGAGATCCCAGCGATCAGCGAGCGCTCGGGGCCGGCGGGCCCGCCGGCCTCGCGCAGGAGCGCGAGGTAGCCCTCGAGCTCGGTGAGCTTCGCCTCATGCCAGGCCCGGCGCGCCGGCAGCAGCGGCTCCGGTTCGGCTCCGGCGAAGACCTTCAGCATCACCTCGTCGCGCAGCTGCGGGGGAGTCGCGACCGGCTCGGCGAGCCAGGCGCGCAGTGCCTCGCGGCCGAGCTCGGTGAGCGCGTAGAGCTTGCGCCGCCGCCCCGCGGTCTCCTGGCGGAAGCTCAGGTAGCCGCCGCTCGCGAGGCGCGCCGGCTCGTCGTAGGCGGTCGTGTGCGGGACCTGCCAGAAGTTCTCGATCGATCGCTCCAGCGCCTGCTTGAGGTCGTAGGAGGTCGCCTCGCCGAGATGCTGGAAGAGCGCGAGGACGGCGTAGGAGGTCTGTGTCAGACGGATCGGCTTGCGTTTCATGGTTCGACTCGTATAGTACGCCCCGAATGATATCCGGCAGCGCGACGACGCAGGAGGTCGAGATGCAGGACACGGGCCACGACCAGAGCATCATCTCCGCCGGCGCGGACTACGACGCGGTCGTGGTCGGCGCGAGCCTCGCCGGCTGCACGACGGCGATCATGCTCGGCCGCGCCGGCGCGCGCGTCGCGCTCGTCGAGAAGCAGCCGGACCCGCGCGCGTTCAAGCGCATCTGCTCGCACTTCATCCAGTCCTCGGCCGTGCCGACGATCGAGCGCCTCGGGCTGATGGAGCCGATCCTGGAGGCCGGCGGCGTACGCACGTACCTGCGCGCGTGGAGTCGGTGGGGCTGGCTCGCCGCGCCCCCCGAGCGCGTGCCGGCAGCGCTGAACCTGCGGCGCGAGAAGCTCGACCCGATCGTCCGCGAGGCAGCGGCCGCGACGCCGGGCGTCGAGCTGCTGCTCGGCCAGTCCGTCGAGCGGCTGCTGCACGAGGGCGGCGCCGTGCGCGGCGTCGTCGCGAGAGACCGCACAGGGACGGAGACCGAGCTGCGCGGGCGGCTCGTGATCGGCGCCGACGGGCGCGACTCGCGCGTCGCCGAGCTGGCCGGCGTGCCGGAGAAGCGCACGCCGCACGGCCGCTTCGCCTACGGCGGCTATTTCGAGGGGCCGCCGCCGGCGTGGGCGCCCGCCGGCGCGATCTGGATGCTCGATCCGCAGTGGGCGGCCGCGTTCCCGACCGACGAGGGCCTCACGTTCTACGCGGCGATGGGCACGAAGGACCGCCTGCCCGAGTTCAAGGCCGACCCCGAGGCGGCGCTGCGCCGCTGGGTCGCCGACGTTCCGGAGGCGCCGCCGATCCGCGAGTCGACGCTGACGGAGCCGGTGATGGGGAAGATCGACATGGAGAACCGGCTGCGCCGTCCGACGGCGCCGGGCCTCGCGCTCGTCGGCGACGCGGCGATGGCGATCGACCCGCTGTGGGGCGTCGGCTGCGGCTTCGCCTTCCAGACGGCCGAGTGGCTGTGCGACAGCGTGACGCCGGCGCTGCTGCGCGGCGAGCCGCTCGACGAGAGCCTCGAGCGCTACCGCCGCGCCTACCTGCGCGGGCTGCGCGGGCACGCGCAGATGATGATCGGCTTCGCGACCGGCCGGAAGCTCAACGCCGGCGAGCGCTTGATCTTCTCCGCCACCGCGCGCGACACCAAGCTCGCGCTGGAGTTCGACGCGCTGGGCTCGCGGCGGATCACGCCCGAGCGCGCGCTCGTGCGCACGCTCCCGCGCGCGCTGTTCGTCAACGCGCGCGGCGTGCTGCAGCGGCGCGCGCCGGCCGCGGTGTCCGCCCACGCCGCCGTGGCGCCCGAGCGCGAGCAGGTCGCGGCGTGAGCGCCGCGGCGGCAGCGCCGGCCGCGGTCCTGCGCACGCGTGTGCGCGCCGGCGGAACACAGCCGCGCACGCTGCAGGCGGGCCCGGCCGATGCGCGCGAGGCCGTCGTGTTCGTGCACGGCAACCCCGGCTCGTGCGACGACTGGGAGCGGCTCGTGGGCGCGGTCGGGGCGAGCGGCGTGCGCGCGGTCGCGCTCGACCTGCCGGACTTCGGCGAGACGATCGCGTCCGAGGGCTTCACGCATGACGTGCCGTCGTACGCGAGCTTCCTCGATGAGGCGCTCGGTGTGCTCGGCGTCGAGCGCGTGCACCTCGTGATCCACGATTTCGGCGGGCCGATCGGGCTCGTGTGGGCGGCGATGCACGTCGATCGGGTCGCGAGCGTGACGCTGATCGACACGGGGATCCTGCCCGGCTACAGATGGCACAGACTCGCCCGGATCTGGCGCACGCCGGTGCTCGGCGAGCTGTTCCAGGCGATCTCGCCGCCGCGGGTGATCCGACGCATGATCGGCCGGGCGGAGCCGCGCGGCCTGCCGCGCGAGTTCCTCGACACGCTCCACTACAGCCGGCGTACCCGCCGGGCGGTGCTGGCGCTGTACCGCGCCACGGACGACCCGGGCGCGGCCGCGTCGGAGTTCGCCGCCTGGATGGCGCAGCAGGACATCCCCGCCCTCGTGATCTGGGGTGAGCACGACGCATACCTGCCATCGAAGTACGCGCAACAACAGCGCGACGCCTTCCCCTCAGCCGACGTGCATGTGCTCGGCGCCAGCGGCCACTGGCCCTACGCCGACGCACCCGAGACGGTCGCACGCCTCCTCACGGAGTTCTTGCGACGCGTCGCAAGCCCCTCCGCCGCGGCGACCTGAGCCGCCCTGGCGTGCCCGAGGCGCCGAGCCTTGCCCTGCGAGGCGATGAAACATACGCCTCGCAGTCCAAGCTCGCGCCTCGGGCCGTGTGACGGTGGCTGCGCCCGGGCGCGCTATGCCGCGAGCGGGAGTGGGGCCTCTGGCGCTTGGGGCAGCGGGACGATCGGCCAGGCTTGTTCGATGCGCTCGTCTCTGCCGTTGCGGCGGAGCCAGTCCTCCAATGAGGCGGCCTGCTCTGCGGCCCAGCTGATCTGCTCGTGGTGGAGCGTTGCGAGGTCGAGCGCTCGCAGCTCCTCGAACGCCTGCCCGAGTCGCCAGGCGACGCGTGCGGCGGCGAGCGCGTCGGCGTGCGAGGCGTGCGCCTCGTCGAGTGGGACGTTGTAGTGGGCGCAGACGGCGCCGAGCGTGCGCTTGCCCTTGCGGAAGCGATCGACCTGCTTGTCGAGCACGTAGGGGTCGACCACGAGCATGCCGTCCGGCCCGCCGACGCGTTCGAGCAGCGGAGCTATGCCGTAGCGGCGCGCCTCGCGGTCGAGGCAGGTGAGGTCGAAGCGGGCGTTGAACGCGACGACCGGGACGCCCTGCCGGAGCTGCTCCGCGAGGATCGCGACGATCTCCTCAACGGCTTCGCGCGGCGGGCGGCCTTCGGCGCGGGCGCGTTCGGTCGTGATGCCGTGGACGGCGGCGGCGCCGGCGGGGATCGGGATGCCGGGGTCGAGCAGCCAGGCGTGGAAGACGGCCGGCCGGTCGTCGCCGACGACGCTGACCGCGGCCGTGACGATGCGATCCGACTCGCTGTCGATTCCCGTCGTCTCCAGGTCAAAAGCGGCGAGGCGGCGCTGGTGCCAGCTCATGCCGCGGAAGCATGAAGACGGGTCCGGACGGCGCTGCGCGGGGGCGGCGGCGTGGGGCGGCGGCCTGGCGGAACGGAGGGGGAGGGATTCGAACCCTCGATGGACTCTCGCCCATGCCGGTTTTCAAGACCGGTGCATTCAACCGCTCTGCCACCCCTCCAGCCGGTAGCGGACCGATGCTAGCCGGTTCGCGCGCGTGCGCCGCGCGGCCTCGCGCGCGAGGCTCTAGACTGGCCGTTCCCACCAGGACAGGTGGCCGAGTGGCTGAAGGCACTCGCCTGCTAAGCGAGTATGGGGTTCACGCTCCATCGCGGGTTCGAATCCCGCCCTGTCCGCTCCGCCGCCCCGGCAGCCCGCCCCCAACGGCCGCCGGCTACAATCCTCGGCTCACACTGCGCCCCTAGCTCAGCTGGATAGAGCGTCGGTCTACGGAACCGAAGGTCAGAGGTTCGAATCCTCTGGGGCGCGTATGGCGGAAGCCCTGCTGTGGCGGGGATTTCGGCGTTTTTGGGGTTGGTGGCGGGTCTGCTGGTGGGGAGGGAGTACCAGCAGGGAGTACCAACTTGAGGCGCCGCTCGGCTCAGCGCAGCGGACGTCGGCGTCGACGATCGCTCGCGGGATCGGCACCCGTGGGCCGATAGGAGACGCTGCGGCTGCTACTCGTCGTCTGCGAGCTCTTCGGTGCTGTGCATCGACTCGCGCATCGCGGCGTGCGCGAGCTGCTGGCTCTCGCGGTAGGCCTCGATGTCAGAGCGACGGATTCGCCGATGACCGCCGGCGGTCGTCTGGTAGGGGATGCGATCCTGGTCGAGGAGCATCGTCAGGTGTGGTCGCGAGACGCCGAGAAGGGCGGCGGCCTGCTGTGCGGAGAGCGTCTCGCTTACGACGACACTCTCCGACTCGCGGCCCTGCGCTTGCTCGCGCAGCCGCTCGGCATCAGCGGCGCGCGTCGATGCTCGTGGCGCTGTCATGCGGAGAGCGTAGGAAGATGCGAAGAAAACGCAACTAGGAGCAGCGCTGATCCCGGCCGCGCTTGCTCTGCGGGGAGGCGTGGTTGCGCCTTCGGTCGACGCAGCCTTGGCCCGGTGAGGCATCGGTGGATGCCGCTGCATCGTTCAGGGCAAGGACTCGCTACGGGCGAGGCGCTCGGCCAGCTCGCGCGGAAGCAGTGTCGCGACCGGGACGTCGCGGAGGTGTCTGTCGCCGCTGACGATGGCGTCGGCTCTCGTGGCGAGGGCGAGCGCGACGAGGTAGTCGTCGGCAGGGTCGGGTGTGGCGCCCTCGAGCAGCGGTGGGTCTGGGTGGAGCGTTGCGTGAAGCTCGATGCGTTCGATGAGCTGCCTGGCTGCGGTCTCGTCGAACCAGCGGCGGAACTTGGGGCGCATGACGACGCGGCGCAGCTCGGCGATCAGCTTCGGGCTGACGATGACCTCGAGGCGGTCGTCGATCCAGACGCTGAGGATCACATCCGGCGGCGAGCCGGCGGGGCCGATCAGGGCTGAGATGAGGACGCCCGGATCGACGACGACGCGGATCACTCGCTGCCGCGCCGCTCCCGGCGCGAGGCGGCCAGCTCCTCGTAGGCGATGCGCTCGGCCTCTTCGGCGCTGAGGTCGCTCGCGGCCTGGGTCGTGTCGACCATGCGTCGCAGCAGGTAGGCGTTGACCGCTCGTTCGACGACGGCTCCGTCTGCGAGGTCGGCGACCGGCGCACCGAGCTGCTGGCGCGCCTGCGCGACCATGTCGGCGTCGAGCGAGACTGTGATCCTGTCAGCGGAAGCCATGGGCACAAGGTAGCGCGTGCGCCGGGTGCCTTCGGGCGCCCGCGACCGCCACTTCTACCAGGACGTCGCTGGGGGTGTGGACACCTCACTGAGATCGGGCGAACAGTCGTCGCAGGGAATTGCCACACGGCGGAGGCGCTACTGCTCCTGGAAGTCTCACGGGCTTCATCGTCTCGCCGCCTTCCAGACCGCCCGGGGGTAGGAGGTCAGCTCCAATGGGCGCTGCGCGCAATCCGGCCAACGCGTGCAGCCCCGAACTGTCTACCGCGGTATCCGGATCTTCGGGCCGTCCGGATTGTCAGGAGCGAGCCGCAGAGCGGGCAGGGCGGCGTCGACAGATATGCGTGCAGCGTTGCTCGCGTTTCTCAGTGAGCTGTGCCATCTTGCGACGTACATCCCGGAGCACGAGACTGAGGCGACCCGTCTCGTGCTCCAGCGCGCGCTTCAGGGCACGCCGTTGTCGCAAGCGCTTGAGCATGATGCGGCATCATCCCGCTCTCGGTGGACGCGCCTGGCGGTCCAGCATGTGCTCGGTGTATCGCAAGCACCCCTGCCGAATTAGGCTTCGGGTATGGCCGCACCGGAGGAAAAGAACGGCTCCGCGATGGAGGTGTTCCAGTTCACGGACACCGGAACCCGGAAGGACGACTCGCGACCGAAGTTCGACCGGATGCTCACGATGCTCGGCGAGCCTCAGGACGCTCCTCGCGGTGTGATCGTTGCGAGCCTCTACAACCTGTTCCGTTCGAGACGGGACCGTCAGCGCGTTGACGCCCTGGTCCGTGACGGAAGGCTTCACGTCATCTCGACGCGCGAAGACTTCTCAACGGCTGAGGGGGAAGGGCTCGGGCGCTACGAACAGTTCGCCGATCTCGTGACGCTCGCCTTCGAAGGCGAGTGGCCAGGGCTGATGGCGACCACTCGCCATGGCATCGCGGATGAGTTCGTCGACTCCTCTCTCGCGAGGTGGGTGGAGGCCTGGTGTAAAGCTGAGCAAGAGTCCGAGCCTGCTCTTCAGGACGTGCGGGAGCGATTGCACGCCCTGGTGAATCGCTGGGATATCAACGAGCGGATTGAACCGCTGATCGCGCCCTTCCTCGAGGTCGCCGATCAGCATGAGCCTGTCGAGGTGCCGGTCCGGCTGCGCGCGCTCGCGCTCCTCGGCGTCCGAAACTCGGCCCTTGAGGATCTCCACCTTGCCGACGTCATTCTCCAGGACGACTGGTCGATGCTGACTCAAGCCGCCGCTCATGCGCTTTCGCGTATCGCCGATGCGCCGCCCGACGTCGACCCTGGCTTGGTCGATCCGTTCGAGGGCGTGCTTGAGGTGAATCCCACTGCGACGTCGGCCTTCGTCGCCCTCGCGGGTCTGTCGCCGGGAGAGGAGGTGAGCTGGGCGCAGCCCGAGCGGGAACTACCCGAGGTCCCCACGGGCGATGTCGCGCAGCGAATGCTGCCCGGTGGCTACGAGGTCCGCCATGCAATGGACGCGGGAATCTCAATCCGTCTCGCGGAGATCATGCGGCAGCGAGCCGAAGACAAGGGAGTCCTGGTCGCCCCAAGTCTGAAGCACCTCTCGCGCAATCCTTCGACGCTGTTTCGCGTGGTCGACATCCTCTTGGCGCACGGCGCCACGATCGCGACAGCGAATGTGTTGCTCGCGCCCGATCGAATCGTCCGACGTGAGGATGTGACTGACTACAACAGCGAGGACATTCGCTGGACAGGGCTGCCTGGCATGCCGGCCGACCTCCGCATGCGAGTTGGGCGGAATGACCCATGTCCCTGCGGCTCAGGCAAGAAGTACAAGCGCTGCTGCGGTTCGTAGCGCACTGGGCGAGCGCTGAACTAGCGCCAGTACGTGGCGCGGTGACCGTGCTCTGGACCGTGGGCGCTCCAACCTCCCGGAAGGTGGTCTTGCAGCGCCTCCGGCGTTGCTTCAGGGGACTCGGGCATGCCCGGCGGCTCCGTCAGAGGATCGAGCCGCGCAGCGTACTCTCGTGCCCATGTCAGCCATGCTGCGGTTTTCGGGTTGTCTCCATGCGCTGCGGCAAGGGCATCGCAGTACCGTCGGAGTTGGTCGGCTTGGTTCCACGCTTGAGCTTGCGCGAGTAGCTGCGACGTGCGGTGCGTCTCGACGAGGCGGCGCCGGGCCTCGTCCATGAGCACGTGCCACTGACGCTCGCGCTCTTCCGCTTCCCGTCGAGCTGCCTCGGCAGCTTCCTCAGCAGCGACGCGCCGCTCCTCGGCAACGCGTGCAGCGTCGACGATGCGCTCCTCGATCTCTCGGAACAGATGCGGTAGGCGTTCCTCGAGCGTCCATGAGCTTCGGTCGGACCAGCGCGATTGGCGCCCCTTGTGACGGAAGTACAACTCAAGTCTGAGCCTTCCGGTCGCGTTAGCGTCGTAAGGGCCGCTTGGAGCCTCGCGATCGCCGTAGAGCAGATATCCGCGTCCAACGTTGCGGTACCGATGGACTTCCGCTTCCCATGGCCCGCGTGTATGGACGCCTTCCTCTTGCACGCGGATCAAGAACTGGTTGTCTCTCGCCATGATCTGAATGTGACCGTCTTTCGGCGCGGTCCAGCTTGTGCGGCCATATCCGTTCTCCGATTCCGTTCCGGCCGACGCCGCCCATCCCCGTCGTTCGGCCTCAGTCGCGATGGCATGGACGATGCGGATTGCACGCTGGAGTTGCGTGCGTGAAACCTCGTGGCGCTCTGTGCGGTCGCGGAAGACACGTGCAGCAGCGTGGAAGCGGCTGACCCGCTCTGGCACCTGTACGGGTACAAGCTCGGCAGGCTCGTTCGTATCAGGTGCGTCGACGAGGCGGAGTTCAAGCTCATCGCGGAAGGCCTTGACCACCAGCCGCTTACCTGCAGGAACTCTGCGGTAGCGAATAGCGAGGCGAGCCCGCTGTTCGTAGTCGATCGCGTCGCGGTCGTGCTAGCTGCGTCGAGGGACGCGCATCGTGCCCCTGGCGGCTATCAGGTCGTCGACAAGCTGTTGGGTGACCGACACGTTCGGCTCTCGAGGCACCGGCGGATTGGCGCCGTCGACCTCTCGGAGGTAATCGCGACCTGCGGCGGTCACCTTGGCCGACCATCTCGGCCCACGCCCGGAGGTGGTCACGAGCCCTCGGTTTCGCAGGGCTCCTGCGGAGATCCGGTGGAAGGTGCTGTCCATGACCCTTTCAGGGCAGCCATCGGCGATCCAGCGGAGGATCGCTACCTGCTGCTCGGTCAAGGTCTTGCGTTGCGCCATCTCATCCCGTCGCCAGCGGCGTCCTCACGGGGATCGTCGCACTCTTTACGCAGGATCGTCGCCGGTGAGGGGGTGTTGCTCTTAGCGGCCGAGCAGGCGATTTTCGATCTCCTCCCGAAGGAAGCGGATCGTTCGGCCCAGGCGCGCGCATGGAAGCTCCCCTCGACGGGCCAGTTCGTAGACAGTTGACTTCGGGAGCGCGAGGAGGGCGGCGACCTCGGCCGCGGTCATCACGTCTTCGCGCGTGAGGTGGCGGCGCCGCTGGGTTGGCGGCTGCGGTGGCGGGACGGGTTCGAGCCGGTGCGCTTCCATGCGGTCACCGGTGGCGGCGGGCTTGGGTCTGGAGCCATGTGGCGAAGCGGTGGAGCTCGTGGGCGAAGGCGATCTCCATGCGGGGGTCGGCGTGGGTGCCGTCGTCGAGCTGGTCGCGCCAGACGGTCAGTGCAGCGAGGGGCTCGGCGATGATCGGGTCGTGCAGCGGATCCGGTGGGAGGTGGCGCAGCTCGTCGGGGTAGCGGTCGCGGAGTGCGGCGATCGCGTCGGCTCGGGCCGCTGGTGGCAGCCATGGCGGCTCGGCTCCCTGCTTGGCGCGGCGTCGCGTTCCGTGGCGGCGCGCGGCCTCGAGTCTCGCCCCGCGCTCGGCGAGCGCACACCGCACGAGTCGGGCCGCCGTCGTCGAGACCGGCTCGTCGTGCTCGGCCGCGATTTGGCGGAGCGCGTCACGTTCGCCGGGTTCGAGGACGATGGCGATGCGGGGAGAGCGCTGACCCCTCATGGCACGATCTCCATGGCCGGCTCGGGTGCGGGCAGCGGCGGAACCGGCGGCTGCAGGCGCTCGATGTGGAACGCGCGATCGGGATCTCCCGGAGCGCGGGTGAACTCAGCGAGCGGCTGTGCGAGCGACGGCCCTGCGCGCGACTCGCGCGCATCCGCGCGGCGAGTTCGTCGATCCGGTCGGCGTCGCAGTCGGCGTCGAGCTCGTCCCGGGCGATGAACCAGTCGACGCCGTCGCGCGCGCGGCTGGCCTCGACGTAAGCGCTCTCGCGGTTCGTCTGCCACCCGCCGGTCACCACGACGGCGCGGTCGACCGTCGCGCCCTGCTCGCGGACGACGTGTCCTGCGTACGCCAGCCGGAGCGAGTCGAGGCGCTCGGTGTCGACCGTCACCTCGCGTCCGCCGTTGTCGAGCCGGACGGCCAGTCCTTCGCCGGCAGGCGACACCGCGACGACCATCCCGCGCTCGCCGTTCTCGACGCGCGGCTCCTCGGCGACCGGCATCGACCGCGTCCACACGACCCGATCCGCACCGTGCAGCCGATGCCCGTCCGGATGCTCGGCCGCCTCCGGCAACAGCTCGCCGCGCTCCTGGCGCAGCGCTTGGATCCGCAGGTTGAGCGTGTCAATCTCGACGTTGGAGGCGTCGGTCATCAGCGCGACGCGCTCGTGGCCGAGCTCGCGTGCCAACTCGTCGTAGTGGCGCGCGGCCGCCTCGATCACTTCCACGCGCGTTTCGCCGAAGTGCAGGCGACCGGCGGCGCGGTAGTGCGCCATCGCGCGCGCCGGGTCGCCTTCGCGCAGCTCGCGCCATGCCTCGCGCGTCGCGACATCGGCGGTGCGCCGCACTTCGGTGAGCTGTGCGGTCGGGACGCGCTCGGCGATGTGCTCGAACATGCCGCCGGCGCCGATCGAGGGCAGCTGGCGGGGATCGCCGATCGCGACGAGCGAGGCGCCGTGGCGATCGACGGCGGCAACGAGGGGGTGGAGGCGGGTGGTGTCGCCCATCCCGGCCTCGTCGACGAAGACCGTCGTATTCGCGTCGAGCTGGATGCGGCCGTGCTCGACGGCGGCGAGGAAGCCGTCGATCGTCCGCACGCGACCCTCCAGCGCCGGCGCGGACTCGCCGAGTCGCTGTGCCGTGCGTCCGGCGACCGCCACGCCCCACACCTCGCGGCCCGCCGCCTGCTCGGCGTGCCCGGCGGCGTCGATCACGACGCCCTTGCCGGTGCCAGCGGGACCGATCAGCACGGCCGCGCGCCCAGCCCCGGTGATCGTCGCGACCGCCTCCCGCTGCTCCACGCTCAGCGACGCGCCCAACCGCGCCTCCACCGATCGGACGCCGGCCTCGAGCGCCGGCGCCGGGATCGCCCGCGACGCGTCGGACGCCATCAGGCCGACGCGCTCCTCGATCTCGCGCTCGGCTTCGCGCACGCGCGCGGTCGTCATGCGGCCGTCGGCGAGGTCGAGCACGCGGCCATCTCGGCGCAGCTCGTCGACCTCCGCGAGCGCGAGGCGCGGCTGCAGCCCGTGGCCGGCGGCCTGCTCGAGCGCGACCGTCCGCAGATCGGCGGCGCCGAACACAGCGCGTCGCGCCGTGACGCCCGCCTCGATGCGATCCGCCCACCGATCGCGGTCCGGCGCGGCAGCCGCGGCAGGCACAGCATCACGGACAGCGGCGATCACCTCGCGGTCGACGCCGGCCTCCAACCCCCGCCGCTCCCACACGCGGTCGAGCTCGCCGCGATCGCGCGGGAGCATCTTGCGCTCGCGCGTGCGCACGGCCAGGTCGCAGCTCGCCCCGCTCCGGCTCGCGCCCATGCTTCGCCCGGAACTCGCGTGCCGCGCGCCGGACCTCCTCTGTGCGAGCCGAGAACGCGCGCTCCATGTCCTCCGAGATGCCGCTGATGCGGAAGTAGCGGCCGTCCTCGCCCGCCGGCGCGATCGCGTAGCCGAGGTCGCGCAGCTCGCCGGCGAGGTGCGCGCGGTAGTAGGCGCCGACCTCGCGCGCCGCGCGCAGCACCGGTCGCGAGCGGACGGCAGCCACTGAGCCGTCCTCGCGCTCGACGCTCGTCAGCACGACATGGCTGTGCAGCTGCGGGTCGGGCGCCTCCTCTCCGACACCGCGCGCGGTCGTGTGCGTGAACGCGGCCGCATGCACATACGCGGCTCGCGCTGGCACCGCCGAGCCTGCCGCCGCGTCGTAGCGGACCGTCAGCTCGACCGTCTCACGCAGATAGCCGACGGCAGCCGAGACCGCCGCGTGGTGCGCGGCCTCGAGCGCTGATCGCCGAGCGCCCACGCGATGCTCACGCTCTTCGGCGCGCTGAACGTGACGTCGATCCCGCCGGCGCGCGTGCCGTCCGGGCCGGCGGCGCGCAGCCACGCCGGCTCGCCGGCGCCCGGCCGCCGACCCTCCATGAGTGCGCGCAGCTCGTCCGGTTCGACCGTCCCGGGCGCGACGCCGACGCGCGCCAGCGCCGCGGGATCGGTCAGCCAGCGCCCCGGTGCCTCCGCGGGCGCGCCGTCGCGGCCGAGGTAGTAGTCGCCCCGCTGCGGCGCGACCGTGCGGCTCTCCAGGTAGTCCGCATAGCCGCGCGCGGAGGCGGCGCCGATGCTCGCGGCGGTCATCATCGCGCCGCGCCTCGGCGGGTGAGCGCGATCCCCTCGTTCGCGGAGGAGCAGCCGAGCCACTCCCACCAGAACGGCAGCTTGACGATCGCCGGCAGGTCGCGACCGTGGATCGCGATCGCCTCGCCGTCGCCGAGCTGCGCCAGCTGCTCCGGCGCGAGCTTCGGGCGCGCCTGCTCGTGCTTCGTCCGCGTCGAGCCGCCGCCCCACCGATCCGTCGTCTCCGACTCGACCTCGACGTACTCGTTGCCGAGGAACGCGACGAGCTCCTCACGCGTCGTCTTGTCGTGGATAGGCCCTAGATGGAGCTTGCAGAGCGTGTTCGCGATGATCGTGTCGGCGTCGACGCCATAGCGCGAACGCAGCTGGGCGTAAGACTGAAAAATCACGGCCCAACGCACGTTCCACCCTGCGGAGACCGCGAGATAGGCGGGCAGCCGTCCGAGCGCGGCGAGGTGCGCCGCCTCGTCGCAGACCAGCTTGAGCAGCGGCAGCCGCCGCGGATCCGCGACCGCCGCCGCACGCTCCTCGCGCTCGCGCAGGATCGCGCCGAGCATCCCGCCGAAGATCGGCGCGAGCGCCGCCTGGTCGCTCTCGGGCGCGATCAGGTAGAGCGTGCCGTTGCGCGTGAGCAGCTCGGCCGGGTCGAACTCGTCGCGGTCGGCCGCCTGCACCTGCGGATGCCGGTAGGCGCCGAGCAGCTGCGCGGCGCTCATCAGGACGAACCCCTGCGCCTTGGGATCCATCGCCTGCAGCGCCCGCAACGCCACGACCGCGCGGTCGGCGTCGTGCGCGTGGAGGATCTCGCGCGGCTCGTCGAGCGCGTCGGCGCCGACCAGCAGCCAGTCGTAGACGTCCGACATCGCGCGGCCGGCGAGTGCGGCCGCGTGCAGGACCGGCGGCAGCGCGCGCTCGACCGCGTTGCGGTCGTAGAAGTGCGCGGCGCCGTCGCCCTTCGACGCCGCGCTCGCGCTCGGGTCGGCATCGTGGAGCCACTGACCCATCCGCAGCGCGCCCGGCCAGTCCCGGCACGCGCGCAGCGGCGACCAGCCCGCGCAGGCGATGCTGTGCGGGAGCGGACTCATCGGCGCGTAGACCCACACCGGGCCGCGCTGCCGCCGCGCGCCGATCGTGTGGCGCAGGACATCGAGCTTGTTCGAGGTGACGACGAGCGGCCCGCCGTGTTCGTGCGCCTCCGTGCCCACGATCCGCAGCGACTTGCCCGAGCGCGACGGCGCGACGCCCAGCAGGTGCTGCTCGCCGGCCGAGCGGACTTCTCGCCCGCGCAGGAGCCCCATGTTCCAGCCGTCGCCGCCGCGCGGCGCCGGCCGGCGCTTCTCGCCGGCGAGCGGACGTACCGCGCCGCTCGCCACGCGCGCGAAGGCGCTGTTGCGCGCCTCGCTCGCCGGCGGCTGCAGATGCGACCAGTCGCGCGGCTTCGCGAACGCGCGCGCCTTGACCTTCCGGCGCGGGTCGCTCTCGTGCAGGCCGATCCGCCCGCGGCCGCTCCAGATCTCGAAGCGCATCCAGACGGACGCGAACGCGAACAGGATCGCCGCGCCGAGCAGCAGCGTCAGGATCACGCCGATCCACAGCGGCGGCGCGATGCCGTCCCACGACCGCGGCGGCTTGGCCTCGTGCCACAGCAGCGCGTGGATCGCGACGTGGCTGACCTCGCCGGCTGGCAGCAGCGCCGGGCGCAGCCGCACCGTCGTCCACACCAGCGTCGCCCACTCCACGACGACGGTGGCGATCGCCGCGTAGACGGCCAAGCCGCCGACGATGCAGGCGATCGCGATCCCCACCTTCTCGTCTGTGCTGCGCTTCGACATCCGTGTCCTTTGCCTCGCTGATCTCGGTTCCGGGCCTCTATCCGGTGATCGGGCCCGGCCGCCGCGCGATACCCCCCCGACTTCGACCAGAGGGGCGCGACAAAGGGGATGACGTTTCGGCCGCCGCTCTCTACCCCCCGTTTCTGCGGAGGCCCGCACCGGCGATCAGCTCGGCGAGGGGCGCAGGCGGTCGGCCGGCGGGCGGCGGCGGCTTCAGGAGCGCAGGGCGCGCAGGCTCTCGAGGTAGGCGGGGAGCGCGTCGCGGAGCATGGCGACCGCCTCCTCGCGGGTGGCGCCCTCGGTCGCCAACCCGCGCAACTCGGGCACGTAGATCAGGAAGCCGCCGTCCGGCTGGCGCTCCACGACGTACTCGAATCCGCCTACCTCTGCCATGCGCGAGACCATAGCCAGCGGCGTGCGGCAGCCGCGCGGAGCGGCACCGGGCACAGGCGCGTCGACCGCGAGCCGCACACGGCTCGCGGTAACCGCAAAGGCAGCGCAGACTAGATGCACGGTGTGCGGCGGTCACCACCGGCCGACTGCTCAAAACGGACATATAGTTCCTTGAGGCACGCGCCCTCAGTCGAAAGCGTGCGCGCGTGCCTTCGAGAGAACCGTGTCCGCCGCTGGGTCAAGCGCTCCGCGAGCGGCGGGAGGAGCTCGGGCTGACGCAGGAGGCGCTGGCGCAGGCCGCGGGCCTGGCGACGAAGCGGATCTGGCAGATCGAGCGCCAGGGCGCGAACCCGACGTACTCGACGCTGCTGTCGATCGCCGCGGCGTTGCACGTGCCGGCCGAGCTGCTGATGCTGCGGGCGCGGGTGATCGAGGACGATCGGTCGCGTCAGAAGAAGTCTCTGCGTCGCTGAGCGCCGGCCTGCGTTCCAGGCTTCCGGACGCGACCAGGCCGGCCCGAGCGCTGGGATCTGCCGGTATTTAGTTCCGTTCGCATGCGGTCGCGACCCAACCACGCAGCCGGTGCACGAGCAGTGCCGTCCGTGCCGGCTCGCCCAGAGCGGCGATCAGTCGCCCGGTCGACTGCACGGCGTGCGGAAGCCTTGCCGCCGGCATTGCGAGGTACTGGCTCGCCATCGCGACGAGGAGCAGCGCATGCTCGCGCGCAGCGCCTCGAGCGCGATCGTTTCGATGCTTGCGGCCAGCTCTGCGCGGGACGCGTACCGCCCGACGAGGCTGTGCTGGCCCGAGCCGGCATCGTGGTGCGCGTCTACGAGGCTGTCGAGCAGCACGTGCAGCGCGCCGATCCAGGGGACGTACGCGCGCTGGATCGACTCGGCGTCGCGTCGCGTGAGCCGTGGTCGGGCGGCTGCCGCGACGAGCGCGAAGACGCCCAGGGACGAGGCGCCTCCGGCGGCGGCCTCCCACCAGCGCAGCGAACCGCCGAGTTGCGGCACCGCCGACGCGAACGCCGACAGCTCACGCTCCAGCAGCGCCTCGTCGCCGTGATGCAGCGCCTGGAACTCGATGACGAGCCGCGACGTTGCCCTGGCCTCGGCATCGACGATGCCCCACGACGGGAGCGCTTCGACCGCCTTGCGGCATGCGTCGACGAGCGCGCTCAGGTAGCCACCGTCCTCGGCGCTCGTCGCGTGCGCGTAGTAGGGCGGATGAGGCCGGGCGGGCGAGACAGCCACGACCAAGGCTTCGTGAAGCGCGCGCCCGTTCGCGACGCGATCGGCGGCAGCCTCCTCGGCGAGCGAGTCCGCGTAGTCGTACGCCAGTTGGTAGGCGACGGCGGCACGCACGACGCGCGCTCGCATCCGGCGAGGAACGAAGGCTGCGAACGCCGCGGCGCCCTCGTAGTTGCCACGCTCGCGCCGCGCCGTCTCGACTGCGATCCGCCGCAGGTGAGGATCCGGGATGCGGCGGGCGTGCGCCTGCCAATGCCGCAGCTCGCGCCGCACCCGAGGGAAGACGCCGCTCCAGTAGCGGATGGCTGCGCGGAGGAGCAGGGCATGCCACCTCGCCCATTCCCTACCGGCGTCCGGCCGTCCAGCTTCCGATCCGGTTGCGAGCCGTGTGGACGACGAGCACCGGCTTTGCGACGTCGCCCAGGACGGCGATCAGGCGCTCGGTCGTCTCCATTGCGTGCGGCAGGTGTGCGGCGGGCCTCGCGAGGTAGAAGCCGGCCATCGAGGCGAGCAGCATCGTGTGCTCGCGCGGCTTGGCCAGTGCGGCGGCCGACTGGACCGCGACGGCGCCGATCGCTTCCATCCGCGCTGCGGTCTCGGCGGCGGAGGCGTAGTGGCCGACCAGGCTGTGGTGACCGGTCTGCGCGTCGTCGGGAAGGTCGACGAGGCTGTCGAGCAGCACGTGCAGCGAGCCGTACCACGGGAAGTACGCGTCCTGGATCGCGGTCACGTCGCCGAGGGAGAGGTTCGGTCGCGCGGCTGCGGCGATCAGGGCGAACGCGACGAGGGAGCTTGCGCCGGCGGCGGCCGTCTCCCACCAGCGCAGGCCGCTGCCCGCCGGCGTCTCGCCGCGCGCCCAGGCGGTGAGCGACGCGGGCGCTCCGGCTCCGTTCCCGTGGATCAGCTCCTGGTAGTCGATCATGCGGCGGACGGCGCGCGCCAGCGGGCCTTCCACGGTCGCGTGCGACGGCAGGCTCGTGAACGCGTCGCGGCAGCGGATCACGAGACCGTCGAGGTAGCCGCCGTCTGCGCCGGCTTCGGTGTGCGCATAGTAGTTCGCGCGGCCGTCTCGGGCGACGAGTGAGTCGAGCAGCGCCTCGTGCAGCGAGCGCGCGTTCGCGCGCGCGTCGGCGACGTCGAGCTCGGCGAGCGTGTCGGCGTAGTCGAAGGTCGCCTGGAAGGCGACGAGCACTTCGATCACGCTCCGGCGATGCCGTCGCGGGGTGAACGCGGCGAACGCCGCTGCGCCCTCGAGGTTGCCGCGCTCCTCGGCGAGCGTCTTGACGGCCGCCCGTCGCAGACGCTCATCGGGCACGCCGGCGGCGCCGCGTGCGCACCGCTCGACCGCGCGCCGCGCTTGCGGGAACGCGAGCAGCCAGTAGCGCAGCGCGAACTCGGTGAAGGCAGCGGCGATCCGAAGGCGCCGCCAGACGGTACGAGCCATGCGCGCAAGCTTGCCCGCGCGCGGCCGGACATTTGGGACTTACTCCTGGAAGCTCGCGCGTGTTGGTGCTCTTGCGGCAATCCAGCCGGGCAGCAGGTAGATCGCGAGCGCGATCCCGACGACGAGCGCGAAGGTGAGGACAAGGGAGCCGCCGGCGATCGAGAAGGGAGCCGGGAAGCCGGTCGTCGACTCCAGGAAGCGGTTGGCGAGCGCGTGGCCGTAGAGCCCGAGCGAGGCGCCGATCGCGCAGCCGATGCTCAGCACGATGGCGCCCTCGATCAGCAGCGCCCGCCACAGCTGCACGGCGTCGAAGCCCTGGATTCGCAGCGCCGCGAGCCGCGGGCGGCGCTGCCAGATCGTCGCGCCGAGCGCGGCCGCGACCGCGATCGCGGCGGCGACGAGCAGGAGGATCGAGATCTGGCTGAGGCTCGTCAGACCTTGGCGCGACAGCGACGCGTACTGTGCGCGACGCTCCGCGAGCGTCTGCACGCGCAGGCCGGTGTCCGGCCCGAGAACCTGCTCGACCGCGCGTTTCCCTGCGGCTGGGGTGACGCCGGACGCGAGGTCGATCTGCAGCGCCGACGGATCGTTCGTCTCCCACGCGCGGCGGTAGTCGCGCGTGTTGAGGATGATCCCGCCGGGCGGCCAGCCGAGGTTTGTGGTGATGGCGGCGACGCGCATGCGGTAGTCGCCCGAGGGCGTCGGCAGCGCGAAGCGATCGCCCACATGGAGGCCCCGGCTGCGTGCAAATACGTCGGAGACGGCCGCCCATCCTCCGCGCCGGATCTGCGCCGTGGCGGTCGCGAGGTTGCCGCTGACCAGCTGGCTTGACGGGATCAGTCGTGGGTCGTTCGGCGAGCGGGCGATGATCCACAGGCGGCGGTTCCCGTCGTCGAGCAGGCCGCCCTGGTAGAGGCGCACGTCGCGGATCTCGGGTCGTCTGACGAGGGCGCTCGGCAGCGTGCCGGCGGCGAACGCGTTCGTCGTCAAGTCGTCGCCGCCGGTGGTGACCCACAGGTCCGCGGTTCCGAGGAACTGGCCGAAGTTCGCGTCGAGCCCGCGCACGAGGTCGTGGTGCGCGCCCTCGATCGCGACGCTGCCATAGACGGCGACGGCGGCGACCGCGGCGAGCGCGATCGAGCGGGTGCTCGTCGCGCGCACCTCCATGACGGCGACGGCGAGCATGCTTCCGCGCATCCGCCGGCTGATGCGTTCGAGCGGCCGGGTGACAGCGGCGAACGCCCACGGGATCACGCACAGCGCCGCGAGTACGAGCAGCACCTCGGAGAGGATCGTCAGCACCGAGTCGAGCTGCGCGATCAGCGTCGCGACGGCGACGATCACGAGGCCGCTGAGCAGGAGCGCGCGCATCGTCAGGCGGCCGATTTGCTCGCCGCCCTCGGCCTCGCCGGTCTCGCTGAAGATCGCGTCGATCGGGCGCCGCCGACGGAGGTCGAGCAGCGGCGGGAGCGTCGCAAGCAGCGACGCGACGACGCCACCGGTGAAGGCGATCGCGATCGTCGTGGTGTCGACCACCTGCTCGGTCCCGATCGGGAACGCGAACGCGAGGTAGGCGGGGATGCGGTGGAACAGCGTGCGCGAGAGCAGCTCGCCGAGCAGCAGGCCGGCGAACGATGCGACGACGCCGAGGACGAGCGCCTCGAAGACGACGACCACGAAGACCTGCAGCGGGTCGAAGCCCTGCGTCCGCAGCTCGGCGACGAACCGGCGTCGCGCCGGTACGGTCATGAGCATGGCGTTCAACGCGAGCAGGAAGCCGACCATGCCGCCGATCGCGGCGAACAGCGTCGTGGACTGGTCGTTCGGCTTCGCGGTCAGGTCGAGGAGCCCCAGCTCCGACCTGGCCGATCCGACAAAAAGCCGGTCAGCGGCGATCGCGCGCAGACGCTGCGTCACCGCAGCGTCGGCTCCTGGTTCGGGCTGGATGAGCAGCTGCGAGACGCGCCCGCGCATGTCAACGATCCGTTGCGCGAACGGCAACAGCGCGATCGCCACCGGGCTCTGAGCCAGCGGGCCGATCGCGCTCGCGTCGAGCACGCTGCCCACGCGCACGCGCTTCGAGCGGCCGGCCGTCAGCACGCGCACGATCGACCCCGGCTGCACGCCGATCGCGTCGGCCATGCCCGACGGCAGCGTCATCCCGTCGGAAAGGCGCAGGCCCCCGGGTCCGAAGTCCTTGGTCTGCTCGCCGCCGAACTTCGCGAGCGCCGCCGTCACGCCGACGAGCTGAATCGAGCGGCGGCCTCTGGGACCGACGACGGCGATGTTGGCCCGCAGGTCGGTAGCCGCATATCTAATGCCCGGCAGTCCGGCAGCCGCGTCGGCGATCCGCTCGTCGAAGCCATCCGCCGAGCGGGCGGCGAGCTGAATCCGCGCCGAGCCGACGACACCGTCGACGAGCTGGCGCGCCGATGCCGTGAGGCTCGTGTTCGCGACGAGCACCCCGAACACGAGCGCCACGCCGATGGCGATGCCGGCGGCCGCGAGCAGCTCCTGCACGCCATGCTCGTGCAGTCGCCAGCGATAGAAGCGGCCGAGCACGCTCAGGCGCAGGCCGAAGGGGCGGATCACGACGGCGCCGCCTCGATCGCTTCCACGTCGAGCCCGTCGTGCAGCACGCCGTCGCGCAACGTGCAGGCCCGGTCGACGACCCGCACCGCCTGCGGGTCGTGCGTCACGAGCAGCACCGGAATCCCGCGCTCGTCGCTCAGCTCGCGCAACAGACCGAGCACCTCGCGACTGCGCTTCGAGTCGAGGTTGCCGGTCGGCTCGTCCGCGAGCAGCACCTGCGGCTCGCCCGCCAACGCTCGCGCGATCGCGACGCGCTGGCACTCGCCCTTCGACAGCTCGCGCGGCGTGTGCTCCACGCGCGCACCCAGCCCCACTCGCTCCAGCCACGGCCGCGCGCGGTGGTGAGCCGCTTGGAGGGTGAGTCCGCTCGCGAGCAGCTTCACCGCGGCGTTGTCGAGCGCCGAGGCCGCCGGCATCAAATGGAAGGACTGGAAGACGAAGCCGACCTCGTGGCGCCGGAAGCGCGCCGCCTCACGCGGCGCCAGATCTGTCACGTCGCGGCCGCCGAACCACACGCTGCCGCTGTCGGGCGCCATCAGCGCCGCCGCAAGCAGCAGAAGAGTCGTCTTGCCCGAGCCGCTCGGTCCGTAGATCGCGACGAACTCGCCGGGCTCGACGGCGAGCGAGACGCCGTCGACCGCGCGCACTGTCTCGCCCCGCGTCGGGTAGTGCTTGACGACGTTGCAAAGCTCCAGCGCCGCCACAACTCACCCGCCACGCTTCGCGCGGTCCTCGGGGAACGCGACGACTCTGCCCGGGCGCTGGGACGCGCGCAACGTCCCGTCGCTGATCGTCATCGCCTGCCGCGCCGTGCGTATCGCGGCCAGGTCCTCAGAGGCGACGACCAGCGTCAAGCCGCGCTCGCCGGCGAGGGAACGCAGCAGGGCGTACAGTTCGTCGCGCTCGGCGGGACTCGGCGTCAGCGCCGGCTCGTCAACGAGCAGCAGCGCTGGATCGCGCACGAGCGCTCGCGCGATCGCGACCCGCGTGCGCTCTCCGGGCGAGAGCTCGAAGATCGGCACATCGGCTCGGCTCGTCGCACCGACGCGCTCGAGCACGGCGCGCGCCCGGACGTTCGCCTCGCGCATGCTCGCTCCGTTGCTGAGCAGCGGCAACCCGACGTGGTCGACGACGCGCACGTTGCGCGTCTCGCGCCAGTGCGCGAGCCCGATCTTCGTCCGAACGAGGCGTGCGCGCTGGCGATCGGACAGTTTCGTGATGTCCCGGCCCTCGAAGCGCACGATGCCCTCGTCGGGCAGTTCGATGCCCGCGGCGATCCGCAGCAGCGTGGACTTCCCCGAACGGCGCGGGCCCCAAATGCCGGTGGAGGTCCCGGCGTCGAGTTCGAACGAGACCCGGTCGAGCACGACATGTTCGTGGACACCAAGGTCGAGGTAGCGCTTGGAGACATTTTCGAACGAGAGCAGCGCCATCACTGCTCCGCCATGAACTCGCGGATCCGCCGCCGCGTGACGACGACCCACTGAAACTCACCCTGCAGATAGCTGTCCGTGTGGCCGCGCGCGATCGCCAGCAGCAAGCTTCTCCACGAGCGCACCGGCGGGTCCGCGTCGTCGTTGGCCTCCAACAGCCGCAGCAGCTCGCCTTCGTAGTCGTCAAGGACGCGCAGCAGCTCCGGGGCGTCTCCGGGCGTCGCCGACGCGATCCGTGCAACCACGTCGGGGCGGACAGGGCCCGCCTCGAACCCGCTGCGCATCCAGCGGTGCAGCGTGCCAGGTGCGCGTTCGGTCGAGTGGTAGACCACACGCCGTTGACGCGGCCGATCGGGATTCGGTTCCTCGACGGTGCGCACGAGGCCGGCCTGCGCGAAGTCGTCGAGGATCGAGTACACCACCTTGGGCTCGACCTGCCACGTCGGTCCCAACCGGCGATTGAGTCGGCTCGCCAGCTCATAACCGTGGCCCGGGCGCTCGACGATGAGTGCGAGCGTCGCCCCGCGCAGCTCACGCAACCGTCCTCGCGCCAGGTCTATGTGCGCTGCCCCCATCCGTGACACCCGTCCGCCAGAGGCGAGAAATACGCCCGTCTACTGAGGAGAACTGGACCATACCTATAGGACGGATTCGCGCGCAACCCATCACACGGGGGCGGGCGAAACGCCGATATGCCGAAAAGGAACATCTCCTTCCGGTCTAGGCGCTTCATGCGGGCGCGGGCAGGATGGCGATCCGATGCTGCTCCGACGCTTCAGCGCCGTCGTTCGCGCTCCATCCCCCAGGCGGGCGACGGCTGTCGGCGGCATCGCGCGCCGGCTGTGCGACGACGAGGCACCAGACTCCCCTCTGCGCCTCTCGTTCCAGCCGGCGCGAGCCTGCTCGCCCGCTCCGCCTCGCGCGCGCCCAAGGTCGCAGGTCGCCGCTTGTGCGCGGAGCGACCAGAGGAGAGGGCAGGAATGCGCGAGCGCCCCGGTCCCGGCAGCCCCCCAGGTCGCATGCGCCGGGACCGGGCGCTCCGCGACCGCCTCGACCTCGGCGCGGGTCGGTCGTGGCGTCTGTTGACCACGGCTGGAGCATCCTCCGGCTCGCCGAGTTGCTGCGCACGCTGGAGCGCCACCAGGACCGCGCGCTCCGCATCCTCCACCGCTTCGACCCCGACATGCGCACCGCGTTCACATCCACCCTCAACGGCGCGCAGGTCGCGAGACTCCATCGCGACGGAATGGAGATCACGCAGCTTGCCGAGCAAATCGAAACGCTGCTCGCCGCGCTACCCGAGGAGGACCCGATCGCGATCAACTACGAGGACGTGCGCGTGAGCGCCGAGCATCTCCTGCGCCGCGGCGCGACGCTCGACGCCGGCGCCGTCCTGCTGGCCGCCCGGCTGCTCGACCGCGCAAGCGGCCTGTCCGCGCTGGCCGAGGGCCTGCGCTCCAGCGGCGCGTACACCGCGTGGGACGCCACGACCGTCGGCAGCCTCCTCAGCGCCTTCCGCGGTGTCACGCCGCAGCTCGTGCGCCGGATCGCGACGGCCGCGCGCATGGCGCCCGGCACCGAGATCGCCAGCTGCCAGCCCGACCGAATCGCGCAGCTCGCCGATCAGCTGGACCTCCACGCCCGCGCATGAGACGCACCGGGCACCGCGACGACAGCGCCCGGCGTGCGCTCGCGGCCCTGTCTCACCCGATCCGCACGCGCATCCTCGACTACCTACAGGTGCACGACCGCGCGAGCCCCGGCGAGCTTGCGACCGCGTTCGGGATCCCGCTCGGCACCGTCAGCTACCACGTCCGCCGCCTTGAGACGCTCGGCTACCTCCGCCTCGTCAGACGTGTCCCGCGCCGGGGCGCGATCGAGCACTTCTATGCTCCGGCCGGCACCCACGACCCCGAACGCGTCGTGGCCCAGCTCGCTGGTCGCTTCCTCACGACCCCCGAGACCAAGCTGAGCACCAGAGCTTTGCTCGACGCCACCGCCATAGCGGAGCTGCACGTCGACCTCGACCGCCTATTCAGGCGGGCGCGCGAGCTGGAGTCGCAGACGGTCGCGAGGGCTGGGATCGGCGGCGGCCGGACGTTTCCGGTGCATGTGGTGTGCGTGGTGGACGCCGGAGGCTCGACGGCGGCCTGAGCCATCGCGCCGACGCGGCACGCCAATGGTCAAGCGGGTTCGACGCAACGCCGATAGCTTGACTCGATGGCAGGTGGGTCGCAGACGGGGCGGGGAGCCCCACGATGGGGAGAGCTGCGCGCGTCGGCGGTAGCCGCCGTCGAGGCCGACATCGATGTGATCCTGCGTAACGGGACCGGGAGATGCGTGACGCCCCGAGCCGTCGAGTTGCAGCACAAGGCCGGCAAACTCGCGATCGCGTTTCAGCGGGAAGCGGCGGTCAAGCTCAGACGCGAGCTGTTCTTCGTCGTCGACGCCGACATCAGAAGACCGACGGCCGACGATCGCCACCCCGCGAGATACGGCGGATTCGAAGCGAATCAACTACAGCTGGAGCTGCCGGAGGAAACGCGGGCTGCGTTGCGACATGTCCACAGCGTCAGAGCGTTCTACGTCGACGACATCAAGCTCCGGCTCAAGCGCGCGCTGCTCGAACTGCTCGAGAGAGCGCCCGCAGGCGACCTCGTGACGGAGTTGTGGCACGCGGACGACCATCCAGACATGGACCCGCTCCCGGATCGCCCGACCGCCTGGCCGCTTCACGAGAGTCAGGAGGCTGCGCTCGCTGCGCTGACGAGTCCCGGCGGGTGGTTCGTCTGGGGTCCGCCTGGGACCGGGAAGACCACCGTCATCACCGAAGCCGTGCGACGCATCCTCGCCGAGGGTCTCACAGTGCTCATCGCCTCGCACACGCACGTGGCTGTCGACAACGTGTTGGAGGGGCTGATCGATCCTGGGACGGGCGTCGACTTCGAGTGCGGCCAGGTCATCCGCGTCGCGAGCGCGCGCACGCGCGACAACGTCTCGGCCGCTGTGCAGGAGCACCCGTTCCTGCTCATCGATCGTGCCGCCGCCACGCTCAACAGAACCGCTGAACGGCAGGCCGAGCTGCTCAGAACGATCAGCGCCAACAAGACGCACGAGGCCCGCGCACAGCGCGAAGAACTCGAACGGACGCTGCTGGGAGTCGATGCCGGCGCGGTCGAGCGGGCGCGACGAGCGGTCGCCGCGCGCCAGGAGCTTGCTTCCCTGGCGGCGGAGCGGGGCGAGATCGCCGCGATGCACGCCGAGGTCGAGGTGGAGATCGAAGCGCACGAGAGAGCAGCGGCGCGTCTCGATGTCGCTGAAGTGGAGCGGGCGAAGGTTGCCAATCAGGTGCGCAGCAGCGAGGCGAGTTGTGCCGAGGCGCAGCGCGGGCGGGACGCCGCCGCGGCGGCGCTCGAGCGGGCTGAGGTGGAGCTTGACGCGGTCGCGTCGCGGGTCGCGCTCGCCGAGGAGTCGATCAGGACTTGGAGCAGCCGCGTGCTGCCGCCAGTGCGCATGCAGCGAGTTCGGCGGGTCGCAGCGTTGAGAGCCGAGTACGCCGAGGCGAGCCAGGCGGTCGAGCGACTTGCCGCGCTTCACGACCAGGCGCTCCACCATCATGAGCGCTCAGGCGCCGTCGCCGCGAGGGCTCGTGCCGAGCAGAAAGATCTCGAGCGGCGTGCCACTCTGGCGGCCGAGGAGCGAGCATCGGCTCGGCGGTTGGATCAGCAGCGGAATGAGCTGACCGAGAAGCTGAACGCGCTCGACGCGGAGATCGCCGAGGACACGGACGTCGCTAAGGCGGTCCCGGCGGACGCCGCCCGGGCCACGCTCGATGAGGCGTTGCGCAAGGGCTGGCTGGATGCGCTTGACCGGATCGGCTACGTGACCGTAGTCGTCGACGACCTGGACGAGAGACTCGAGACGCTACAGCGCAAATTGGCAGCGATCGACGACCAGCAGGCCGAGATGCGGTCGCGCCTGCTGCGCGAGGCGAGCCTCGTCAGCTGCACGCTCGCTGCGTTCAGCATGGACTGGGTCTTGCGCGCGCGGTCCTTCGACGTCGTCATTCTCGACGAGGCGTCGAGCATCGAGCCGGCCGCCGTGGTGCTCGCCGGGTCCCGGGCGGAGCGGACCTTCGTCGTCGTGGGCGACTTCCTGCAGAACGCGCCGATCGCAGAGGGCGACGATGACACGGCGGCGGCCGAGCCAGACCCGTGGCGAGAGACCGACGTCTTCGCGCTCGCCGGAATCTCGGATCACCGGTCAGCGCAGGAGCATGGGCGCTGCAAGGCCCTGAGAAGCCAGCACCGGTTCCCGAGAATCATCGCCGACGTCGTGAACGAGTTCTGTTACGGCGGCATGCTCGAGACCGCCACGCGACCGAACCCCGACGACAGCGGCCCGGTCGTCACCCTGATCGACACGTCCGGCCACTTCGACCAGCAGCTGACTCCGGACAACGGCTCTTGGTCGAGCAGACTCGGACTGGATCTGCTTCGAGCGATCTCGAGCCGGCCCGACCTCTGCGTCGGCACAAGCCTTGGCTTCATCACGCCGTATCGGGCTCAGGCAGTGCGGGCCCGCGCGCTGCGGCTGACGACTGCAGCCGGTGTGGCGATCGAGTGCGGCACCGCCCATGCCTTCCAAGGGCGTCAGTACGACACGGTCATCGTCGACCTCATGCAGGACAGACGTACCCGGTGGGTCGGCAGGGCGGACCTCCATGGCTCCGCGCGTGCCGTGTCCGCGGCAAAGCTCCTCAACGTCGCCCTGACGCGGAGCAAGCGGCGGCTGTACCTGATCGGCGACTGGGATTACATCCGCCGAAGCTCAGCGCCTGGGATGCGGGCGCTGGCCGGGTTGGAGGGGCGACGTGACTTTGTGCGGCTGGCCGCGGGAGAGATCCTCAGTCGCAGTTGACGTGAGTCGGCTGGCCGGATGGCCATTGCGGGACAAAGTTATGGGACAGCATCCGGTGCATCGCCTAGGCTTAACGCCTTCATGGTCGATCCGCATACGCGCATCGCTAATCACGAGTTGCGAGTAGCTACCGGCGAGCTACGGGCGGCACTTCGGCGGCTTGATCCAGATCTGCTTCATGAAGCGAATGCGACCGAGCCACGGCTGACCTTGGATCGCGCGGCGGCGACCGCTGACTGGGTCGAGGGCTTGCTCGACATCGTGGATCCATTGCTTGTGGGCCCCTCAGCTCTCGACCCGATGGTGGAACCCCTTCGAAGCGCAGCGCGTCACGTCGATCAGGTTCCGGGCAACGTCGCCGTCGTAGGGACGGTGGCGGCGCTTCTCGACCAGGCATTCGCGCAGGCGGGCCCCCTGGTAGTCGCGACACCAGCCGTTCGGGAAACAGCGAGTCAGGTCGCCAGAGGATTCGGGATCTCGCTCGGGCATCGCACCCGAGCTCTGACCGACGACATCGCGGCTGCCGAACGAGAACTTGCTGAGCTTCGATCGGCGATCGAGCGCACGAGAGAGGCTTCTGAAGCAGAAGCCGCCGCACGCGTGGCAGAACTGACGGGCCGGTTGGAGGCGATTGGCGCTTCTGCTGACGGCCACTCGCAGCGTGTGAGTTCACTGATTGAGCGTGTGGATAATGAGTTCGCTTCGGCCCAAAGAACCCGTGACGACGAATTCCGCCAAGCTGAGTCGCAGCGAGCGGATCGCTTTGACGCTGCAAGCACTACAGCTGAGCAGCGCGTTGGCAAGCTTGTGGCGCAGCTCGAGGCCGACGCAGGCTCCGGCCTCGCGCGAGTGGAAGCAGTCCGAGCGAAGGTCGATGACCTCTACGAGATCATCACCAAGAAGGGGACCGCCGGGGCTTTCCACGATGAGGCCAAGGTCGAGCGACGCGCGGCAAACACGTGGCGGCTGGTCGCGGTCGCTCTCGGCTTGCTCGCGATCACCGCAGCCTTCCTTGGGGCATTCGTCATACGGGTATCGGATGAAAGCTGGCCGCACCTTGTTGCCAAGCTCGCCGTGACCGTCGGGATCGGCACGGTTGCCGCATATGCGGGTACGCAATCTGCGCGTCACCGCCATCGCGAAGAAGCCGCCAAGCAGCTGGAGCTCGACCTGACGGCCATCGGCCCGTTCCTGGAAGAGATTTCCGATGAAGGCGGAAAACGAGACGAGGTGCGCGCCGAATTCGTGCGACGCTGGATGGCGATTCGCACCGAGCCGGCAAAGGTCGAATCAGAGAAAGTGGTTGGTGTGCCGGTCAAGTCGCTGATCGAAGCTCTTGTTCAGCAAAACGGTCGCCCTTAGCGCGCCAGTTACGGCTCCAACCCATGCGCCGCATTCATCGCCGCTACCGCCTCGGCGTCGAGCTTCGAATGCAGGTACCGGTTCGTCGTGGCCAGGTCTGCGTGGCCGTAGAAGTCGCGGATCGTGACGAGGGAGACGCCGTTGCGGGCGAGGACGGAGCCGGCGGCGTGGCGGAGGCCGTGAAGGCGGATGGGGCGGAGGCCGGCGGCCTCCGCAGCGCGCTTGTAGCGGCGGCGCAGCGCTGAGCCGTCGAGACGCTGGCCGAAGCGGTTGCAGAAGACGTAGTCGTCGGGCGACGTGAACTCCTCGCGCTGGCCGAGGCGGGCGAGCGCCTCAGCTGCGGGTCGCGCGACAGGCACGTCGCGCGAGCGGCCGCTCTTCGGCGCCTTCTCGATATCGGCGCTCACCGCCTTCTCGACGGTCACGATCACGCCGGAGAGGTCGGGCAGGAAGCGCACATGGCGCCAGCGCAGCGCGAGCACCTCGCCGAGCCGCAGGCCCGAGTAGAACATCAGCGAGAACGCCGCACCGTCCTGCTGGTCCTCGGCGGCTCGCACGGCCAGCTCCTCGTCGCTCTCGACGACTGGACGTCTTCTGTAGTTCCGCACCGCCCGATGAGCGCCGCGCTCGCACGCGCGCACAAGCGCCTCGATCTCGTGGCGCTCGTAGTGGTTGAGCGGCGCCGGCGGCGGCTGGTAGCGGCGGTCGGTCGCGCTCACCGGGTTGACGGTCACGAGGTCCCCGTAGGTGTCGGGCCGGATCGCGTAGTTGAAGATCGCGTGCAGCAGAGCGCGGTGCTTGTTCACGTTGCGGCCGGACCGGCCCTCGGCGTCGAGGTCGCGCAGGAATCTCGACACGTCGCGCGTCGTGATCTCCGCGACGAGACGATCGCCGAAGCGCTCCATGATCAGCCCGCGTGCGACTCCCGGGCCGCGCTTGTGCGCCTCGCCCGGCTCCTTGAGCATCGAGCGGTTGTCGCGCAGCGATGCCGGCGAGCCGCCCTTGACGTCGCGTCGCCACGCCATCCACTCGTGCGCGACGCGGCGGAACGTCGGCGCCGCCTGCAGCTCCGCCGCCTTTGCGGCGGCGGCGAGCTCCCGCTCGACTTGCTCGACCATCTCGGCCGCCGCCACGTGCACCGTGCGGAGATCGAGCCAGCCGGGCGGCGTGTGGCCGCGGCGCTTGCGCCACTCGCCGCTGCGCGCGTCGCGCTCGAGCCACGCCTGGCCGAGCCGGCGCTTGATCTGCCGACCCCGCGAGTCGCGCCACTTCGCCTCGAAGTACGCGCCCTCGCCTGTCTTCGACGGGACGATCACGATGGCCGGGGCGACAGTCGACATGCCCGCAGGCTAGCGAGCGACCGGGCAGGGAGTACCACCGAAATGGACGGGAGTACCAGCCTCGCGAGGGAGTACCGCAGGGAGTACCAAACTCGCAAGATCTCCGATGAACACAGGCATTCCGCGACGCACGAACTGCCCGCAACAGCGCGACTCAGACGCTCATCCGCGGTCTACGGAACCGAAGGTCAGAGGTTCGAATCCTCTGGGGCGCGTTCTCCGGATCACCCGTGGGATCGGGGGTTCAGCTCGTGCAGCAGCCGTCGCTGCAAGCGTCAGTGTCGAGCAGGAGCGCTGTGGTGCAGCAGTCCTCACCGGCCCATGCGGCGCGTCCCTCGCGCACGGCGACCACGGCGACGAGCAGGGCGGTGGCGGGGTCTGCCCACCACCAGCCGAACAAGGCGTTCGTTCCCAGCCCGACGAGCAGCGCAGCCGACAGGTAGGCGCAAAGCATGTTCTGTCGGCCCTCGGCGGTGGTGGCCGCCGAACCGAGCCGTGCTCCGACGCGCGCCTTGGCGCGGGCCAGCCACGGCATCGTCGCGAGCGCGACAGCGGCAAGCCCAATGCCGATCCAGGACACGTCCGGCTCGTGCGTGCCGATCAGCGAGCGCAACGCCTCGACGGCGACGTAGATGGCGAGCACGTAGAAGCTCGCCGCGATGGCTCGTTGGGCGTCCCGCTCCGCACGGGCCGAACTTGTACGCGTGGCGGCAAAGCGCCACAGAACTACGAAGCCGGCCGCCGCCTCGATCAGGGAGTCCGCGCCGAACCCGACAAGGGCGATAGATCCGGCGGCGATCCCTGCGACCAGTGCGACGCCGGCCTCGATCATGTGCCAGCCGACGCCGATCCACGCGAGCACGCGCGCACGACGCACGAGGCCCGCCCGATCGGGAACCGGCGCGTTGTCCAGCGCAAGCGCTGCAGGCGTCGTCGCCACGCCGAGATCGTAGGCGCAGATAGCGGGGCACGCCACGCGGCGACTTGCCATTGTGAGGCCGTGGCCCGGTTGTGGCCCAAACCCCCGGATCGAACTGGTCCTGGTGCAGCCGGCCGAGCGCCAGTCTCGCTAGGGTGACGAATTACTGAACGTCGGTGCAGTGATGGCGCCGAAGGTTCATTCGGTCCACCTACTCGACCCCTCTCGCGATCGCGGCAGGTCCGGACGGGGGGCTGTGGTTCGTGGAGACGAGTGCCCATCAGATCGGTCGGCTCGATCCCGCGACCGGGCACATTGACGAGTATCCGCTGCCCGATCCGGCTTTCACCCCGACGGACATCGGTCCCGGTCCCGACGGGGCGGTGTGGTTCACGGAGGCTGACACGTTCAGCTTTGAAGAGCCCGCGCGCATCGGTCGCATCGCGCCGAACGGGGCGATCACCGAGTTTCCCCTGCCCAACGGCGGTGACCCGTCCTTCATCACGCTCGGCCCCGACGATGCGGTCTGGGTCGTCTCGCTCAACGCGACGGAGGACCCGACCGCCCGCGTGAGTCCAGACGGCGACGTTCGGCTGTTCCGCGTTCCGGCCGGCGTCGGATCCTTCTCCGGCGGTCCGTGGGCGATCACGACCGGTCCAGACGGCGCGTTGTGGATGACCGCCCCGGTCGGCGGCAACTTCAACGGGCACAGCCTCCTGCGCCTGACGCCGTCGGGTGACGGCGCACGCTTCCCGATGGACCAGTCGGGTGTCGGCGACGCGTTTCCCTACGACATCACCGCCGGACCTGACGGGGCGCTCTGGTTCAGCATGCCGCGCTCCAACGGCTTCATCGGCCGGATGACAACGATGCTGACCTCCTACGTACACGAGGTCGAGGCTCAGGCTGGCAAGAAGATCTCCAGCGGCGATGCCGCTCGACTCATCGACGACGCGAGAGGGATCGAGGACGCGATCGGGTGCTAGCGGGTCGTCGTCGTTGCGCCGGCTCCGCCTACGGCCCCGCAAACCCCCGCAGCAGCGCCCGCATCGCCCCCTCCCAGCGGCGCTCGACGGCGGCGGGGGAGCTGCCGAGGCGTCTGGCGCTCTCGGCGGCGGCGAGACCGTGAACGAGCGCGACGCAGGCGTGGGCGACGTCGGTCGGATCGCCGTGGAGGCGGCCGGCGGCGATCGCGCGGCGGACCGCGGCGACGATCCGCTCGCGGACCGCGGCGCCGGCTGCGGACTCCTCCGGGGCCGGGTCGAAGCTCGCGAACGGGCGCGAGAACATCACCGCTGCGAGCGCGGGGCGCTCGACGACGAAGCGGCGGTAGCGCTGCGCGAGCGCGAGCAGGTCCGCGATCGGATCCTGACCAGGCTCCAGCTCCGCGAGCGCCGCGCCGAGCTGCTCGAAGCCGGAGAAGAACATCGCGCGCACGACGCCCGCCTTGTCGCCGAACAGCTCGTAGATCGCGGGCGGCGAGGTCCCGGCCTCCGTTGCGAGGCGGCGCGCGGTCAGCGCGCCGACGCCGTCGCGTGCGAGCAGGCGCAGCGCCGCCGCGAGCACCTGCTCGCCGAGCTCGGGCGTGCGCTGCTTGACCTTCGGCACGGGCTGGAGCATACTGAACTGGTGTTCTGGAACGATGTTACGAAAGAGAACGGAATGGCCGGGGCGGAAGAGGCGGGGGCAGCCGGGGCGGAAGCAGCGGCTGCGGCTCGAACGGGGACAGCGCCGCGATGACCGCTCGCGTCTCCTACGCCCTCGCGGATGGCGTCGCCACGATCGCCATGGACGACAGCAAGGCGAACGCCCTCTCGGCGGCGATGCTGGGCGAGCTGGCCGCCGCCTTCGACCGCGCCGACGCGGACGGCGCGATCGTCGTCCTGACCGGCCGCGAGCGCACCTTCTCCGGCGGCTTTGACCTGCGCACCCCGCCGGACGGCTGGCCCGAGATGGTCGGCGCGGGCGCGCGCCTCGCGGAACGGATCCTGGCCTTCCCGCACCCCGTCGTCGCGGCCTGCAACGGCAACGCGATCGCGATGGGCGGCTTCCTGCTGCTCGCCGCCGACATCCGCATCGGTGCGGCCGGCGACGTCCGGCTCGGCCTCAACGAGGTCGCGATCGGCCTCGCCGTGCCCCACTTCGGCATCGCGCTCGCGCAACACCGCCTGACCCCACCCTACGCCGACCGCTGCCTGACAACCGGCGTCCTGCTCGGCCCCGACGAGGCCTGCGCCGCCGGCTTCCTCGACCGCGTCGTGGCGCCAGAGCGCCTGCACGACGAGGCGCTCGCCGCCGCCCGCGCGCTCGCCGCGATCGACCGTGCGGCGCACGCCGCCACCAAGCTGCGCGCCCGTGAGCGTGCGCTCGCCGGCGTTCGTGAGGGGATCGCGCGCGTCGAGGCGGGCAGCGCCGGCGAGTGGTGAGTGCCGCCGCTGCGGCCGGATTCCCGCCGCCCGTGCGACAAACCCCGCTCCAGCGGGTATGGGCCCCCCTGCCGGTCGATAGCAGCTTGCGCGGAAGCCTACTCGTGGGTAGGTTTTCGCCGATCTAACTTACTGGCAATCGGGGGTCGGGGCGTGGCGACCAGTCGGGCGAAGCGGAGACCGCAGGGATGCGCATGACCCTGCTCGCGCTCAATCATGCGACGAAGCGCTTCACCAGCGGCCAGCGCGAGGTCCTGGCGCTCGATGACGTCTCGCTGGCGGTGGGCGCGGGGGAGTGCGTCGCCGTCTACGGCCTGCGGCGCTCCGGGCGCACGACGCTGCTGCGCGTCGCCGCCGGCATCCTCCCGCTCGACGAGGGCGAGGCGCGCTTCGACGGGCGCCGCCTGCGCGATGCGGCGAGGCACGTGCTGGGGGTCGACATCGGGTGGTGCAGTCCGCGCTTCGATCCGGCCCACGGCGGCAACGTCGTCGATCACGTCGCGCTCGCGCTGCTCGCGCGCGGCAGCGGGCGCAGGTGCGCGCGCATCCAGGCGCAGGCGGCGCTCGAGTGTGTCGGCGCGAGCAGCCTCGCCGGCTGTGACCCGCGCGACCTGCATGCCGACGAGCTCGTCCGCGCCGGCATCGCGCGGGCGCTCGTGACATGCCCGCGGCTGCTGCTCCTGGACGAGCCGACGACCGGCATGGAGGTGGGCCGGCGCGACGGGGTCCTCGCGCTGCTGCGCGCGCTCGCCGACGGGGGCGCAGCGGTGCTGATGGCCGTCGCGGAGCCGGTCGCCGGCGCCGATCGCGTGCTCGCGCTCGACGCCGGCCGGCTGCGCGCCGACGCCGCGCCGCAGCGGCCGCCCGTGGTGCCGCTGCGCCCACGCCGTGTGGAGCCGGTCGCGTGAGCGGGCTGGAGCTGCACGACGTCGTCAAGCACTACCCGAGTGGGGAGGAGACGGTGCGCGCCGTCGACGGCGTCACGCTCGCCGTCGAGCCCGGGGAGCTCGTCGCGCTCTTCGGCCCGAGCGGGTCCGGCAAGACGACGCTGTTGCTGCTCGCCGCCGGCCTGCTCGCCCCGGACCGCGGCGCCGTCCGCTTCGGCGATCGCGATCTCGGGGGGCTCTCCGAGCGCGCGGCTGCGGAGTACCAGCGGCGCGAGGTCGGCTTCGTCTCGCAGTCGTTCGACCTGCTGCCCGGCGTGCCCGCGCTCGACAACGCCGCCGTCAAGCTGCTTGCGGACCGCGTCCCGCTCGCCGCGGCGCGGCGCGAGGCGCGCCCGTGGCTCGACCACGTCGGGCTCGGCCATCGCGCCCACCACCTGCCCGCGCATCTGTCGGGCGGCGAGCGCCAGCGGGTCGCGATCGCGCGTGCGCTCGCGAACGGGCCGCGGCTCGTGCTCGCCGACGAGCCGACGGGGAACCTCGACTCGCGCCGCGGCGCGGAGGTGCTCGCGCTGCTGCTGCGCGTGAGCCGCGAACAGCGGGCGGCGGTCCTGCTCGTCACGCACGACCCGCACGCGGCCGAGGTCGCCGACCGCGTCCTGACGCTCCACGACGGGCGGCTGGAGCCCGCCATGCCGGCGCCGCCGGCGCACGCCGGCGCCGGCGCCGTCGCGCTCGGGCGGCGGCGGTGAGCGATGCGCATCCGGACGCTGCTCTACTTCTACGGCCGGCGGCTGCGCACGCACCCGATCCAGGAGCTCCTCGCGGGGCTCGGGATCGCGATCGGCGTCGGCCTTGCGTTCGCCGTGCTCGTCGCCAACGGCTCGATCTCGCGCTCCGCGGACCAGATCGTGCGCGCCGTCGTCGGCCGTGCGGACCTGCAGCTGAAGGCGCGCGACGCGCACGGATTCGACGCGCGCGTGCTCGACCGGGCGGCGCGGGTCCCGGGGGTGCGGCTCGCGGCGCCGCTGCTCGAACAGCGCGCGGTGCTCGTCGGTCCGAACGGACGGCGGATCGCGGTCGAGCTGGCGAGCCTCGACCCGCGCCTCGCGGCGCTGTCGGGGCGGCTCGCCGGTTCGTTCGTCGGCGGCGGCCTGCGGCTCGTCCACGGCGTGCTGCTGCCGAGCGGGACGGCGCGCGCGCTCGGTCTGCCGAACCCCGCCGATCGGCCGGTTGTCGCGCCGCTCGCACCGGTGCGCGCGATGCTGCGCGGCGGCGCGTTCGCGCTGCCGGTCGCGGCCGTGCTCGGGCGCGAAACGATCGGGCCGGTCTCCGACGCGCGCGTCGCGATGCTGTCGCTGCCGCGGCTCCAGCAACTGGCCGGGATGCCCGGCCGCCTCACGCGCGTGCTGATCGAGACGGACCCCGGCCGGGAGGCGCAGGCGCGCGCCGGCCTGGCCGCGCTCGCGCGCCGCGAGCATCTCGAGCTCGCGCCCGCCACCGCCGACGCGGCGCTGCTGCAGCAGGCGCTCGGTCCGAGCGATCAGGCGACTGGTTTCTTCGCCGCGATCAGCGCGCTGCTCGGCTTCTTGCTCGCGTTCAACGCGATGCTCCTGACCGCGCCGGAGCGGCGGCGCATGCTCGCCGAGTTGCGCATCCAGGGCTTCAAGCCGCGCCAGCTCGTCGGGCTGCTGCTGTTCCAGGCGCTCATGCTCGGCGCCGTCTTCTCCGTGCTCGGCACGCTCGTCGGGGGCGTGCTCTCGCGTGGGCTCTTCAAGGCGAACCCGGACTATCTCGCGCCGGCCTTCACGCTCGGGACGAGCACCGTCGTGGGCGCCTGGCCGGTTGCGCTCGCGCTGGCCGGCGGGACCCTCGCCTGCTGCCTGGCGGCCGCGCCGCCGCTGCTCGACCTGCGGCGCGGGCGCGCGGTCGACGCGGTCTTCCAGTCAGGCGGCGCGCCGGGGCACGCGCTCGCGCCGCGCACGCGTGGGCGCCTGTTCGCGCTCGCGCTCGCGCTGCTCGCGCTCGCGCTCGCCGTGCTGCTGCTCGCGCCGTCGGTCGCGCTGCTCGCGTGCGGGCTGCTCGCGCTTGCGACCGTGTTCGCGATCCCGACGACGTTCGGCGCGGTGGTGCGGGGCGCGGAAGCGCTGACGGCGCGCTTCGACTGGCTCAACATGCTGAGCGTCGCGCTGCTCGCGCTGCGCGCGACGACGATGCGGTCGCTCGCGCTGGCGGCGACCGGCGCGGTCGCGGTGTTCGGCAGCGTGGCGATCGGCGGCGCGCGCCACGACCTGCTGCACGGGATCGGGCGCTATGCGCACGACTACGTCGCGACCGCGGATCTGTGGGTCGTCAACCCGCTCGACAACCAGGCGACCGACGACGTCGCCCGGCCCGGGTTGGCGACGCGGATCGCGGGCGTGCAGGGCGTCAGCGCGGTGCGCGGCTACCAGGGTGGCTTCCTCGACATGCACGGCCGGCGCGTGTGGGTGATCGCGCGCCCGCCGGCGGATCTCCCGCTGGCGCCGCCGAGCCAGCTCGTGCGGGGACGGCTCGGGCTCGCGAACGCGCGGCTGCGGGCGGGCGGCTGGGTCGTGGTGTCCGATCAGCTCGCACGTGCCGAGCACGTCGGCCTCGGGGACCCGCTGGCGATCCCGACGCCGACCGGCACGGTGCGCCTGCGCGTCGCCGCGACGACCACGAACCTCGGCTGGAGCCCGGGGGCGATCCTGATCGGCGCGGCGGACTACCGTCGCGCGTGGGGAACCGCGACGCCGACCGCGCTGGAGGTCGACGTCGCGTCGGGCGCCGATCCCACTGCGGTACAGCGGGCGGTCGCGCGCGTCGCCGGCGGCCCGGCGAGCGGCCTGCTGACGCAGACGGCGGCCACGCGCGCTGCCGGCATCGACGCCTCGGCGGGCGCGGGGCTGGCGCGACTCGGCCAGATCTCGGCACTGCTGCTCGTCGCCGCGGTGCTCGCGATGGCGGCCGCGATGGGCGCGGCGATCTGGCAGCGCCGCGCCTCGCTTGCCGCGCTGCGGATCCAGAGCTTCACGCCGCGGCAGCTCTGGCGCGTGCTGCTGCTGGAGAGCGGCGTCGTGCTCGGAGCGGGCTGTCTGACCGGCGCGCTGGCCGGGATCGTCGGCCAGCTCGTGATCGACCGCTATCTGAGCGTGGTGACGGGCTTCCCGGTGGCGGCGACGCTCGCCGGCTGGCCGACCGTACAGATCGTCGCAACAGTCGTGCTCGCGGCGCTGGCGGTGGTCGCGATACCAGGATGGTTCGCCGCCCGCGTGCCGCCACAGCTGGGACTGCAGGATCGTTGATAAGTCACAACGGGGCACTAAGAGGTCAGTTACCGTACAGATAGCTCCATAATTTAGTGTTACGCAGTATCTCCGGTATGCACCGGGTACTGCAGGGTCGCCTGCGTGCCGCGACCGCCATCGCTCTGCTGCGCGCCAACGCCCGCTTCTGGCCGACGGTTCTTCCCGACGTCCGGCGCGAGCTGCGCCGCTGGGACCGGCGCGCCGCCGCTATCCCCGACCCTGCGCTGCGTGCGCAGGCGGTCGCGAAGCTGCGGGACGAGCGCTTCAACGCCGAGGTCGCCGCGACGCTCGCGACGCTCGTCCCGTCCGCTCGGCGTCGTGTCGCCGTCGAGGCGATCGTGGCGCTGCAGGTGATGTATGACTACCTCGACGGCCTCACCGAGCAGCCCGACGCGGATCCGCTCGGGGGCGCGCGCGAGCTGCATCGCGCCTTCGTCGACGCGTTCACGCTCGTCGGACCGCCGGCCGAGTACTACCGTCGCGGCGCGGACGGCAGCACGAAGCACGACGGCGGCTATCTCGCGGCGCTCGTGGAAGCGTGCCGCTGCGGGCTGCGGGCGCTGCCCGGCGCGCCGGCCGTCGCGCCGGCCGCGTACGGCGTGGTGACGCGCTGTGGGGAGGCGCAGGCGCGCACGCACGCGGTCGCGCTCCTGGGCGCCCGGCAGCTGCGCGCGTGGGCGCAGGCGCAGCCCGAGGCGCGCGTGCTGCAGTGGCAGGAGGTCGCCGCCGGAGCCGCGGCGTCGGTGCTGGCCGCGCACGCGCTGATCGCGCTCGCCGGCGACCCGGCG
>DATNAP010000010.1:0-7797 GCA_035572475.1 Conexibacter sp. | reverse complement strand
CGGGAAGCCGATCAGCCTCCAATCGCGCCGGCTTGATGGCGGTCCCCTGCGCGTTCAGTGGCGCCCCTAGTTGACGAGCTGTCTTTGCCACTGTCCGAGTCTCTCAGCAACCTACGAACGCGATCATACGGATTCAGCGGTCGATTGATCAGACAGCGACGTCAATATGGGTCGCGTCGGTCACCGTTACGAGCCCCAGCACGAGCCCCTCGCCGCGCAGCGCGTGCAGCGCCTCCTCGACGTTCGGCGTCGTGCGCGTCAGCTCAACGACAGACAGCAACTGCTCTCCTCTCACTCCGACATGACAACGTTACCACAATGCGATGACCCACCCACCCCACGAGAACTGCCGCCCGACCTTGGACTTTTGCGTCTCATCCGGCATAATGGCGGGACGTGTCGCCAGCCCCTCTCGATCCCGTCGTCGCCGACGTCACGGAGCGCGTCGTCGCGCGCAGCGCCACGACGCGCGGCGCGTACCTCGAACGCATCGCCGCGGCCGCCTCGCACCGTCCCGCGCGCGACCGGCTCGGCTGTGGGAACCTCGCCCACGGCCTCGCCGCCTGCGGCGCGGAGGAGCGGGCGCTGCTCGGCGAGTCGAGCCGCGCCGGCATCGCGATCGTCACCGCGTACAACGACATGCTCTCGGCCCACCAGCCGTTCGCCGCCTACCCGAGCCAGCTCCGCCGGGCGGTCGCGTCGGCGGGCGGCATCGCGCAGGTCGCCGGCGGCGTGCCGGCGATGTGCGACGGGATCACGCAGGGGCACCCGGGGATGGAGCTCTCGCTCTTCAGCCGCGACGTCGTCGCGCTCTCGACCGGCGTCGCGCTCTCGCACGACATGTTCGACGGCGCGCTGCTGCTCGGCGTCTGCGACAAGATCGTCCCCGGCCTGCTCATCGGCGCGCTCGCGTACGGCCACCTGCCGGCGCTGCTCGTGCCGGCGGGGCCGATGCCGTCCGGGCTCTCGAACGCCGAGAAGAGTCGCGTGCGCCAGCTGCACGCCGAGGGCAAGGCCAGCCGGGAGCAGCTGCTGGCCGCCGAGCAGGCCGCCTACCACGCGCCCGGCACGTGCACCTTCTACGGAACCGCGAACTCCAACCAGGTGCTCGTCGAGGCGATGGGCCTGCAGCTCCCCGGCGCCGGCTTCGTGAACCCGGGCACGCCGCTGCGCCAGGCGCTGACGCGCGCCGCCGGTCGCCGAATCGTCGCGCTGACCGCGCTCGGCGGCGGCGAGACGGCGCCGCTCGGAGAGCTCGTCGACGAGCGCGCGCTTGTCAACGCGGTCGTCGCGCTGCTCGCCAGCGGCGGCTCGACGAACCACACGCTGCACCTCGTCGCGATCGCCGCCGCCGCCGGCGTCCGGCTCGAGTGGGACGACTTCGCCGCGCTCTCCCGCCGCGTGCCGCTGCTGGCGCGCATCTACCCCAACGGCGCCGCGGACGTGAACGACTTCCACGCCGCCGGCGGCACCGCGCTGCTGATCGGCCAGCTGCTGGAGGCCGGGCTGATGCACCGCGACGTGCGCACCGTGATGGGCACGGGGCTCGACGCATACGCGCAGCAACCGGCGCTCGACATCGACGGCCGCCTCGGCTGGGAGGCGGTCGAGCCGCGCCCCGAGGCCCGCTGGGTCGTGCGGCCGGCGAGCGACCCGTTCGCCGCCGAGGGCGGCCTGCGCATCCTCGACGGCCCGCTCGGGCGCACCGTCGCGAAGGTCTCCGCGGTCGACCCGGCTCACCGCCGGGTCGTGGCGCCGGCGCGCGTCTTCGACGACCAGGATGCGCTGCTCGCCGCCTTCGACGCCGGCGAGCTCGACGGCCTCGACTTCGTCGCCGTCGTGCGCTTCCAGGGCCCGCGCGCGAACGGCATGCCCGAGCTGCACAAGCTGACGCCGGCGCTCGGTGTGCTCCAGGACCGCGGCCAGCACGTCGCGATCGTCACCGACGGCCGCATGTCGGGCGCCTCCGGCAAGGTCCCGGCGGCGATCCACTGCACGCCCGAGGCGTTCGCCGGCGGCCCGCTCGCGCGCGTGCGCAACGGCGACCTGATCGCCCTCGACTGCGAGGCCGGCACGCTGGAGCTGCGCGGCGCCGACCTCACCAAGCGGCCCCCCGCCGCGCGCTCGGTGGCGGCCGAGCCACGCGGCGGGGGCCGGGAGCTGTTCGCGACCCTGCGAGCGCTCGCCGGACCCGCCGACGCCGGCGCCTCCGTGCTCGGCGCACTCGCCGGCGACGTGGAGGCGCCCCCCGCGCTCCAAGCGCGCGAGCCCCTCGGCGCGGCGGCACCCGCATGACGACCGACGAGCTGCTCGACCTCGACCCGGTCGTCCCCGTCGTCGCGATCGACGACGTCGCGCTCGCCGTCCCGCTCGCGCGAGCGCTGCTCGCCGGCGGCCTGCGCACGATCGAGGTCACGCTCCGCACGGAGGCCGCGCTGCCGGCGATCGCGCGGATCGCCGAGGAGCTGCCGGACGTCGTCGTCGGTGCCGGCACGATCGCGACGGCGGGCCAGATTGGCGCCGCCCGCTCGGCCGGCGCGCGCTTCCTCGTCTCACCCGGCGCCACGCCGCGGCTGCTCGACGCGCTTGCCGACGGCGGCCTGCCGTTCCTCGCCGGCTGCGCGACGCCCTCCGACGTGCTCGCGCTGCTCGAGCGCGGCGTCGCGTGCGCGAAGCTGTTCCCCGCCTGCGCCGTCGGGATCGAGCTGGCGCGCGCGCTCGCCGGTCCGTTTCCGCACGTGCGGCTGTGCCCGACCGGCGGCATCGACCAAGCCAGCGCGCCCGACTGGCTCGCGCTCCCGAACGTCGCGTGCGTCGGCGGCACCTGGCTGGCGCGCGGCCCGCTGCGCGACGAGCGAGACCTCGCGCGCGTCACCGCGCTCGCGCGCGCGGCCTCCGAGCTGCGGGCGACGGCGGCGCCGCCATGAGCGCCGTCGAGCTGACGAGCCCACGCGCGCCGGAGCGCCCGCGCCGCCAGCTCCCGCCCTCCACGTTCGTGCTGTTCGGCGCGACCGGCGACCTGGCGGTGCGCAAGCTGCTGCCGGCGCTCTACAACCTCGCGTGCGACGGCGCGCTGCCGCAGCGCTTCGCGCTCGTCGCCAACTCGCGCAGGCCGATGGAGGACGAGGCCTTCCGCGCGCTCGCGGCCGACGCGATCCGGCGCCACTCGCGCCGCGCGCCCGACGAGGCGGTGCTCGCCGAGATGCTCGCCGGCGCCCGCTACGTCGCCGGCCCGTGCGACGACCCGGATCTCTACCGCCGCGTGTCGCAGGTGCTCGCCCAGCTCGAACCCGCCGGCGAGCGGCCGCCCGACCGCGCCTTCTATCTCTCGACTGCCCCCAAGCTGCTGCGCCCGATCGTCGACGGGCTGGGCGCCCACGAGCTGCACGAACGCGAGGGCGCCGAGGTGCGGATCGTCGTCGAGAAGCCGTTCGGCACAACCTTCGACGAGGCGCGCGCGCTCAACGCCGGCCTGCTGTCGGTCTTCGAGGAGCGCCAGATCTTCCGCATCGACCACTACCTCGGCAAGGAGACGGTCCAGAACATCCTCGCGCTGCGCTTCGCGAACGCGCTGTTCGAGCCGATCTGGAGCCGCAACGCGATCGCCTCGGTGCAGATCACCGCCGCCGAGCAGCTCGGCATCGGCTCGCGCGCCGGCTACTACGACCACGCCGGCGCGCTGCGCGACCTCGTCCAGAACCACCTGCTGCAGCTGCTCTGCATGATCTGCATGGAGCCGCCGGTCGAGCTGAGCGCGAACGCGATCCGCGACGAGAAGGTCAAGGTGCTGAAGGCGATCAAGCCGCCCGGGCCGCGCGCGTCGATCCGCGCCCGCTACGCCGACGGCGTCGTGCAGAGCCAACACGTGCCCGGCTACCTCGGCGAGCCGAACGTGCCCGCCGACTCGCGCACCGAGACGTATGCCGCGCTGCGTCTGACGGTCGACAGCTGGCGATGGGCAGGGGTGCCCTTCTACCTGCGCACGGGCAAGCGGCTCGCGCGCAAGAAGACCGAGATCGCGGTCACGCTGCGGCCGGCGCCCGATCTCGGCTTCCGCAACGAGGCCGGGGCCGGTGCCAACCAGCTCGTGCTCGCGGTGCAGCCGAACGAGGGGATCGCGCTCGAGCTGGCCGCGAAGGCCCCCGGCGCCGGCATGCGGATCGAGCCGGTGACGCTCTCGCACGACTATGAGGAGGGCGCCGCGCACCGTCGCGAGGCCTACGAGCGGCTGATCCTCGACGCGCTGCGCGGCGACGCGACGCTGTTCACGCGCGCCGACGAGGTCGAAGCGCAGTGGCGCGTCTGCGACCCGGTCCTGCAGCGCTGGCAGACCGACCGCAGCCCGCTGCCGCAGTATCCCGCCGGCTCCCAGGGACCGATGCAGGCCGCCGCGCTGCTCGCCCGCGGGGACACGTGGCGCGCGATCTGAGCAGCCGCCCGTGCGACGGCCCGCCGCGGCGCGGTTCTTAGGCCTATCCCGTTAGGCCCTAAGCTCCCGCGCACGATCGTGCGCGACCTGCCCGACAGCTCGACGCCCGTCTCCGGCGCGGGGGCGATGCTCCGGCTGGTCCGCGACGGCCGCGCGACGACGCGCGCCGAGCTGGTCGACATCACCGGCCTCGCCCGCTCGACCGTCTCTCAGCGCATCGACGCGCTGCTCGCCGAGGGCCTGCTCGTGGCCGCCCAGGCGAGCACTTCGACCGGCGGCCGGCCGCCGACCGTGCTCGCGTTCAACGCCGAGCTGGGCGTCGCGCTCGCCGCCGAGGTCGGGGTGACGCGCTGCCACGTCGCGGTCACCGACCTCGAAGCGAACGTGCTCGCCGAGGCGATCGAGGAGATCGCGATCGCCGACGGGCCCGACGCGCTGCTGCCGTGGCTCACCGGGCGCTTGGACGCGCTGCTCGCGCTGGCCGGCCGCGCGCGCGCCGACGTGCGCGGCGTCGGCGTCGGGCTGCCGGCGCCGGTCGACGTCGCGAGCGGCCGCCCGCTGCGCCAGCCGAGCATGCCCGGCTGGACCGACGTCCCGGTCGGCGAGCGGCTGGGCGAGGCGCTCGGGGCGCCGGTGCTGGTCGACAACGACGTGAACGTGATGGCGCTCGGCGAGCATCGCCTCAACTGGCGCGAGACCGGCCACCTGCTGTTCGTGAAGGCCGGGACCGGCATCGGCTGCGGGATCGTCGTGGACGGCCAGCTCCACCGCGGCGCGCACTCGGCGGCCGGCGAGCTCGGCCACGCGCGCGCGCCGCGCGGCGGCGAGACGCCCTGCCCGTGCGGGAACGCGGGGTGCCTGGAGGCGATCGCCGGCGGCGGCGCGCTCGCCCGCGAGCTGACCGCCGCCGGGATCCCGGCGCGCACCGTCCACGACGTGACCGCCCGGCTGCGCGACGGCGACCCGACCGCGCGCGCGCTCGTGCGTCAGGCCGGGCGCGACGTCGGCGACGTGCTCGCGCCGATCGTCGACGTCCTCGACCCGGCCGTGATCGTCTTCGGCGGCGAGCTGGCGGACGCGTCCGACGAGCTCGTCGCCGGCGTGCGCGAGGTCGTCTACCAGCGCTCGCTCCCGCTCGTCACGCGCGACCTCGCGATCGTCCACAGCGCCGACGGCTCACGCGCCGGCGTCGTCGGCGCCGCCGTCCTCGCGATCGAGCACGTGCTCGCCCCGGCCGCGATCGACGCGGCGCTGGCGCGGGCGGGCTGACGCGGGGCGCGCGCGCCGTCGCTCAGGCGGCCTGCGCCTCGCCGGCGGCCCGCTGCGCGTCGCAGAAGCCGGCGATCGCGAGCGCAAGCGCCTCGACCGCGTTCAGCAGCTCCTCGACCTGCAGGCGCTCGTCCGGCGCGTGCGCGAGCGCGAGGTCCCCCGGCCCGAAGATCACGGCCGGCGTCGAGCTGTGGACGTTGAAGATCATCGCGTCGCAGGCGCCCGGGAAGCCGGCGAGGCGCGGCGCCAGCCCAACCTGCTCGACCGCCGCGGAGAGGGCGCCGACGATCGGGTGGCCGGGATCGATCGCGTTGCCGACGAACGGGCGCATCGTCGCCTGGCTCAGCTCGACCGGGTGCGCCGCGAGCCACGGGTCCGCCGCCGTATGCGCGTACACGAACTGCTCGAAGCGGTTGAGCACGGCCTCGCGCGCCTCGCCCGGCAGCAGATCGACCCAGAACAGCAGCTCAGCCGTCTCGGGGTGCGCCATCACCTCCGGGTCGCCGGCGCGCAGCGACCAGATCGTGTCGGCGTAAGCGGGCAGCGGATAGTCGCCGTCGCGCCCGAAGAACGGCACGTCCGCGCACTCCTGCGCGCGCAGCCGCTCCCACGCCCCGAGCGCGTCCTTCAACACGAGCGCCTTGTCGAGCGCGCTCGTGCCCTGCCACCAGAACGCGCTGTGCGCCGGCTGGCCGCGCACGACCGCCTCGTACACCTGCCCGCCCTTCGAGGCCGGTGCGATGTGCAGCCCGGTCGGCTCGAGCACGATCGCCGCGTCGCCGGCGTACCCCTTCGCGCAGCACGCGAGCGTGCCGTTGTAGCCGCCGAGCTCCTCGTTGACGACGCTCTCCAGGATGACCGAGCCGGCCGGTTCCCAACCGCAGTCGAGCAGGATCTCGACGGCCATGATCATCGCCGCGACGCCGCCCTTCATGTCCACGGCGCCGCGCCCCCAGATCGCGCCGTCGCGCAGCTCGCCGCCGTAGGGGTCGACCGACCAGCACTCGCGCGGACCGGCCGGCACGACGTCGACGTGACCGTTGAGGATCAGCGTGCGTCCGCGCTCGCGGCCCGCCCACGTGCCGACGACGTTCGGCCGGTCGGCGTAGTCGAGGCCGGGCCACCAGCCCGCGTGGCGCTCGACGTCCTGGACGGACCACGGCTCGAACATGTCGACCGCGAGCCCGAGCGCCTCCATCTTCGCGGCGATCAGCCGCTGGACCGGCCCCTCGTCGCCGCCCGGCGGATGCGTTTCCGACGGCACGCGGACGAGCTCCCGCGTGAACGCGACGACATCGTCCTCGCGCGCACGCACGCGCGCGCGAACCAGAGCGCTCAACGGGGCGGCGGAGCGCGCGCTCACGCCGCGCCGGCCACCGTCTGTGAGCCCGTGATCATCGCGACGACCTCGTCGCCGGTCGTCTGCGCGATGCTGCGCTCGCCGACGATACGTCCGCGCCGCAGCACGTACACGCGGTCGGCGACGCGGAAGACCTGGTCGAGGTTGTGCGAGACGATCAGCACCGACAGCCCGCGCTCGCGCAGGCGCACGATCGTCCGCTCGACCTTCGCGGTCTCCTGCACGCCGAGCGCGGCGGTCGGCTCGTCCATCAGCACGAGCTGTCTCGCCCAGTGCGTGGCGCGCCCGATCGCGATCCCCTGGCGCTGACCGCCGGACAGGTTGCGCACGGTCGTCGCCGCGGAGTGGATGCGGATGTCGAGCTCGGACAGGATCTGCTGCGTCTGCGCCTTCATGCGCCGCTTGTCGAGCAGCCCGAAGCGGTTGCGCAGCTCGCGCCCCAGGAACATGTTCATGAAGATCTCCTGGCTCTCGACCAGCGCGAGGTCCTGGTAGACGACCTCCACCCCGTGCGCGCGCGAGCCGCGCGGGTCGTTGAACGAGACCTGCTCGCCGTCGAGCCAGATCTCGCCCTCGTCGGGCGGGTGGACGCCGGCGATCACCTTCATGAGCGTCGACTTGCCGGCGCCGTTGTCGCCGACGAGCGCCGTCACCTCGGCCTTGCGCAGCTCGAGCGAGACGTCGTCGAGCGCGTGCAGGCCGCCGAAGTGCTTGTGAATCCCCGCGAGCCGCAAGACGG
>DATNAP010000009.1:0-78429 GCA_035572475.1 Conexibacter sp. | reverse complement strand
CGGGAAGCCGATCAGCCTCCAATCGCGCCGGCTTGATGGCGGTCCCCTGCGCGTTCAGTGGCGCCCCTAGTTGACGAGCTGTCTTTGCCACTGTCCGAGTCTCTCAGCAACCTACGAACGCGATCATACGGATTCAGCGGTGTAATGATCAGATAGCGACGTCAATATGGGTCGCCCGCCGTATCCAGTGAGGTAACGTGCAGCGGATGACCGGCGCCGCGCGACGCCACCAGGCGATCGCGTCGAGTGAGTCGCGAGCGGTGCCGCGCCAAGTCGGAACGCGGTTGGAATAGGCCCACCGCGAGCCGCGTCTAAGGTCTGACGCCCAAATGAGTGAAGCCACCGGACAGCCACGCAGCCGCCGCGACCTGGAAGTGCTGCTCGCGCTCGGGGAAGGTCGCGAGCTGACGCGGCGCGAGCGCGCCCGCGCGCGACGGCGCGGCCTGCTCGAAGTCCGCGATCCATGGCTCGAGCAGCAGCGCGGAGTCGTCGCGGCGCTGCGCAGCGGCGGCCCCGCGCCGGCGCCCGGGCTCGCCGCGCGGGTCGGTGGCGAACCGCGGCCCACCCCCCACGCATGGACCACCCGCCGGGCGCTGGTGCCGACGGCCGCGCTCGCCGCCTGCACCGCCGCGGTCGCGCTCGTGGTCGCGCTCGCCTCGCAGGGCGGTGGCGACGGGCGGCTGCTGGCCGCTCGCGTCGCCGACGTCTGGCAGCAGCCGCAGGTCCACGCGCGACCGCCGGTCGACGCGAGCGACCACGCCCGGCTCCGCTACCGCTTCGCCGGCGTCGCCTTTCCCAACTACCACGACGCGGAGGGCTGGCATCCCGGCGGCACGCGCACGGACACGATCGACGGGCGCGCCACCGCGACCGTGTTCTACGTCATCGGGAGACGCCGCGCCGCGTACACCGTCGTGCGCGGGACGGGCCTTGCGCTGCCCGCGAACGCCGAGCGCGTGCGCGCCGGCCGACTGCACGTCGTGCGCTTCCGCGACGGCGATCGCTGGGTGATCGTGTTCGAGCGCAACGGGAGCACGTGCGTGCTGACCGCGGCGGCGCCGCGCGAGCGCGAATGGCTGCTGCAGCTCGCTGACTGGCCCGTCTGAGCGCCGAGCGCGCGCCGGCGAGTCGATGCCGGTTTGCGATCAACTCGAAGCGATCTCCTTGGCGCGTGGAATACACCGCGCGTGTGGTGCGTCACACGGCACGTGAGGCACAGCGCGCAGCAGCCGTCGGGCGAGGTCGAGGACGTCGTGCGCACGGCACGCGAGCTCGAGTCGCTCGGGCTGTTCCTCCCATGCGGCGAGCGCCGCGGGGCGATCGTCGCGCTCGCGGCGGGACGGCCGCGCGAGCAGCACGACGACGACCTCACCCACCACGTCAACGGCTGCCTGTCGTGCGCGACGGCGCTCGACACGCTCGCGCGGCGCCTGCCCGAGAGCGCGCCGCCGGCCCCCACGCCCGCGCCGTTCGCACTCGACGTGATCGAGGGGCGCGAGCTCGTCCGCAACGTGGTCCCCGGCACGCGCGGCGGCAGCCGGTGCCGGCGTCCACGGCTGCCGCGGCGTCCGCAGCTGCGGATGCCGGCATTGCTCAGCAGCCTGCGCGCAGGCGTCGGCGGCTTGCGCGCGCTGCGCCCGCTGACGCGCGACTTCTCGCACGCCGGGCCACTGCTCGGCGGCGGGCTCGCGCTGCTCGCCATCCTCGTCGTCGCCGGCCTGGTCGCGAGCGCCCTCTCCGGCTCCCACGGGACGCCGCACCACGGCGCGGCCGCGCAGGCGCGCGCGAGCGTCCACGGCGCGCCGCCGGCTCACGGGCAAACGTCCCCCTCCACGCATGCCGGCACGCGTCGGCGCACGCCGACGGCCGGCGCCGGCAGCCGCCGCGCGAGAGAGGCGGCGCAGACGCGGGAGCGGATGGCCGTCGCGCAGCGGACGCCCGCCGCGCACGCGCACACGCCCGTCCGCGCGCCGACGCCGGCCGCGGCGGCGCCCCAGGCCACGGCCCCCCACGGCAGCGCGCCGGCACCGATCCCCATGCACCTCTCGCCCCCACCCAGCGCGTCGGCGACGTCCGGCCGCTGGGCCGGAGACTTCACGCCATGAAGGCCACCGGGGGACCGGACGCGACGCCCGACCGCGAGCCCTGGATGGGCGTCGAGCTGCGCCACCTCGCGGCGCTCACGGCGGTCGCCTCGACCGGCACCTTCCGCGGCGCGGCGGACGAGCTCGGCTACGTGCAGTCGGCCGTCAGCCAGCAGATCGCGTACCTCGAGCGGACCGTCGGCGCACGCCTGGTCGAGCGCTCGCCCGGCCCGGGCCCGGTGACGCTGACGGAGGCCGGCAGCGTGCTCGTGCGCCACGCCCACGAAATCCTCGCGCGGCTGCGGGCGGCGCGCGCCGACGTCGACGCGATCGGGGGCGACGGGGCCGGAACGGTCACCGTCGGCCTCGACGCGATCGCCGGCAGGCACGTCCTTCCGACCGTGCTGCGCCAGCTCCGGCTCACGCACCCGGAGCTGACGTTGGTGTTCTCCGAGGTCGCCTCGCCGAGCGCGCGGCTCGACCTCGTCGAGCGCGGGATGATCGACCTCGCGTTCGTCGATCTGCCCGTCGACTCCGGCCGCTTCGCCGTCTGCGAGGTGCTGCGCGACCCATACGTGCTGCTCGTCGCCGCGTCGCATCCGCTGACGGAGCTCGAGCGCCCCGTCACGCACGGCGACCTCGCAGGCCTGCGGCTCGTCGCCAGTCCGTTCGGCGGCGAGGAGCCGTCGCAGCGGCGCGGCGAACTGTCGCAGCTGGTCGTGCAGACGATGGTCGCGACCGAGCACTGCCAGGCGATCGTGCCGGCGCTGTCGGTCGAAGGCGACGATCCGCAGACGGTCGCGATCGACCTCGGCCACCTGCTGCCGCCGCACGTGCTCGGCCTCTGCTGGCACGCCGACCGCGAGCTGCGGCCGGCGGTCGCCGCCTGCCTCGACGTCGTGCGCGAGTGGCGCACGACGCGCACGCGCCTGCGCGTCGCCGCCTGAGCGACGATCGCACAGGGGGGCCCGCCTCCGCCTGCCACGTGGCCGGCTCCGGCACCCCTGCGCAGGGGAATCGGGCGCTCAGCCGACCGCCCAGCGCCATGCCTCGGGGTCGTGGCGCTCCGGGTCGTACGCGGCGAGGGCGGCCGTCAGCTCCTCCGCCGCGGCCTCCTCCAGCTCTCGCGACCACCAGCGCCAGCGCCAGGTCCCGCGCGCGGGCGAGCTCGCGACCGTCAGCTCGCGCGACAGCGCGACCGGCTCCGGCTCGCATGCCACAAGGTCGCCGTAGGGACGCGGCGTGCGCGTCCGCACGACCAGATGCGCAGCGATCCTGCCGTCGCGCTCGAGGTACACGCGGTCGCACGGCCCGAGCCCGGCGGGCCGGTCGGCGAGGTACAGCTCGAGCAGGCCGTCGCAGCGCGGGAAGCGCTCCAGCCCGCTCTCCGGCAGCGCGAGCACGATGTCGCCGCAGCCGCGCCCGCTGTCGGGGCGCGCCATCGGCGCGGCGGCCGCGGCCAGCTCCAGCTCTGGCCGGTGGCAGCGTTCTGGACCAGGGTCCTCGCAGCGGCGCAAGTCGGCGACGTTCAGCCACCCCGCGCGCCCCATCGAGAGGTCCGCGGTGCAGCGCAGCCACGCTCCCGGCACGCGCGCCTCCGGCGGAAGCAGGCGCGCGGGCAGCGGAACGGGGCGGCGCGGATGCCACTCCGGCAGCACGAGCGTCGCGGCACCCTCGCCGTCGATCGCCACGACGGTCGCGAACGTCTCGTAGCGGCGCGCGTCGAAGCCGACGAACTGGACGTAGCGGCCCTGGCCGTCGCTGCGCGTGCGCAGCAGCCCGGCCGCGCTCGCCGACACCGGCTCGCGCTGCCCGTCGATCCGCCGCGCCTGCACGCGCCCGCGCAGGCGGTCCACGCGCAACACCTGGAAGGGGCGCCGGCGCGCGCCCGTGCGGGGCGTGAAGCGCTGGCCCGAGCGCAGCGCGAGCGGATGCGGCGGCAGCCCGTGCCCGCCGTCCTTCGTCTGCGCGGGTGGGCTGTTGAGCTTCTTCCGCGTGCCGTGACCCTGCAGCTTCTTGCCGCTGGCGCCCATCGCCTCTCTCCAATCGCTGGTGAACGGTGTGCTGGGAGAGACGGCGGCTGTGCGGCGCTTGTTTCAGCGCGTCCTGGCGGAGGCGGGATCGAGACGAAGCGCGACCGGAATCGTGGTCGCGGGGCCGCACGTGGAATACGACGCACGCGCCGGCGTCATCCCACTCGCCATGCGATCGAGCCGGCCAACCCATCTGCTTCGCCGCCGCGGTGCGGACAGGATCGCGCCGCCGCTGCGGCGGCTGGCGCGCTGCGGCATCGCGACCCGCGACGACGGCGCGCTCGTCCGCGCGCTCGAGCTGCGTCCGCTCGCGCCCGAGCTGCTCGACGGCGACGAGGCGCTCGCCCTCGAGCGCACGTTCGTCGAGCTGGTCGAGGGCCTGCGCGCGGGCGCCGCGGTACAGCTCCTGGTCGAGCGCGGCGAGCGCAACGCGCTCCACCTGCTGCTCGCGACCCCGCCGCGCGCGGACCGCCGCGTCGCGGACGCGGCCGACGCCGAGCTCGACGCGCTGCTCGACGTCGAGGCGACACGCGCGCTGCTGCGCGACGTCGCGATCGAGTCGCACCTGCTCGACGGCACGGCGCTGGCGCGCCTGCTGCTCGGACGCTGCGGCGGCGACGACGGGTGCGCCGCCGCCGCGCGGATCGAGCTCGCCGGCAGCTTCGACGCGCGCGCCGAGCGCGCCGCGGCGGAGGCCGCTGCGAACGCACTCGTCGCGCCGCTCGCGCAGGCGGTCACCGTCGCCGACGCGCGTCAGGTGCGCGTCGGCGACGCTCTGGAGCAGGTCGTTCGACTTGCGACGGCGCCCGACGACGACGCGCCGCTCGGCTGGGTCGCGCGCACGCTCGCCGAGACACCCGGCGTCTGCGCCTCCGTCTGCGCACGCCGCGCGACGACGGAGCACGACGAGCAGCTGCTGCTGTCCGTGCATGCGGCCGTGCGCGAGCCGGGACCCGGCGCGCGCGCCGCCGCACTCGCCGCGCGCGTGGACGTAGTGACCCGCCTGTTCGGCGACGCCTCGGGCGCGAGCGTGCAGCGGGGCGAGTTCGTCCAGCACCTGCTGTGGCCGGCGACGCTGCCGCTCGCGCTCTATCCGAGCGGCAGCGCGCAACGCGTCACCCCGGAGCTGGCGGCGCGCGCGCTCGCGCCGCTGACGGCCGGCTGCGGCAGTCCGTCGGGCGCGCCGCTCGCGCACGCCGAGCTGCACGGCTCGCTCGAGCTGCTCGACCCGTGGGACCCCGCGCACCGCTTCCCGGCCGTGCTCGTCGTGGGCGCGGGCGCGGCCGCGGTCGCCGCGACCGTCGCGGAGCGGCTGGCGGCGCTTGACGGCGTTCGCGCGCTCGCTCCCGCGAACGACCTGCACGCAGCGGACGCGGCGCTCGCGCACGCGCCCGCCGAGGGCGTCCTGCCGCTGGGCGAGCTGCCGGCGCTGGCCGAGGGCGACGGCCGCGCGCTCGTCGCGCTCGCCCGGCGCGCGCGCGTGCGCCGCGTCGCGCTCGTGGCGTCGCTGGAGCGGCCCTCGCAGGTCGCGGCCGCGGCGGGCCCGAGCGCGGCCGCGGCCTTCCCGATCGTGCTCCTGCTCGAGCCCGCCGACGGCGAGCCCGCGGCGCCGCCGTGGCTCCCGCTGCAGGCGGGCGAGCTGCAGGCGGCGGACGCGCTGCGCCCGCTGCGCGGCCCGGCCCGCCCGACGCTGTGGCTCAATGGCGGCCGTGGGCGCGGGCGCGTGCGCCTCAACCTCACCCCGCTCGCGGTTGAGACCCCACCTGCCGGCGTCCTCTCCACACAGGCGGCCTAGCGATGCCCGGCACCCACACCCACTCCAGGAGGCAAGGCATGACGTTCGACCTCAAACGGCTCAGCCCGGCGCACTGGCTCCAGTGCGCGTCCGCGCTGCTGCTGACCGCGTCGGTGGCGCTCGGGAACGCGCTGACCGCCGACGTGCTGAAGCACGCGATCGGCAACGGCCACGACAGAGCCGCCGACCTCAGCGATTTCGTCAACGCGTGCGACAACGTGCTGAAGCCGATCTTCAGCATCTCGATCGCAACCACGCCGCTCGTCGTGGTCGGCGGCGCGGGGATGCTCGCGCTCGGCAACTCGCGCGGCAGCCGCGTCATCGTCATGTCGCTGTTCGCGATGATCCTCGTGGCCACCGCCAAGGAGTTCGCGACCTAGGCCATGGCCCGAGCCGCTCGCATCGTGTTCCCGGCTCGCCGCCGCGCGGGGGCCGTCGGCGTGGTCGCCGCGCTGGCGGCGACGGTCGCGCTGCTCGCGCACCCGTCGCTCGCCCACGCCGCGACGGCGACGCCGACGATGGCGGACTTCAACCCGCAGGACGTCACCGACTGGTTCAAGAGCTTCTTCGCCGGCGGCCCGAGCCAGCCGAGCCCCGACGCGCAGTTCTTTCAGTGGGTGACCGCGCTGCCGAACTTCACGAAGACCGACCCGACCTCGTTCCAGCTCCCGGACCTGCGCGCGCTGATCGAGGTCGCAGCGTACGGGCTGCTGGCGGTGATGATCTCCATCTCGACGCTGCGCTGGGTGCTCAGCGGGCGGATCGACCAGGACGACCCGGCCGCCGCCTTCGGCGGGGTCGTACGGGGCGGCGCGGCGGCACTCGCGATCGCGATCTGGCCGTGGGCCTTCACCCAGGTCGTGAGCCTCACGAACCTGCTGACGCACGCGCTGCTGGCGAACCCGAACCACGCCAACTTCGCGCAGAGACTCGACGACAACGCGATGAGCATCCTGTTCGTCACGGTCCCGCCACTCGCACTGGTCGTCGTGATCGCGAACGTGCTGCTCGGGTTCGCGCTGATGATGATGAAGGTCGCGGGCAGCGCGGGGCTCGCGCTGATCTACGTCGCGATGCCGCTCGCGCTCGTGCTGGGCACGGTGCGCGACCTCGCGTGGATCCCGAACGCGCTCCTGCGTGTCGGCTTCACGCTCGCCTTCTGGCCGATCGTGTGGGCGCTCAGCTACCTCGTCTTCTTCGTCATGAAGAACCAGATGTTGACGCCGGACGCGGGAACATCGCCGCTCGACCAGTTGTTCACGGTCCCGCTGCTGGTGATCGCGCTGTACCTGCTGTGCATCAAGGTGCCCAAGCAGATCACGACGATGGCGGCGATCAGCGCCCTGCGCGGCGGCGGCGGCGGTGGCGGAGGCCACATTCGCCTGCCCTCGTCCTACAACGCGATCCGCACGACCGAGCGGGTCGAGAAGACGGTCCAGGCCTCGCAGATGAACACGCTGCAAGTGCGCAGCCCCTACCTGCCGGGCGGCGCGGCCGCGACCAGCGCCAGCACCGGGACGGCCGCCACGGTACTCGCCGGCATCGCGACCGCGCCGGCGGGCGGAGTCGGCGCGGCGGTGGCTGGAACGGGCGCGGCGGCGGCTGGAGCGGGCGCGGCGGCGGCTGGAGCAAACGCCGCGGCCGCCGCGCCAACGGCCGCCGCGGCCGTCGCGCCAACGGCCGCCACGCCCGCCGCGGCCGCCACGCCCACGCCTGCAGGCACCCCGACGCCCGCCGCCACCCCGACGCCCGCCGCGACCCCCAACGCGACGCCGTCCGCCCCCCAGCTCCCAACGAACTGGCCGCAGCCGATCGACCGCAAGGCGGTGCTCGCCGAGGACCGCCGCATGGGCAACCTGCTCGCGCCGACGCCGGCCGGGCTCGCGAACGCGTTCGCCGACCTCGAGGCCACGCCGGAGCTGAACGGCCCGTTCCTCCACGCGATCCGAGATGGCATGGGCGTCAAGCAGGCGGCGGCGATCGGCGCCTCGCAGGCACACAAGCTCGGCAACGAGGGCGCGCGCGACGCGTTCCTGGCGATCGGCGCGGCGCCCCCGCAGCTCCGTGCTGCCGCCGCCGACGTGCTGCTGGGCAACGGGGCCGCCGGCGGTCGCGGCAACCCGGTCGCCGCGCTTGGCGCCGGAGCGCAGCAGCGCGGAGCGCCGGCGCCGATCCCCAACTTCGCGGGCGCCAACCAGCAGGCGCGCGGGCTCGGCGACCAGTACGCGCTCGACATGTTCAATCGCAGCCAGACGACGAACGGGCCCGGCAACGCCCGCTTCAGAGGCGACCAGGCGGGCCTGCAGGCCGCGCTCGGCGCGATCGGCCCGGGCGGCGTGCGCAAGATGCTCGACCCGGCGGAGATCGCGCGCTTCGGCAGCGTGCGCAGCTACGCCGGCTACCACAAGGCGCTCGCCGAGCTGCACGGAAAGGACGCGCTCGCCGACGCCTACGACGCGATCGGCTCGAGCCCCGGCATGCGCGTCACGCGAGCCTACAACCCGTGGGCGCTGACCCAGTCGCCGCAATACCGACTCGGCCAGCTCCCGAGAGACTTCTGGCAGCGCTACGGCCACGTCGGCCACCCCGCCCAGGCGCCTCTGCGGGGGGCACAGAGGGCGACGCCGTGAGCACGCCGACCTACCGGCACCTGGAGGCGAAGCTGCGCGTCGCGGAGCTGACGATCGCGCAGTGGGCCGGCGTCGGGGTCGGACTGCTGCTCGCGTTCGGCTGGGCGCAGCTGAGCCCGTTCGGGACGAAGCTCACGCTGTTCGTCGGGATCTACCTGGCCGGGCTGCCCGCGACCGTCGCGTTCGTCGCCTCGCAGACGGACTACGACTTCTGGATCCACGTGCGCGCGCTCGGGCGCTGGCACGCCGGAGGCGGCCGCTACGCGCCCGGACCGGGCGCCGCCGCCCACGGCTACGCGCTGCGGGCGCCGTCCTCGCGCGAGCGCGACGCGCTCGCCGACCGCAGCGTCCCCGCCCTCGACGTCGACGCGCTGTGGGAGCGATGATGGCGCGGCGGAACGCTCCCGGCGCCCAGCGCGGCGCGCTGCCCGAGGCGGGCGACCTGCTGGCGGTCGAGGCGATCGACCCGCGCGGGACGATCGTCACGTCCGAGGGCGCGTTCGTGCACGTGCTGCACGTCGCCCCGCCGAACCCGCTGATCCTGTCGGGAGCGGACCGCGAGCGGCTCGCGGCCGGCTTCTGCCACGTCGCCGGGCGGCTCAGCCCCGGCCAGTCGCTGCAGTACTACGTGCAGTCGCGGCCGATCGACCTCGACGAGCTGCTCGCCGCCTCGCGCCGCGAGGTCGAGGCGTGGGCCGGACCGCCGCCGCTCGTCGCGGGCGACTGGCGCGATCCACGCGCGCGCGACCGCTGGCGCCTGTACGCCGCAATGGAGGAGTCGATCCGCCTGCACGCGCACGCGCAGGCGGCGATCGAGTTCAACGCCTACGTCGTTGTTCCTTACGTGCCGGCGCGCCAGACGGACGCGCGCGCCATCCTGGAGCTGCTGCGACGGCAGCGCGGCCTGCCGAGATCCTCGCTCGAGCGCGAGCTGCCCGCGCACGCGCGCGTGCTGCGCCAGGCGGGCGCGCACGTCGACGCGATCCGCGCCGAGCTCGACGGTCTCGGGATCGCCAGCCGGCTGCTCGACGGGGCCGAGGCGGCGGCGCTGCTGTTCAACCGCTTCAACCCGACGGCCGCCGACGCCGGCGCCATGCAGCCGCTGACGGACGCGCTCGCGCCGCTCGACCGCGCGCGCGACGAGCGGGAGGCGCGCGACGCCGCGCAGCGCCTGCGCGCGCGCCTCGCCTGCTCCGTGCTCGACTTCGCCAGCTCCCGCACGCACGCGCTCGTCGACCGCGACGCGGAGCAGGTCGTCTACGCCGCCTCGACCGCCGAGGCGACGTACTTCGGCTGGCTGATGGCGGCGATGACGACGTGCCCGCTGCCGTTCACGATGTCCGTCTTCGTGCACGCGCTGGACCGCCGCCGCGAGCGCCAGCGCGTGAAGCTCGCGTTCCGCCGCACGTTCGCGATCAACCGGAACGCCGAGTCGCGCGGCAGCGTGCCCGACTTCGACCGCTATCTGGCCGAGCGCGAGCAGCAGCAGCTGCTGACCGACATGGCCGGGCACCAGCGCGCGTCGATCTACCGCATGTCGCTCTACCAGTCGATCCGCGCGCCCGGCCCGGAGCCCGACGTCGCGCTGCTGCGGGAGGCGGCCGACAACGCGATCGAGCAGCTCTCGAGCGCGTCCGACTGCCGCATCGACGCGGGCCGCCACCAGCAGTCGGAGCTGTGGCCGGCGACGCTGCCGCTCGGGCGCGACGTCGCGCAGCGCGTACGCCGCTACGGGATGCTCAACGTCGGCGACTCGACGCCGCTGCTCGGCGTCTCCGTCGGCTCCCCGACCGGTATCCCGTTCGCGTACAGCGAGCCCGGCCGCACGCTGGAGAAGTTCAACCCCTACGACAGCGTGCACCCGAACCACCTGTGCCTCGTCACGGGTCGCTCGGGCGCGGGCAAGACGCTGCTCTGCAACGTGCTGCTGGCGCGCGCCATCGCGCACGGCGCGCGCGGCTTCGCGATCGACCGCGCGGGCCACTACCGCGTCCTGACGACGCTGATCGACGGCGCCCAGCACGTCGACATCGGCGCCGAGGACTCGCGCTTCCACCTCAACCCGTGGGACGTCGAGGACCCGTCGAACGTGCCGCGCGAGAAGGTCGCGTTCCTGATCGGGCTGCACGAGACGATGATCCAGGAGGGCCTCTCGACGCTCGAGCGCTCGCAGCTCGGCGGCGCGATCCGCGGTGCCTACGAGCGCGCCGCCGCCGACGGCGTCGTGCCGCGCGAGTCGCTGCTGAAGGCCGAGCTGGAGGAGCGCGCCGCGCAGGAGCAGCGCGACGGCTCGCCGGACGTGGCGTTCGCCCTGCGCAACCTCGCCGAGCGCCTGGGCGAGTTCTGCGGGCGCGGCGCGTACGCGCACATCGCCGACCAGCCCTCGACCCACGTCGCCGACACGCCGCTGCTCGTGTTCGACACGCGCCGCTGTCCGGACGCGGTCCTGCGGCCGGTCGTCTTCACTGTGCTCGAGTTCATCACGCGCACCGTCGAGCGCCACTTCGCCGAGCACCGCGAGATGCTGGCCGCGCCCGACGCGCCGCTGCTGGCCGGTCGCAGCTTCATGCTCGGCGACGAGTTCTGGTCGGTGCTCTCGAACCCGGCGCTGGGCGGCTACGCGAACGACCTCGCGCGCCGCTCGCGCCACCTCGGGATGACGCTGATCGTGGCCACGCAGCAGCTCTCGGACTTCGACAACGAGCACGGGCTCGCGCTGCTGCGCAACAGCACGATCCAGATCTTCCTCAACCAGCACCGCGAGGAGCTGGGCTTCGTGCAGCGGGCGCTCGGCCTGTCCGACGCCGAGGTCGAGCTGATCGCGCGGCTCAAGACCGTCAAGGGCGCCTACAGCCAGGCGCTGTGGGTCAACGGCACGCGCGGCCGCGGCCAGGTGAGCATCCGGCTCGGCCCGACCGAGCTGTGGGCGTTCACCTCCGACCAGGTCAGCGACGCGCCGCTGCGCGACCTCAAGCTGTCCGAGCACGACGGCGACGCATGGCGCGCGATCGCTGACCTCGCCGGCCATTTCGAGCGCGCCGAGAACGGGGGCGGGGACGATGGGGGGCGTTAGCGGCGCGTTCGCCCTCGCCGGGGGGCAGCTGCTCGCCTGGGTCGTCGGGGGCGCGATCTGCCTCTTCCTGCTGGTGCCGATGCTCGTGGCGGCGGGCGTGGGCGTCAGCGGCGGGGGCGGGGGGAACGAGGTGGACATCGGCCAGGTCGGCGGGATCCCGGCTGTGTACGTGCCGATGTACAACGCGGCCGCGCGCGAGTACCGCGTCAACCCGTACGTGCTCGCCGGCATCCACGACGTCGAGACGACGTTCGGCGAGAGCTCGGCGCCGGGCGTCAGCTCGGGCGTGAACTCCTACGGCTGCTGCGGCGGCCCGATGCAGTTCTGGGTCCTCGAGCCCGGAGCGACGTGGGACGGGTACCGAGACGCCTACCTGCCGATCGCCTCCGAGCGCCCCGCCGACTATCCGCTCCACCAGACGGACCATCCGAGCCCCTACGACAGCTTCGACGCGATCGCCGCCGCCGCCCTGATGCTGCACCGCGACGGCGCCGACCCGAGCCTCGACTCGCAGGCGACGTGGAACGCCATCTGGGACTACAACCACGCCGACTGGTACGTCGACGAGGTGCTCGGCCTCGCGCGCAGATGGGCGGCCGCCGACGCGCTCGCGTCCACGCCGTCGTCGCCGCAGACGCTGCCGCTCATCTCCGAGGCGAACGGCTCGGTGCTGCTGAACGGGCTCGCGTCGGCCCCGCGCGAGGCGCCGGCGTCGGTGCAGGCGATGATCGCGGCCGGCAACCGCCTGGACGGCCAGCCGTACTGGTACGGCGGCGGCCATGGCAGCTCGCTCGACGCGCTGAGCCCGAACGGCTACGACTGCTCGTCGAGCGTCAGCTACCTGCTGCACGCGGGCGGGCTGCTGGGCGCGAGCGCGCTCACGTCCGGCCAGCTCGAGCGGTGGGGCGCCCCCGGTCCGGGCCGCTGGGTGACCGTCTACGCCAACAGCGCGCACACCTTCATGTACGTCGCCGGGCTGCGCATGGACACCAGCCGCGACGGCACCGACGACGGACCGAACGCCGCCCAGGACGGGCCGCGCTGGCGGGTCCTCGCGCAGGTGCCCGCGTGGGCGCCGTGGGTCGTCCGCCATCCACCAGGTCTCTAGATGAGGAGCACGCCGATGCGCACCCACCGCCTCATCCCGCTGTCATTGCTGGCGCTGCTCGCCGCCGGCGTCGCCGGCTGCGGGGTCGCGAACCCCTACGCCAAGTCGACGCCCACGCTGCCGAGCGCGACGACGGCAACCTCGCCCGCGAACCCGGGCGAGGGCGGCCCGGGCACCGTGCCCGTCGCGGAGCCGCCGGCGAGCGCGCTCGCCGCCTCGCCGACCGCCGCGCTGGCGGCGTTCGCGCGCGGCTCGGTCAACTGGAGCTGGCGCACGCTCGCGGCGACCGACCGCGCGCTGGCGGCGATGAGCGTCGGGGCGGCGCGCCAGCGCGAGCTGCAGGCGGCGGCCCAGGTCGCGGTCGACGACACGCTGCAGCGCGCGCGCACGACCAGCAGCGGCACCGTCGTGGCGGTCGCGCCCGCCCGCGGCGCGCCCGCCGGGACGTACGTCGTCGTGACCCGGCAGCAGCTCGGCGTGGGGTCGAGCGACGCGCTGGCGACGGCGCCGGCGCTGCACGTCGCACTCGCGCGCGCGATGCGCCAGGGAGACGGATGGGTCGTGAGCGCATGGCAGCCGCAGACGTGACGCGCCCCGCCGCGCCGGCGCCGCGCGTGCCCGCCTGGGACGCCGACGGGAGCCTGGGCGCCGTGCGCATGACCGCCGTCGCCTTCGGCGGCGTGCTCGTGCTGGTGACGCTCGCCGCGATCGCGACGAGGATCGGCTTCGCGGCCGGCGCGCGGCGCCTGCTCGGCTTCGGCTTCGGCGGCGTCTCGCCGACGTTCGGCAGCGCCGCGGAGATCTTCCTCAACAACGCCGGGCTCGCGCTCGTCGCGTTCGTCGCGTGCGTGCTGGCGCACGCGGTCGGCGCGGCCGGCGCGCCGCGGCGGCGCGCCGGCCTCGCGATCGACGCGCTGATCGCGGTCGCGGTGCTGCGCAGCGCGCTCGTCGTCGGCGCGGGGATCGGCGCGTACGGCTCGCGGATGGTGCGCTCGGTGCTGCCCGACGGGCCCGTCGAGCTGCTCGGCTACGCGCAGGCGCTCGCGCTGTACGTGCTCGTGCGACGCGGCCAGCCGGCGCGCGCGACGATCGTGCGGCTGATCGGCGGCGCGCTCGCCGCGTTCGCCGTCGCCGCCCTGCTGGAGACCTACGTGCAGCTGTGAGCGCGCCGCCCTCGACCCCGCCGCGCGCCGGCCTCGGCTCGACCGGGCTCGCGTTCGCGCGCGGCGACGGTCCGCTCGTCGCCGTCTGCGGCCTCGGCGCCGGCAGCGGGGCGACGACGCTCGCGCTCGCGCTGGCGCGCGGCGCCGCGGCCGAGAGCAGCGCGCCGGTGCTGCTCTGCGCGCTCGATCCGGCGGACGATCGGCTCGCCGCGCGCGTCGGTGCCGCCTCGGGGCGCTCGCTCGCCGAGCTGGCGCGCGGCGTGGAGGCGATGGGGGCGCCGTTCGCGACGCTCGAGGACGGCCTGCGCGTGATCGCGACGACGGCGCGCGCCGCGCTGCCCGCGCAGCCGGACGAGCTGTCCCGCGCGCTCGGCGCGCTGCGACGCGCGCACGGGCTCACCGTCGTCGACGCCGGCCGCCTCGACGACGCCGCGGCGCCGGCGCTCGCGGCCGCGACGCACGTCGTGTGGACGGCGGCCGCCGAGCCCCCCGCGCTCGCGGCGGTGACGCGGCTCGCGCACGATCCCCCGCCTGCGGCCGCGCCGCTGCTCGCGTCCGAGCTGCTGGCGCTCGTCGCGACGCGGCCGGCGCACGATCCGCCGCCGCTGCGCGAGCTGGCGGAGCAGGCCGCGATCCGCTGCCGCCGGCTCGTGCTCGTGCCGCACGACCCGCAGCTGACGGCCGCGCCGCGGCGCGCGGACAGCCGCACGGCGCTCGCGGCGATCGGCACCTTCCTCGACGCGTCGCGGTGACGGCGGCGGGAATGCGCAGCCTCCGAGCGTCGTCTGCACGGGCATGACGATCAGGCCGGCCTCGCTGCTCGGCGCGCTCGTGGCCTTCGTCGCGGCGCTGCTCGCGCTGCTGATCGTGAATCCGCTGCAGCGCCTGCACACGCTCGCCGGCACGACGCACGCGAGACCGGTGCACGCGCCGGCGGCCGATCCGCTCGCGGCGGTGCTGCACGCGATCGCGCTGACGCTCGCGATCGGCTCCGCGAGCGCCGCGGCGGTCGCCGTCGTGCTGCTGACCGTGCGCACGCTGCGCCGCCGCGAGCGCGACGTCGTGTGGACCTGGCTCGTGCCCTACCGCGCCGACGAGGCGCATCACGAGGCAGTCCGCTCGCTGCTCGAGTCGTGGCACCAGGTGCTCATCGAGCGCTGGTGGCGGCGCCCCCACCGCGGCCAGCCGGCGATCACGCTCGACCTCGCGATGGAGGTCGACGGGCAGGGCGCCGCCGAGGGGCGGATGCTGCTGTCGATGCCCGCCGGCGCGCGGCCGGGGCTCGAGGGCGCGCTCGCCGCCTGCTATCCCGACGCCCGGCTCGTGACGCGCGCCACCCCGCCGCAGCCGGTGGGCGAGCTGGTGCGGCTCAAGAAGCGCCATGCCTTCATCCGCGCACTGCGCACGTCCGAGGGCGGCGAGACGCGCAACGTGATCGACGCGCTGCTGTCGCAGATGGAGCAGGTCGGCGGCCCGGCGCACGTGCAGCTCGCGCTGGTGCCGACGCCGGCGCTGTTCGACCACTGGTCGCGGCGGCGCTTCCGCTCGCACGAGCGCGCGTCCGGCCACGTGACGGTGCCCGACGCGCGCGACCGCTCCTCCTCGATGCGCTCCGAGGTCGTGCACCGCGAGCTGGAGCACGGCCTCGTGATCCAGCACCGGCCGCTGTTCTTCGTCGACGTGCGCGTCGGTGCGGCCGACTACGCGCGCGCCAGCGCGATCGCCGGCACGCTGCGCGGCGAGAGCGCGGGCGAGAACCGCCTCGTCGAGCGCCACATGCGCATGCGCCGCGCGCTCTACCGCGAGCGCATGCGGCGCGGCTGGGCCAACCCGCTGCCGTCGTGGAGACACGGCGTGATGTCCTCGTCCGAGCTGGCGGCGCTCTGGCACACGCCGAGCCCCGGCCTGACGACCGTCGCGATGCGCCGGGCGCTCGTGCCGCGCGCGGTCGCCTCGCCCGAGATCGAGCGCGACCCGCGTCAGTCGCTGATGCGCGACGAGCGCGGGCCGGTCGGGATCCGCGCGCGCGACAAGTCCGACGGGCTCGGCCTGATCGGCGGGCAGAAGACCGGCAAGACGTCGGTGCTGTGCCGCTCGGTCGCGGTCGACGCCGCCGACGACGACTGCGCGCTCGTCGTGCTGATGCCGAAGCCGGGCGACGCGCGCCTCGCGCTCTCGACCGTCCCGCCGCACCGCACCGTCCACTACCTCGACTTCGAGCGGCCCGAGTTCGGGATCAACCCGCTGCTCGCCAACGGCGAGGTCAGCATGGTCGCCGACCGCATCGTCGACGCCTTCCGCGACGTCGTCGCCGAGGGCGACATCCGCGGCTCCTCCGACCGCTACCTGCGCCAGGCGGCGCAGGCGACGATCGCCGGCGCGCGCGCGGGAGCGCTGAGCGAGGCGCCGAGCCTCTGGCACATGTACCGGATGCTGCTGCCGAGCGAGGTCGAGTTCCGCGAGCACGTCGTCAGCGCGATCTACGACGACCCGCGCTTCGTCGACACGACGACGTTCTTCGCGCGCGACCTGCCGAACGACCTGCGCGACGCGCTCGTCAACACGACCAGCAAGCTCGACGCCCCCCGCAACAAGATCCTGCGCCTGATGGTCGAGGGCCTCGACAAGGTGCTGCGCCACCCGGTCCAGCTCTCGATCGACGAGCTGATCCGCAACCGCGGCGTGCTGATCGTGGACGGCAAGATGGGCACGTTCGGCAGCGACAACTGCCGCGTGATGATGCAGTTCATCCTGTCGATGCTCTACGGCGCGCTGCAGCGCCAGCAGCAGCTCGACGAGCGCGACCGCGTGCGGCTGGCGCTCAAGGTCGACGAGGCGCACCTGATGATCAACGCGAGCTTCGCCGACGCGCTCGCGACGCTGCGCTCGGCCGGGCTCGAGGTCGTCGCCGCGTGGCAGTACGGCGCGCAGATCGAGGACGAGAAGATCCGCAGCGGCATGATGAGCTTGCTGCGCCAGCGCTGCATGTTCTCGATGGGCGAGGCGCGCGACGCACGCGAGATGAGCGAGATCGCGATGGCGGTCTACACCGACATGATCCGCGAGGACACGGCCGCGCGCGGGCGCGTGCGGATGACGCCGGACGTCTTCATCAACATGCCGAACCACCACGCGATGTGCACGTGGATCGCCAACGGCGCGCGCGCCCCGTCGTTCATCGGCCAGACGATCCCGATGCGCCCCGAGGAGGCGATCATCGAGCACCACCTCGAGGCGCAGCGCGAGCGTGGCGGCTACGTGCCCGACCGCCTGCCGAACCCGTTCCCCGACGTCGGGCCCGACCCCGTCGGCGACGCGCGCGTGCTCGAGGTCGTGGGCGCGCCGGCGGCCCCGGCGCCTGCGACGCCCGCTCCCGCGCGGGACGACGGCGACGAGCCCGGCGCGGAGGCGGGCTCCGGCGCACCCGAGTCCTACACCGAGCTCGACCTCGACGACGTGCGCGGAATCGTGTGGGACGAAGTCGAGCCGCTGGCGGATGCGGAGAGACGCGACGCGACGCCGCGCGAGCTGGAAATCTTGGCCGCGCTGTGGGACCACCGCCACCTCTTCGCCAGCCAGATCCACCGCCGCTGGTGGGCCGACAGCTCGCTGCGCGCGTGCCAGCAGGCGCTCACGCGCATGACGCGCGACGGCTGGGTGCGGCGCTTCCGCTTCTCGGTCGCGGAGGGTGGCGCGCAGCAGCGCGTGTACTGCATCTCCCACGCGGGCTTCGAGCTGTTGCAGCGCGCCAACGTGCGCGGCTCGGACGTCGACGCCGAGACGGTCTGGCGCGAGCCGCCCTCGGGCGATCCGCGCGCGGTCCTGCGCGACCTGCACGGCAACGGCTGGGTGCTGGCGCTGCATGCTCGCCTGCCGAAGGCGGTGCGCGGCTGGCGCGGCCCGTCCGCCAGCCGCATCGTGCCGCCGCGCAAGCGCGTCCAGGGCGACTGGATCGAGATGCGCCCGTCCGACATCCCGCTCGGCAACCGCCGCCTGCACGGCTGCGAGCTGCAGCGGCTCGAGCAGGTCACGCCGGGCGCGACCGTCGAGCTGCGGCTCGGGCGGGGCGAGCGGGCGGTCCGTGTCGAGCTGCTGATCGAGCTGGACCGCTCACGCGGCGCCGTCTACAACGAGCAGAAGCTGCGCCGCTACGACCTGATGCTGGCCGGCTGGTTCCGCATGCTCGACCGCTACAGATCGCTCGGCTCGCCGCCCGTGGTCGTGTTCGTCTGCGAGGACGAGAGACGCGCGCTCGCCTACCTGCGCACCGCCGACCGGGCGGTGACGACGCGGCTCGCGCGCGCCGGCGACCCCGAGGCGGAGTGGCCCAGCCCGGCGCGGCGCCACATGCTGTGGGTCTGCGAGCGCAACGTGCACGAGGGCTCGCTGTCGGCGCTGGCGCTGCCGGAGCTGCCGCCGTCGGTGCGCCGCAAGCTCGGCGACGAGAAGCTGACGCCGCGCCGGGTCGAGCTGATCGACCCGGCGCTGGTGGCGCCCCGCTGAGGCGCCCGTCAGCGCGCCAGCACGACGATCGCCTGCGGCCGAGTCGCGCCCGCGTCCCACCCGAAGTCGCCCTCGTACGGGACGTACGCGCGCAGCTTGTGGCGGGAGGACGGACCGGGCGCGAACGTGTAGCGGATCGAGAAACGGCCGCTGCTGTCGGTGTGCGTGACCGCGAACGTGACCCAGCTCGCTCCCTGGAGCGCCTGGAACTCGACCAGCTTGCCGCCGCGCGGCAGCGGGCTGCCGAGCACGCGGCCGGCGAACGTGGCGGCGCGGCCGCGCACGACCCGGGCCGGGAAGCTCGCGTGCACGCCGGCGCGGACGCGCAGCACCGTCTGCGCGGCGGCGACGGGGCGCGCATCGCGCGTCATCGTGCGGTAGCTGACGCGCAGCCGCCGCGACGGGCCGGCCGGCAGCTGCAGCGCGTAGCGGCCGTTCGCGGCGGTGTGGACGGTCGCCAGCGACTGCCAGCCGCCCCCGCGGCGGCGCGCGCTGACGAGCAGGCGCGCGTGCGCCACCGGCGTCCCGCCGGCGGCGAGCAGCCGTCCCCGCAACACGGCGCGCGCACCGAAGCCCACGGCGAGCGTGTGGTGGGCGCCCCCGCGCAGCCCCGCCGCGAGGCCGGCGGCGAGTCTCGCGCTCGCGACCGCCGGGGAGCCGTTCGGCAGGCCGCGCTGGCTCGTGACGAGGAGGTAGGGACCGGCCGTGACCTGGTTGTCGTCGGTCGCGTCCTGCACGATCAGGCGCAGCGTATGCGAGCCGTCGGGCAGCGAGGCGGTGTCGAATGCGAACGTCTGCGTCGCGGCGAGCGGGCAGGGCACGGGAACGCTGTAGGGCACACTGCAGGTCCCGTCCGGCGCGTCGAACGGGTAGGTCGCGACGACCGTCCCGTCGACCTCGACGAGCGCCTGCGCGACACCGCCGCCGACGTCCGCCGCCGCGACCGTGAAGGACTGCGACCCCCACAGCGTGCGCCCGCTCAGCAGGTCGCCGCGCGGCGCGGCGGTGAGCGTCGGCGGTTCGGCGTCGACCAGGCGCGCGTCGGCATGCGTGATCTCGAACGAGGCCGCGACCGGCTGGGTGGCGCTGGCGCACGTCCCTCTGTCGCCCGCGTCGCACACGACGCGCGCGATCAGGGCGTACGTCGGCTGCGTCGCGGTCCACTGCATGCTCTGGCCGAGCGCCGCAAGGTGGGTGCAGTCGATCGAGCCGGTGCAATGCTCGGCCGTGCCGTAAAAGTTGTTCGGCCCGCTGGCCGGCGTCGGGTGGTAGAGGTAGACGCCGTACTCGTACGCGGGCGCGGTGGTGCCGCCCGCGACCGCGAGGCTGCGCGTCAGCGTCAGGCCGTCGATCAGCGTGCCCGCGGGGGCCGTGAAGATCCAGCCGCGGCGTCCGCCGGGCGGGTTCACGGTGTGGCCGAGCAGCGCGCCGCCGAAGCCGCCGCCGTCGATGCAGTCGTCGGTCGTCACGCCCGGCATCGCGCCGACGGCGTACGACGTCCAGCCACTGGCGGTGACCGGCATGCCGTCGCAGGCGATCACGTCGTAGGTGCCGGCGCCGGAGGCCGGCGCCGCGGCGAGCGCGAGGAGCGCTGCGGCGACGGCTGTGACGACGAGCCTGCGGATGGGTCTGCGCGCGACGAGCATGTGCGTGCGCCTCCTTTGCGGTGATCACGTGGTGTCACCGGGAGAGACGCGACGACCGCGACACGCATTCCCACATCGTCGAGACGACGCAGGCGCTCGCGGTATTCCCGCGACGAGGCCGTCGGTCGAGATCGAAGCGGCGCGGGTCGCGCCGGGAGAGCCGAGCACGGACGGGGCGTGTGTGGCGACGGGAGGGGGCTGCCGCTTAGGGGATGCGCTCCGCTCGGGCGCCGCCCACGCGCGTCGCGCCGCCGTCGGCTGGGGAGGGAGAGGGAGCAGTGCCTCAAGCGTTCGCGCGCTCTTCCGTCACGTTTCGCGTCCCTACCTGCGCACTCTCCCGCCCAACCGGCCGCAGCTCGCCCGCGGGATCCGATGTGTGCCCCTGAGGGTGTCCTATACCGACCCTAAGGGACACACGTAAAAACGGATCGTCACGCTTTCGCGCACTTCGCCGAAGTCTCGACGCAAACCGCGTGTCGGCGCGCGAAGCGAACCGCGAAGCGCCGCGCACGGCCGCGCGACCGCAACCTGCTCACCCCCCTCCCCAGCCCACCGACGCACGAGACGGGCCGGCGCGACGCCCGAACGGAACGCCAAAGCACGGCGCGTCAGCTGGCGAAGCGCGGCATCGCGCGCACCAGGTCGCCGACGACGCAGGGCGGCAAGCACATGTGGCGGCCCACAGGTCTCAGGGTCGAGTTCAGGGTGCGCGCCCCCTGGCCGAGGCGGACCGCATGGTGGAGACTCGGCGCACCATGCAGAAGCCGATCGCCCTCCCCCGCCGCCGCGCATTCTCCGTGACCTCCATCGCCGCTCTCCTGCTCGTCGCCGCCGCGCCCGCCGCCCACGCGATCAGACCGGTCGTCAAGATCAACGGCAGCGCGTCGCTCACGCACCTCGCCGGCGGCGCCCTCGCCCCCGCGAAGTTCCACGTCGACACGACGTTCACGACCGACACGCCCGGCGCGCAGCCGTTCACGATCCAGAGAGCGGTCCTCTACTTCCCCGACCATGCCGGCACGAACGGGCGGCTGTTCCCGTCGTGCAACGCACGGCAGATCACGCACTTCCACGGCAACCTCAAGCGCTGTCCGAAGGGCGCGGAGGTCGGCAGAGGGACCGTCACGGCGAGCGCGATCCAGCTCGGCGTCACCGCGACAGGCCAGGTGGCCCTCTTCAACAGCAACCACGGCAAGAGCATCACGATCCACGTGCGGACGCTGGTGCCCGTGCTGATCGACCGGTCGTTCGACGCGCCGATCACGCAGCTGCACGGCAGATACGGCGAGAAGCTGACGCTCGTCGTCCCGCAGTCGCTGCAGGAGATCATCGGCGGCGTGTTCGTCGCCGTCAGAGACTTCAACGTCACGCTCACCGGCGCGGTGCGCGTGCACGGCGTCGAGTACAGCTACCTGAAGGCGCCAAGGTGCCCGCGAACGCCGCTGCACGGCGTGTTCGACTTCATGGACTGGACGAGCGGGCAGACCGCCACGACCACGGTCGACAGCAAGATCCACTGCACCGTGCGCTGAGGCGAGCGCGCGCAGTGCGCTAGCTTTGCCGCATGGCACCGCTGAGGTCTCGCACCGTCACCCACGGCCGCAACATGGCCGGTGCCCGCGCGCTGCTGCGCGCCGCCGGCGTCGCGCGCGAGGACTTCGGCAAGCCGATCGTCGCGGTCGCGAACTCCTACACGCAGTTCGTCCCGGGCCACACGCATCTGAAGCCGGTCGGCGAGATCGTCGCCGACGCCGTGCATGCGGCCGGCGGGGTGCCGCGCGAGTTCAACACGATCGCGGTCGACGACGGCATCGCGATGGGCCACGGCGGGATGCTCTACTCGCTGCCCTCGCGCGATCTGATCGCCGACAGCGTCGAGTACATGGTCAACGCGCACTGCGCCGACGCGCTCGTGTGCATCTCCAACTGCGACAAGATCACGCCGGGGATGCTGAACGCAGCCCTCCGGCTGAACGTGCCGACGGTGTTCGTCTCCGGCGGCCCGATGGAGGGCGGCATCGCGACGCTCGTGGACGGCACCGTCCGCAAGGGGTTGAACCTGATCACCGCGATGGCGGAGGCCGTCTCGCCCAGCGTCAGCGACGAGGACATCGCGCTGATCGAGGAGGCGGCCTGCCCGACCTGCGGCTCGTGCAGCGGGATGTTCACCGCGAACTCGATGAACTGCCTGACGGAGGCGCTCGGGCTCGCGCTGCCCGGCAACGGCTCGACGCTCGCGACGCACACCGCCCGCCGGGCGCTGTACGAGGACGCCGGCCACGCGGTGGTGGAGCTGGCGAGGCGCTTCTACGACGAGGACGACGCGAGCGTGCTGCCGCGCGCGATCGCGACACGCGAAGCGTTCGAGAACGCGATGACGCTCGACGTCGCGATGGGCGGCTCCACGAACACGGTCCTGCACCTGCTCGCCGCCGCGCAGGAGGCCGGGGTCGACTTCACGATGGCCGACATCGACGCGCTCTCGCGCCGCGTTCCGTGCGTCTGCAAGGTCGCGCCGAACGGCTCCTACCTGATGGAGGACGTCCACCGCGCGGGCGGGATCCCCGCGATCCTCGGCGAGCTGCGCCGCGGCGGGCTGCTCGACGAGGGCGTCGCGAGCGTGCATGCGCGCTCCATCGACGACTGGCTCGGCGAGTGGGACATCCGCGGCGGGCAGCCGTCCGAGCGCGCGCTGGAGCTGTTCCACGCGGCGCCCGGCTGCAGACGGAGCGCGGAGGCGTTCTCGCAGTCGGAGCGCTGGGAGTCGCTCGACCTCGACGCGGCGGAGGGCTGCATCCACGATGTGGAGCACGCGTACTCGGCCGACGGCGGGCTCGCGATCCTCTACGGCAATCTCGCCGAGCGCGGCTGCGTCGTGAAGACCGCCGGCGTGGACGAGTCGATCCTGCGGTTCAGCGGCCCGGCGGTGGTGGTCGAGTCGCAGGAGGACGCGGTCGAGCTGATTCTCGCAGGCAGCGTGAGAGAGGGCGACGTGCTCGTGATCCGCTACGAGGGGCCGCGCGGCGGGCCGGGCATGCAGGAGATGCTCTACCCGACGTCCTACTTGAAGGGCCGCGGGCTCGGCAGAGCGTGCGCGCTGGTCACCGACGGCCGCTTCTCGGGCGGCACGTCCGGACTCTCGATCGGGCATGTCTCGCCGGAGGCGGCGGCCGGCGGCGCGATCGCCCTGGTCGAGAACGGCGACACGATCGCAATCGACATCCCGGCCCGCTCGATCGCGCTGCAGGTCGACGACGAGGAGCTGGCCGCGCGGCGGCGCGCGCTGGAGGCCGCCGGCGGCTACCAGCCGGTCGCGCGCGAGCGCGCGGTCTCGCCCGCGCTGCGCGCCTACGCGGCGATGGCGACCTCGGCGGACACCGGCGCGGTGCGCGACGTGGACTCCGTCGAGCGCGCGGTGACGATCGCGGCGAAGCTGGGCGCCAACGCGCCGATCGCTTCCGAGTCCTAGCCGCAGCTACCGCGCGGCCGGCTGCGGCTCCTCGACGGCCGCGATCCGCCACGGCCGCCTCACGGCGCCAGCCGCCCCACCGCCTCCGCCGCCGGGATGACGTCGTGGAGTCGGCGCGCCGTCTCGCCGGCGTAGAGGGCGCAGCGGTCGACGGACTCGGCCGGCATCCCGGCGAGCGGCAGGGCGGGGCTGAACCACGGGACCGCCGGCCGCTGGAGCGCGGCGAGGCGGCCCATCGCGTCGAGCGGGGTGAGGCGGCCGAGCGGGGCGCTGAGGCGCGCGGCGGCGCGTACGGCCGCGGGGCCGCGCTCGTCGGCGCGGCACCAGCGGTCGGTCGCGGCGTTCGGGATCACGCGGTGGCGCAGCGGCCAGCCGATCCCGAACAACTCCGTGTCGAGCGTCCGCTGCGCGCCGAGCACGCGGCGCCGGTACTCGGGGTGCGCGTGCGACTCCTCGGTCAGCAAGAAGCGCGTGCCGGCGACCGCCGCGGCGGCGCCCAGCTCGAGCGCACGGCGGACGTCAGCCGGCTCCGCGATGCCGCCGGCCGCGAGGAGCGGCACCTCGCCAACCGCGCCGCGCACCTGCGGCAGTGCCCGTTCGAGCGGCGCGACGCCGAGCAGATGCCCGCCCGCCTCGCTGCCCTGCACCACCAATCCGCTCGCGCCCGCCGCGAGCGCCCGCACCGCTTCGCGCGGCGTGCCGACGGTGACGAGCACGCGCAGGCCGCACGCGCGCAGCCGCTCGACCCAGCGGCGCGAGAGCCCGCCGTGCAGCACGACGAGTGCGGCGCCGGCCTCGGCGCAGGCGCGCACGTGGTCCGCACGGATGAACGGCACGAGCAGGTTCGCCGCGACCGGGCGGGCGCGAGCGCGACGGCGCGCGTCCGCCAGCGCCCCCGCGAACGCACGCGGCGCCATCATCCCCACCGTCCCGAGCGCGCCGGCCGCCGACACCGCGCCAGCCAGCTCCCCACGCGCCACGCCGCCCGCCATCCCCGCCTGCACGATCGGCGTCTCGATTCCCAGGTCGTCGAGGAAGCTGGCGTGCACCGCCGCCGTCATGCGGCGGACGCTACCGCCCGGCTGCGGCGGATCGTGCCGGTCGCGGCCTCGGCCTACGGCACCCGCGTCACGCGGCGGCGCCGCCGGCGCCAGCGCTCGCCGAGCACGAACAGCCCAACGAGCACGACGAGCAGCGCGGTGGCGCCAAGCCCGACGTCGCTCACGACGTCCTCGATCGACGGGCCGACAAGGTAGGCGCCCCAGCCGACGAGCAGCGTCCAGGCAACGGCCGAGATCGCGTTGGCCGGCAGGTAGCGCGAGGCGCGCACGCCGTGGATCCCCGCGACCCACGACGGCGCCAGGTAGATCGCCAGCATGCCGTAGCGCTCGAAGAAGCGCTCGCCGCGCACGAGCGAGCCGATCCGCCAGCGCTGGAGCGGCCCGGGCGCGGTCCACAGCGCCCGCCCGCCCTGGCGCCCGAGCAGCCAGCCGGCGATCCCGCCGGCCGTCGCCGCGAGCCAGGCGACGACGAGCAGCTCGGCGAGGTCGATCCTCCCGCGCGCCGCGTACACGCCGCCGGCGATCAGCACCGGCTCGCCCGGTCCCGGCACGCCGATCCAGCTCACGGCCGCCGCGAGCGCGACGCCGACGAGGTCGACCGGCGCGCCGCGCAGGGGGTGATGGTGCACCACGCCGGAGGACGCCACGCCGAGCACCGGCACGGCGCGCATGAGACGGGAGACGACGACGGATCCGATCGGCACAGCACCATGGAAGGTAGGCCACGCGTGTGCGCGGTTGACCGCACCGCATTCCGGGCGTAGCGTCGGCGCCCCCGATCCGAGGAGGCCAACGATGTATGCACGCGTGGTGCAGTGGGAGGGCGGCGACGCCGCCGCGATCCGCGAGTCGGTCGAGCGCATCAGAGCCGATGCCGCGTCCGGGCCGCCGGAGGGCGTCCCTTCGACCGGCTTCACGTTCCTGGTCAATCCCGACGGCGGGCGCGTGATCGCGATCTCGCTGTTCGCCACGGAGGAGGACCTGCGCACCGGCGACGCGAAGCTCAACGAGATGAGCCCGCCGGTGTCGATGGGGACCCGCTCCGGGGTCGAGACCTACGAGGTCGGCTTCGACGTCCGTCTGTGACGGCCGCGGCCGACCGCGCGCACGTCCGGCTGGCCGAGCTCGTCGCCGCGCTCTCGCTCGGCGTCGATCTCGGCTTCGGCCAGCCGATGGAGCACGTGCTGCGCCAGTGCCTGATCGCGCTGCGGATGGCGGAGCGGATCGGGCTCGACGACGAGCAGCGCGCGACCGTCTACTACACGGCGCTGCTCGTCAACGTCGGCTGCCACACCGACGCGCACGAGCAGGCGAAGTGGTTCGGCGACGACATCGCGATGAAGTCCGGCAAGTACGACCACGAGTTCAGAAGCGTGCGCGGGGCCGTCGCCGGCCTGCGGCTGATTGGCGCCGGCAACCCGCCGCTGCATCGCTTTCGCGTCGGCTTGGAGTTCGCGCTCACCGGCCATCGCGAGGTCGACGACATGATCGCCCAGCACGCCGGCATGGCACGCGCGCTCGGCGAGCAGCTCGGGCTGCCGCAGCCGGTGCTCGACGCGCTCGCCGCCGCTTACGAGCAGTGGGACGGGAACGGCTGGCCGGGCGAGCGCGGCGGCGAGGAGGTGCCGATCGCGGCGCGGCTCGCCTCGCTGGCGGAGTTCGCCGAGGTCGCGCAGCGCGGCGGCGGCGTCGCGGCGGCGAAGGAGCTGGCGCAGCGCCGCGCGGGGCGCCAGTTCGACCCGGCGCTGGCGGAGCTGCTCGCGGAGGAGGGCGACCTGATCCTGTCCGACCTCGACGGCGTCGGCACGTGGGAGGCGGTGATCGCGGCCGAGCCGGCGCTCGCGGTCGTGCTGGCGGGCGAGCGCTTCGACGCCGCGCTCGCGGCCGTCGCGGACTTCGTCGACCTCAAGACGCCGTTCGCGCTCGGCCACGCGCGCGCGGTCGCGGAGCTGGCGGGTGCGGCCGGCGCGGCGCTCGGCCTCCCCGAGGACGACGAGCGCACACTGCGCCGCGCGGGCCTCGTGCACGACTTCGGCCGGCTCGGGATCTCCAACGCAATCTGGGACAAGCCCGGTCCGCTGGGCGCGGGCGAGTGGGAGCGCGTGCGATTGATGCCGTACCTGACCGAGCGCATGCTGCGCCAGTCGGAGGCCTTGGCGCCGCTCGGCGCGATCGCCGTCCAACACCGCGAGCGGCTCGACGGGTCCGGCTACCCGCACGGACTGCAGGGTGCGGCGATCTCACGGCCGGCGCGGATCCTCGCCGCCGCCGACGCCTACCAGGCGATGCGCGAGCCGCGGCCCTACCGCGAGCCGCTGAGCGCGGAGGCCACCGCCACCGAGCTGCGCGCCGACGTGCGCGGCGGGCGGCTCGACGGCGCGGCGGTCGAGGCGGTGCTCGGCGCCGCCGGCCACCGCGTGCGGCGCCGACGCGAGGGGCCGGCGGGGCTGACCGCGCGCGAGGTCGAGGTGCTGCGGCTGCTCGCGCGCGGGCTCTCCAACCGCGAGATCGCCGCGCGGCTGACGATCGCGCCCAAGACGGTCGGCAATCACATCGAGCACATCTACGCGAAGATCGGCGCCTCGACGCGCGCGCGGGCCAGCCTGTTCGCGCTCCAGCACGGGCTGCTGCCAGAGGAGAAGCTGGCCGAGGTCTAGGCCGGCGGCCCGCCCGCCGCCATCATCGCCCGCATGTTCGCCTCGAGCGTCTCGCCGACGACTTTCAGCTCCTCGGCCGGGCTGAACTGGACGTACTCGGTCCCAGCCTCCGCGATCGGGACGTGGCCCGGCGGCAGGTAGAACGCGTCGCCGGCCTCGACGACCTCCTCGCGGTCGGCGAAGCGGAACGTCATGCGGCCTCTCAGCACGTAGCCCCAGTGCGGGCACTGGCAGCGCTCGTCCGGCAGCCCGTGCATCAACGGCGTCGCGTCGATGTCCGCGTTGAACGTGAGGAAGCTGATCGTCCAGCCGTCGACGTCCATGTAGCGGTCCTCTACGGGACCCGCGCCCCGCACCGCGGCGCTCGCTCGCGAAACCTTCGGCATCTGTCCGTCTCCTTGGCTCGGTTGACGGACCCGACGCTACGCGCGCGCGAACGCGGCGACATGAGGCGTTCGCCTCATCTTCAGCGATGATTCCGGTGCGATGGCCGACGTCATCAACATCTGCGCCGGGCCCTACGGCTGGCTCTACGACTACGGGATCGAGCGGCCGCGGGTCGCGCAGGTCGTCGGGCGGATCGTGTGGGGGATCGATCTCGCGCCGCTGTACGCGAGCATGCATGCGGTCGCGGAGCTGCCCGACGGCGCGACCGTGCTCGACGTCCCGTGCGGCGGCGGGGTCGCGCTGCGGGCGCTGCGCCCCCGCCAGCAGGTGCGCTGGATCGCGGTCGACCTCGACCCGAAGATGCTGGAGCGCTGCGAGCGCCGGGTCGCCGAGCGCGGGCTCGACCCGGCGAGCGTCGAGCTGCTCGAAGCCGACATGCACGCGCTGCCGCTGCCGGACGCATGCGCCGACCTGTGCCTCAGCTACAGCGGTCTGCACATGGTGCCCGACCCGGTCACCGCGGTCGGACAGATGGCGCGCTGCGTCAAGCCCGGCGGCTCGCTCGTAGGCTCGACGCTGCTGCGAGACGGCACGTGGCGCCACCGCACGCTGCTCGGGGGCGGCATGCGAACGGGCCTGACCGGACGGCTGCTGAGCGCGGAGGAGCTGCGCGCCGCGCTCACCGACGCGGGGATGGACGACGTGCAGATCAGCCCCGATCGGGGCATGACCGTCTTCCGCGCGCGGCGCGCCGCCTGAGAAGGCGCGCCGCGGACCATGGAAGAGGCGAACGGTCTTTTTCTTGGTAATTAGGGGTAGGATCGCTGTGCGACACGGCACGGGAGGCGAGACGCATGCGAATCGCGTGGAGGCTGGCCGGTCCCCGATCGGCGGGGCTCGCGGCGCTGTGCGCACTGCTCGCGGCGGTCCCCGGCGCCGCCCGCGCGGCGGCACCATCGACCATCGTTCCGCCGCCGGGCGGGAGCAACTGCGCGCCAGTCCCGATCTCCGTGTCCGGGCCCGGCACCGTCGAATATGACCACGGGGTCATCGGACTTCCACCGGGACAGGCCTGCCCCGCTTACATTCCCGGCGCCACGGTGACCCTGGTCGCCATTGCCGACGCCGGCGCGACCTTCGTCGGGTGGAGCGGCGCATGCCAGGGCACCGGCCTCTGCGACGTGACCGTCGGATCGGGAACGCCCGTCACGGCCACGTTCGCCTGGCTCGCGACTCTGTCGGTCTCGCGGACCGGCTCGGGCGGTGGCCTCGTCCGCAGCTCACCGGCCGGCATCGAGTGCGGCGCGACGTGCAGCGCCGCGGTCGCGGAGGGCACCACGCTGTCGTTGACGGCGCAGGCCGACGCCCGCTCCAGGTTCGCCGGCTGGGTCGGCGGTCCCTGTGACGGTTCCCTCCTCCCATGTCAGATCGCCGTGACCGGCCTCACGACGGTCACCGCCCGCTTCGACCAGGATCCACCGACCGGCGCACCTCCGGTGACGACGTCCGCGCCCCCGCCCACCTGCGCGACCGATCGCTCGCCGTGCCCGCCAGGGACGCTGCGGCTCGCCGCGGCGACGGCGCCCGTCGCGCACGGCCATGCGACGATCGTGCTGTCGTGCGACGGTCCGGGCGGCTGCGACGAGCATCTCGTGCTGACGGTCGCGCTGGAGCGGCGCGCGCACGGAGCGCTCGTCCGCGAGCGCGTCCTCGCCGGCAGAGCGCACGTCGTGCTCGCCGACGGCGAGCGGCAGGCCGTGCACATACGGATCGCCCGAGGCGTGCGTGCGCTGCTCGCCCAGCGGAGCCGCCTGCGTGGAACGTTGGCCGGGCCGGGCCGCGCATGGGCGGTGCGCATCGCGAGCGCCTGATCGGTGAGCTGCCCGCCGCGACGGCCCGCAAACACGTAGTCGTTCGTCTGGTGACGCGCGAGCCGCCGCGCGGGCGGCGCAGCCGATCAGCCGCGCCGACGCCCGTCCTCGACGACGATCTGGATCAGCCGGCCGCTCTGGAAGCCGAAGAACGTCTGATAGCCATGCCGGCCTCTGAGGCCGATGAAGCCCGCCTGGCCGGGCACCGGCTTCGCCTTCGGATACGCCTTTCTCACCGCACTCTCGGAGGAGCCGAGATGGATGCCGCCCGCGCCGCGCAACGATGCGAGCGGCGCCTTGAAGGCGGGTCTGCCGCTGCGGTTGAAACCGGCCGTGAGCACGACCTTGGTGATCTTGCCCCGTCTGCCGGCCTCGTAGCCGAGCACCGCCGACCCCAGCTCCGGGTGCAGCGGGTCGTCGAAGATGCAGCCGAGGTCGTCGCACGCGCCGCGGCGCGAGCCGCCCCACGCGCGCAGCCCGGCCGCGACGCCCTGGCCGAGCTTGGCACCGCCGACGCCGACGTTCGCGGTGAACGAGGCGTGGGCGAAGGACGGGAGCTTCGCCTGCGCCGCGGCAGGCAGAGCGAGCACCGCGGCGGCGAGCGACGCGGCGACGAGCGGGAGACGGGGGGTGCGCAAGCTGGACTCCTTCGCTGGAGCAGGCCGGTGACGAGGCCGGCACGCTACGGCACACGCGGCCGCTCGCTGCGAGTCGATCTCGAACCCGCTCGTTCGTTGTCAGGATGAGAGCATTCCGACCGATCGACGACGAACGGAGACGGCATGGAAACGCGCAGGCTCGGGGGCACCGCCGGCGAAGCCGGTGGTCAGGGACTGGAGGTCTCGCAGATGGGTCTCGGCTGCATGGGCATGTCCGAGTTCTACGGCGAGACCGACGAGGGCGAGGCGATCGCGACGATCCACCGAGCGCTCGAGCTCGGCGTCACCTTGCTCGACACCGCCGACATGTACGGGCCGTTCGCGAACGAGCGGCTCGTCGGCCGCGCGATCGCCGGCCGCCGCGAGCAGGTCGTGCTGGCGACGAAGTTCGGCAACGCGCGCGGCGAGAGCGGCGAGTTCCTCGGGATCCGCGGCGATGCGCAGTACGTCCGCGAGGCGTGCGACGCGTCGCTGCAGCGGCTGGGCGTCGAGACGATCGACCTCTACTACCAGCACCGCGTCGACCGGAACGTGCCGATCGAGGAGACCGTCGGCGCGATGGCGGAGCTGGTCGCCGCCGGCAAGGTCCGCTACCTGGGACTGTCCGAGGCGGCGCCGGAGACGATCCGCCGCGCGCACGCGGTCCACCCGATCTCCGCGCTGCAGACCGAGTACTCGCTGTGGACGCGCGACGTCGAGCGCAAGATCCTGCCGACCGTGCGCGAGCTGGGGATCGGCTTCGTCGCCTACTCGCCGCTCGGTCGCGGCTTCCTGTCGGGCCGCTGGTCCTCGCCGCAGGAGATCCCCGACGGGGACTTCCGCAAGCACAACCCGCGCTTCCAGGGCGAGAACTTCGCGCGCAACATGGCGCTGGTGGAGCGTGTGCGGGAGTTGGCCGAGCGCAAGGGCGCGACGCCCGCGCAGCTCGCGCTCGCGTGGGTGATGGCGCGCGGCGAGGACGTCGTCCCGATCCCCGGCACGAAGCGCGTGCGCTATCTGGAGGAGAACGTCGCGGCATGCGATGTCGGACTGACCGACGAGGACCTGCGCGCGCTCGACGAGGCGATCCCGGTCGGCGCCGCCGCCGGCGAGCGCTACCCGGACATGTCGTCGATCGACGCGTAGGACGCAGCCGTGCTGTTGAGCCGACATCACGCGTGCGCGTGGTCGCGCTCGCGCTCCTCCTGCTCGCGCTCGACCGCCTCGAGGATCCCGCGACGCTCCTTGTGCGCGCGCTCGTACGTGGCGACGTGGCGGAGCTGCGCGGGCGTCAGCCTGCCGAGCTTTCTCGCGATCTCCTCCACCGTCAGCTCGTCGTATCTCGGCAGCGGCTGGCGCTGCTCCTCGCGCACCTGCGTCCTGCTCGGCCCGATCGCGTCGGCCGCGCCGCGCGCCGCTCCGCCGACGGCTCGCCGCGCGGCGTCCGTCGCGTCCCCCGCGGCCTTGCCCGCGGCGCGACGCGTTCCGCGCAGCGCCTGCGCGGCGCCGGTGCTGCCGGCGTCGTAGCTCGGTTCGCCAAGCACCTCGGCTTCGGTCACCGCCGCGGTGAGCGCCGGCAACTGCTCGCGGAGCGTGCTCAGCATGCGCTCCTCGTCGGCGCGAAGGTCGGCTGCGAGCGCGGCGGTCGGCTCGTCGCCGACCTGCTGGGCGAGCGCCTCGAGCGCCTCGTAGGTCGCGATCTCCTGCGCCTCGCTCGCGCACTCGTCCTTCGCGTTCTTGAGCAGCTTCTCCTCGGCGCTCGCGCCGCGCACGAGGTCGAGCGGCGCCATCCCGAGCGCGAGGAGCTGGCCGGCGAGCCGCTGCGCGAGCCCGTAGCCGCGCTCGGCGAGGCTGGGGAAGCGGTTGAGGTGGCGCAGCCGTCGCTCGATCGCGTCGGCGTGGCCGTGCGTCTCGCGCAGGTGTCTGTCGAGCGCGGTGCGGTAGGGACCGCGCGGCGTCATCGCGCTGTGCGCCTGAAGCGTGCGGGCGAGCGCGAGCTCCATCGCATGCGCCTCGACGAGGTACTGCGCGATCTTGTCCTGGGCGGTCGTCATGAAGCCCTCCTCGGCTCGGAGTCCCGGTGGATGCCAAATCTCCAGGGTTCCCAAGGCAGGAGGGCGCAAACCCGGCGGCGCGCACCGGCGCACTGCGTACCGAAAAGTAGTGTGATGTGCTCGCTGTGCTCTCGAACCACCGCCGCAGCGCCGCAACGCCGATCGAGCTGCAACAGGCGCTGCGGTTGCTCGGCTGGCCGATCCGCGTCGACGGCGTGATCGGCGAGCAGACGGCGGAGGCCGTGCGGGACTTCCAGCGCGGCTTCGCCTTCTCGACGCTCGTGGCCGGCGTCGGCGTCGGGCCACGCACGCGCGAGGCGCTACGCACGGCGATCCGGCGGGGCGGGCGCTGCTCGCTCCACTTCACCTTCCGCGACTTCCGCTCGCCCGGCAGCGGCTGGATCAAGCTCGACCGCGCGCTGGTGCGGGCGCTCGAGACCTACCGTGCGGAGCTCGGCGCGCCGGTCGTCGTGCTGAGCGGATACCGCGACGCACGCTGGAACCGCGCGCACGGCGGGCTGCGCAGATCGCAGCACCTGCACGGCACCGCCGCGGACGTCGAGCCGGCGATGACGGTCGACGAGGTACGCGCACTGCGGGTCTTCTCCGGGATCGGCGTGGACGGCGCGAGCGAACGCGTCAGGCACGTGGACGTGCGCCACGCCGGGCCGAATCCCGGCCGCGCGTCGGTTGCGCGCCCGGCCGTGTTCGAGCTGTAGGCTCGCCCGCCATGAGCCTGAGCGGAAAGACGATCTTCATCTCCGGCGCGAGCCGCGGGATCGGCTTGGCGATCGCGCTGCGCGCCGCGCGCGACGGCGCGAACGTCGCGCTGATCGCGAAGACGGCGCAGCCGCACCCGCGGCTGGAGGGGACGATCTACACGGCGGCCGAGCAGATCGAGGCTGCCGGCGGGCAGGCGCTGCCGGTCGTCGGCGACATCCGCGACGAGGCGCAGGTGGAGGCGGCGGTCGCGCAGGCGGTCGAGCGCTTCGGCGGGATCGACGTGTGCGTCAACAACGCGAGCGCGATCAACCTGGCGCGCAGCGAGGCGCTCGACATGAAGCGCTACGACCTGATGCAGGACATCAACGTGCGCGGCACGTTCGCGGTCTCGCGCGCCTGCATCCCGCATCTGCGCAAGGCCGAGAACCCGCACGTCCTCACGCTCTCGCCGCCGATCGACCTCGACCCGAGATGGCTCGGCCCGCACCTCGGCTACACGCTCGCGAAGTACGGCATGTCGCTGGTGGCGCTCGGGCTCGCGGCGGAGCTGCGCGAGGACGGGATCGCCTCGAACGCGCTGTGGCCGCGCACGCTCGTCGCGACCGCGGCCGTGCAGAACCTGCTCGGCGGCGACGCCGCGATGGCGCGGGCGCGCAAGCCGTCGGTCTACGCCGACGCCGCGTACGCGGTCCTGTGCCGGCCGGCGCGCGACTGCACCGGCAACGCGTTCCTGTGCGAGGACGTGCTCGTGGAGGAGGGCGTTACGGACCTGTCGGAGTACTCCTACGTCGAGGGCGCCGAGCTGGCCGTCGACCTGTTCGTCGACGCGGCGGATCCGCCGGCGCTCGCGTAGCGCGCGACGCTCCGGCGCTCAGCGCCCGCCCGCCGCGTGGCGATAGCGCCGGACGGCGAGCGGCGCGAAGACGGCGAGGATGCCGAGCGACCAGGCGACCGCGCCCCACACGCTGTTGCCGGCGGGCGCGCCGAGCCACAGCGCGCGCATCGCGTCGACGACGACGGTGAACGGGTTGAGGTTCTCGGCGAACCAGCGCAGCGCTTCGGGCATCGACTGCACGGGCACGAACGCGGAGGAGATGAACGTGAGCGGGAAGACCGCGATGAAGCCGAGCGAGTTGGCCGACTCGGGCGAGTTGACGAGCAGGCCGAGCAGCGCGAAGACCCACGAGAAGGCGTAGCCGAACAGCAGCAGCACGCCGAAGCCGCCGATCACGTCGCCGACGCCCGCGCTGAAGTCGAAGCCGATGATCAGCCCCGTGACGACGAGCACGCAGATCGATAGCGAGTTCGTCACGACGTCGGCGAGCGTGCGGCCGGCGAGCACCGCGGGGCGCGCCATCGGCAGCGAGCGGAAGCGGTCGATCAGGCCCTTGTGGAGATCCTCGTTGAGGCCGAGCGCCGTCACGAACCCGCCGAACGCGATGTTCTGGACGATGATCCCCGGGATCAGGAAGTCGACGTACGCGTAGCCGGGCGTGCTGATCGCCCCGCCGAAGACATAGACGAACAGCAGCACGAACATGATCGGCTGGACCGTGAACGCCAGCAGCAGGTCGGGCGAGCGCGGCAGCCGCACGAGATTGCGCTCGGCGATCACGAGCGTGTCGGACACGAGCCGCCTCATCGGTTGTCCTCCGCCGCTTCGTCCCCGGCGTGCTCCGCCGCGTGCCCGGTGAGCGTGAGGAAGACGTCGTCGAGCGTCGGGCGCTTGAGGCCGACGTCGTCCACGCCGACGCCCGCCTCGTCCAGCCGCCGCACCGCCTCGACGATCGCGCCGGTGCGCTGCTTGACCGCCAGCTTCACGACGCCGTCCTCGCTGAACGGCGCCTCGGCCGCCATCGGCGCGAGCGCGTCGCCGACCGCCGCCGCCTGCGCGGCGTCGCTCAGGTGGATCTCCAGGCGCTCGCCGCCGACGCGGTCCTTCAGCTCGTTTGACGTGCCGTCGGCGATCACCGCGCCGTGGTCGATCACGGCGATGCGGTCGGCGAGGCGGTCGGCCTCGTCGAGGTACTGCGTTGTCAGCAGCACGGTCGTGCCCTCCGCGACGAGCCGCTCGATCGTCCCCCACAGCGCGAGGCGCGAGCGCGGGTCGAGGCCGGTCGTCGGCTCGTCGAGGAACAGCACCGGCGGGCGCGCGACGAGCGCCGCGGCGAGGTCGAGCCGGCGGCGCATCCCGCCCGAGTAGCCTCTCGCCGGCCGCCCGCCCGCCTCGGTCAGGTCGAAGCGCTCGAGCAGCTCGGCCGCGCGCGCCCGCGCGCCCGCGCGCGGCATCCCGTAGAGGCGACCGACCATCGTCAGGTTCTCCGCGCCGGTGAGGTTCTCGTCCACGGCGGCGTACTGGCCGGCGAGCCCGATCCGCTCGCGCAGCTCGGCGGCCTGCCGCAGCGCGTCGATGCCGGCCACGCGGATCTCGCCGGCGTCGGGCTTCAGCAGCGTCGTCATCACGCGCACGGCGGTCGTCTTGCCGGCGCCGTTGGGGCCGAGCAGCCCGAGCACGCTGCCCGTCTCCGCTTCGAGGTCGACGCCGTCGAGCGCGCACACGTCGTCGAAGCGCTTGACGACCCCGCGCACGCGGATCGACGCGTCGCCCGCGCCACCGCGGGCCAAGTCCTGGGAGGTCGCCGCCATCGGCGCCGATGTTGCCGCATGCGCCGCCGCGGCGTCGGGCGGGCGCGCTACATCGATTCGGGCACGTCGCGGACCTGAGCCGCGAGCCATGTGACGAAGCCGGCTTCGTCGAGCTGGCGGGCGGCAAGGCGCTCGATCATGTCCACACGCTCACGCTCGGATGCGACCGGACGCCACGTCGCGCCGTTGCGACGAATCAGCTCGATCATGCACAGATACGCCACGCGCTTGTTGCCGTCGGGTAGCGGGTGATTGCGCAGAAGCCGCGAGCAGAGAATCGCGGCCCTGGTGACGAGGTCGGGATACATCTCGGTGTCATCGAAGCCCGCGAACGGCGCGGCCAGCGCGGATTCGGCTCTCGCCACGATCGGCTGCATGTAAGAAAGGTATCAGTCAATATTTTGAAAAACTAGCCAAGCTTTGGATAGTGGTGCTAACCTGCTTAGTACCGTGCCGGAAGGAGCCACCATGGAGCATCGTGCACTCACACTGCGCCTGCCCGCCAAGCAGGCGGCACAGATCGAGGCGGTCGCGCGCGCTGACGGCGTCAGCGTGTCGGAGGCCGTGCGCGCGGCCATCCAGGACCGCATCGAGGCGCGCCGGAAGGACAGAGCGTTCCAGGCGCGCATCAAGCGGATGATGGAGGAGGAGCGCGCCGTCCTGGAGGAGCTTGCGAAGTAGGAGCACGCGCCGGGCAGGTGCGTGCGCGGACGAGATGCGTCCACGCTGAACCGGGGATGGCGGTGCCATCCCGTAGCTTTTTGCGGATGTGCCGTCTTCGGGTCCGTTTTGTCTGCGCGCTTCTCGGCGCGGGAGTCGCGTGCGCGGGAAGCGCCGGCTCGCCGGCGGCGCGAGCGGCCGGCTGGCTGTCCGCGACGACGCTCGCGGCGACGGCGAACGGGCCGAGCGGCGCGGTCGTCGCGCTCGATCCGGACGGGGACGCGATCGCCGCGTGGACCGACGACGACGGCGCCGGGACGCAGTCGCTGCTGGTGACCACACGGCCGGCCGGGGGAAGCTGGAGCGCGCCCGACGCGCTCGCGAGCGACGGCTTCGTCGACGCGCCCGCGGTGACGCTCGACGCCGCCGGCAACGCGACCGTCGTGTGGGTCGAGAGCGCTAACGGCACCGACTACACGGCGCGCGCCGCGCGGCGCGACGCACTCATCGGCGTCTGGAGCGCGCCGCACGACTTCCCCGCAAGCGGTCCAACCGCCGTGATCGACCCGCAGACGCAGGTGCGCGCCGACGCGGCCGGCGACGCGATCGCCGCGTGGCTGGAGCACGACTCCGGCGCCGGGACCGAGTCGGTGCGCGCGGCGGTCTGGTCGGCGACCGCGGGCGCGTGGGACGCACCCGCCACGTTGTCGGATCCGAGCGACGCCTCGGTTGCCTACGGGCCGCCGCAGATCGCGCCCGACGCGAGCGGCGGCGCGCTCGTCGGCTGGATCGCACAGCGCAACGCCGACCCGAGCGACTACCCCGTGCAGACGAACGCGCTCAGCGGCAGCGCCTTCGCGCTCAGACCGACCGACGCGCTGGCGGGCGACGCGCTGCCGCGCTCCCCGCTGCGGCTCGTCGGCCTGAGCGGCGGCGACGTCGCGGCGAGCTGGTTCGAGACCGGCGCCTCCACGACGACGCTCGTCGGCGCGCTGCGCAGCGGCGGCGGCTGGGCCTCCGCGCCCGTCAGCAGCGACGTCGCGCCGGCGTGCGTGCCGCTGCAGGCGCTCGGCGCGGACGCCGACGACGGGGCGACCGTCGTGTGGCAGCCGCAGTCGAGCATGGGGCTCGACTCCGTGCGGCTGACGAGCGGCGGCTGGGGAACGCGGCTGCCGCTCTTCCCCGACTCGCCGACGAGCACCGAGACCGTCAGCGACGCAGCGGTCGACCACGGGATCGCGGTGTTCGTCGCGCACGACCCGGTCGGCGGGACCGACAGCGTGCTGGCGAGCCGCCGCCAGGCCGGCGGCACGTGGAGCAGACCGGCCGACCTGCTCGACGCGGCGCCCGCCGGCACGAGCCTCGCCGGACCGGACATCGCGGCCGACGCCGCCGGCGATGCGCTTGCGAGCTGGACCGCGACCGACGGCGGCGGCTCGCGCTCCGTCTCCGCCGCCGCGTTCGTGGCCGGTCCGCGGCTGAGCGACCTGAGCGTGCCGGCGAGCGGGACCCCCGGTGCGTCGCTCGACGTCTCGGTGCACGCGTCGTCGGCGTTCGCGACGGTCGCGCAGACGACGTGGGACTTCGGCGACGGCTCGGCGCCCGCCGTCGGCGCGAGCGCCAGCCACGCGTATGCGCAGGCCGGTGTCTACACGGTCACCGTCACCGCGACCGACAGCCTCGGGAACACGGCGCAGGCGACGCGGCAGGTGACGATCGCGGCCCCGTCGCCGGGCGGCGGCGGTGGCACCCCCGGAGGCACGAAGCCGCCGCCGAAGCCCGCGCCGCTCCTGCGCCCCCGCATCGGCGGCCTGCGCCACAGCGTGCTCGTGCTCGGACGCGGCAGCCGCACGCTGAAGCTGCTCGTGCGCAACCTCAACCGCGTGCGGCTCACCGGCGGCGTCTCGCTCGTGCGCCCGCGCCGCGGCCGCGTCCGCGCGCTCACGCTCGCGCGCATCCGCAGCGCCGCCTTCCCCGCCCGCCGCCGCGCGACGCCGACGCTGCGGCTGAGCGACGCGGCGCTGCGCGCGCTGCGCGCCGCCTCCGGCTTCCGCCTGCCGGTCGTGCTGACGCTGAGCTTCCGCGCCGCCGACGGCCGGCGCGTCACCGTGACGCTGCGCGCGACGCTCGACGCGTCCGCGCGCTTCGGCGCCGGCGCGCGCCGGCACGCGCCGACCGCACACGCGGCCTGCTGAGACGCGCGGCGCCGGCCGCCGCGGGTGCGCCGCGCCCCTATCCTCATCCGGTGTCCACGACACCCGAGCGGGCGGACGCGCGCGCCGAGCTGCGCGCGCTGCGCGAGCGCCTGGACGACCTCACGATCGACGACGCGCACCGACTCGGCCGCCGGCTCGAGCGGTTGCGCGGTGCCCGCGGCGGCCGACCGCTCGCGCGCCTCGCCGACGAGGCCGCGGCAGCCGAGCAGCGGATCGCGAAGCGCCGCGCGGCGGTCCCGCAGCGCATCGAGTATCCCGCCGAGCTGCCCGTCAGCGGCCGCCGCGAGGATCTGCTGCGGACGATCCGCGAGCACCAGGTCACGATCGTCGCCGGCGAGACCGGCTCGGGCAAGTCGACCCAGCTCCCCAAGCTCTGCCTCGAGCTGGGCCGTGGCGTGCGCGGCACGATCGCGCACACGCAGCCGCGCCGCCTCGCCGCGCGCACGATCGCCGAGCGGATCGCGGAGGAACTGCGCGTGCCGCTCGGCGGACCGGTCGGCTACGCGGTCCGCTTCGCAGACAGATCGTCCGACGAGACGCTCGTGCGGCTGATGACGGACGGCCTGCTGCTCGCCGAGATCCAGCATGACCGACTGCTGCGCCGCTACGACACGGTGATCGTGGACGAGGCGCACGAGCGCTCGCTCAACGTCGACTTCCTGCTCGGCGTGCTGAAGCGGATCCTGCCGCGGCGGCCCGAGCTGAAGCTGATCGTCACGAGCGCGACGATCGACGTCGAGCGCCTGTCGGAGCATTTCGACGGCGCGCCGGTCGTCGAGGTGAGCGGGCGCACCTACCCGGTCGAGGTGCGCTACCGACCGGTGCCCGACGCCGAGCACGAGCGGCTCGACGCGATCCCCGACGCGGTCGACGAGCTGCTGCGCGACGGCCCAGGCGACGTGCTCGTGTTCCTCTCCGGCGAGCGCGAGATCCGCGACACGGCCGAGCTGCTGAGCGGCCGGCTGAGACGCGACGCGGAGATCCTGCCGCTCTACGCGCGCCTCTCGCACGCCGAGCAGCAGAAGGTCTTCCAGCAGCATGCGCGCCGGCGCGTCGTGCTCGCGACGAACGTCGCGGAGACGTCGCTGACGGTCCCGGGGATCGGCGCGGTCGTCGATCCCGGGACAGCGCGCATCTCCCGCTACAGCGCCCGGCTGAAGGTGCAGCGGCTGCCGATCGAGGCGGTCTCGCAGGCGTCCGCCGACCAGCGCGCCGGCCGCTGCGGGCGCACCTCCGACGGCATCTGCATCCGTCTCTACGACGAGGACGACTACGCCGCGCGGCCGCGCTTCACCGACCCGGAGATCCTGCGGACGAGCCTCGCGTCGGTGATCCTGCAGATGGCGGCGCTGGAGCTGGGCGACGTCGAGGACTTCCCGTTCCTCGACCCGCCCGACGCGCGCCAGGTGCGCGACGGGGTGGCGCTGCTGCGCGAGCTGGGCGCGCTGGAGCCGGTGAGCAGCGCCGGCGGGGCCAGAAACCGCCTGACCCCGCTCGGGCGCAAGCTCGCGCAGCTCCCGGTCGACCCGCGCTTCGGCCGGATGGTGCTGGAGGCCGACAGACTCGGCTGCGCGGAGGAGGCGATCGTGATCGCCGCCGGGCTGTCGATCCAGGACCCGCGCGAGTCGCCGGCCGAGGCGCGTCAGGCCGCCGCGGAGCAGCACGCGCGCTTCCGCACCGACCCGCCGTCTGACTTCATCGCGTTCCTGGAGCTGTGGCGCTACGTGCGCGCCGAGCAGAGGGCGCTCTCCGGCTCGCAGTTCCGAAGGCGCTGCAAGAACGAGTTCCTGCACTTCCTGCGGATCCGCGAGTGGCAGGACCTCGTCGGCCAGCTCCGTCAGGCGGCGAAGGCGGCCGGCGTGGCGGTTAACGCGACGCCGGCGGAGCCGGACGAGGTCCACCGCGCGCTGCTCGCCGGCCTCCTCTCGCACGTCGGCGTGCGCGATGCAGGGGCGGGCGAGACCGGATCCGCGCGCAACCCGCGCGCCCGGCGACCGCTCGCCGAGTACACGGGCGCGCGCGGGGCGCGCTTCGCGCTCTCGCCGGGCAGCGACCTCGCGAAGAAGGCGCCCGACTGGGCGATGGTCGCCGAGCTGGTCGAGACGAACCGGCTGTGGGGGCACACGGCGGCGCGCGTCGACCCGGCCTGGATCGAGCCGGTCGCGCCGCGGCATCTGCTGCGCCACGACTACGGCGAGCCGCGCTGGGACGCGCGGCGCGGCGGCGCCGTCGTCAACGAGCGCGTGACGCTCTACGGGCTGCCGATCGTCACCGGGCGCCCGGTGCCGTACGCGCGCGTCGACCCGGCGGGCGCGCGCGAGCTGTTCCTGCGCCGCGCGCTCGTCGCCGGCGAGTGGGCCGCGACGCACGACTTCCTCGCCGAGAACGCGCGGCGGATCGCCGAGGTCGAGGCGCTGGAGGACCGCGCGCGCCGCCGCGACCTGCTCGCCGCGGAGGAGACGCGTGTTCGCTTCTTCGACGCGCGCGTGCCGGCCGAGGTCGTCTCGGGCGTGGAGTTCGAGCGCTGGTGGCGCGAGGCGCGGCGGCGCGAGCCCAACCTGCTGACGCTCCCGCGCGAGCTGCTGCGCGCAGCGGAGGCCGACGTCGCGGCGGCGCCGACCGAGTGGCGCGACGGCCCGCTCTCGCTCCCGCTCAGCTACAAGTTCGCACCGGGCGCATCCGACGACGGCGTGACCGTCCACGTCCCGCTCGAGCGCGTCGGCGAGCTGCGCGCGGACGAGTTCACCTGGCTCGTCCCCGCGCTGCGGCTGGAGCTGGTGATCGCGCTGATCCGCTCGCTGCCGAAGGAGCTGCGGCGCTCGATCGTGCCGGTCCCCGACGTCGCCGCCGACGTGCTTGCGCGCGTAAGACCCGGTCGCGAGCCGCTGGTCGACGCGCTCGCGCGCGAGCTGGGGTGCCGCGGCGTGCAGGTCCCGCGCGACGCGTGGGCGCTCGACAGGCTGCCGCCGCACCTGCGGATGCGCTTTCGCGTCGAGGACGAGCGCGGCGAGGCGGTTGCCGAGGGCGAGGATCTCGACGCGCTGCGCGAGGCGGTCAAGCCGGCGTTGCGCGCACGGCTCGCGGCTGCGACGCCGGCGCTCGCGCGCAGCGGCGCGCGCGGCTGGGAGTTCGGCACGCTGCCGCGCGAGCTGGCGCCGCCGGCCGGCGGCGTCCTGAGCGCCTATCCCGCGCTCGTGGACGAGGGCGAGAGCGTCGGCGTGAAGCTGTTCGAGACGGCGGGAGAGCAGGCGGGTGCGATGCACGCCGGCACGCGCCGGCTGCTGCGGCTCACGGTCCGCTCGCCGATCCCGTGGGTCGTCGACCATCTGAGCACCGCCGACAAGCTCGCGCTGATGACCGCTCCCCACGGCAATGTCGGCGCCGCGCTCGACGACGCGCTGGCGGCGGCGCTCGACGCGCTGATCGCCTCGGATGGCGGGCCGGCGTGGGACGCGGCCGCGTGGGAGCGGCTGCGCGCCCACGTCGCCGGCGCGCTCGCCGACGAGACGCTCGCGACCGCCCGCATGCTCGTCGCCGTGCTGGAGGCGCGGCGCGACGTCGAGCGCCGGCTCGACGCGCTGCCGGTCGCGCCCGCGCTGGAGGAGATCCGGCTCGACGTCGCGCGCCAGCTCGGCCGGCTCGTGCACCCCGGCTGCGCGGCCGCGGCGGGCGCGGCGCGCCTGCCCGACGTCGAGCGCTGGCTGCGAGCCGCTGCCGCCCGCCTCGACCGCCTGCCCGACCACGCCGGCAGCGACCGCGACCGCATGCGCACGCTGCACGAGCTGGAGGCGGCGTACGCGGGACGACTCGCGGGCTGGCCGGCGGGTGTGCCGAAGCCGGCCGAGCTGTATGAGGTCCGCTGGCGGCTGGAGGAGCTGCGTGCCGCCAGCTTCGCCCCGGCGCTCGGCGCGCGCGTGAGCGCCAAGCAGGTGCGCAGAGCGATCGCGCACGCGGGGCGCGCGGCGTAGCGGCCGCGCGCATCGCCCCCTCCGGCACCCGCCTACGTCGCGTTCACAAGCCCGCGCACGACCAGGAAGGCGCCGAGCGTCACGCACACGCCGATCGCGATCTGGCGGCTGTGCTCGTTCAGCCAGACGTTCAGCTCCGCGACGAGCACGCCGGTGCGCTCGGGCGCGACGAGCAGCCCGGCGAGCGGGATCTCGGCCAACAGGAACATGATCGCGTTGAAGAGGAGGATCAGCGCGACGACCGTCGCAGTCGAGTGATTGCCGGCGGCGATGTCCTTGAGCGCGATCAGGTAGGCGGCTCCGGGGACGTTCACGAACAGCGCAGCGACGAAGACGACCGGGAGCGAGCCGCGCGCGAGGATCCGCTGCGACCACGGCTCGCGCTTCGGCGCCGCCGCCTCCTCCTCGCGCGCCGCCTCCAGCGGTTGGCCGTGCAGTGCGCGCCGCGCCCGGCGCCGCTCCCTCCAGCGTTCGTCCTGATGGGTCGCGAGCGTCATCGCCGCGAGCAGCGCGAGCCCGCCGATCGCGAGGTCGGCCGCCCAGCTCAGCAGCGACTGCTGGTTCTCGACCGCGTTGGAGCCGGCGAGCGCAAACACGATCAGGCAGCCAAGGCCGATGCTGATCGTCAGGCCACCTGCGAGGTACGCCCCGATCATCCGCGCCGGGCGCTCGAGCGTCAGCAGGATCACGACCGCCGCCAGGAGCGTCGGGTAGATCGCCGCCTCGAACGCGAGCAGCAGCAGCGGCATCGCGAGAGGCAGCGTAGCCCGGCGCGATGGCGGCGACGCGCCAGCCGCGCGGCATCCGCCCCACCGGGGCGGGGCCGGCTCAGCTCGCGAGCAGCTCCTCGCCGTCCGCGACCACGCGGTCGCGTCCGGCCGCCTTCGCCGCGTACAGCGCGCGATCGGCCTGGCTGAGCAGCTCGTCCGCACTCGTCTCGCCGTCGAGCGCGACGAGGCCGGCGCTGAGCGTGACCGGGCCGTGCGCGTCGCCGACGACGCTCGCGAGCCGGCGCGCGGCGATCTCCTGCAGCTCGCGCACGACCTCGCGCGCGCCCGGGAGCTCGACGCGCCGCAGGATCGCCGCGAATTCGTCGCCGCCGAGCCGCGCGACGACGTCGGCCGAGCGCAGGCGGCTACGCAGCGTGTCGCCGAGTCGCTCGATCACCGCGTCGCCGGTCGCGTGCCCGAGCGTGTCGTTGATCGCCTTGAAGCGGTCGACGTCGAGCAGCAGCAGGACGCTGTCGCGCGGGCGGGTTGCCGCCAGGTCGAGCTCGCGCCGCAGCTCCGCCTCGAAGCGGCGGCGGTTGAAGAGGCCGCTGAGCGGGTCGTGGTCGGCAAGGAAGCGCAGGCGCTCTTCCGCCGCCTTGCGCTCGGTCACGTCGAGCAGTTGCACGAGGCGATAGCGCGGACTGCCGTCGGCGTCGCGCACGAGCGAAGCGGTGAGGTCGAGCCACACGCTCAGCCCGTCGTCACGCACGACGCGGTACTCCCCGCGGTGGACCGCGCCGCGCAGCAGCTCCTCCATCCCGTGCGCGAACGCGGACACGTCGCGCGGGTCGAGCATCGTGTCCAGCGCACGCGTGCCGATCAGATACTCGCGCGGGCAGTCGAAGATCCGCCCGAGGCTCTCGTTCGCGTCGAGCAGCACGCCGCGCTCCTCGCCGGCGACGCCGATGACGGCCATGCCGGTGGCGGAGTCGTCGAACGCGCGGCGGAAGCGCTCCTCCGCCTCGCGCTGCGCGGCCTGCGCCGCCAGCTGCTCCGTCACGTCGCGCGCGGCGGCATGGATCAGCTTGCGCTCGGAGTCGATCCACGAGCGCCATTCGATCGCGCGCCAGTGGCCGTCCTTCGTCGCGTAGCGGTTCGTGAAGCAGACGGTGCCCTCGCCGTCGAGCGAGCGCGCGGCCTCGGCCTCGGTCTGCGCGCGGTCGTCGGGATGGACGAAGTCGAGAAACGGTCTCGCCATCAGCTCCGCGCGCGTCCAGCCGAGGCAGGCCTCCCACGCGCCGTTGAGGTGGACGAAGCGGCCAGCGAACGTGGCGGTGCAGAGCAGGTCGCGCGTAAGCTCGAAATGGCGCGCGCTCGCCTCCGCCTGGGTGCCGGCCACGCGCAGGCGGTCGGCGAGCTGACCGGCTACCGCGCCGATCAGCACGGACACGATCGCACGGGTCGCATATGCAGAGGCCGCGAGCGCAACGCCTGCGGACGGCGCCCACAGGACGAACAGGCCGAACGCCAGCAGTCCGGCGACCACCCCGGCCCGGCGACCCAGCTCGACGCCGACGAGCACCACCGGAACTAGATAGAGGATCGAGAGCCCGCTGCCGGCGTTCCGATCCAGCTCGAGCGCTGCGAAGACCGCTCCGTAGAGGGCCGCGGCGGCGAGCGCGACACGCACCTGCCGGCGGCCGTCGAACGCACCTGGCACGTCGGCATCATCGGCCGCCTGGACCGCGGCCGACACGAGTGCAGCATTTTGTGCAGGATCGGGCAGGAAAGCGGTGCGAGCAACGCGCAGCTCGCGCGTGGACGCGTTCAGGCCGTCGCGTCCGGATGGCGCACGCGGTGGCGCGCGTCGCCGTACACAGTCGTCTCGTAGGCGATCAGCGCGACGAGCGCGACCGCGAGCAGCGCGAGCGGCACGAGCGCGGGCGCGTGCTGCAGCGCCGGCGTGAGCGCGATCAGGACGATCGCAAGCCCGAGCCGGCGTCTGTTGAGCGTGCGCACGTTGCGCAGGCGGAAGGCGACGTGCGCGAGCAGGTACAGGGCCGTGCCGCCGAGCAGCGCGAACGTCGGCACGAGCTGGAGCGGCTCGGAGACGTGCGCCAGCGTCTTCTTCATCCCGAGCGCGACGAGCACGATTCCCGCGACCATCGGGTAGTGCAGGAAGGAGAACGAGTCGCGCGCCATGCGGTTGCGCTCCGCGCCCTCCGCGGCCGCGATCAGCCGGCGCGTCGAGACGGGCGCCACGACGTCGAAGTAGAGCCACCACAGCCCTGCCGCGACGACGACACCGAGCACGGCGGCGGCCACGACGCCGCCGTCGACGTGGTGACCGGAGCTGGTGCCGAGCGCGGCGATCGACTCGCCGAGCGCGATGATGACGATCAGCCCGTGCCGCTCGGCGAAGTGGCCTGGCACGAGCCGCCAGCCGGCCGGGTCGATCACGAGCCCGCCGGCCATGTCGAGCACGAGGGCGAGCGCCCACACGCCGATCTGCACGCCGCCGTGGGTCGCGGAGGCGAGCAGCAGGATGCCGACGCCGATCGCGGTGCTGATCGCGAGCCGCGTGACGGCGTGACGCAGCCCCGGGTCGTCGCGGCTCGCGAGCAGGAACAGCAGGATGTGGGCGACGCGCACGACGCCGTAGGCGAGCGCGAACAGCAGCCCCTCTGAGCCGAAGGTCTCCGGCACGGTCAGCCCGCAGATCAGGAACGCGGCCATCGCAAGGATCATCACGAGCCGCACCGAGCCCTCCTCGGGGTCGACGACGCTCGTCAGCCACGCGTAGCCGGTCCACGACCACCACAGCACGCCGAGCACGAGCAACCCCTGCGCGAGCCCTCTCCACGTCGGCGTCGCGGCCATCAGCGCCGTGCACTGCGTGATCGCGAGCACGAACACGAGGTCGAAGAACAGCTCGAGCGGCGTGACGCGCTCGCCGTCGCGCAGGACCGCCGTGAGGCGGCGGGCGCGCTGCTCGGAGGCGGTCGTGCTCACCGCCTCATCTTCGCACCGCTTCAGGTTTCGGTCGCGTCCCGCCGTCGTTCGAACAGTTCGAAAAGCTCGGCGAGCGGCGCGGGGATCGCCCGCACGATGCGCACGAGCGTCACGAACGTGGGATCGACCTCGCCGCGCTCGATCGCGGCGAGATGGCTGCGGCGCAGCTGGGCTCTGTCGGCGACCTCGGCCTGCGAGAGGCCGCGCAGCTCGCGCAGCTCGGCGACGGCTGCGCCTAGGTGGCGGTGCTCCGGCGAGCGCGCGCCGTTCCGACCGTCATGACTCGACACGGGGATCCTTCGCTTGTGGACGTGGGCGATGACCGAGGACGTCCCTGCGCTCCGTGCCCCTCGGTTCCTGGTTTTCCGGAATCTGGATCATTTCAGGCCGACGGCCGCCCGGCAGACCGGGGAGCGCCAGGATCCGAAGCTTCCGGCATGGCGCTCGGCCCACGCTCGAGCGGGGCCCCGAGCGGTCAGCCGGCTGACACCGAGGCCGCAAGAGACGGCCTCGCCACCTACCTGCTCACCGGCGACCCGTCCGAGCAGGGCCAGGTGTTCGGCGCCGCCGGCTTCATCCCGGAGCTCGACCCGACCGGGCCGACCTCCGGCGGCGACGGCCCGCTCACCGGCATGCTCGTCGACGGCGTCAACGCGTTCAGCGGCTACGAGTGGGAGAACGGCGCGACCACCGGCACGACGAGAATCCCGTTCAGCAGCTACACGCCGTTCCCGCTCGTGACGGCGACGCAGTCGACCGCCCCCGACGGCTCGCCCGTCGTCAGCGAGCACGACCTGATCTCCGAGTGCTCCGGCGCCGATCCGATGTACTACCCGCCGGGCGGGTTCACGTGCCAGGGCCTGCAGGACAGCGGCGTAGCGCTCGACGTCGTCACGAGCGTCTCGCCGGCCGGCAACGTCGTCGACCGCCTGTGGAGACTCGGCTCGACGGACGGCAGAGCGCACCAGGTCGCGCTGTGGATGGCCAACGACGCCAGCTTCAACGCGCTCCCGCGGGCGTGGAAGGGACCGGGCGAGACGAGCTATGCGCAGCGCAGATCCGGCGACACGCTCCCGCCGCCGGCCGCGGGCCCGTGGGCGGCCGAGTTCGACAGCGTCGGCGCGGCAGACGGCGACACGTCCGAGGGCGTCGGCGCGATCGTCATGAGCACCCCGCCCGCGCTGCTGCGCAGAGAGTCGTCAAGGCGCTGCCGGTCAAGATCGCCAAGCCGAAGCCCAAGCGACGCCGTCGGTAGCCGAGAAGCGGCGGGCGGCGGGAGCCGCCGCCCGCCCGCCGCTACCCTCCGGCGATGCGCCCTCTCCCCACCTGGCCGATCGCGGCAGGCGCGCTCGTGCTCGGCTTCGCGGTCGCGGACCTGACCGGCTCGCGGCCGCTCGGCGGCGTCGTGCTGTTCCTCGGCGGGCTCGCATGCGGGCTGCGCTGGCGGGTGCTGCTCGGCCTGCGCCGCGCGCTCGCGCTCGTCGCCGTCTTCCTCGTCGCCTTCGCGCTCGCCCATCCGCTCGGTCACGCGATCGGGGCCTGGCCGGCGGTGCTGCTCGTCGCGCTCGCCGTCGCCGCCATCAGCTGGCACGTGGCGGACCAGCCCGCGGTGGCGCGCGCTTAGAGGCTCTTAGCCGCACGGCGCATCAAGCTTGGACATCGGGGCAACGACATGCCCCCTGCGCGTTGCGACACTCGCTCGCATGCACGCAGCCCGCCCACCGCAGATCGTCGCGTTCGGCGGCGGCGGCTTCTCGATGGAAGCAGGCAACCCGCTGCTGGACGACTACGTGCTCTCGCTCGTCCAGCGCGAGCGACCGAAGGTCTGCTTCGTGCCGACCGCCTCGGGCGACGCCGATCACTATGTCGTGCGCTTCTACCGCACGTTCGCGACGCGCTGCGAGACCTCGCACGTCTCCCTGTTCCGGCGCGACCGCGGCGACGGCGCCGTCGAAGGCGACCTCGCGGCGCATCTGCTCACGCGCGACGTGATCTACGTCGGCGGCGGCAGCGTCGTGTCGCTGCTCGGCGCGTGGCGCGCGCACGGGCTCGACCGCGTGCTGCGAAGCGCATGGCGCCGCGGCGTGATCCTCTGCGGCCTCTCGGCCGGCTCGCTGTGCTGGTTTCAGGAGGCCGTGACCGCGTTCCACGGCGCGCCGACGGTCGTGCGCGGGCTCGGGCTCCTCCCGCACTCGAACTGCGTCCACTACGACGGCGAGCCGGAGCGGCGCGAGGAGTACCGCCGCTTCGTCGGCGACGGCGTCACGCCCGGCTACGCCGCCGACGACGGCGCCGCCCTGCACTTTGTCGGGCGCGACCTGCGCTGCGTCGTCAGCTCCCGTCCCCGCGCCCGCGCGTTCCACGTCGCACCGCGCGACGGCGAGGTGGTCGAGCAGCCGCTGGCGGTCAGCTACCTCGGCGACGCCGAGCGGGACCTGTCTGCGGTCGCATGAGCATCCGCGACCACCTGCGCGACCCGCAGATCTTCGCGATGGGCGGCGGCGGCTTCACGATGGAGCCGTCCAATCCCGCGCTCGACGACTTCGTGCTGACGCTCGCCGACCGGCCGGAGCCGCGGATCCTGTTCCTGCCGACCGCCTCCGGCGACCCGACCGCGCAGATCACCGGCTTCTACGCGCGCTACGCGCGACGCGCCTCTGCGACGCATCTCTCCTTGTTCCGCCGGCACGGCTCGGCGCGCACGCTCGCCGACATCGTGCTGGAGCAGGACATCGTCTACGTCGGCGGCGGCTCGATGCGCAACCTGCTCGCGATCTGGCGCGCGCACGAGCTGGACGAGCTGCTCGCGGAGGCGTGGCGGCGGGGGATCGTGCTGGCGGGCCTGTCCGCCGGCGCGATGTGCTGGTTCGTCGGGGGCGTGACGCGCTCGGGCGGCCCGCTCGAGACGATCGAGGGGCTCGGATTGCTGCCCGGGTCGTTCAGCGTCCACGCGGACGGCGAGCCCGAACGGCTGCCGGTGTGGCTCGCCGCCGTGCGGAGCGGCGAGCTGCCCGGCGGCTGGGCGGCGGACGACGGCGCCGGCCTGCTGTTCCGCGCCACGCGCATGGTGCAGGTCGTGTCCTCGCGGCCAGGGGCGGCGGCGCTGCGCGTCGACGCAGTCGGGGACGAGCTCGTGCGCCACCGGATCGAGCCGGAGCTGCTCGGAGTCGCGCCCACGATCGCGGAGCGGCCGGTGCCCGACGAGATCCGCGAGCTGCGCGAGCTGCGCCAGGCGATGCGGCGCTGACGCAGCGCGCCGCGCCCCCGAAGTACCGTCACCGCATGGACATCGCCCGCCGCGACGCGCTCCCCGCCTACGTCACCCGCGACGGCTCCGAGATCCGCGAGTGGGTCGCTCCCACCCGGTCCCGCCCACCCCGCCGGCAGTCGCTCGCGGAGGCGACCGTCTCGGCGGGTGGCGCGACGCTCGCGCACTATCACCGCGTCAGCGAGGAGATCTACCTGGTGAGCAGTGGGAGCGGACGGATGCGGCTCGGTGACGACGTCCGCGAGATCGGCCCCGGCGATTGCGTCGTGATCCCGCCCGGGACGGTCCACCAGTTGTGGGCCGACGCCGACACTCCGCTCGTCGTCGTCTGCTCGTGCGTGCCGCCCTACGCGCACGAGGACACGGTGCTCGTGGAGAACGGCTGAGCGTCGGCTCGGGGAGCAGCGCCGACGCCCGGTCAGACGTCGCTTTCGCGGACGTACACCGCCAGCTCTGCTGCCTGCCACGTCAGCACCCCGTTCGGTCTGTCGGGCGCCTCCTCCGGACCGTCGACGATCAGCGTGAAGGACATCCGCTCCCCGGTGCGCACCGTCGAGCGGAACGCGCTCGTGACGTCGAACATCACGACGCCGTCGCGCTCCATCGGCCACTTCGTGAAGTGGCCGCCGAACGACGGATCGTCCTCGTCGGGCCTTGCATCCTCGTCGAGGTTGAGGAACGCCCGGAAGCCGATCGCCTCGGTCGCGGCGTTCCCTCCGTTTCCGGCTGCCTCGACGCGCGCCCGCCGGAGCCGGATCAGCGCGCGTTCGACGCGAGTCGCGTCGAATGCGCCCGAGACCGCCACGCCGCGCACGCGCATCTGCGGCGCGTCGGGCGTGAGCTCGCCTCCGCTGCGATCGCCGAACACGGTGACGTAGAGCGAGACGCTCTGCTCGCCGGCCAGGCTGCGCTGGAAGTTCCACTCGACGTCCTCGACCGTCGCGTCGGGATCACCGAGCAGCGCCATCAGCTTGCACTGCGCGGCCTCGACGGTGATGTCCGCAGCCGAGATGAAGCCCGCCTCCAGCAGCTCGGCGCTCGTCTCGTAGATGCCGAGCTCGACCGGTCCGCGCGGGCACTGGCTGACATCCGTGAGGATGACGTCGCGCTCGCCGCGCGCCTTGCGGAAGTGGTCGAGGAACTCCTCGCGCGTGGGGATGTTGCCTGAGCCGAACGACAGCACGACCGCCGCTTTGAGCCCCTCCGTCGCCAGCTGCGAGGCGGCGATGTCGGTGTCCTGGATGCCAGGGCTGACGAAGATCGGCAGGACGTGCGTGTCGAGTCTCGTGCGCACGTTGAAGCGGCGTCCGCGTTCGGGCAGCGGTCGGACGAGCCGTTCGTTGATGACGATCCGGTCGCCCGCCGTGCCGAGCGGCGGGAGGTTTGGCGTGTCGTATGCCTCATAGCCGACCGTGTCGAGCTTGACCGCGCGATTGCCGCGCAGCAGCTTGCCGCCGAAGAAGATGCAGACCTCCGGGACGACGGGCAGGTTGGACGCCAGCGGGTTGGCGATCTCCAGCGCCGTGAGCAGGTTCTGCGTGGCGTCGTTGCGGATGCTCACAAGTGCCGAGCGCTGCGCGCCCGTGATGATCACGGGCTTGCCGAGCTCTCGCAGCATGAACGACAGCGCGCAGGCCGTATAGACCATCGTGTCGGTCCCGTGGAGGATGACGAAACCGTCGTAGTCGTCGTAGTTGTCGCGGATGCACTCCGCCATGCCGGACCACTCGAACGGACCGACGTTGCACGAGTCGAGCGGTGGGATGCCCTCGAAGCAGTCGATGCGGAACGGAACCTGCTGGAGCTCGGGGGTGCCGGCGAGCAGCTCTGCCCATGGGACGACGATCTGGGGGCTGTCGGGATCGGGGTCGCGCGGCCGCGAGCCGATCGTCCCGCCGGTGTAGATGACGAGCACGCCCTTGGCGCCAGCACTGCGCTGGAGGTCCGTCGCGCTCACACGCTTGCCTTGCAGATCGGTGCCATAGTCGAACTCATTCTACCTGTTCTTCGTGTTTTGCGCATGCTCATTTGCTGATGTGCGCCCAGCGAACGGCCTCGTTTGCTCCATTGGAACCCCGGTGTACTGCTCGGCCAGAGCGTCGGCGTAGAGCCGGATGCCGTCGACGATCAACCGGTCGCTGCGCTGGGGACGCCGCTGGATGTCGAGCAGCAGCGAGAGCTCGGTCAGCGCCAGCACGACGACCTCGGAGCGGATCTCCTTCTGGAGAACGTCGCGAAGGCGATTGAGGCTCGTATGGCTCGGGCCCATCGCCTTCACCTCGTAGGCGAGCGCATGGATGCGGGCCATCGTGCCGGCCTCGGGGATCTCGACGTCGATCCCTGCGAGCGGATCGCGGTAGGGGCTCCAGGGACCCAGCTCGGCGACGGTCTTGACGCCCAGCAGGGCGATGCGGTCGATCCGCTCGCGGCGCAGCCACGCTCCGACGACCTCCGGCATCGAGACGAAGCGCGAGCCGTACTCGCCGCAGATCTTGCGCAGCTCCGGGCCGAAATGAGGCGTCGTGTTGCAGGCGACAGCCACGACCCGGGCGCCGCTGCGGCACAACTCCGCGACGGCGCTGCGCAGGACCGGCCAGACCTCCTCGTGGCGCTGGTCCAGCTCCATCGTGAGCCCCAGCTCCGGCAGCGACTGCACGATCACGCGCGGCATCGCGAAGTCGCCGCGAGAGGCGTCCCCAAGCGTCTCGCGGACAGCGTGATTGAGACTCTGCCACAGCAGCATCCCGGACTCGGGCCCATTGCCGGTGACGATCCCGAACGTGACCGGCGCGGTCGCCCACCGCGGGCGCGCGGGCTCGCGCGGATCTGCGCGCGAGACGTCGGCGACGATCGCGTGGTCGAGCAAGCGGGCGAGCTCGCCCGCGTGCAGCTCGACCGACCAGGTGAGGTCGCCGGCGTTCGTCATCACGGTGCCCGGCACGCCGATCGGCCGCAGCAGGTCGGCGTCGAACACCTGCAGCACCGGCGCCGCCAGCAGCTGGCCGTCGAGCGCCCACGGCTCGAAGGGGTTGACGAGCCCATACGCCATCCCCAGCTCCGCGAGCGCCGGCGGGTCCAGGCGGGTGGGCGGCACAGCGGTGCCGACGCTCTCGGCGACACGGTCGAGATCCAACGCGCGATCGCCGCGACAGTGAACCACGAGGTAGAGGCGGCCGCCGTCGGGCCGGTGCGCCACGCCGAAGAATGACTTCAGCTCGTCCCACAGGGGAATGCCCAGCTCGCCGAGCCGCGTGCGCTTGCGCGCCGCGTCGCGACAACTGCGCGCCACGTGGTTGCGGCCAAGCAGGAACCACACGCCGCGCTCGCTCAGGAACGCCGCCGTCCGCCGGACCGCGGGCGGAGGAGCCTCGCCGCGCATGCGAGGATCGTCAGTCACGGCCTCCCGCTCCCGGATCGTCCATCACCGTCAGGCCGCCCTCGCCGACGTACTCGCGTCCCATCATCTCGCGCACCCGCTTGACGCGCCCCTTCGGGACGAGCAGGCCCTGTCGCACCTCGTGGTCGACCTGCGGCAGGATCCAGCTGAGCTTCGTGACGACGGCCGAGATCGTCATGTTTCCGGTCGGGATGGCGCCCGCCTCGATCGCCGCCTGCGATGGCGAGTAGCGGAGGTAATTCGCCGGCAGGACCGGGTACTGGCTCGTCAGCACGACCGGGACGTGGCGCTCGGTGGCGGCGCCGATCAGACGCGTGAGGTCGAACGCCTCCGTCTTCGTCGGGACGTTTCCGGCGCCGAGCGACTGGATCACGATCCCGCGGCACATCGGCGTCCCGTCATCGCCGAGCACCTCGAGCGCGGCCTCGTAGAACTTCGCCTCGGAGCCGGGCACCTGCGAGACGTGCAGGATGCCGGAGGCGAACTCCATCGGGACGTTGGTGAGCGGTGCGCGATCAGTCTGCGCGAGCACGTTCTGCGCGAATATCTGGACCTCCTCCGCGACGAAGCCGAGCTCCGGGTACCCGGGCGACTCGAAGCCGTCGAAGCGACGGTCGTCCTTCTTCTGCGTGCGCGTCGCGCGAAACACCTTTTCGCCGAACGAGATGACGACCTCGGGCACGTCCTGGGTCGCGACGAGCGCGGCGCGCAGAACGTTCGCGAGCGCGTCGCCATGCGGCACGTCGACGGTCGTCTGCGAGCCCGTGAAGACGACCGGGAAGCCGAGGTCGCGCCCGAGCGCGAACGCCACCGCGGACGCCGTGTAAGCCATCGTGTCGGTCCCGTGCGCGACGACGACGCCGTCGAACTCGCCCTGGCGGCGGACGATCGCGCGCACGATGTCGGTCCATTGCTCTGGACCGACGTCGGCGCTGTCGTAGTCGAACCGCTCGTCGAACTCGACGGACGTCACGAGCTCCTCGACCGCGCGGAACCACTCGGCGCGCCCGGTCGGCGGGGCCACCCGCCCGCGGCGCTCCTCGGCCATCCCGATCGTGCCGCCGGTGCCGATGATCAGCAGCCGCTTGTCGATCACCGACGCGCGCCGCCGCCCGTAGTAGCGCGCACGCACGTCGGGCAGCCGCTCGACGCGGTCGATCCAGGCGCGGTCGAACGCGTCGGCGAACAGCGGGCAGCGCAGCCGCAGGCGGCCGTCACCCGCCGACAGGCGGGCGAGGCCGGAGGTGCGCAGCAGCTCGTGGGCGCGTTCGCCGTGCACGTACGCGACGGGATCGCGCCGTCCGTCGAATGCGTCGAGCACGCGCTGGTAGACGTCGACCGCCTCGCGCACGGTCGTCCCATGCTCGAGCAGGAAGCCCTCGATCACGCGCATCCACTGGGTGTCCATGTCGAGCAGCTGCCGTGTGCTCCAGGCTGCCGTCGCGGCGGGATCGAACGCCGCGCGGGTCAACTCGCGCAGCCGCTGGTCGAAGTCCTGCCCGAAGGCGATCCCCGCGCCGCGCCAGCGCTCGGCGACGAGGTTGCCGAGCCATGTGCACGCTTGCGGATAGCCGCCGCCGTGCGCGAGGATCGCCCGCGCCGCCTCGCGCGAGACCTCCAGGCCGCCCGCGGCGAAGCCCTCACACATCCGGTCGGCGGTGGCGTCGTCGACCGGGAAGTCGTCGAGCCAGAGCTGCCGTCCGCCGACCGGCTCGAGGCCCTCGCGTGGAGCAGCGCCGTTGAAGTGCCCGAGCGGCGGCTCGACCCCGCACAGCGACACATTCACCCTCAGCTCGGGGATTCGCGCCCGCGCCTGATACAGCGAGCGCAGCGCGCGGCACAGCTCGCGCTTGAAGTCGCCGGGCAGCGAGTCGAGCTCGTCGAAGATCAGGATCGCCGGGCGGTCGAGCTCCTGGCAGAGCGCGATCAGCGCCCGCGTCCAGCCCTCGCGCCCTGCCAGCTCGTGCCACTCCGCAGGCGGCAGACCGATCTCCTCGGCGATGGCCGACGCGAGCCGTTGGCCGAACTCGCGCGCATCCGCCCACGCGACCGCGAACAGGCCGGCGAGGTCGACATACGCGACGGCGTGTTCGTCCACGAGCGCCGCCCGGGCCCGCAGCAGCAGGCTCGACTTGCCCGACTGGCGGCTGCCGTGGAGATGCACCGGGCCGCCTTCGACGTCGCGCAGCGCCGCGATGTAGTCGCGATCCGCCTGGCGCTCGACGTAGAAGGCGCCGAGAGGTACGGCGCCGGAGTGGTTGAACGGACGGCTCATCTCGTTCCGGGGACCGAGCCGGCGACTGCCTTGGGCAGGTGCGCCTCGTAGTACGCGCAGCGCCATCTGCCGTTCGGCTTCACGATGCCGAGGCCCTCGATTGCCTGCCAGTCGCTCACGCTCACGGAATCGACGAGCGCGCCGGTCGCGGCCAACTCGGCGATCGCCTCCTGCGCCCGCGCCGGGCGCAGGAGGGCGGCGAAGGTGCGGGCGAGCCGGCGGAGATGGCGCTCGTACGCGCCCGCAGGCCGCAGCGTGAGGATGCCGGGGGCCGACGCGGCGCCATCCAAATGGCGATCCCACAGGTAGAGGTGCGTCAGCTGCGGCTGACCGCCGAACAGCGCCAGCGCGTCCGAGGTGACGTCATCGGCCCAGCTCTGCGGCGATCCGACCCGTCCGGACGCGGCGGCGAACGGCGCGAGCGCCTTCGCCAGCTCCCGCACTTCCGCTGCGGTGAACCAGTCGACGATGTGGTAGCTCGCAAGCAGTTGCGAGCGCATCGCGACTTCGCGAACGTTGGAGGTGTAGGCCAGCCAGACCGTCACACTCGCGTACCCGGGCGCTCCGGTCGCACGCCGCGTCGCCCAGTCGCGCAGCAGCGACTTGAGCGTCTCGAGCTCCTCAAACGGGAGGTCGTTCATGTCGTCGAGCAGCAGCGCGAAGCCGACCGGCGCCGCGACGAGACGGTCGCGGATCGCCTCCTGGATCGCGAAGAAGTCGTCGGCGAGCCATGCGTCGTCGCCCGTGATGGCGGCTGCAAGCGCTCCCAGGATGCCGGTCGCGCTGCGCTCGATGCGCTTCGACGCGACCAGGTCGAAGCGCGCGCTGAGCCGGCAGGTCTGCACGCCGCGTCTGGCGAGCAGCGTCTCGACGAGCAGCAGCGTGGAACTGACGCCGGCCATCGGCTGGCCGTCGATCGCGTAGGTGCCCGGGGTCACGACCGCAGACACGAGGGTGGTCTCCAGCAGTCTGCGCTTCACGAAGTTCGGAGCGGCGACCGCGACCGGGCCATCGGCCGGATTCGTGAGGCTCTGCGTGGGCACGCCGTAGCGCTCGGCGACGCGCCGCACCGCCTCGGCGCCGGCGAGCGTCATCCCGTTGGCGTCCCCGAGCACCCGCAGGGCGCCGATCAGCGAGACGACCTTCGCCGCGGTCGGTCTCTTGCCGTCCTGCTTCAGCACCTCCGACAGGTAGCCGGGGTTCCATCTCGCCGCCTTCGCGATCTCACCACGCGTCACGCCCGCGTCGCCGAGCGCATCGATCGCCGCGAGCAGATCGACGCGCGTCTCCGGCAGCGCTGCAAGCAGGCCGCGGGTCGTCGAATCCGTTCTGTGTTTTGCCATCAGGCGCCCTCACTCACGTCCCGCGCTACTGCGACTCTCCGGTTCGATGTTCGCCAGAATACCAGAATAATGCCCAGTCGGACCGGCAAGCTACCGCTTTTTGGATTTGCTGAGACCATTATCGAGTTCCTTGGGGTCAACACAGTGTTCTCATACCTGGCTCAATACAATAGGAGCTTGCTTACGGAGTCCAGGTGTGTCAGACTCCTTATTATGGTGCGAAGACGAACAGAGATCGGTCCTGAGATCCTCGCTCCGGCCAATCCGAGCGAACTCGCACGACTCGAGCAAGAGGGCTTCGAGTGGACCGCGCTCGGCCTCGTCGCGTTGCCCTCGCGGTTGCTGCCGCCAACGGAGCAGACGACCGTCGACGGCGAACTCGCGCGGCCGCCGATACGAGCACGCGCGCTCGGCCCACCTTTCCCGTCTTACCAACCGTCGGGATAAGTTCTGTAAGGGCTTCGGCAGTGGATCCGTTCGTCAACCCATACCGGCCCAGCGCCGGCGCAGCGCCGCCGGCGCTCGTCGGCCGTGACGAGCTCACCGCCGACTTTGAGACGATCGCGACGCGGGCGGTCCGCGGCCGGCCGGGACAGAGCTTCATCCCGACCGGCCTGCGCGGCGTCGGCAAGACGGTGCTGCTGAACCGCTTCAGCGAGACCGCCGAGGCGCTGGGACTCGCAGTCGCCTTTCTGGAGGCGACCGACGACGACGACTTTCGCCGCGCGCTCGCCACTCGTCTGCGCACGGTGCTGCTCAAGCTGGACCGCGGCAAGGCCTCGCGGGCGGTGAAGCGAGCGCTGGGCGCGCTCGAGTCCTTCACCTATCAGCTGCCCGACGGCTCAACGCTGTCGCTGAACATCTCCGCACTGGCCGGCGTCGCCGACAGCGGCCAGCTCACGGATGACCTTACGGACCTGCTCATCGCCGTCGGAGAGGCGGCGAGAGACCGTAACACCGGCGTCGTGCTGATGATCGACGAAATCCAGCTCGTCGCGAGAAAGCACCTCAGCGCGTTGATCATCGCGGTCCATCGCACGGTTCAGCTCGATCTGCCGATCGTGCTGACCGGCGCCGGCCTGCCGCAGCTGCCCGGACTGACGGGGAAGGCGCGGTCGTATGCGGAGCGGCTGTTCGAGTTCCCCTTCATCGGAAATCTCGCACCCGACGACGCGCGCGACGTGCTCGTCATCCCAGCTCGCGAGCAGGGCGTCGCCTTCACGGATACAGCGCTCGCTTTGCTGGAGGCGCGCACGCTCGGCTATCCGTTCTTCCTGCAGGTGTGGGGCTACGAGGTTTGGAACGTCGCTCCCGGCTCCCCGATCGGCGTCGAGGACGTCACGCGTTCGGCCCCGCGGGTGCGGCGCAAGCTCGACGAGAACTTCTTCCGCGTACGCATGGAACGGCTGACGCCGACCGAGCGGCGATACCTCTTCGCGATGGCGAGACTGGGCGCCGGCCCGCACCGCTCGGGCGACGTCGCGGCTGAGCTGGGCGCGCCCGTGGAGCGCGTGGCGCCGCGTCGCGCCAGCCTGATCCGCAAGGGCATGATCTATAGCCCGGCCCACGGCGACACCGCCTTCACCGTGCCGATGTTCGACGAGTTCCTGCGCCGCGAACAGGCCAGCGCCGCGCCCGGTCAAGTGGCCTGAGCGCAACCGGGGCATGACGAGGAGCCCGCCGGAAGGCGCTCGCGAGATTGCCCGTGACCTCGCGGGGCCGCGGATCATGCGCCGGTCTCCCCGTCAAGAAGCCCCTGCACCAGCGGGCAGCCGTGCGTGCGCAGAACTCCAGCTGCGCCGGCTGCTCGACGCCCGACGACGGTGGTCATCCCGAGTGCGGCGCCGAGATCGGGTACCGCGGACACGATGGCAGTCGAGCCGGGGTCGCAATCCTCGCGGTTGATCAGCTCCAGTCCACGTGCGTCGAGCACGACGCCGAGGGTCGAGGCCAACTCCAGGCAGTGCTGCGCGCCGTCGCGCTCCTCGCGCAGGCGCTGCTCGGGCTCGACCGACTTCGTCACATCGGCGAACGTGCAGATCACCCCGGAGCGGGAGGTGCCGTGCGCGCCGCCGATCGGGCGGGCGGGCGGGCGGGCATGGTGATCCAGCGGTCGCCGCCGCCGGGCGGCGTGCGGCGCGCACCGGAGTGCTCCGCCGCAGCGCGCGCCGCAGCGGGTTGTCGCGGTCGGGGACCGGTCGCCCGTCGTCGCCGTAGCGCACCGTGCCGATCGCCGGCGCGGCGATCCCCATCGGCCGCAAGCTGCTCGGCGCTGAGCCCGAGGATCCGCAGCGCGCTTGCGTTCTAGCTCACCGGCCGCAGCTCGGTGTCGGTCACCAGCACGCCGTCGTCGAGCGCCTCGACGACGGCGCGGCTGAGCCGGTCGGCGGAGGAAGGTCTTGCGGTCGATCGGGCATCTCCCTCGATCCTCGGCAATCGAGGGAGATGTTGAGCTCGGGGCGGCCTACTTCAACTCCGCCGACGTCTTGCCGAGCAGCTGGCGCGCGATGATCAGCAGCTGGATCTGCTGCGTGCCCTCGAACAGGTCGAGGATCTTCGCGTCGCGCGCCCACTTCTCCAGCAGCAGCTCCTCGCCGAAGCCCAGAGACCCGCAGAGCCGCACGCAGCGCAGCGCGACGTCGACGCACGTGCGTCCCGCCTTCGCCTTCGCCATCGAGGCCTGCAGCGAGTTCGGCTTGCTGTTGTCGGCCAGCCAGGCGGCCTCCAACGTGAGCAGGCGCGCGGCCTCGAAGTCGGCCTCCATCGCCAGGAACTCCGCAGCGGCCGCGGACTGCGTCGCCGCCGGCCTGTCGTAGTCGACCTCGACGCCGGCCTCGGCCAGCAGTCTCTGCGTCAGCTCCAGGCACGCGCGGGTCAACCCCACCGCCATCCCGGCGACGAGCGGCCGCGTGTTGTCGAACGTCTGCATGACACCGGCGAAGCTCTTGGTCGAGTTGATCTCCGGCGAGCCGAGCAGGTTCTCTCTCGGCACGCGGCAGTCGTCGAGGATGAAGGCGGCGGTGTCGGACGCGCGGATCCCCAGCTTGTGCTCCAGGCGGTCGAGCTTGAGGCCCGGGTTGCTGCGTTCGACGACGAACGACTTGATCGCCGCGCGGCCCTGCGCGCGGTCGAGCGTCGCCCAGACGACGACGAGGTCGGCGCGCTCGCCGGACGTGACGTAGATCTTCTCGCCATTGAGGACGTACTCGTCGTTTTCCTCGTCGTAGACGGCGGTCGTGCGGATCGCGGCGCTGTCCGAGCCGGCCTCCGGCTCGGTGATCGCCATCGCGGCCCACTTGCCTCTGAAGCGCTCGAGCTGCTCGTCGTTCGCGACCGACGCGATCGCGCTGTTGCCGAGCCCCTGCCTCGGCATCGACAGCAGCAGCCCGACGTCGCCCCAGCACAGCTCGATGATGCCGAGCACCGTCGACATGTTCGAGCCGTTGCGAACGCCGTCGTCCTTGCCCTCCGTCCGGCGCACGCCGGCCGCGCCGGCCCCGCCGAGGTCGCTGCCGTCGTTCATCCCGTCGATGAGCGCGGCGAGCATGTCGAGCTCCTTGGGGTACTCGTGCTCGCCGACGTCGTACTTGCGCGAGATCGGGCGGAACACCTCCTCCGCGACCTGGTGCGCCTGGCCGACGAGCGGGACGAACTTCTTGGGAATCTCAAGGTTGATCATCGGCGTCGTTCCTCTCTAGACGAGCAGGGCGCCCTCGCAGACGCCCACCGCTCGCAGGTCGCGGTACCAGCGCTCGACCGGGTGCTCCTTCACGTAGCCGTGGCCGCCGAGCAGCTGCACGCCGCTGGAGCCGATCCACGCGCCCTTCTCCGAGCACAGCGCCCGCGCCAGCGCGATCTCCCGCGCGGCGTCCTTGCCGGCGTCGAGCCGGGACGCGGCGCGCAGGGTCGCGAGCCGCATGCCCTCCAGCTCGATGCCGACGTCGGAGACGGTGAACGCGACCGACTGGCGGTTGGAGATCGGCTCGCCGAACGCGACGCGCTCGTTGACGTGCGGGATGACGTAGTCGAGCACGGCGCGCGCCGTGCCGCACGCCAGCGCGCACCACGCGAGGCGCGCGCGCCGCACGGCCTCCGCGTAGACGGCCGGGTCGCCGTCGCCCAGGAGCGCGCCTGCGGGCAGGCGCACGCCCTCCAGCAGCACGTCGCCGGTCGCGGCGGCGCGCACGCCCATGCCGGGGGCGGCCTTCACGAGCACGCCCTTCGTCTTCGTCTCGACCAGGAAGAGGACCGGGCCGTGCCCCTCCAGCCGCGCCCCGACGACCAGCAGGTCAGCGGCGGCGGCGAGCGGGACGAGCGACTTGACGCCGTCGAGCACGAACTCGTCGCGCTCGCGGCGGGCCGTGGTCTTCAGCTCGAAGGGGTCGAACAGCGCGCGCGGCTCCTGGAGCGCCAGCGCCGCAGCGGCCGGCGTCTCCGCCTCGACGAACGCGGGCAGGTAGGTCGCCTGCTGATCGGCGTCGCCCCACAGCGCAAGCGCGGCGGCCACGCCGGCGGGCGCGAGCAGCGCCACCGCGAGGCCCATGTCGCCGTGCGCGAGCGCCTCGGCCGCCAGCACCGCCGTGACCGACGAGCGCTCCGAGACGGCGCCGCCCAGCTCCTCGGGGACGCCGAGCATCGTCAAGCCCAGCTCGCCGCCGGCGGCCAGCAGCTCGTCGGGCGCCGCGGCGGCCGTGTCGGCTCTCAGCGCCGCCGGCCGCAGCTGGTCGGCCCCGAACGACTTGAACGACTCCTGCAGCATCTGCTGCTCATCAGTCGGCGTGAGGTCGAAGAGGCCGATGCCGGTGGCGGTGGGGAGCCGCTTCGGCTTGCCGTTGCCGTTGATCGCCTTGAACGTGCGCCCGGCCGCACCGACCGCTCTGAAGCCGTCGCGCGTGGCGCGGTAGAGGACCCGCTCGGCGGGCTTGCGCACGCCCAGGCGGTCGACGACGTCCGAGCCGGCGAGGCGCCCAAGCGCTCGCAGGCCGAGACCCATGCTGCGCTCCGCCATGCTCATGGCGTCACCGTCCCTTCGAGGTGGAGGGTGTCTGGGTTCTTCGCGCTTCGCACCACGAAGCGCTCGTTCTCTGCCGCGAACGTCACACGGCTGGGGAGGGGGATGGGCTTGCGGAACGCGACGTCCACGGTATAGGCCTCCGGCAGCCGCCCTTCGAGCGCCGCCAGCGCGCGCGCCTTCGTCCACATCCCATGCGCGATCGCGCGCGGGAAGCCGAACACCCGCGCCGTCAGCGCGTGCAGGTGGATCGGGTTCCGGTCCCCCGACACCGCCCCATACCGCCGCCCCAGATCCCCCGGAAGCGACCACGTCACGGGAGCCGCGTTAACGAGACCCCGGTCCGCGAGGTCAGATTCACGCGGCTCCCCGGACCCGTTGCCGCGGCGGAGCATGACGCTGTGGTCCTCCCACACCAGCTCGCCGTCCACGCGCGCCTCGGACACCAGCGCGAACGTCCGTCCCTTGGGATGGGGCTCGATCGGGGTGGTGCGCACCACAAGGTCGAAGACCTCCGACACGCGCGCCGGCCGGTGCACCGCGATGCGGTTGCTCAGGTGCACGAGCCCGACCGCCGGGAACGGGAACCTCCCGTCGACCATCATCGCCATGTGCAGCGGGAACGCCTTGATGTGCAGGTACGTCGCCGGCAGCTCGTCGCGCAGCGTGAAGCCGCACACGCGGGCGTACTCGGCGAGCTGCTTCGGGTCGACGGCGACGCCCGGCAGGGCGCGCTCCAGCGCCGGCATCTCCTTGCCGCGCCCCGCCACGAACGGCAGCAGCGATGCGCCCGGGACGAGCGGCAGCGCGGCGCGGGCGTAGGTGGTCAGCGCGGCCATCACGCTCCCAGCAGGCTCTGCCCGCAGACCCGCACGACGTTGCCGTTGAGGCCGCCGCACGCCGGCGAGGCCAACCAGGCGATCGCCTCCGCCACGTCGACCGGCAGGCCGCCCTGCGAGAGCGAGGACATGCGCCGCCCGGCCTCGCGGATCGGCAGCGGCACCTTCGCCGTCATCTGCGTCTCGATGAAGCCCGGCGCGACCGCGTTGATCGTCGCGCCGCGCTCCGCAACCAGCGGCGCATACGCATCGACGACGCCGATCACGCCGGCCTTCGAGGCCGCGTAGTTCGTCTGCCCGGCGTTGCCGGCGATGCCGCTGATCGAGGAGACGCAGACCACCCGCCCGCCCTCGTTCAGGACCGCTCTCGACCCGCCGGAGATGAGCGCGTCGGTGATCCGCTCGATCGCGCTCAGGTTCACCGCGATCACCGCGTTCCAGCGGTCGGCGTCCATGCGGCCGAGCGTGCGGTCGCGCGTGATGCCCGCGTTGTGGACCACGATGTCCACGCCCTTGTGCTCCGTGCGCAGGTGCGCCGCGATCGCTCTCGGCGCCTCGGGGTCGGTGATGTCCGCAGGGAACGCCGAACCGCCGATGCCGTCGGCGACCGCCTTCAGGTCGTCCTCCAGCGCCGGCACGTCGAGGCCGACGACATGCGCGCCGTCGCGCGCGAGCGTTGCGGCGATCGCCGCGCCGATGCCGCGCGAGGCGCCCGTCACGAGCGCGACCTTGCCGGCGAGCGGCCGCTTCCAGTCGAACCCGTCCGGCGCCCCGGCCCCGGCCGCGATCCGCACGACCTGTCCCGACACGAACGCCGATCGCGGCGAGAGGAAGAAGCGCAGCGTGCCCGCGATCCCATCCTCGGCGCCGGGCTCGACGTAGACGAGCTGGACGGTCGCGCCGCGGCCGATCTCCTTGCCCATCGCGCGCGTGAGGCCCTCCAGCGCGCGCTGCGCGACGCGCTCGGCCGGCTTCTTCGCCGCCGCCGGCGTCGTGCCGAGCACGACGACCCGCCCGCACGTCTTGACCTGGCGGATCGTCGGGTGGAAGAACGCGTGCAGCTCCTCCAGCTGCGCCGACTCCGTGACGCCGGTCGCGTCGAACACGAGCGCGGCGTAGCGGTGGTCGACCGCCGCCTGCGGCGTCCAAGGCGACGCGTCGAGACCGGTCTCGGCGGCCGCCTCGCGCAGGTCGGCGCGCAGCGGCGTCGCCACGTCGGCACCGGCGTCCGCGAGCACCCGCATGAGCGGGGCCGCCAGCCGGCCGGAGGGAGCGCCACCCACCAGCACCTTCCCCTCGACGATCGAGGAGCCCGGCACCCAGCGCCGGAGCGGCACCGGCTTCGGCAGGCCGACCTGCTTGGCGAGCTTCTTCCCCACCGGCGTGTTGACGAGCTGCGTGTACTTGTCCATGGCTTAGGCCTCCAAGATCGCGACGATGCCCTGGCCGCCGGCCGCGCAGATCGAGATCAGGCCGCGGCCGCCGCCGCGCTCGTGCAGCGCCTTCGCGAGGCCCGCGACGATGCGGCCGCCGGTCGCGGCGAACGGGTGGCCGGCGGCGAGCGAGCTGCCGTTGACGTTGAGCTTGGCGCGGTCGATCGCGCCGAGCGGCTCCTTCAGGCCGAGCCGCTGCGTGCAGAAGACGGGGTCCTCCCAGGCGGCGAGCGTCGAGAGCACCTGCGAGGCGAAGGCCTCGTGGATCTCGTAGAGGTCGAAGTCCTGCAGCGCGAGGCCGTTGCGCGCCAGCAGCCGCGGCACGGCGTAGGCCGGCGCCATCAGCAGGCCCTCGCGGCCGCCCACGTAGTCGACCGCCGCGGTCTCGGCGTCGACGAAGGCGGCGAGCGGAGTGAGGCCGCGCTCCCGCGCCCACTCCTCGGAGGCCAGCAGCGCGACGGCGGCGCCGTCGGACAGCGGCGTCGAGTTGCCGGCCGTCATCGTCCCGTCGGGCCCGCCGAAGACCGGCTTGAGCTTGGCGAGCTTCTCCAGCGAGGAGTCCGGGCGCAGGTTCTGGTCGCGCTCCAGGCCCAGATACGGCGTGACGAGATCGTCGAGGAAGCCGCGCTCGTAGGCGGCGGCGAGGTTCACGTGCGAGCGCAGCGCCAACTCGTCCTGCGCCTCCCGTGTGACGCCCCATTCGGCGGCGGTGCGCGCCTGGTGCTCGCCCATCGACAGACCGGTCCGGGGCTCCTCGTTGCGCGGGATCGCCGGCGCGAGGTGCTGCGGGCGGACGCGCAGCAGCTGCTTCAGGCGCCCCTGGGTGGACTTCTCGCGGTTGGCGTCGAGCAGGATCGAGCGGAGCTGCTCGTTGACGCCGAGCGGCGCGTCGGAGGTGGTGTCGACGCCGCCCGCCACGCCGGCGTCGATCTGCCCGAGCGCGATCTTGTTCGCGACGAGGATCGCGGCCTCGAGGCCGGTCCCGCACGCCTGCTGGACGTCGTACGCGGACGTCTCGGGCGCGAGCCGGCTGCCGAGCACGCACTCGCGCGTGAGGTTGAAGTCGCGGCTGTGCTTGAGCACGGCGCCGGCGACGACCTCGCCGAGTCGCTCGCCGGCGAGGTCGAAGCGGTCGACGAGCCCATCGAGCGCCGCAGTCAGCATGTCCTGGTTCGACGCCTTCGCGTACGCGCTGTCGGAGCGGGCGAAGGGGATGCGGTTGCCGCCGAGGACGACGGCTCGGCGGGGGCTGGCGGGGGTCATCTGGCTCCTTCGGATTCAGGTTCGCCGGCGGCGACCGTGCCGGCGGTTCGCGCGCGCGGGCGGGCGGGCAGGGTTTGGGCCTGGAGACCCGGCTCGACGGTCGCGATCAAGAGCTCGGCGGCGTCGGCCGCGGGCATCGCGCCCGCTCGCAGCCACCACCGCGCGAGCGCCTCGGCGGCGCCGAGCAGCGCGACGGAGATCGCCTCGATCTCGCTCGCGTGGCGCGCGCGGCGCTGCTCGGGCAGGCGCGCGAGGTTCGTCCGCGAGACGAGCGCGAGCAGCCGCTCGCGGTACTCGGCGACACGCTCGGCGAGCTCGCCGCCGGCCGGGAGCGTCTCGTCGAACAGGACGCGCCAGGCGTCGCGGTCCTCGTCGACGAAGGCGAAGAAGGCGTGCACGCCGCGGCGCAGCGCGTCGCCCGGGCTGGTCGCGTGCGAGACGGCCGCGCCGACGGTCGCGAACATCGCCTCGCCGGCGCGCTCCATGCACGCGAGGTAGAGCCGCTCCTTGTTGCCGAAGTACGCGTAGAGCAGCGGCTTCGTGACGCCGGCGTCCGCCGCCAGGTCGTCCATCGTGACCGCGCTGAAGCCGTGCTCGGCGAAGCGCGCGTGCGCGACGTCGAGGACCAGCCGCTCGCGCTCGGGGCGCGGCAGCCGGGTCCGCTGGGAGCCTGTCACCGAAGCATGTGTCGCCATCCGATGACAACGTTACCCAGCTATAAATTTATATGCGAGTCAGATGAACGCATCCGGTCAGATGGCGGACACGCGCACAGCCCTCGACCATCGCCCCTGCCCCGCCGTCCGCCCGCCCGCAACCGGAATCTTTAGGTTTCTCCAGGTATTTGCGGTTGATCAATACCGGTATATCCTGCTTCCATGGCAAAGGTGATGATCAGCCTCCCCGACAGCCTGCTGGAGCGCATCGACGCCCATGTGCAGGCACACAGAACAAGCCGCAGCAGATTCCTGCGCGAAGCCGCCGAGCGGGGACTTGCACTTGCCGACGAGGCGCTGGCGGCCGATATCCGCAAGATCCTCGCCACGGCTGCACCGCACGGCGGCGACAACGTCCGGTTCATCCGAGAGATGCGGCGAGCGCGATGAAGCCCCTGTTGCTCGACGCAAGCGTGTGGGTCGCGTCGCTCGACACCACCGACGGACACCACGACGCAACCTCGAAGCTGCTCAACACCGCAGCGAGAGGCCAGCGGTTCGCGACCCTGGATCTGACGTTCTACGAGGTGGCGAACGTAGTCGGCGCGTCGTGGGGCTCGCCGGCAGACGCGCACTCGCTGTGGACCCTCATGCTGCGGGCCTGCCCGGAGACGATCGTGCGGGTGGACACCGGCCTCTTCGAGCTCATGGTCGCTCTCGCGGACCGGCATGGTCTGTCCGCCTACGACGCCGCCTACGTGGCCGCCGCCGAGATCAACGGCTGGACGCTCGTGAGCGGCGACCACCGGGATCTGGTCGATCCCGGCCTCGCGATCACGCCGGCCGAGGCGCTCGCCGCCGGTTGACCCGCGGGCGCCGCGCGGCTACGCGCCAGGCTCGTCGTCGTCCGCGTCCTGCCGCAGCCAGCCGGCGAGCTGGTCGCCCATCGACCCGACGGCGTCGCCGGCCTCGCGGAAGGCTCTGCGGAAGCGCTCGGCGTAGAAGGCGGCCGCCTCACCGCCCTCGGCGCGCGGGTCGGCCGGTTCGTCGCGGCGGACGTAGTCGCCGCCGACGATGCGGTCGTAGTCGCCGCCGCGCACCCACCGCATCAGCTCGTGCGTGCGGCGCACCGGCAGCGGGTGCGTCACGCCCAGGTCGATCAGCAGGCGCGTGAGCCGCTCGAGCCCGCCGCCCTCCTCCGCATACTCCATCCCCTGCTGCATGAAGGCGTCGAGGTCGAGTCGCTCGACCATCGCACCGCCCGCAAGCGACATGAACGTGCGACAGACGGCCAGCGGGTCGCGCGTGACGAGGGCCGCGGCGCGGTCGCAGCTCAGCTCGGCGGCGCGGCTCCACTCGAGCAGCGCGGTGCGGATCGGGACGAGCGGCAGCGGCAGCCTCCCGCTCGTCGCCAGCCCGGTGAGGATCGCGAGCGCGGTTCCGTACAGCTGGTGGTCGGCGAGGATGTGGGAGGCCTCGTGCGCGAACACCGCCCGCCGCTGCGGCGCGTCGAGCAGGCGCACCAGCTCGGAGTTGACGACGACGATCGGCCGCTTGGCCCCGATCGCCATCGCGTTCGCGAGCGGGAACTGCGTCATGTACAGCGGCGGCGCCTCCGGCACGTCAAGCGTCCGGTACGCGAGCACGTGCTCGGCCCACACGTCCGGCAGCTGCCGCTCGGACAGCCGGACCGAGGCGCCGAGCGCGGCCTGCCGCAGCGCACGCTCGTAGCCCAGCTCGATCAGCTTGCGCACCACGCGGTCGAGATAGGGGATCGCGCCAAGTGCCGCGGTCGCCGCCTTGTCGGCCGGGTGCTGGTAGGCGCGCGGAGCGATGCCGGAGAGACGAAAGCCTTCAGCGGGGAGCTGCGAGTCGGTCGCCGCCATCGCCCGTGAGGCTACTCCTGCCGCGCCGCCGCGGCGCAGGACGCACCGGAGCGGCGAACCGCCCGTGCGGCAGCGGCCCGCTCGGCGAACGCCGAGACGCCAGCTTGCGCGTCGCGCGGTACGCCGATGGTTAAACAACGTTTAACGATCAGAGCCTACGCCAAGGGCTCATCACTTAAAAATGGCAGGGGCGAACGCCCGTGCGGTTGAATGCACAGGAGTGACCTCAACCTGACCAAATTCAGGCAGCGTGAGGCAGGCCCAGAGAGTTGGCGCGCGGGCACGCGTCGACCAGGCGGGAACGCCACCCTCCCGATGGCGTTCCCGTACCCCAATGCCCGTCCTGACGGCAGAAAAGGCCGTCGCCGTACACCGTATCAGAACTGAGCCGGTCGTGTAGAGGGTAGCCCGAATGTTTGCGCCCCGCAGCTCCAACTTGCGTTTCGCCGCAAAACTGATTACAACCAATTGCATGCGCTTGTTTGGAGGAGCACAGCGCCGCGCGAGCCTGGGTCGCGAGACTGGTGCTGCCGCCACGGTCGGCGTCCATCCACCTGGGGAGACCACTGCCCAGTTGAGACGTGTCGAGTCACGTCTTCACGCAGTCGCACTGGAGCCCGGCGAGCGCCTCGCCGAGCTCGCCCTCCACGGCATCGAGGCCGGCGGCAAGCGCCTGCGTCCGGCGCTCGTAATCTCCTCGGCGATCGCCGTCGGCGGCCACACGGCGGTGAGCGAGCGCGTGATCGACGCGGCCACCGCCGTCGAGCTGCTGCACCTCGCGTCGCTCTATCACGACGACGTGCTCGACTCGGCGCCACTGCGCCGCGACCGGCCGAGCGCGAATGCGCTGTGGGGCAACCACGCCGCGGTGCTCGGCGGCGACGTGCTGCTGGCGCACGCCTACCGCGTCGCCGCGAGCCTCGGGCCAGCCGAGCTGCGGCGCTTCGCCCAGACGCTCACCGAGCTGTGCGCAGGGCAGCTCGCCGAGAGCGCGGCGCTGTTCGACCGCGAGCGCGCGATCGCCGACTACCAGGCGTCGATCCGCGCCAAGACGGCGACGCTGCTGTCGACCTCCTGCTGGCTCGGCGCGGCGACGGCCGGTGCGACGCCGCGCACCGCGGACGCACTCGCCTGCTTCGGGATGGAGATCGGCATCGCGTTCCAGATCGTCGACGACGTGCTCGACCTCTACGGCGAGAGCCATGCGACCGGGAAGCTCGCCGGCAGCGACCTGCGCGCGGGCGTCTTCACCCTCCCGGTGCTGATGACGCTGCAGCGCGACCCGACGCTCATCGGGCTGCTCGTGGAGGAGATCGACGAGCCCGGCGTCCGCGAGGTCGCGCGTCGCGTGCAGGCCGCGGGCGCCGACCGGCGCGCGGTCGCGCTCGCGCTCGACCACCTGCAGGTCGCGCTCGCACATCTCGGCGACCCGGGCTTGCGCCGCGAAGGCACGCACCTCCTGGTCGCGATCGCCGAGCTGGTGCGCGGTCCGCTCAATCGGCTCGGCCTCGCGAGCGCTCCGCGCGCACGCCCGTCGCTCGTGGCGGAACCGGAGGTCGACGCCGCATGACCGCGACCGCAGCCCGCCCGCACCTCGTCGAGCTCCCGCAGACGATCCCGGGTCCGGCCGGCGAGCCGCTGCTCGGCATGGCGCGCGCGCTGCGCCGAAACCTGCTCGGCATGCTCCAGGAGGGCTTCGCACGCCATGGCGACGTCGTCGCGTATCGCGTCGGACCGGCCTGGGGACCCGCGCTCCGGCGACGGACGATCGTCGCCGTCCGACACCCCGCCGACGTGCGGCGGGTGATGCTCGACACCGACGCCTTCGTCCACCGGGCGCCATCCCACGACGTGGTGCGCGAGCTGTTCGGCGAGACGCTCGTGACGATGCAGGGGGAGCGCTGGCGGCGCCAGAAGCGCATCCTGCAGCCGCTGTTCACGCGTCGGCACGTCGCACAGTACGCAAGTCTGCTCCAGACGGAGGCGGACCGGGTCGCCGAGCGCTGGCGCGATCTCGGGGTGCAGGAGATCGACGTCATGCCGGAGATGGAGCAGCACGCCCTGCGCGTGCTGGGTCTGACGATCTTCGCCCAGGAGGACCTGGTCGACGACGTCACCGCCGCTGCGCTGGAGCGCCTGGTCCCGCGCCTCGGCGACCAGGTGGCCGTGCGCGTGATGCAGGCGCTGCGCCCGCCGCTGTACCTGCCGACGCCGCGCAACCGGCGCTTCCGCGCGCTGCGCGCGGAACTGCGCGAGACGATCGAGCGCGTGCTGGCCCAGCGCGACCAGGAGAGCCGCGACGGCGACGCCGGCGGGCTGCTGCGCCGCCTGCGCGACGTCCGCGACCCGCAGGACGGAGCGGCGCTGTCGCAACGAGAGGTGCGCGACGAGGCACTGATGTTCATGCTCGCTGGCTACACGACGACGGCCGACGTGATGATCTCGGCGCTGCATCTGCTCGGCAGCCACCCCGAGCTGCAGGAGCGGGTCGCCGCGTCGGCGTGCGCCCCCGCCGGCGGCGACGGGGACCTGGTGCGCGCCAGCGTCCAGGAGGCGATGCGCCTGTATCCGCCGTCCTACGCGCTCGGCCGGCGGACGACGGCCGACACGGAGCTCGGTGGGTACGCGGTGGCCGCCGGCGCGCTCGTGCTCGTCGTGCCGTGGGCGACGCACCGCGACCCGCGCTTCTGGCCCGAGCCCGAGCGCTTCGACCCGTCGCGCTTCGTCGGCGAGCACGACCGCCCGCCGTTCGCGTACATGCCGTTCGGCGGCGGCGCGCGTGCGTGCATCGGCCGCCACGTGGCGATGCTCGAGGCGACGACGATGATCCGGGCGCTGCTGGGGCGCTACCGTCTGGAGTCGCTGGACGCGACGCTGCCCCTCTCCCAGCTGATGTCGATGCGGCCGCTGGGCCCGGTGCGCGTCCGCCTCCATCCGCGGGAACCAGCCGGAACGGCCCCATGACGGCGATGCGCGAGCAGCCGCTCGGCGCGCCCGAGCTGCTGCCGCTGCACTGCCCGGTCCCACCGGCGATCCACCCGCAGGCGGATGCGATCGAGCGGCGCTGCATCGGCTGGATCGACCGTTTCGAGCTGTACGGCAGCGCCGCGCAGCGCGAGCGGCTGATCGGCACGCGCGCGGCCGAGATCTACGCGCGGGCGCTGCCGGACGCCGACGCCGAGCGCGTCGCCGACGTGGCGAAGTGGCTCTACTGGGGCTTCGCGACGGACGACCTCTACTACGACAACGGCCCGACGAGCAGGCGCGCCGCCGACTTCCTCGCGCTCGGCGCTCCGCTCGTGCGCCTGAGCGAGGAGCCGCGCGCCGCCTTCGCGCTCGAACTGCCCTACAACGACGCGCTGCGCGACCTGACCCGCGCGATCCTGCGGCACGCGACGCCCGGGCAGCGGCTCGAGTGGGCGCACACCGCGCGCGCCTGGTTCTTCGGGATGGCGTGGGACGTCGCGAACGCCGAGCGCGGCGTGCCGCCGTCGCTCAACGACTACCTCGCGATGCGCATGCACACCGGCGGCCTCGCGAGCTGGGCGACGACGCTCAACATCGCGAACGCGATCGAGCTGACGCCCGTGCAGGCGGCGGCGGGCCCGGTGCGCGCGCTCGTCGAGGCGTGGTCGACGTTCTGCCTGCTGCTGAACGACCTGATGTCATTCGCGAAGGAGGAGCGCAACGCCGACAGCTCCAGCAACGTGCTGCGCGTGATCGCGCACGAGCGCAGCTGCACCCCGCGCGAGGCGATCCCGGAGGCGCACGCGCTGACCGACCGCATCGCGACGCTGTTCCTCGCGCTGCACGCGCGTCTGCTGACACAGGCCGAGGCCGACGGCGACGCGGCGATGGCGCGCTTCCTCGCAAGCCTCGCCCACACCTGGCGCGGGATCCTCGACTGGGGCTTTAGCGCGCCGCGCTACATGGCCGCCGGCGACCCGGACGCACCGCCGCTGCAAGCGTTCCCGGGCTGGACCGACACCCCGACGGACGGCAGCCTCGCGCCGCTCCCGCATGCCTCGGTCGCCTGGTGGTGGGAGGAGCTCGCCGCATGATCGGCAGCAGGCATCTCACCCAGCTGATGCGCGCCTGCGGCCCCGAACCGCTGCCGCTCGCAGCGCAGACGCCGCGCCGGCCGTACCCCGACGGCTGGTTCGCGGTCGCCTTCGCCGACGAGCTCAAACCGGGCCGGCTGCTGCGCCGCCGCTTCATGGGCGAGGAGCTCGTCGTCTACCGCACGCGCAGCGGCCTCGTGCGCGTCGTCGAGCCCTACTGTCCCCACCTCGGCGCGCACCTCGCGATCGGCGGTTGGGTCGAAGGCGAGGAGATCGTGTGCCCGTTCCATCACTTCGCATTCGGCACGGACGGCAGATGCGTGCGCACCGGCTATGGCACGAGACCCCCCGCCGCGCGCCTCGCACAGCGCGAGGTCCGCGAGGTCAACAACGCGATCCTCGTCTGGCACCACGCCGCCGGCGCGTCGCCGGCGTGGGAGGTACCCGCCCAGCCGAGGGACGGGTTCGGTCCACCGTTCCGCCAGTTCGCGACGCTGGTCGACCATCCCCAGGAGGTCGTGGAGAATGCGATCGACACCGGCCACATCGGTGCGCTGCACGGCTACCGCAACCCGCGCGTACGCCGGCCGTTCGCGCCGGACGGGCCGTCGTTCACGATCGCCGCGACGGCGGAGAAGGGGTTCCCGCTGTTCGGGCCGGTGGAGATCGCCTTCGACATCGTCGTGCACGGTCTCGGGCACATCTGGGTCGACGCGGCGATCCCGCGGCTGCGCACCGCTGCGCTCTTCCAGGCGATGGCGACGCCGATCGACCCGCTGCACGTCGACATCCGCTTCGGCGTCAGCCTGCGCGTCGGAAGCGATCCGGACAGCCCGCACACGCAGCTGCTGTCACGCCTGCTGACGGGCGGGCTCGGTCCCGCGCTGAAGCACGACCTGTGGCAGGATTTCCCGATCTGGCAGCACAAGATCTACCTCGAGCGGCCGCGGCTGGCGCAGGGCGACGGACCGATACCCGCCTACCGGCGCTGGGCGCGGCAGTTCTACACCCCGCAGGCAGCGGCCGGCGTCCGCGCCACGGAAGCGACCCCGCTCAGCGCCGCGCTCTGAGGAAGCGCCACTCGACACCGTCGAGCACCGCCTCGAGCCCGCGCTCGAAGACCTCGCCGGCGAGGCGCGTGTCCTCGGTTCTGACGAGCGCTTCCACCTCGGGCAGCGCCGCTCGGTCCTCGGCCCCGAGCGAGGCGACGAGGTCGCTCGTCACCTTCGTCGTCGCGATGCGCATCGCATGCCCGACGACGTAGTCGTTGACGATGCTCAGCAGCGTCCACATCTCCTCCGCAGGGAGTCTCAGCCGCTCGACGGTGGCCCCGAACTGCCGCGCGTGCCGGGCCGCGTTCGGGCCGTGCCGGGGACGACGGGCCAGCAGCGCGAGCAGCCACGGATGCGACGCGAACATCGTGAACGAGCGGCGCGCAATCAACGTCAGCGCCTCGCGCCAGTCCTCCGGCAGCGGCTCCTCCACCAGCAGCGTGCCCATCAGCTCGTTCGCCATCAGCGCGAGCAGCTCGTCCTTGGAGACGATGTGCGTGTAGAGGCTCATCGGGCGCACCTCGAGGATCGCCGCGACGCGGCGGATCGAGACGGCGTCGAGCCCGTCGACGTCGGCGATCGCGATCGCGGTGTCGACGATCGCCTGCGTGCTCAGCCCGCTCCGCGGCCGCGCGTCGACGAGGCCGGGATCGAGCAGCGGTTCGCGCACGCGATCCCACGGGGCTCCGGTTGCTCGGTTTGGCATTGCGGCCCGAGGATAACCACCGTTCAGCAGGGAAACGCGAGCGCCGATGTATGCATGGACACGTGCCACGTCCGCATACGAACCGTATTTCGAAGTTATGAGTGCCGCCGGGGCAAACCGCGGTCCTCGCGCTACGCCGGATCGTCAGTGCGAAGCCCGCTGGGGGCGTGCCAGGCGCCGCCGTCCTCGATCAGGCGATTCGCCTCGCGCGGGCCCCACGTTCCGGGCTCGTACGGATGCACGGGGACCGCGTCGCCGAGGATTGGCTCGACGACCGCCCACGCCGCCTCGACCCCGTCCTCGCGTGCGAACAGCGTCGGGTCGCCGCGCATCGCGTCGCCGAGCAGACGCTCGTACGGCGGCATCTCGCCCGGATGCTGGTGCTGGGCCATCAGCTCCACCTCCTCGCCGGCCATCTGCTCGCCGGGCGACTTCGCGCGCGCCCGCAGCGCGAGCTGGACGGCCGGGCCGAGCAGGAAGCGGAACGAGTTCGGCGCCGTGTCGTCGGGCGTGTCGAAGACCGTCTGCGGCGGATGGTGCAGCTCGACCAGCACCTCCGTCGCGGTCACCGGGAGCCGCTTGCCGGCGCGGATCAGGAACGGCACGCGCGCCCACCGCCAGCTGTCGATGTGCAGCCGCACGGCCGCGAACGTCTCGACGGCCGAGTCGGGCGCGACGCCGGGCTCGTCGCGGTAGCCGCGGAACTGCCCGCGCACGACGTCGGCCGGCGCCAGCGGCGCGATCGACTTCAGCAGCCGCGCCTTCTCGTCGCGCAGCGCCTCCGGGGAGCGCTCGACCGGCGCGTCCATCGCCAGCAGCGCGAGCACCTGCAGCATGTGGTTCTGGATCACGTCGCGAATCGCGCCGGCTTCGTCGTAGAACCTGCCGCGGCCGGCGACCCCGAACGACTCGGACATCGTGATCTGCACGCGCTTGACGTGCACGCGGTTCCAGATCGGCTCCAGGAACGAGTTCGCGAAGCGGAAGTAGATGAGGTTCTCGACTGCCTCCTTGCCGAGGTAGTGGTCGATCCGGAAGATCGCCCGCTCGGGGAAGACGGACGTCAGCGTGCGGTTCAGCTCCCGGGCTGATCTGAGGTCGCGTCCGAACGGCTTCTCGACGACGACGCGCGCGCCGGCGGGAGCGCAGCCCGAGCGGCCGAGCTGCTCGACGACGTCGTCGAACAGGCTCGGCGGGATCGCGAGGTAGTGGAGCGGATGCTGCGCGTCGCCAAGCTCGCGGCGCAGCTGGTCGAACGTCGCCGGGTCGCCGTAGTCGCCGTCGATGTATCGGAGCTGCGCGACGAGCTTGGCGAACGCGTCCTCGTCCACCCCGCCGTGCTCCTCCAGCGATCTGCGCGCGCGCTCGCGCAGCTGCTCGATCCCCCAGCCGGACTTCGCGACGCCGACGACCGGCACGTCGAGCTTGCCGTGTCTGATCAGCGACTGGAGCGCCGGGAAGATCTGCTTGTAGGCGAGGTCGCCGGTCGCGCCGAAGAAGACGAGCGCGTCGGAGTGGCTGTTTCGCCGTCCGCTCATCGCGAGCGCCGAGCTTCCGGCGGCGTCACCGTCTTCTCCGCATGCCCGCCGAACTCCGCCCGCATCGCCGACATCACGCGGTTGGCGAACTGGTCGGCACCCTGCGAGGAGAACCGCTCGAACAGCGCGCCGGTCAGGATAGGCGCTGGCACGCCCTCCTCGATCGCCGCGAGCGCGGTCCAGCGGCCCTCGCCGGAGTCGGACACGCGCCCGGAGAACTCGTCGAGGCCCGGGGAGGCGGCGAGCGCGGCGGCCGTCAGGTCGAGCAGCCACGAGGCGATCACGCTGCCGCGCCGCCACACCTCCGCGACCGCGGGCAGGTCGAGGTCGTACATGTAGGCCTCGGGATCGGCGAGTGGCGCGGTCTCCGCGTCCGCCTCGCGCTGCTGGGCGCCGGCGTTCGCGTGCTCGAGGATGTTCAGGCCCTCGGCGTACGCGGCCATCATCCCGTACTCGATCCCGTTGTGGACCATCTTCACGAAGTGGCCCGCGCCCGGCGGCCCGCAGTGCAGCCAGCCCTCCTCGCCCGCCTGCAGCTCGCCGTCGCGGCCAGGCGTGCGCGGTGCCGCCTCGACGCCCGGCGCGAGCGCTCCGAAGATCGGCGCGAGCCGCTGCACCGCTTCCGCGTCGCCGCCGATCATCTGCGCGTAGCCGCGCTCCAGTCCCCACACGCCGCCGCTCGTGCCGCAGTCGACGTAGTGGACGCCCTGGGCGGCCGCGCGCTTGGCCCGCCGCTGGTCGTCGCGATAGTTGGAGTTGCCGCCGTCGACCACGACGTCGTCGGCGTCGAGCAGCGGCAGCAGCGCGTCGAGCGTCTCGTCCACGACGGCGGCCGGCACCATCAGCCAGACCGCACGCGGCTTCGACAAGCGCGCGACGAAGTCCGCGAGCGAGTCGGCGCCGGTCGCGCCCTCGCCGGCGAGCTGGGCGACGGCGTCGGCGCTCCTGTCGAACACGACGGCGCTGTGCCCGTGGCGCATCAGTCGCCGCACCATGTTCGCGCCCATCCGGCCGAGGCCGATCATCCCGAGTTGCATCGCGGCTCCTTCGTCGCCATTTCGCACGCCTCAGTCTGCCCGTCGAGGCGGCCATCATCCCCGCGCGCGATCATGCGCGGACGGTGATCGACCTGCACTGCCATCTGCTGCCGGGGATCGACGACGGCCCGGACGACCTCGGCGGCTCGCTCGCGATGGCGCAGCTGCACGTGCGCGCGGGCGTGCGCACGGTCGCCGCCACGCCGCATGTGAGCTGGGACATGCCGACCGAGCCGGCCGCGATCGAACTGCACCTCGCCGACGTGCGCACCGCGCTGGCGGCGGCGCAGATCCCGTTGGAGGTGGTGCAGGGCGCCGAGATCGACGTGCACCAGGCGGTCAACCTGTCCGACGAGCAGCTCCATGCGCTGTCGATCGGCGGCGGGCCGTGGCTGCTGCTTGAGGCGCCGCTGCGCAAGGGCGCCGGCTTCGCGCCTGTCGCGCGCGCGCTGCTGCAGCGCGGTCACCGCGTGCTGATCGCGCACCCGGAGCGCTCGCCGCTCCTGCAGGACGACCCGGACGCGCTGCGCGCGCTCGTACGCGCCGGCGCCGCCACGCAGGTGACCGCCAGCTCCTTCGCCGGCAGCTTCGGCCGCACGGTGCGCGGCTACGCCGAGCGGATGCTGGAGGCCGGGCTCGTCCACAGCGTCGCCTCCGACGCCCACGACTCGCTGCGCCGGCCGCCGGGCATCGCCGAGCCGCTCGCGGCCGCCGGCCTCGGCGAGCTCGCGCCGCTGCTCGCGCAGGAAGCGCCGGCCGCGATCCTCGCCGGCGACCCGCTCCCGCCTGCGCCGCACCGCCCGCGCCGGCGCGGGAGCCTGCGGTCGTTGATCGGCCGCCGCTAAGGCAGGTCCGCCACGACATCCGCCAGCGGCTTGCGGATGCCGGTGTAGAACGGCAGCTCCTCGCGCGTGTGGCGGCGCGCCGCGGCGCCGCGCAGGTGACGCATCAGGTCGACGATGCGGGTCAGCTCGTCGGCCTCGAACGCGAGCAGCCACTCGTAGTCGCCCAGCGCGAACGCGCTGACGGTGTTCGCGCGCACGTCGGCGAAGTCGCGCGCCATCATGCCGTGCTCGCGCAGCATGTCCGAGCGCTCCTGCGGCGGCAGCAGGTACCACTCGTACGAGCGCACGAAGGGGTAGACGCAGACGTACGTCCGCGGCTCCTCGCCTTGCAGGAAGGCGGGGATGTGCGCCTTGTTGAACTCGGCGTCGCGGTGCACGCCGACGCTCGTCCAGACCGGGTCGAGCAGGCGGCCGAGCTCGCTGCGGCGGAACGCGACGATCGCGGCCTGCAGCGCGTCCGCGCTCGGTCCGACGAGCCACAGCAGCAGGTCGGCGTCAGCTCTGAAGCCGGCGAGCGAGTAGGCGCCGCGCAGCGTGACGCCGCCGCCCGTGAGCGCGCCCTCGGCGGCGGCCGCGTCCGCCGTCACGCCGGTACCCGGCTCGCGCACGCGGTACGCGCCGTAGAGCACGTAGGGGGTCTCGAACTCCGTCACGCCGCCGCACACTATCGCGCGACCAGTCGCCCTATCGGCTCTGCGCCCGCTTTCACCGGATCTTCATCTCGCCCACAGGTTCGGCGCGTACGGTCCCGGGCCATGACGCTGCGCACCCCGATCGATCCCCGGACCGCGGCGCGCGAGCGCACCGATGCGGTCGCGGCGGTCGACCGCCCGTTCGGCGACGTCGGCGCGCCCGAGGCGCCGCCCGCGCCGGGCCGCTGGCTGCTCGTCGAGCAGGGCGGCGAGCAGCGCGCGTTCGCACTTGCGCGGTCGATCGTCCATCTCGGTCGCGGCTTCGGCGCGACGCTCCAGCTCGAGGACGTCGGCGTCTCGCGCCGCCACGCGATCGTCGTCCAGCGACGCCGCAGCGTGCGGATCCTCGACGACCGCAGCGCAAACGGCACGTGGGTCAACGGCCGCCGCGTCGCGGAGCAGGAGCTGCACGACGGCGACGTGATCGTGCTCGGCCGCGCGGTGCTCGTCTACCGCGAGCTGACGGCGTAGGGCCTGCCCCGCCCGCTCAGGCGGCGTAGCTCGCGAGCGTCACCAGCCGGCCGACCGGCACGCCTCTGCCGGCGAGGATGCACGTGCGGCCGTCGCGCCGCCAGGTGACGACGGCGGTCGCGCCGCGGTCGAGCACGCGCAGCCGCGCGCCGCGGCGGATCACGACCTGCCCGCCGCTGACCGGCAGCTGCGCGTCCGCGATCGCGTAGCCGATCCGCCGGCCGGCGGTGTCGGCGTAGAACACGGTGCGCAGCTCATGCCCGCGCACCGTGTCCGTGCGCGTGCCGACCGCGCGCCAGCCGACATGCGTCCACGTCGGGAAGACGATCGGCCCCGCCTGCGCGCGCAGCAGCTCGCCGCCCGGCCTGGCCGCCGGCGCGGGGGCCGCCGCCGGGCGCAGCGCGACGGCCGCCACGTCGCGGACGCTCGGCGGCGACGCGCCGCCCCCGCCCGGCTGGACGATGCGCTGGGCCATGAACGCGAGCACCATCACGATCGCGAGCGGGACCGCCGCGGCAGCGACGAAGCGCAGCGCACCGCGGCGCGGCA
>DATNAP010000008.1:0-12998 GCA_035572475.1 Conexibacter sp. | reverse complement strand
TCGTGCTGCTGTTCGCGCTGCTCGTCGCGTGGACCTCGCGCTGGACCGTCTTCGACGCGAAGGCGCTGCGCGACAACGCGCTCAACGCCCGTCCGCTGATCGCGCAGTTGCACGTCAAACGCGGCGCGATCGAGGCCGCCGACGGCAGTGTGCTCGCGCGCAGCGTGCGCGGGCCGCGCGGCACGTACGGCCGCACGTATCCGACCGGCTCGCTGTTCGGACACCCGGTCGGCTACTCGAACGTCTCGCTCGGACAGCTCTCGGGCATCGAGCGCTTCCGCAACGACGTGCTCTCCGGCCAGGGTGGCAGCGAGCTGGGCTCGATCGCCGACCAGCTCCAGGGCAAGCGCCAGGCGGGCGACACGGTCGTCACGACGCTCGACCCGGCGGCGCAGCGGATCGCCGAGCAGCAGCTCGCCGCCACCGGCAGTCCGGGCGCGGTCGTCGCGCTCGACCCGCGCAGCGGCGCGGTCGAGGTGATGGCGAGCACGCCCGGCTACGACCCGACCGCGATCGGCAGGCCGGGGGTCTTCAGATCGCTCAACGCACCCGGCTCGGGCGCGCCGCTGCTCAACCGCGCGACGCAGTCGAGCTACGCGCCGGGCTCGACGTTCAAGGTCGTCACCGCCGCCGCCGCGCTCGACACCGGCAGGTATACGCCCGACTCCACGATCAACGGCGACTCGCCCAAGACGATCTCCGGCGTGCCGATGCGCAACGACCTCAACGAGAGCTTCGGCGACATCTCGCTCACGACCGCGATGACGAACTCGGTCAACACCGTCTTCGGGCAGCTCGGCGAAGCGCTCGGCAAGCGGACGATGGCCGACTACATGCGCCGCTTCGGCTTCTACCGCCGCCCGCCGCTCGACTACCCGGCCGACGAGATGTTCGCCAGCGGCGAGCGCCTGAACGGAGGACTGCTGCCGGTCACGAGCCCGCAGGTCGACGTCGGTCGCATGGCGATCGGCCAGGACAAGCTGGCGGTCACGCCGTTGCAGATGGCGATGGTCGTCTCGGCGGTCGCGAACGGCGGACGGCTGATGGCGCCCCACCTGACCGACCGCATCGTCGATCCCGACGGCCGCACGGTGACGCGGATCAAGCCGAGCGTGTGGAGCACGCCGATGTCCCCGAGAACGGCCGCCGAGCTCAACCAGATGATGCGCAAGGTGGTCGAGTCCGGCACGGGCACCGCGGTGCAGCTCCCGGGGATCCAGGTGGCCGGCAAGACCGGCACGGCCGAGATCGGCAGGCTCGGGTCGAACCTGACGCAGCCGTCGTTCGTCGCCTTCGCGCCGGCCGACAACCCGCGCGTCGCGATCGCCGTGACCGTCGAGAGAAGCCAGGGCGGCTTCGGCGGTACGGTTGCCGCCCCGATCGCGCGCGCGGTCCTCCAGTCCCTCCTCCAGCACCCATGACCGAGATCCCCACCGACGCGCTGATCGACGGCCGCTACAAGATCCTCACGCGGATCGGCTCGGGCGGGATGGCCGACGTGTACTGCGCCGAGGACCAGCAGCTCGGACGCAAGGTCGCGCTCAAGCTGCTCCACCACCGCTTCGCCGAGGACGCCGAGTTTGTCGAGCGCTTCCGCCGCGAGGCGTCCGCGGCCGCGAGCCTTCAGCACCCGAACGTCGTCAGCGTCTACGACCGCGGGCAGTGGGACGGCACCTCCTACATCGCCATGGAGTACCTGGCGGGGCGCTCGCTGAAGGACGTGATCCGCCAGGAGGCGCCGCTCGACCCGGTGCGCGCGATCGACATCGTCGTGCAGATCCTCAAGGCGGCCCGCTTCGCGCACCGGCACGGGATCATCCACCGCGACCTCAAGCCGCACAACGTCATGGTCGACGACGAAGACCGCGTGAAGGTGACTGACTTCGGCATCGCGCGGGCCGGCGCGTCCGACATGACCGAGACCGGCTCGATCATGGGCACGGCGCAGTACCTCTCGCCCGAGCAGGCCCAGGGCCACACCGTCAGCCAGGCGTCGGACCTCTACTCGATCGGCGTGATCCTGTTCGAGCTGGCGACCGGCCACGTGCCGTTCGACGCCGAGTCGGCCGTCTCGATCGCGCTCAAGCACGTCTCGGAGGCGCCGCCCGCGCCGAGCATGTTCGACCCGTCCGTGCCGCCGGCGCTCGAGGCGGTCGTGCTGTGGGCGCTGGAGAAGGACCCCGCGCAGCGCCCGGCCGACGCCGACGCGTTCATCCACGCGCTGGAGGACGCGCGCGACGCGGTGGTCGGCGAAGAGGCGCCCGGGCAGCGGACGGCGATCTTCGCACCGGCGGCGCTCTCGCCCGACCCGTACACGGCCGCCGCGCTCGGCGCCGCCGCCACATCTGAGACGAGCCAGATGCCGGCAGCGGCGTACTACGCCTCGCCGCCTGGACCGACGGCGCTCGACGAGCGCCGTCGGCGACCGTGGTGGGCCTGGGTGCTGGCCGCGCTCGCGCTCGCGGCGATCGTGGTCGGGGTCGTGCTGCTGACGCGCACCGGCACCGTGACCGTCCCGCACGTCGTCGGCCAGGGGGTGCAGTCGGCGAGCGCGGAGCTGCGCGCGGCCGGGTTGAAGGTGGCGGTCGAACGGACCGCGAGCGGCAGACCCGCCGGCCAGGTGCTCGCGCAGAGCCCGGCCGGCGGCGCGCACGCGAAGGAGGACTCGACCGTTGCGTTGATCGTCTCCAACGGGCCGGCGCCGGTGCAGGTGCCGACGGTCGTCGGACTCAGCCAGCAGAAGGCGATCAAGCAGCTCACCGCCGCCGGCTTGAGCGTCAATCGCGTGGTGCAGCAGCCCGACGGCACCGTGCCGGCCGGGGACGTGATCTCGACCTCGCCGGCCGCAGGCCAGAGCGTCGCGCGCGGATCGGAGGTGACCGTCGTCGTCTCGAGCGGACCGCAGCAGACCTCCGTGCCGGACGTCGTCGGCTTGACGCAGCAGCAGGCGCAGCAGACGCTCGGCAGTCGCGGCTTCGACGTGACGATCGCGCAGAAGGAAACCGACACGAACGCGCCAGGGACGGTCGTCAGCCAGTCTCCCGCCGCCGGCAGAAGAGTCGACCCGGGCACCGGCGTGACGATCGTCGTCGCGAGAGCGATTCCGACGGTCGACGTGCCCGACCTCTCCGGGCAGACGCGGAGCGAGGCGAGCGACACGCTCACGGCCGCTGGCCTCGTGCCGCGCGTCGCCTCGCGCGACGTCACCGACAGCGGTCTCGACGGTCTCGTCGTCGCGCAGGACCCGCCGGCCGGCGAACAGGTGAAGCAGGGTGCGCCGGTGCGCATCTTCGTCGGCCGCTTCACCGCCCCGCCGACCACGCCGACACCTCCGACGACGCCCAGCGGCGGGGGCGGGCAGTGAGCTCGGTGGACGCCGCCTGGGGGCCCGCCTCCGGTGGCGACCGTGGGGCGGGACCCGCCTCCGGTGGCCACGTCGCCACCTCCGGCACCCGCTCGGCCACCTCCGGCACCCCTCCGCGCCGCGTCGTCGTGCTCGGCGGCGGCCGCTCGTCCGAGCACGACGTCTCGCTCGCATCCGCGGCGTCGGTGCGCGGCGGCCTGGAGCGCGCCGGCCATGAGGTCGTGGCCGTCGAGATCTCGCGCACGGGCGCATGGACGTGCGGCGGCGAGCCGGTGACGCTGACGCCGGGCGGCGGGCTGCTCGACGCCGACGCCGTCTTCCCGGTGCTGCACGGCCCGTTCGGCGAGGACGGCACGGTCCAGGGGCTGCTGGAGTGCCTCGACGTGCCGTACGTCGGCTCCGGCGTGCTCGCGTCGGCGGCGTGCATGGACAAGGTCGTCGCGAAGGAGCTGCTCGCGCGCGCGGGCCTGCCGCAGGTCGACTACCGCGCCGTGCGCCATGCGCGCTACGCGGCGGGGCCGGAGGCGGTGTGCGCGGAGCTGGCGGTGCTCGGTCTGCCGGTGTTCGTGAAGCCGGCGCGGCTCGGCTCGTCGGTCGGGATCGTGCGCGCCGCCGAGGCCGCCGCGCTCGCCGACGCCCTGGAGTCGGCCTTCGCGCACGACCCGCTCGTGATCGTCGAGGCGGCGGCGAGCGGGCTGGAGATCGAGTGCGCGGTGCTCGGCGACGAGCAGCCGATCGCTTCCGAGCCGGGCGAGATCGTGCTGACCGGCGGGGGCGAGGGCGGCTGGTACGACTTCGCGGCGAAGTACGAGCAGGGCGGCATGGAGCTCGTGGTTCCCGCGCGCATCCCGCCCGCGCTCGTCTCGCGCGTGCGCTCGCTGGCGATCGACGCGTTCGCCGTGCTCGGCTGCGCGGGCCTCGCGCGCGCCGACTTCTTCGTCGACGTCGAGCGCGAGGACGTGCTCGTGAACGAGCTGAACACGATGCCGGGCTTCACCGAGACCTCCGTCTACGGAAAGCTGTTCGCCGCCTCCGGCGTGCCGTACGAAGAGCTGCTCGACCGCCTCGTCGAGCTGGCCGTCGAGCGGCACGCGCGCGAGCGGGCGTACCAGTTCTAGCGGTACAGCGTCAGCTCGCTGATCTCCGCGCGATTCTGGCCCGGCGGGAGTCTCGTGATCCACAGCAGCACCCAGCGGGCGCGCTGGCCGGCGGTGGCGAGGCCGATCGTCTGGCGAGAGCCGACCGACACGGCGGAGCCGACGAGTCTCCAGCCTGGGCTGGGGACCGTCTTTGGCAGGGGCCCTGCGCCTGCCACGTACACGCTCGCCGCGAAGCCCGGGGTCGGGGTGCGCACGCGGAGCTGGCGGAAGGCCGCCCCGGGCGCGGCGTCGAGCGCGAGGCCGACGCCCGCCTTGCCGAGGTCGCCGCCGTCGTAGGACTCCGTCGTCCAGGTCGTCTCCGGGTTTCCGTCGATCGCGAACGCCTTCTGCTCCGGGTGCTCGGCGCCGTCGCCGAGCGGGTCGTAGTCGTGCGCGGCGTCCGAGCGCAAGCCCACCGCCGTCAGCGCGCCGCCGCTGCTCGCGGTCTTCTGCGTGCCCGTCCCGCGGTGCGTTCGGTCGCTGACCACGATGATCGCGGCAGCCAGCACGACGACGGCCAGCATCGCGCCGATCGCCAGCCAGGCCGGGTGCGAGCGCAGCTGCAGCGGCACCCGCTGCAGCGTCGCCTCCGGCAGCGAGCGCAGCACGGCCGTCGCCTCGCCGGTCGCGCTGCCCGTCCTCGCCGCCTCCAGCGCGAGCACGTGCTCGAGGTCGTCGATCAGCTCCTCGTCGCTGCGGTAGCGCTCGTGCAGGTCCTTCGCGGTCGCGCGGTCGATCACCGCGGCGAGCGAGGCCGACACCTCCGGTCGCAGGGTTTGCACGTCGGGCAGGTCTTCGCGCACATGCTTCATCGCGACCGCGACCTGGTTCTCGCCCCTGAACGGGACGCCGCCGGTCAGCATCTCGAACAGCACGATCCCGAGCGAGTAGAGGTCGGACTGGCCGGTGACGGCGTGCCCGAGCGCCTGCTCGGGCGAGACGTAGTCGGTCGTGCCGAGGACGCGCCCGTCGGCGGTGAGGCCGTCGTCGTCGAGCGAGCGGGCGATCCCGAAGTCGGTGACCTTCGCGCTGCCCTCCTCGTCGATCAGCACGTTCTGCGGCTTCACGTCGCGGTGCACGATGTGGCCGGCGTGCGCGGCGCCGAGCGCGCGCGCGATCTCGATCGCGTACGCGACCGCCTCGGCGACGTCGAGCTCGCCTTTGCGGCGGATCCGCTCCTTCAGCGTCTCCCCCTCGACGTACTCCAGCACGATGTACGGGCGGCCCTGGTCTTCGCCGTAGTCGATCACCCCGACGATGTGCGGGTGCGAGAGCTGCGCGACCGCGCGGGCCTCGCGGCGGAAGCGCTCGAGCTGGTCGGAGTCGTCCGCGATCTCGCGGTTCATCAGCTTGATCGCGACCGGCCGCTCGAGCGTCTCATCCAGCGCGCGATAGACCGACGACATCCCGCCCGTGCCGATGCGGGCCTCCAGCCGGTACCGGCCGTTGAGGATCGTGCCGAGGATCGTGCTCACGTGGTGCGTCCCGTTGTACCGACTATGTTCCGCGCGTGCCCGTCATCGAAGCGTCCTACTACACGGATCCCGTGTGTCCTTGGTCCTGGGCGCTGGAGCCCAGCCTACGCCGGCTGCAGGTCGAGTTCGGCGAGGCGATCGCGATCGAGTACGTGATCGGCGGGCGCTGGCCGTCGTTCGAGGATCCACAGGCGCAGGTGGCCGAGTGGCTGGAGGCGTGCGACCGCAGCGGCATGCCGTTCGATCCGCGGCTGTGGCTGGAGGCGCCGCCGTCCGGCTCGCACCCGGCATGCCTCGCGACGATCGCGGCCGGCGAGCAGGGTCGCGCGGTGCAGGCGGCCTATCTGCGGCGCGTGCGCGAGGGATTGATGTGCGGGCGGCGCAAGCTCGACGCGGCGGAGGCGCTGGTCGGCGAGGCGCACGCGGTGGCGGGGATGAACGCTTCGAGCCTGCGCCGCGACCTCGGCTCGAGCGCGACGATCGAGCGCTTCGGCGAGCAGCTCGAGCGCATGCGCGCGATCGGCGGCCCGGAGGCGCTGCCTACGCTGGTCTTCGGCGACCGCGCCGTGCGCGGCTTCGTCCCCTACGACGAGTGGAGAGCTGCCGCGCTGGCCGCCGGCGCGCAACCGCTCGACGCGCCGCCGCCGTCGATCGAGCAGGCGCTGCGGCGCTTCGGCACGCTCGCGACGGCCGAGGTCGCCGCCGCCTGCGCGCTGCCCGGCCCCCGCGCCCGCGCCGCCCTCTGGCAGCTTGCGCTCGAATGGAAGGTCGTCGCCGAGAAGCGCTTCACGGGCGCGTTGTGGCGGCTGCCCTGAGCGCGCTGATCAGTGATCGCAGGCGGCTGGGCCACCCGTCGGCCTCCGTCCGCTCTCGGATGGGGCCGCGGAGACCTAGATGCGGTACGGAGGACGGCTCTCGAATCCGAAGCGGGCCCGGCGTAGGCTCCAGCGGAGGGAGCCGCTCAAATGTGGGCTTGTCGTTGCTCATGGGGCGATCCGATCGTTGGGTGATGGTCGATGCTGAAGACGGCGGCCGAGGCAAGGACTCCGAGCATCAGGGCGACGAGCGCGCCTCGCAGCGCACGCTGCTTGGCGTGGCAGCGACGGACGTTTCTTGAGTACGCCGATCCGAGATCGGCCAGGAGCTGCTCGCATGCCTCGCGCGGCGGTCGCCCCGCGAATGCCGCATGGAACCCGGCGGGATCCGGACCCAGGTCCGTGTCGTGTGCGCCGTCGAAGCCGAGCGCGAGCGCCGGCCTCAGGCAGCAGGCCGCCGCCGCGGCGATCGCGATCAGCAGCGCCCACCACGCCGCGCCGAGGAGGTCCTTGGCGGCGAGGTCGGCGGCCAGCAAGGCTCCGGCGAAGCCGAGCGTTCCCATCGTTCGAGCGTCGAGGCTCGTCTCGTCGGCCAGCTGGCCGACGAGCTGCGTATGAGCGAGTGACAGCGAGGCGCCGAGCAGGTCATCGCCTCGCGCGCCATCGACGATTCGGACGGGAACAGCGACCATCGCCGCAAAGGTACGAGCTGGCGCACCGGGCGTCTACAGCACATGCATTTGGTCGCGCAGCGCCGCCGGAGCGACGCGCGATCGGGCACTACTCGCCCGGCGACGCCGGCGGGACCGGCGGGAGCGAGGCGGGGTCGACGGAGGCGGCGGCCTGGTTCTCGGCCTTGACCGCTTCCCAGATCTCCTCGCGGTAGACCGGCAGGTCCTGCGGGGCGGCGATGCCGATGCGCGCGGTCTGACCGCTGATCTCCATCAGCGTGACGACGATCTCGTCGCCGAGCACGATTCTCTCGCCGGGCCGGCGGGTGATGATGAGCACCCCAGGAGGGTGTCACATCAGGCGGCGCGCTCGGCGCCGCCCGCGGCCGTGAGCTGCGCGAACAGCGGGGCGCGCAGCTCGGCGCCGGGCGCCTCGTTGAGCACCTGCTCGCCGACGCCGTCGACGACCACGAGCGGGGCGCGGAGGTTGGCGGTGAAGTCCTCCAGCCGCTCGCTCGCGCGCACGGTCACGTAGACGGCCGCGCCGGCGGGAGCCGCCGGCTCCAGCGCGAAGTCGGCGAAGAAGCGGCGCGGGTCCGTCACGGGCAGCGCGAGCGCCGGGTCCTCCAGCGAGTGCAGCCACAGGAACGCGTCGTCGGCCGCCCGCGCCACGAGCGTGAAGCGGCGGCTGTCGAAGCCGGCGAGGCCCTGCGGGAACGCGATCGCGCTGCCCGGCGCGACCTCGATGCGGCCGAAGCGAGTGCTGTCGATCGTCGTTGACACGGGGTCTCCTTGGGTGGCTTGGGGTGGGGTGGCGGGGTCAGTTGAGGAAGTCGAGCAGCGAGCTCTGGATGATGTTCGCGCCCGCGCGCAGCGCCGCGTTGTAGGCGGCCTGCTGGGTCGTGTAGCTCGTCACCGTCGAGGCCATGTCGGCGTCCTCGGTGTCGGACAGCAGCTGCGTCGAGTTGTCCTGCAGCGCGGACAGGCGCGAGCTCGCGATCGCGAGCCGGTTCGTGCGCGCGCCGACGTCCGCGCGGATCTCGTTGAGCGTGTCGAGGTTCGCGTCGAGCCGCTGGAGGTCGGTGCCGCGCAGCGCGTCGGCGTCGGCGGTCGTGCCGCCGCGCAGGTTGTCGGCGATGTCGCGCAGCGTGTCGAGCAGCTTGTCGTCCCCGGACGCCTGACCGTCGCCGAGCAGCTGGTGGATGTCGCTGTTGATGGGGACCTGCACGCCCGGGCCGATCGTGCGCGTGACCGTGCCGGCGTCGCCGGCGTATCTGTCCGACCCCGTGCCGAGCTGGTAGGGCTGCGTGCTCGTCGCGGTGCCGGAGAAGACGTACTTGCCGGCGTACTGGACGTTCGCCTCCTGCTTGACGCTGTCCGTCAGCTGGTCGATCTCGTCGGCGATCGCGTTGCGCGCGGTCTGGTCGGCGGTGTCGCTGCCGCCCTGCACGAGCAGCTCGCGCGCGCGCTGGAGCACGTCCGACATCTGCGAGAACGCGGTGTCGGAGGTGTTGAGCCAGCCGGTGCCGTCGTCCACATTTCTCTGGTACTGCGCGAGGCCGGCCAGCTCGCCGCGCAGCCCCATCGCGCGGCTGGTGCCGTAGGGGTCGTCGGACGGCTTGCTGATCGATCTGCCCGACGACAGCTCCTGCTGGAGTCTCGTGAGCCGGTCGTAGCCGTCGTTGATGTCGCTCAGCATGAGCTGCGAGCTCATCAGCATGGTGATCCGCATCGACATCGCTACAGCCCCACGGTCCCGGTGCGGTTGACGAGCGTGTCGAGCATCTGGTCCATCGTCGTCATCGTGCGCGCCGACGCCTGATAGCCGCGCTGGAAGCGCATCAGGTTCATCATCTCCTCGTCGAGCGAGACGCCCGCGACGCTCTGGCGGCGCTGGTCGACCGCGGCGGACAGCGACTGCGCGGTGCTCTCAGCGCTCGCGGCGGCCTGCGTCTCGACGCCGACTCTCGCAACGAGCGCCTGGTACATCTGGTCGGTCGTTCCGCCGCGCAGGCCGGCGATCGCCTGCGCGACGTCGTTCGCGCCCGGCGCCCCGGTGCTGCCGGTCTGGACGGTCGCGCTCGTCGCGACGACGCTGATCGTCGCCGCGGTCGTGCCCGCGGGATCGAAGAACGGGGTCGCGGTGTGGAGCGCGTTGACGCTCGTGACGAGATCGTCGGCGACCGCGTCGAGGTCTCTGCGGTAGGTCAGCGCCGGGCCCGTCGGCGAGGCGAGGTCGAGCAGCGCGCCGAGCTTGCCGCCGGGCGTCGTCAGCGTCTGCGGCCAGTTGTAGCCGGTCGGCGTGCTCGGGTCGACGAGCGTCACCCCGCCGAAGTCGATTCTGAGGCGGTTCCCGCCCGTGTCGGTGACCGACACCTGCCCGAGCTGGGAGAGCCTGTCGATCAGCGCGTCGCGCTGATCCATCAGGTCGTTCGGCTGCTGGCCGCGGTAGACCGCGTCGCCGATCGCTCTGTTCAGGCCCGCGAGCTGGCTGGCCATGTTCGCGACGTCGCCGCTGGGGCCGGTGATCGAGTCGTACTCGTCCTGCGCCTGCTGCGCGACGGCCGTGAGCTGGTCGGAGACGGCTCTGAAGGTGGAGGTGAGGGTCTGCGCGCCGGTCACGAGCGCGGCGCGCGCACCGGGGTCCTGCGGCGCGTTGGCGACCGCCGACCAGGCGTCCCAGAATTTCGAGAGCTGCGCCTGGATGCCGTCGTCGCTCGGCTCGTTGAACGCCATCTGCGCTTGGTCGAGCGACGTCGTGCGCGTGGTCGCGTCGCCGAGGCTCATCTGCTGCGCGCGGTACTGGAGGTCGAGGAACTGATCGCGGATGCGCCGGATCGAGGAGACGTCGACGCCGCTGCCGAGCTGTGCGCCGCTGCCGTTGTTGATGCTGTTCGCCGGGATCAGGTACGCCGGCGTCGGCTCGAGCACCGCCTCCTGGCGCGAGTAGCCGGCGGTGTTCGCGTTCGCGATGTTGTGACCGGTGGTGTCGATCGCCTGCTGCTGGGCGAGCAGGCCGCGCAGCGAGGTCTGGAGGCCGAAGAAGGCGGAGGTCATGGGTAGTCCTACGCTTGGAGGTTCAGCGCGCCGCGCGCGGTGGCGGTGTAGGGGACGTGCGCCGGCCGGATCCCGCCCGCCGTGTAGGCGCCGGCGTCGGCGGGACCCATCCCGCCCGCCCCGACGAGTCGCAGCAGGTGGTCCAGGAACGCCAGCTCCTGCCGCATCAGCGCCTGGTTGCAGGTGTGCTCCCGCTGCAGCTCGGCGAGCAGGCCCTGCAGCTCGGCGCTGCGCGCGTGCGCGAGCTGCGCGTCGTGCGGCGCCATCAGCGTCGTGAGCTGGGAGAGCGTGACGGCCGCGGGCGTCATGCCGAGCAGCGCGCCGGCGCGTGCGAGCAGGCGGGCGCGATCCTCCTCGAGGCGCGCGCGGCGCTCCAGCTCGGCCTGGAAGGTCGCGACCTGGCGCACGACCCCGTCGACGTCCTGCGCGCGGATCGCGACGGTCTGCGCGAGCACCGCGTGCAGCAGCTTCCGTGCGGAGACGAGCTGCGCCTCGAGGTGCGCGAGCACGTCGCCGGCGAGGCGCGGGTCGGTTGCGACGGGTGGGGCGGCGAGTGCGCTCATGGCGTGGGCGCCGTCGCGCCGGGGGCAGCGGGCGTGGCGGGCTGGATCGCGTCCATCAGCTGACGGGCGAGGCCGAGGCCGCCTGCGTCCATGACGCCGCTCGTGAGTGCGTCGGGGAGCAGGCTTGCGTACGGCGAGCCGCCGCCGAGGCCGCCCGTCGTCGTGTCGGTGCCGTCGCTGCCCGGGTCGTCGGAGGACGGGTCGTTCGCCGAGTCGACGAGCGACTGCGAGAGCTGCTGCACGAGCATCTGCTCGAAGCCGAGGCCGGCTTCGTAGGCCTGCTTGCGCGCGGGCGCCGCGTTGCGCACGTCGGCCGGAAGCTGCGACTGATCGATCGGCGGGAGTCCGGACAGGAAGCTCATCGCTTCACCTGGTCGGCGACCTCGAGCATCTGATCCTGCATCTGGATCGCCTTGCTGGCCATCTGGAACGTGCGCTGCGCGTCCATCATGTCGACCATCGCGTCGCCGATGTCGACGTTCGAGCCCTCCAGCGCGCCCTGGCGCAGGGTCGTGCTCGCGCCCGCCGCGCTCGGCTGGCCGCTCGCGGCGTTGGCGGCGAACAGGTTCCCGCCGAGCGGCTGCAGGCCGTCCGGCGCGGGCACGTTCACGAGCTGGATCCGCCCGAGCGCTCTGCCCGCGCCGATCCGCACGGTGCCGTCGGAGCCGATCGAGAGCTGCTCCGCCGTCGTCCCTCTCGGAACGGTGATCGGCGGCTGGAGGATGTCGCCGTCCTGCGTCGTCAGGCGGCCGAGCGCGTCGAGTCGCAGGGAGCCGTCGCGCGTGAGCGCGGTCGAGCCGTCGGCGCGCGTGACCTGGAAGTACCCGGGTCCCTCGATCGCGAGGTCGAGCGGCTGGTCGGTCGTCTGGATCGCGCCCTGCTCCTGCGATCGGCCGAAGATCGACGCCGCGGCGCCCGCGCCGGCGGCCACGGTCGGCCCGGCGCCATTGCCCTGCGCGCTGTAGAGCAGGTCGCGGAAGCCGATCCGCACGGACTTGTAGCCGGTCGTGGAGGCGTTCGCGAGGTCGTTGGAGATCCCGTCGATGCGCTCCTGCTGGGCGGCCATGCCGGCGGCGGCGGAGTAGAGGCCCTCGAGCATCACGCGCTCCCGTTCGGCGAGGCGACCTGCGTCGCCGTCTTGTGCAGCGAGTCGTCGATCGTCTGGATCGCCTTCTGCCCGGCCTCGAAGGCGCGGAAGGAGGCGATCATGTCGACCATCGTGCGCGCCGGGTCGACGCCCGAGCCCTCGAGCTCGCCGGCGCGGACCGTGCCCGTGGCCTGGCCGGCCGGTGTCCCGGTGAAGAGGTTGTCGCCCTGCTTGGCGACGTTCGTGAGCGCGAAGACGCCGACGCCGCTCGCGTTCGCCTGTCCGTTTGCGCCCACCTTCACGGGCTGCCCGTCTCTGCCGAGCACCGCGTTGCCGAGCTGGTCCGTGAGCGTCCCCGCGGCGGACTCGCTGAACTGGCCGTTGCGCGTGTAGCGCACGCCCTGCGCCGTCTGCACGGCGAAGAAGCCGTCGCCGGCGATCGCCATGTCGAGCGGCTCGCCGGTGTCGCGCAGCGGCTGCGGCGTGAGGTCGGTGGCCATTCTGTCGAGCCCGACGCCCATCGTCAGGCCGCCGATCTGCTGACCCGTGAGGCTGTTGCTCAGCAGCAGGTCGCCGAACGCTCTCTGCGTGACGCGGTCGGCCTTGTAGCCGGGCGTCGACGCGTTCGCGAGGTCGTTCGCGATCTGGTCCTGTCGCATCTGCTCGGCGACCATCCCGGACGCCGCGATGTAGAGCCCGCGCTCCATTCGCCCCTGGTGGTCGGCGGGGGCGGTTGGATCTTGAGGCGGCGCGGGGTCAGCTCGCGGTGCCGCCGGCCTGCGCGCGGTAGTGCTCGCGCCAGATGAGGCGGTAGACGGGAATCCAGC
>DATNAP010000007.1:0-27604 GCA_035572475.1 Conexibacter sp. | reverse complement strand
CGGTATTCGTCTTCACCGGCCTCGTGGCATGGACGTGGTTCCAGACGGCGCTGATGGCCGCCTCCCACAGCGTCGTCGCCAACGCGCACCTCGTGCGCCAGCCGCGCTTCGCGACGATCACGCTGCCGCTCGTGGCGGTCGCGGTGCCGCTGTTCGACGTGCTGATGGCGCTGCCGCTGCTGCTCGCGCTGCTCGCGGCGGAGGGGCGGCTCGGCAGCGCCGCGCTGCTGCTGCCGCTGCTGATCGCCGCCCAGTTCGCGTTCATGGCGGGGCTCGCGCTGACCGTCGGGGCGGCGAACGTCTATGTGCGCGACGTGCAGAACGTCGTCGCGGTCGCGCTGCTGCTGCTGTTCTACCTGACGCCGGTCTTCTACGGCTTGAAGAACGTGCCGTCGCAGTTCCACTGGCTGCTGCGCGCGAACCCGCTGACGGCGTTCGTCAACGCCGACCGCGCGGTGCTGTTCGACGGCCGCCTGCCCGCGCTGGTCGACATCGCGATCGGGACCGGCGCGACCGCCGTCGCGCTGGCGCTGGGCGTGCTGCTGTTCCGGCGCCTCGAGTCCGGCTTCGTGGACGAGCTGTGACCGTCCTGCGCTTCGACGGGGTCTGGAAGGCGTACCGCGACTGGACGCAGCCGCCCCGGACCCTGCGCGGCGCGCTCGCCCATCGCGCGCCGCTGAGCGGCCGCCGGCGGCCGAAGCGCTGGGCGCTGCGCGATCTCACGCTCGAGCTGGCCGCCGGCGGCAGCCTCGGCGTGATCGGGCACAACGGCGCCGGCAAGTCGACGTTCCTGCGGCTCGCGGCCGGCCTCGGCCGCCCGACGCGCGGCCAGATCGCGGTCCATCCCGAGACGTCCGCCGTGCTGAGCCTCGGCGCGTCGTTCGACGACCAGCTGACCGGCCGCGAGAACGCGCTGACGGCGGCGCTCGTGGCCGGCATGCGCCGGCAGGAGGCGCAGCGCCTGCTGCCCGCGATGCTCGACTTCGCCGACCTCGGCGACTTCGTCTCCTCGCCCGTGCGCACCTACAGCGAGGGGATGAAGCTGCGGCTGGCGTTCGGCACGATCGCGGCGCTCGAGCCGCGCCTGCTGATCCTCGACGAGGTGCTCGCCGTCGGCGACCTCAACTTCCGTCAGAAATGCGCCGAGCGGATCGCCGAGCTGCGCGCGGGCGGCACGAGCTTGCTGCTCGCTTCCCACTCGCTCGACGAGCTGCGCGAGACGTGCGATCGCGTCGTCTGGCTGCACCGCGGCGGCGTGCGCTCGATCGGCGACGCCGACGCGGTGCTGGAGGAGTACGAGCGCGACGCGATCGAGCGCACGTACGCGGCGACGCCGGTCGGCAGCGCGCGCGAGGAAGGCGGCCTGCGCCTGCGCGAGAACCGCTTCGGCTCGCAGGAGATGACGATCGAGGCGGTGGACGTCCACGGCGCGGCGCCGGGCGCAGCCGTGCGCACCGGCGACCCGCTGCACGTGCGCGTGACGCTCGCCGCGCGCGATGGCGCCGTGCGCGACCCGATCGTCGTCGTCTCGCTGCGGCGCACGGGCGACGAGGCCGTCGTCTTCGACCTCTCGACGCGCGCCGACGGCGTCTCGCTCGGGCGCGAGGTGCGCGAGGCCGACGTCACGCTCTCGATCGAGCGGCTCGAGCTGCCGGCCGGGGACTACGCGCTCGACGTCGGCGTCTTCGAGGCGGCCTGGGAGCACGCGTACGACTACCACTGGCAGACCTATCCGGTGACGATCGCGGGTCCGGCGGGAGCGACCGGCATGCTGCTGCCGGCGCACCGCTGGAGCACGGCCGGCGACTAGCGCAACAGGCGCGCGAGCGCGCGCGCGAAGCGGCCGTCGGCGACCGCCGCGAGGAACGGCTCGGTCCCCGCCAGCGCGCGATGCTCGGCGAGATGGCGCAGGACGCCCGCGAGCAGCGCCGCCGGCAGCTGCTCGCCGGCGACGCCGGGGCAGGCGGCGCGCAGGAGCCCGGCGATCGCGCGAGCGTCCGCTCGCGCGAGCCGCTCGACCCCCTCGACGCCGGCCGCCAGGTCGAGCTGCTTGGCGCCCGACTCGACGCCGCACAGGTCGAGCAGCGCGATCGCGGCGTCGCGCCCGACCGCCGCGACCCGCTCCTGCGCCGGACGGTCGACGAGCGTCAGCTCGCCGCCGGCGACGACGACGTTGTTGAGGATCAGGTCGCCGTGCTCGCGAGCGCCGGGAAGCTGCGCGGGCAGCGCCGCGAGCGCGTCGCGACAGCGCGCGAGCGTCTGCGCCGGCAGCGTCTCCGCGACCAGCGCGAGCCCGCGCTCGGCGTCGGCGAGCACGTCGTCGCGGTCCACGGGCGCCGCGTCGGCCGCCGCGCCCAGCTGCGCGCCCAGCGCTCCCGCGAGCCAGCGCCGCCGCGCCGCGCGCGCCGCTGCGCGCAACGGCCACGACGCCCACCGCCGGGCGCTCCAGCCGTCCACGAGCGCCTCGCTGCGCAGCGGCTCGTTCGTCCGCCGGCTCGTCGCCGTCAGTCGCCCGTCCGACCACTCGATCCGCTTGATCGCCCCATCGCAGTAGGGGAAGCCGGTGATCACGCCCGGCACGGCAGGGCGCGGCGCGCTCGCCTTCGTCCCGATCGCCCAGTAGGACGGCGCGAGCGAGGCCACCCAGCCGGGCGGAGCGTGCAGCAGCGCGCGGCCGGCCAGCCGGCGCGGCGTAGAGGTGGCGTGGAAGGCGTGGCGCACGTAGAAGCGCAGGCCCGCGCGCGCGTCGACCTCGTCGAACGCGAAGCGCGCCTGCTGGTAGGAGGGCAGCACGACCGCCACGCGCGACGCGAGGCCGGCGTCGCGTAGCAGCCGCTTGAGCGCAGCGCGCGAGTGCGTCGGCGTCTCGAACGGGACGCCGCGCATGCGACGGCTCTGGATGTCGGCGAGGCGGCGCGGCAGCAGCGACGAGAAGCGCAGGTCGGTGTGATCCTCGCGCGCGCCGAGGAAGTAGTGGCCGCCGTAGCGGTTCTCGATCCCCAGCAGCAGCACGCCACCCGGCTTGAGCACGCGCTCGACCTCGGCGAGCATCGCGCGCTGGGCGGCCGGCGCGTCGCCGCTGCCGACGCCGGCCCACTCGAGCACGCCGATGATCGTGACGAGGTCGCAGACCGCGTCGCCGACCGGCAGGCGCACGCCGTTCGTCTCGAAGGCGGTGAGGTTCTCGAGGCCCTCGGCGCGAGCGCGGGCGGCCGTCAGCGCGACCCGCACCGGCGAGCGATCGGTCGCGAAGACGTGACCCGCCGAGCGGGCCACGGCGGTGGCGAAGGTCCCGAAGCCGCAGCCGATGTCGAGCGCGACCGCGTCCGGTCCGGGCAGCAGCAGCCGCGCGAGGTCCGCGCGCCCCTCCCACACCGGATTGCCGATCGCGATGCCGAGCTCGCGCGCCGTCTGCTCGATCGCGCGCTCCGAGCACGCCGGCGGATCGAGCGCGTCGAGCGCCGGGATCAGCCGCGGCACGATCTCGGCGTCGAGCGCCTGAGCGAAGTTCGCGCCGACCTCGGAGAAGGCGAGCGTGCCCGGGTAGGGACCCGCGGCGAAGGCGCTCCCGCAGCCGCGGCAGCGCACGCCGCCGGCGGCGTCTTCGAGCTGTCCGACGCAGCGCGGGCAGCGGCCGCCGCGAAGCGGGGATGGCGCGACCGTGCGATCCATGCGCGCGCAGCCTAACGACCGCCGCATGGACCGTGTGCCGGGTCCTATGCTGCCGGCGTGCAGGTCGCACACAACCGGCGCCGGCGGATGCCGGCGTTCCTGCGGCGGACGGGTCTCGCGCTGATCGGCCAGGGCGGCCAGGCGGCGAGCAGCTTCCTGCTGACGATCGCGGTCGCGCGCGCCGTCGACCCCTCCATCCGCGGCGCGTTCGTGCTGCTGACGCTCGTCCCGCAACTCGGCGCCTACGTCGTCACGCTGGGGCTGCCGGGGGCCGTGATGCGGACGGCGGCGAGCGACCCGCAGGAACGCTCTGCGCTGCTCGGGGTCTCCGCGCTCGGCGCGCTCGCCGGGGGCGCGCTGCTGACCGCGCTCACGCCAGTCGTGATGACGCTCGCACACGCGCAGAGCCCCTCGCTCGTGCTCGTGGCGCTCGGCTCGGTCGCGCTCACGTGGCTGATCTTCGCCAACTGGTTCGCGTTCGGCTGCGAGCAGTTCCTGGTGGCCGGCGCGCTGCGCACTTTGCCGATCCTCGGCGCCGCGCTCGCGGTGATCGCGCTCGACGCGCTCGGCCATCGCGGCCTGACCGTGATGTTCGCCCCGTGGGCAGGCCTGCACGCGCTCGGGGCCGTAGCGAGCTTCGCCTACCTGCTGCCGCGCTACGGGCTCACCCGCCCGCGCCGCGCGCAGGCGCTCGCGTGGATCCATTACGGCGTGCGCTACTCGGCGATCCAGATCCTCAACCTCGTGACGCTGCGGCTCGACCAGCTGCTGCTCGGCTGGCTCGCGACCACCGCCGCCGTCGGCCTCTACTCGATCGCCGTCTCGCTGTCGGAGGGGCTGCTGCTCGCGACGACCGCCGTCGGCCTCGTCGTGTTCCTCGACTCGGCGAAGGGCGAGTCGTCGGCGCGCTTCCGCCGCAAGTTCGTGCTGACCGTCCTCGCGAGCTGCGCCGCCGCGGGGCTGCTGGCGCTGTGCGCGACGCCGCTCGTGCACGCGCTGTTCGGCGAGCGCTATGCGGGCGCCGCGGCGCTCACGCGGATCCTCGCGCTCGGGACGCCGGGGCTCGTCGCGATGCGGCTGATGACGAACCGGCTGGCCGGCGGCGGCCAGCCCGGGCGGGCCTCGCTCTACGTGCTCGTGGCGCTGGCGGTGACGAGCGCGCTCGACGTCGCGCTGATCCCCGCGCACGGCGCGACCGGCGCCGCGTGGGCTTCGAGCGTCGGCTACAACCTCGGCGGCGCGGTGGCGCTGGCGGCGACGCGGCTGTCCGCGAGCGAACGCCGCGCGGAACGCTCCGGGGAACCGCCCGCCGCCGTCGAGCCGGGCGGCGCCTGAGCGGCGCGCGTCACTCCTCCAGCATCGCCGCGAACGCCTCCAGCGAGTCCGTGCCGCGCACTTCGAGGCGCGGGAGGCCGAGCAGGTCGTCGCCGAACGACGCGCACCATTCGTCGGTCGTCACGCCGTAGTGGAACCCGCACGCGGCCGCGACCGATCGCACGGTCACGTCGTTGAGGCCGTACGGGTAGCAGACGGAGCGCACCGGGGCGCCCGTGCGCTCCTGCAGGCAGGCGCGGCTGCGGCACAGGTCGCGCGTCAGCTCGGCGGCGGACAGCGAGACCAGCGGGCGGTGCGCGGAGCTGTGCGAGCCGAGCTCGACGCCTTGCTCGCGCACGCTCAGCAGCGTCGACCAGTCCATCAGCTCGAGCCGCTCGCCGATCCGCTCGTCCCACAGGTTCGAGCCGCCGACCAGGTCGGTGACGACGAACATCGTCGCCTGGAAGCCGTATCGCCTCAGCAGCGGCAGCGTATATGTCGGAAAGTCCGCATAGCCGTCGTCGAAGGTCAGGATGACCGAGCGCGCCGGGAGCGGCGCGCGCCGATCCGCCGCCGCGCGCCACTGGTCGAACGTCAGCGAGCGGTATCCCTGCTCACGCAGCAGGCGCAGTTGCTGCTCGAACGCGTCCGGATGCAGCCGAAAGCGGCGCGTGGCCTCGTCGCCGTCGGGCGCGACGCGGTGATACATCAGGATCGGGAGCGAGTCGATTGCCGCCTCCGCCGACTCGGCCGGATCGCGCCAGACGCTTCCCCCCCGTGGCCGGAAGCGCGCGGCGTGCTCCGGCGCCATCTCGCCGGCCGTCGCCTCCGTACACGCGACACGTCTCCGCGCCGGCAGCAGGCGGCGACGGTTGCGACGGCGATAGAGCTGCACGCGATAGGGCAGCGTGCGGATCTCGCGGACGAGGTCGAGCTGCCCGGTTCCCAGCAACGCGCGCTCGATCGCGGCGGCGCCGAACGGGACGTCCCAGTCGAAGCCCGGCGCATGCTCCTCGTCGACCAGCGCGTGGGCATGCGCGGAGAGCAGGTGAGCGCCGCGGTCGAGCGCCGCGGCGATCGTGGCCGCCGCGCGCTGCAGGCCCGCGACGTCGGGGGCGTAGTAGAGCAGCTCGCTGCAGACGACGAGGTCGTAGCGGCCGAGCTCCTGCTGCTCGAACAGGTCGAGCTGGACGAACGAGACGTTGCGGCAGGAATCGCAGCGCTCGCGCGCACGCGCCAGCGCCCGCGGCGAGATGTCGGCCGCGGTGAGCGAGCGCACCCGCTCGGCGAGCATGCGCGTGAAGACGCCCTCCGCGCAACCGAGCTCCAGCGCATCCTCGACGTGCTCTGGCAGCAGCGCGAGCGTCTGGCGGTACTTCTCCTGCTCGTACTCGGACTCGTAGCTCCATGGATCGGCGCCGGCGCTGAAGATGCTCTCGAATCCGAGCAGGCGCAGGGTCGCGTCGTCGGACGGCTGGCGGCCCGCGCCGCTCACATCGAGCAGCGCCGGACCACACAGCAGCCGCGCGACGGTCCCCCCCTCCGGCCTGCCGCCGATCGGGTCGCCGTCCAGCTCGGCGAGCGCGATCCGCTCGCCCGCCGCCGCGACCGGGAGCACGTTCCAGCGCGAGACGGCCGTGCCGTCGGCGCCGGCGCCGCGGCCGACCGTCGTCGCCTCGGCGGGCGCCGCCGGCGCGCCGGCGCGCCGCTCCAGCGCGAGTGCCAGGCGTTGCCGCAAGGAGCCCGTGGCGTCGGCCGGCGCGAGCACGACGCCCTCGCGCACGACCGCGCGGCACAGCTCGAAGCCGAGCTGCGTCACGATCGCGCGGCGTATGCGCTGGGGGGAGACGCGTCCGCGGCGCGCGTCGCAGCGCACGGCGCTCACCGGGACGCCGGCGACGGCGACGAGCAGATCGACCGCGTTGCGTCCTTGCAGCTCGAGCGCGGGGATCGGCTCGGCAAGATCGAGCGCGACGGCGTCGGCGGCGACGATGCGGCTGCTGCCGCCGGCATCGTCGCGCTCGGCGTAGAAGGCGTCGCTGGTCCAGGTCGGCAGCTCGAACAGCTCCTGCAGCAGCATGGTCCAGCCGAGCGTGTCGTGCAGCATCGCGTCGGGATCGTCGGAGGTTGCCGACGGGCCGTCGAACACGACCGCCCCGTCGCGCTCCGCGCGCATGCGCTCGGCGCTCGCGTCGATGCTGAGGGTCGGGTAGACGTACGCTTCGAGATGGCAGCGCAGCACGTCCCAGGCGGAATTGGCGACGATCGCGTCCGCGAGCACGAGCGCGGGGAGCCACCCGTCGATCACCGGCGCCTCGACGCTGCCGATCGGCCGATCTCCATGACGCACGTCGCATATGACGCGCGTGACCGCGCCGTCGAGCGCCAGGTCCTGCGGTGGCTCGGCGGCGAGGTCGAGCTGGATCAGATGCCAACGGCCGACGGTGCGCGGACGTTCCTCGCGCGCGACGCCGAGCACGAGCCGCTCGAGCGCGAGGCGGGCGCCGTGCGCCAACCAGTGGCTCCCGACCTCCTCGCCGAGCGCATCGATGAAGCGATCGCACTCACGATGCACGTCAGACGGCAGCCCGGCCCAGCCGTCGTGCCCGCAGGCGCGTCCGACCGCGACGGCATGGAACAACGTCTCCCCCACCCCGTGCGGGTCGACGTCGCCGCTGAGGCCCTCTCCCACTTCGACGAGCAGCGCGCAGGGATCGTGGCCGTGGGCGATCTCGAGCCCGGCGGCATAGCAGACGTAATATGTCCGCGCCGCCTCGTGGGCCCCGCTCGGCAGCGGCGCACGCGGTGGCGCCGTGGGCAGGCGCGGATCGTCGCCGTGGCCGCGATCGATCACGCGCAGGCCGTCGGCGAGCATCCGGCTCCCGCGGCCCGACGCCGAGCCGAGCCGCAGGCGATAGCGCGCGATGTAATCGGGCACGCCCACGAACCGCGCGCCCATGCGCGCGATCCGCTGCCACAGGTCCCAGTCCTCGCAGGTGACGAGGTCGGCGTCGAAGCCGCCGACGTCGCGCACGAGCTGCGCGCGCACGAGGCAGGTGTGCACCGCCATCGCGCACGTCCGCGCGAAGACGGGGAAGAAATCGGCCTCGTGCTTCGGGCGCTCGGGTTCGACCTCGCGCCCGGCGTCGTCGACGCGGACGTAGCCGCCGTACGCGACGTCCGCCTCGGGATCGGCGGCGAGCGCGTCGGTCAGCGCCTCGAACGCGGTCGGGACGATCCAGTCGTCGGCGTCGAGGAAGAACAGCCACGCCGCTCGCGCCAACTCGATCCCGCGGTTGCGGGCGCCGCTCACCCCGGCGTTGGCCTGGCGGTGGACGCGGATGCGGCTGTCGCGGGCGGCGTACCGCTCGGCCAGCGCGGCAGTGCCGTCCGACGAGCCGTCGTCGACAACGATCGCCTCCCATGCCGTGTAGGTCTGCGCGAGCAGCGAGTCGAGCGTCACCGACAGCGTCGTCTCGCGATTGAACGCCGGCACCACGACCGAGATGGCCGGGTCCGCGACGTCTTCGCGCGTCACAGCCCGCGGCGGCCCAGCACGTGGGGCACCGTGCGCAGGAGGATCTTGATGTCGGTCCAGAGCGACCAGTTCGCGACGTAGAGATAGTCGATCGCGACCATCTCGCGCAGCGGTACCCGGGTCGGGCCGAGGATCTGCCAGTGGCCGGTGAGTCCGGGCATCAGCTCCAGCCGGCGGCGGTGCCAGCCCTCGATGCGCATGTCCTCCTCGACGACGAGCGGGCGCGGGCCGACGAGGCTCATCTCGCCGCGGATGATGTTGAGGAGCTGCGGCAGCTCGTCGAGCGCGCTCTTGCGCAGCCACCGCCCGACGCGCGTCACGCGCGGGTCGTCGGCGATCTTGAAGAGGCCGTCCTGCGCCTCGTTGCGATCGCGCAGGGCGTCCTTCATCGCCTCCGCGTCGGGCACCATCGTGCGGAACTTGAACACGTGGAAGCGCTGGCCGTGGCGCCCGACGCGGAGCTGACGGAAGAGGATCGGGCCCGCGCTGTCGAGCTTGATCGCGACGGCGATCAGCGCGAGCAGCGGCGCGACGGCGAGCAGGCCGAGCGACGCGGCGGCGACGTCGAACGCGCGCTTGACCGCCGCGGAGGAGCGGTTGAGGTCGAAGCGCCGCACGCCCATCACGGTGATGCCGTGGAGGTCGTCGAACTCGACCGTCGAGCCGACGACCTCGAGCAGGCGCGGCAGCACGCTCACGCGGACGCCGACCGCCTTGAGCGTGCGCACGAGGTCGAGCATCTCGGCGGCGTCGGCGCTGCGCGGCGCGACGATCGCGCGGTGCACGTCGAGCGTCTGCGCGAGCGTGCGGATCTCGGCCAGGCGCGTCGCCGAGCCGGCGCGATCCGACCACGGCCCGACCTCGTCGAAGTCGACGTGTGCGACGAGCTCGGCCTTGATCCCGCAGTGGCCGCTCAGGCGCGAGCGGATCGCCTGCGCGGAGGCGACGTCGCCGATGAACACGCAGCGCTCCGCCTCCGCCAGGTGCAGCGCACCGGCGCGCGCGAGCGCCCGCGCGAGCAGCAGCAGGAGCGTGAGCGAGAGCCACAGGAAGAGCGCCTCGGCACGGTCGAGCGCGCCCGCCACGACGAGCCCGCCCGCGAGCCAGGTGACGAGCGCGTAGAGCGTCGCGACCTGGAACAGCTTCGGCGCCTCCTCGAGCGTCGTCTTGCGCAGCAGCGCCTCGTCGCGGTCGTAGAGGCCGTACAGCTTCGCCGCGAGGAGCAGCGTCGGCGCCGCCGCCAGAGCGACCCAGGTGAGGCGCAGCGGACGGGACGACGCCTCGACGGTCAGCCAGAACGCGCCTACGACGGCGACGGCGTCGGCGAGCATCAGCGCGCGGCGGAAGAGCACGTCGCGGCGCAGGCTGGCGGCCGGGCCGCGCGCCTCGGTGATCTGCCCCACGCCGACGCGACGCTGGATGGCGCGGCGCAGCGTGCGCGTCGCCGCCGGGCGCCTCGGCGGAGCGAGCAGCTCCTCGTGCACGCGCGGCTCGCTGCTCATCGCCGCGACCGCTCCGCGCCCGCAAGCAGTCTCACCATAATTGTCCTATGGTGAAAACAGCTTGACCAATAAAGACGATCGTCAACCCGACGACGGATTGCGACCAACCAGCGCGACCTCATCCTCACTCACACCTCGTCAACGGTCAAGAACTCCTTTTCCACCGTCAAGCGGGCGCGCAGTCTAAGCAGGCCGATAGAGGTTTCGCAAGTGTGAACCCAGGTTCCGTGCAACGAGGGACCGGTCCGGTGACCGACTGCCACGTGGTGAATTCCCTGCTATTGCAAACGTTTCCGTGTCCGACTCGGCCATGTGTCCACCGAACGGAAACGTTCAAAGCTGAACAGTGGCTAGAGACTTGCGGGGTAAGCGAGACGACACCGGCCGGCCGCAGCCGGTCGCGCTACGCGCGTCGCTCGCCGCGCGCGAGAATCTGCGTCGCGGCGCTCGCCGGGTCCAGCCGGCGCGCGCACACCTCGTCCAACAGCGCCTGCACGCCGGGGTCCTCGTGGATCGAGGACTCCAGCTCGCGGCGCATGCGCGAGGTCGCGATCGCGACGACCTCGTTCATCAGGTTGCGGCGGCGGCGCTCCAGCAGCGTGCCCTCCTGCTGGATGTACGCGCGGTGCGCTTCGAGCTGCTCCAGCAGCTCCTCGATCCCCTTGCCGAAGGCGGCCTCCGTCTTGACGATCGGCACGCGCCAGCCCTTCTGATCGCCCAGTGAGAGGACGCCGCGGATCTCGCGCACCATCGTGTCCGTCAGCGGATGGTCGGCCTTGTTGACGACGATCACGTCGGGGATCTCCATCACGCCCGCCTTCAGCGCCTGGATCGAGTCGCCCGAGCCCGGCATCAGCACGAGCACGATCGTGTCGGCGTGGTCCATCACGTCGACCTCCGCCTGGCCGACGCCGACCGTCTCGACCAGCACGACGTCGCGCCCGGCGGCGTCCATCAGCAGCGCCGCCTGCAGGGCCGCCTCGGACAGGCCGCCGAGCGCGCCGCGGTTCGCCATCGAGCGGATGAAGACGCCGCTGTCGAGGAAGTGCTCGGAGAGGCGGATCCGGTCGCCGAGCAGCGCGCCCTGCGTGAACGGCGAGGAGGGATCGATGCTCAGCACGCCGACGGTGCGGCCGCGTGCGCGCTCGGCCTTCGTCAGCGCCCCGAGCAGCGTCGACTTGCCGACGCCGGGCGGCCCGGTGAAGCCGACGACGGCGGCGCGGCCGGTGTGCGGGTAGACCTCCCGCACCAGCTCCCAGCCCTCCGGGCGGTCGTCCTCGACCAGCGTGATCGCGCGGGCGAGGGCGCGCTTGTCGCCTCTGAGGAGGCGCTCGGCGAGGGTCGGGTCGGCCGTCATCGGCCGCGCATGATCGCAGGCGACGCGGCGCTGGAGCGGGGACGGGCCCTTACCATTGCGCCCGATGGACCCCGTCCTCGCGCCGCCGCCCGTCGACCTCCCGCACGAGGTCCGCGCCGCGCCGCCGCCGCCGCGCGGCGGGCTGCTGACGCTGCTGCGCTTCATGCGCCGCAACCGCATGCTCAACCACCGCTACGCGCTGCTGCTGGCGCGGCTCGGCTGGCTGAAGCTGCGCTGGCGGGGACGCCTGCAGACGGACGGGATCGCGTTCGTGTGCCCCGGCGTCCAGTTCGAGATCGGCAGGGGCGCGCGCGTCGTGCTCGGCCGCTGGTCGTGGCTGGGGCACGGCACGAAGGTGCGCGCGCACGAGGGCGAGGTGCTGATCGGCGCGAAGACGGTGCTCGGGCAGGAGTGCACGATCTCCGCCTATCAGCACGTCGCGATCGGGCGCGAGTGCATCGTCGCCGACCGCGTCATGCTGATCGACTTCGACCACGGCGTCGTCGAGGTCGAGCGCCCGATCCGCCTGCAGGGCATCTACAAGCGCGACGTGAACGTCGGCCACAACGTGTGGCTGGGCTACGGCGCCTGCATCCTGCGCGGTGTCAGCGTCGGCGACAACACCGTCGTCGGGACGAGCAGCGTCGTCACGAAGGACCTGCCCGCCAACGCGGTCGCGGCGGGCGCGCCGGCGCGCGTGCTGCGGATGCGCGAGACGCCGCAGGTGATGAGATGGGCGTGAGCGCTCCCGCCGTCGTCCTGCGCGGCGTCGTCAAGCGCTTCGGGCCGATCACCGCGGTCGCCGGGCTCGACCTCGAGGTGCCGCCCGGCATCTGCCTCGGCCTGCTCGGCCCCAACGGCGCCGGCAAGTCGACGACGATGCGGATGCTGACCGCCCAGGCGATCGCCGACGAGGGGTCGATCGAGGTGCTCGGCTGGCGGCTGCCGGGCGAGTCGAAGCAGGCGCGCGCGGAGATGGGCGTCGTCCCGCAGCTCGACAACCTCGACGTCGAGCTGACGTGCCGCCAGATCCTGACCGTCTTCGCGCGCCTCTACCGCGTGCCGCCGGACGAGCGGAGCGGCGCGGTGCAGCGGGCGCTGCAGATCGCGAACCTGACCGAGCGCGCGGAGACGCGCGTCGACCTGCTGAGCGGCGGCATGCGCCGGCGGCTGCTGATCGCCCGCGGCCTGGTGCACAGACCACGGCTCGTGCTGCTGGACGAGCCGACGGTCGGGCTCGACCCGCAGGTGCGCCAGGAGCTGTGGTCGCTGATCGACGCGCTGCGCGCCGAAGGCACGACCGTCCTGATGTCGACGCATTACATCGAGGAGGCAGAGCGGCTCGCCGACACGGTCTGCGTGATGGCGAGCGGCACGATCGTCGCGCGCGGCAGGCCGGCCGACCTCGTGCGCGAGCACGCCGGCGAGCAGACGCACGAGGTCTACGGCCCGCCCGCGCGGCTGGCGGAGCTGCGCGCGCAGGGCGAGCGCGCCGGCTGGGCGATGCGCCGCTCCGGCCCCGCGCTGGCGATCCTGCACGCCGAGCGCCACGACGGCACGCTGCCGGACGGCGTGCGGCGCGCGGCGACGCTGGAGGACGCGTTCGTCGTGCTGACCGGGGAGGAGATCGAATGAGCGCGCTGCGCACGCGCCGCCGACTGCACCGCATCGAGCCGACCGCGGTCGTCGGCGTGATGAGCCGCGACGCGACCGTCTTCACGCGCAACTGGAAGACCACCACCTTCTCCTCGATCGTCGAGCCGACGATCTACCTGCTCGCGTTCGGCTTCGGCTTCGGCGCGCTGATCAGCTCGATCGGCGGGCTCGACTACAAGCAGTACGTCGGGACGGGGATCGTCGCCACCGCGGTGCTGTTCTCCTCCGCCTTCCCGGGCATGTACGGGACGTTCCTGAAGTACCGCTTCCAGCGCACGTACGACGCGTTCCTGGCGGCGCCGGTCGACGTGGACGAGATCGTGTCCGCGGAGGTGCTGTGGATCGGCCTGCGCGCCGGCGTCTACGGCAACGTGCCGCTGCTCGTAGCGATCGCGTTCGGGCTCGACCCGAGACCGACCGCGGTGCTCGTGCCGGTCATCTGCTTCGTGACCGGCTGCGCGTTCGTCGCCTTCGGCGTGACGCTTGCCGCGACGGCCGAGTCGATCGACAACTTCAGCTACGTGACGAGCGGCGTGCTGACGCCGATGTTCCTGACGGCGGGGACGTTCTTCCCGATCTCCTCGTTCCCGGCGGGGATCGAGGCCGTGGCGCGGCTCAACCCGCTCTACCACTGCGTGCAGCTCGTGCGCGACGTCGTCGTGCTCGGCGTCGAGCCGCTGCCCGACCTCGGCCACCTCGCGTTCCTCGTGGCGTTCGGGCTCGGATTGTGGCGGCTGGCGATCTGGCGGCTGCGCAAGCGGCTGATCGACTGATGAGCGCGCCGGCGCGCTTCCTTCTCGACGTCGGCTCGCCGTATGCGTGGCTGGCGGCGGAGCGCGTCGCGCGCGGAGCGCTGGGCGTCGAGCCGGCGTGGGAGCCGGTGCTGCTGGGCGCGATCTTCGATGCCCGCGGTTCTGGCTCCTGGTCGCTCACCGATGCCCGGACGGCGGGCATCGAGGAGGTGGAGCGGCGCGCCGCGGCGTACGGGCTGGGCCCGGTGCGCTGGCCCGAGCCGTGGCCGGGGAACATGCTGCTGGCGATGCGCTGCGCGGTGGCGGCCGCCGAGCGCGGGGCGGGGCGGGAGTTCCTGCTGGCCGCACTGCGCGCAGGCTTCGTCCACGGCCGCGACCTGTCGGACCCGGCGGCGGTGGCGGACGCGGCGTCCACGGCAAGCATCGAGGCGAAGGCGCTGCTGGCCGCCGCGTCGAGCCCGGCGATCAAGCTGCGCCTGCGCGAGCGCACCGACGCCGCGGTCGCGCTCGGCGTGCAGGGCGTCCCGACCGTGCTCGTCGGCGGCGAGGCGTTCTGGGGCGACGACCGGCTCGAGCAGGCGGCCGCCGCCCTGAGCGTCAGCCGATGAACGAGTGGAAGTCGCCGAGCGCGTTCGGCAGCGTCGGCGTGAACGGCGCGAATCTGAACGCGCGGCTCGTGTCGAAGCCGGCTCTCGCGGCGGCGTGCTTGTCGATGAACGGCGTCAGCGCGGCAACCGCCTTCGAGATGCTCCGCCAGCGCAAGGTGCGCTCGTAGGTGTTGTTGTTCGGCGGGTCGACGGACTCGGCCGCGCCCTGGATCCCGGTCACCTGCTCGATCGGGCCGCCGTCGCTCGCCGCGACGCCGGGCGCGACCACGCGGGCAAGCGTGCGATGGTCGCTCTCGATCCCCATGATGCGCGCGGCGGTGACGCGCAGGTCGGGCGAGCTGAAGCGCCGTACGCCGACGAGGTAGGCCGCGATGAACGCGTCCTCCAGCGTGACGAGCACGTTCAACGTCGTCTGCGCGTCGTCGAACATTCTCGGTGGGTAGTAGAAGGTGCTCGCGCCGGCCGGCTTTCTCGTGACGCTCTGCTCAAGCAGGTAGTGCGCCATCTCCTCCTGGCGCGCTGCTCTGAGATAGCCCTGGTCGTCGCTCTCCAGGCGGGTGAAGAACGGCGCGTTGTCGATGATGCCGGTGTAGGTCGTCACGGCGAGCGCCTCGGCGATCTGCGCGGCGCCGAGGATCGCGATGTCGCCCTTCGTCACGCCGCCCCTTCGTCCCCGCGCCGCCGCGATCGACGGCACCAGCGCCTCGATCGCGCCCGCGCCGACCATCGCGCCGGCGCCGGCTGCCGCGCCGCGCGCCATGAAGCCGCGGCGATCCATCACTCCGTCGCTGGAGCGCGTTGACATGTGAATCGTCTCCCCGGTCGAGGTGTTAATTGCGCCGCGCTGGCGCAGCTCTCACCGAAGGTATTCGCGCGGCGGCGCCGCGCGGATCATTAGAGGGCCTACCGGGATAGACCCTCAGACTGTGAGCCGGCGCAGATCGCCGTAGATCTCGGCCGTCTGGCGCGCGATGTCGGCCCAGTCGAAGCGCAGCACATGCTCGCTCGCCTCCGCGACGAGCCGGTCGCGCAGCGCGTCGTCGGACAGCACGCGCTCCATCATGCCCGCGAGCGAGACGGAGTCGCGCGAGGCGAAGCGCAGCCCGACCTGCTCGTTCGGCACGACCTCGCGCAGGCCGCCGGTGTCGGCGACGATGCACGGGCAGCCCGACGCCATCGCCTCCAGCGCGACGAGCCCGAACGGCTCGTAGATCGACGGCACGACCGTCAGGTCGGCGATGCGGTAGAGCGAATGCAGCACGTCGTCGCCGATCCAGCCGAGGAAGGTCCCGTGCGCGGTCAGGCCGAGCGCCTGCGCCTGCTCGCGCAGCTCCGCCTCCGCCGTGCCGGAGCCGGCGACGAGGAAGCGCACGCCGCCGAGCCGCTCGATCACGCCGGGGAGCGCTTCGAGCGCGATCTGGAAGCCCTTCTCGTAGACGAGCCGGCCGACCAGCAGCACGAGCCGCTCATGCGGCGCGGCGAAGCGCGCGCGCAGCGCGTCGAGGTCCTCGACCGGCTGGAGGTCGAGCGGGTCGATCCCGTTCGGGATCACCGCGATGCGCGCCTCGTCGAGCCCGTAGATGTCGGCGACGTGGTCGCGCATGTAGTGCGAGCAGGTGATGACGGCGTCGGCGTTGCGCGCCATCCACGTCTCGACGCCGTGGATGTGCGACTGCGGGTGCTTGTCGACCCAGCCCTGGTGGCGGCCGTACTCGGTCGCGTGGATCGTCACGACCCACGGGCAGTCGAGCCGCCTGGCGAGCTGGTCGCCCGCCGTCGCGACGAGCCAGTCGTGGCCGTGGACGAGATCGAAGTCGTGGCGCTCCCCCAGCTCGATCCCGGCCGCGAGCATGTCGGCGTTCATGTGCTCGATCCAGGCGACGAACTCGGTCAGGTCGCGCGGCTTGCGCGGCTCGCGCACACGGTGGACGTGCACGCCGCACAGCTCCTGCTCGGCCGCCATCGTGTCGTCGCCGCGCGTCAGCACGTGGACCTCGACGTCCTGCTGGACGAGCTGCTCGGACAGCTTGCGGACATGCCGCGCGAGCCCGCCCTCGATCAGCGGCGGGTACTCCCAGGACAGGATCAGGATGTGAGTGGAGGCCATCGGGGGAATCTGGCTCTGCGGCCAAGGGCGACGGCCGCAGTCTAGAGGCCGCTCAGCGCGGCGGAGCCACAACCGCCGCCGGCCTGTAGCGCAGCTCCAGCGCCCGCGATCCCAGCCAGCCGACCTCGTCGAAGCGCCCGACCTGCACGTAGCCTCGCCGGCGCAGGTACGCCCCCATCCCCAGCGGCAGTTGCTGGGCGACGAAGATGGTGCGCCCGCCTTCGCGCCGCAGCAGCGCGAGCGTCTCGTCGAGTTGCTCGCGCGACGGCATCTGCCCGGCCCCCGGGTACGGGGCGACGTTCACGACGCCCGCCTCGCGCGCGACGCGGTGACCTACCTGCGAGAGGATCACGACGGGCTCATGGGGCCGCGTGCGTTCGCGCACGACGTCGGCCATCGTCGCCAGCGCGAGCGGGCGCGCCACCCCGGACGGGCTCGCGATGCGCCTCACCTCGCTCCACGGCCGCGGGACCTGCGCGAGCGAGCAGACCGTGAGGCCGAAGCCGAGCAGCACGAGCAGCGCCGGTGCCGCGGGCAGGCCCCGCCGCGCGCGCTCGGAGCGCAGCACGACGAGCGTCAGCAGCGCGAGCGCGAGCCCCCACGCCGAGAAGACGTCGAGCAGCACGTCGGGATGCGAGCGGTAGGCGTAGAAGTACGCGCTCGCGCCGAGCCCGAAGACGCCGCTCCACGCGAGCATCGCGGTCAGCGGCCGCTGCGGCGCGTCGTGCGCGACGCGCACGGCCGCGGTCGCCAGCGCGCCGAGGAACGTCAGCGTCAGCACGACGTGCCAGCCCAGCCCGCGCAACGCGACGTTGCCGTAGCCGCCGTCGACGAACACGCGGCCGTAGCGCACGAGCTCGCCGAGATGCGGCAGCGTGCCGGCGCGCGCGAGCGTCAGCGCGCTCACGAGCGCGAGCGCGAGCGCGAGCCCGGCTCCCGCGTCGACCGCGAGCAGGCGCAGACGCGGCGGCCGCCGCGCAATCGCCAGCGCGACGAGCGTTCCCGCGACCCCGGCGGCGCCGAAGTCGAGGTTGTTGAGCAGCACGAGGCCGCCGGCGAGGAACAGCAGCACGGTTCCCGCGCGCCGCGGCCGCGCGCGTTCGGCGTGGCGCAGCGTGAGCCACGCCAGCAGGTAGGGGCCGGCGTAGCGCAGCGGAAAGACGCCGTAGTAGCTGCCCGGGCTGTAGCGCCACGTCGTGTCGCCCAGCTCGATGAAGAAGCTCGTCGCGACGAACGGCAGGAACAGCGCGAGGCCAAGCAGGCTGCCGGCGAGCCGCCGCATGACGCCGTAGACGGCGAGCAGGCCGACGCCGGTCACGGCGGCCATCAGCGCCGTGAAGGCGGCGTAGGTCGCTCCCAGGGCGGCGAACGGCAGCGCGATCGCGTACGGCCACAGCTCGCCGTAGGCCGGCATGTTCACGAGCGGCGAGCGGCCGTCGAGCACGGCGTTCGCCTCGTCGAAGTAGTAGCCGTTGCCGAACAGCTCGGCCGGGAAGGCGAGCTGTCCGGAGCCGTCGACCACCGACATCCCGTGGTCGGTCCAGACGGACGGGAGCAGCCAGGTGACAACGGCCAGCAACGCCGCCGCGAGGCAGGCAGCGCGCAGGGCGGCGGGGCTCGGGCGCCGCGACAGGCGCGCGCGCAGGCGCACGAGCCGCTCGCCGTCCCATGACCGCGCGAGCGATGCGAGCCCGGCGGCCAGCAGCACGGCGACGATGATCGTCGGCGCCGTGAAGTAGACGCGATGGCCGCCGAAGCGCACGAGCCGCCACTGCGCGATCCAGCACACGAGCACGAACGCGACGAGCAGCGCCTGGGCGCCCGCGAGCGCGGCGCGGCGCAGGCCGGGCCGCATGCGCGGGCGGCGGCGCGCGACGACGACGATCGCGCCGCCGTATGCGAGCGCGAAGGCGACGCCGAGCACGTAGCCGGCCTGTGTCGCCGGCTTGCGCACGACCAGCTGCGGGGCCCAGTAGTGGAAGCCCGGGCGCGGGAAGGCGAGGTGGCCGAGCGGCGCGGCGAGCAGCGCGACGAGCGGGACGGCCAGCGCGAGCAGCGGCAGCGCCAGCAGCCACGCGAGGTCGGCCGCCGAGAGGGTCACGGCGCGGACGGCGGGCCTGGAAGCCGACACGGACGTCACGAGCCGAGATCGGCGCGGTCGACGGCGGTCGGGCGAGCAGCCGTGCGCGCGCGCACGACACCGCCCCGCGGCGTGAGGCGGCCGGACACCGGATCACACTACCGGCCTCCGGCTTGACGATGCGCCGATTATGCGGCTGAATCGAGCGCGCGAGCGAGCGCCGCGGCATGGCCTGCCGCACGCTCGCGCGGGTAGTCGCCCGCCAGGTCGCGCGTGACCTGGAAGGCCCAGTCGCTCGACTGCAGCAGCGCCAGCTCGCGCAGCGCGCGCGGACTGCGCGCACGGCCGCCGGCGAGCGCGCGCAGCTCGGCGTCGCGCGCGCGCCATGCCAGCTCGGCGACCTGCGGCCCGTCCCAGGTGGAGAGGTCGCGCGGCGTCCCCCACGTGGTCGTCGGCAGGCGCCCGGCGGCGACGTCGGCGGCCGCGCGCGGCGCGGGTTGCGCCTGCGCCAGCGCCTCGCGCAGCGGGACCGGCTCGTGGCGCGCGAGCGCCTCGTCGAGCGGGGCGAGCGCGAGCCCCTGGCGCTCGGCCTCCTCGATCACGGCGGAGAGCCATGCGATTCCCTCGTACCACCAGTGACCCAGCAGCTCCGTGTCGAGCGCGCACACGACGAGGGCGGGGCGGCCGAGCGCACGGGCGCCGTCGTCGAGCCGCGCGAGCGTGCGCGCGACGAAGTCGGCCGCGTCGACGCGGGCTTGAGCCAGCGCGGCCGCATGGTCGTACGTCGCGCCGTCGTTGCGCCAGACGCGGTGGTGGTGGACGGTAAAGGCATGGTAGTCGCGGTAGGCGGCGTGCGACGGGTAGCCGGCGTCGCTCCATGCCAGCTCGATCGTCGCGCGGTCGATCGGCATGAGCAGCGGCCCGTCGTCGGTCGCGATCGGCGCGAGCTGCGCCGGCGCGCCGCGGCCGAGCACGTCCGTCAGGTCGACGCAGATGGCGTGGACGCCGGCCTCCTCCAGCAGCGGGTCGAGCCACGGCGCGTGCGCGCACTCCGGCAGCCAGAAGCCGCCGCGCCACTCGCGCGCGGCGTCGAAGCGCGCGCGATGAGAGGCGATGCCGGATTCGAGCTGCAGACGCACGCCCGCGTCGGTCGCCAGCAGCGGCAGGACGGCGTGCGTGGCGGCGGAGGTCCAGCTCGCGTACGGCGCGAACGCGCGCAGCAGGCCGTCGCCGCCGCCGAGCGCCTCGACGCGCGCCAGCGCGCGCTCGTAGTCGCCGGCGGCGCGCTCCAGCTCGCTCGCCCAGCGCTCGTGCTCGGCGGCGCGACAGCCCTCGACGTCGAGGCGGTGCGTGTCGCGCCGCACCTCGCGCAGGAAGCGCGCGAGCCGCTCGGGCACGCCCGGCGCGGCGAGCTGGTCGCACAGCACCGGCGTCAGCGACAGCGTCAGCGGCGCGCCGGCCTGTTCGAACGTGTCCAGCAGCGGCAGGTAGCAGGTCGCGATCGCCTCCCACAGCCACTCCTCGCCGAACGGCCACGTGCCGTAGCCCTCGACGTAGGGCATGTGCGTGTGCAGGACGAGCGACAGCTCGCCGCGACCTGATCCCGCCCGTCCGCTCACGCGCGGCAGACTGCCAGGAAGTCGAGCGCGCGGTCGAGATCTCCGGGCTTGAGCGCGAAGTCGCGCGCGGAGATCGCCGGCGTGAAGCGGTCATAGAACGCTTGCGTGATCCCGAGCGCTCTGTGGGCGCGGTCCCAGCCGAGCTTCAGCGCGAGCGCGTGCGCGCGCAGCTTGCGCGCGTGGAAGAGGCCCCACAGCTCGACCTGCGGGAAGTGGTCCTCGCACAGCGCGCGGAACTCCGCGGCGCGGTACTCCTTGACGTGCCACGGGTTCTCCGACTTCTCGGCGCCGGGCGGCGCGAGCGTCAGCAGGTTCGGCGTTGAGACGTAGGCGATCCCGCCGGGCACCAGCATCGACTTGAAGTGCTCGAGGATCTCCCCCGGGTTCTGCACGTGCTCGATCGTCTGCAGGAAGACGACCGCGTCGCACTCGGCGCGGAACGTCTCGACGAGGTCGCGCTCGAAGCGCAGGTTCTGGCGCCCGTAGCGCAGCCGCGCGTGCTCGTGCGCCTCCGGGTTGGCGTCCACCCCGATCACCGACGCCGCGCCGCGCGAGAGCACCTCGGAGCCGTAGCCCTCGCCGCACGCCATGTCGACCACGCGCTTGCCGATCGCGCGCGCCGCGATCCATTCATAGACCACGAGGTGGCGGCGATACCAGTAGTTCTCCTCCGGCACGTCGGGCAGCGTGCGCTCGCCGGTCAGCTCCAGCGGCGGGACGCCGTCGGGCTGGTTCGACTGAACGTACGCGGTGCTCATGAGCGTCGAGAGAGTAGAGTGCCGCGCCCGATGGAGGCTCCACGGACCGACGAGGACATCCGCGACGTCAACGCGCGCTACCACGACGTCGCGGCCGACAGCTACGACGCGAAGTGGGGCATCGACTTCGGCGAGCCCGGTCGGCAGCAGGTGCTGATGAAGCTGCGCAAGGTGCTGGGTGGGGACGCGCTGGAGCGCGGCTGGGAGCGCTCGCTGGAGATCGGCTCGGGCACCGGCTACTTCTCGCTGAACCTGCTGCAGGCGGGGACGATCCGCGCCGCGACGTGCACGGACATCTCGCCCGGCATGCTGGCGACGCTGCGCGCGAACGCCGAGCGGCTGGGCCTGGATGTCGAGACGGTCGCGACCGGCGCGGAAAAGCTGCCGTTCGCCGACGCGTCGTTCGACCTCGTGCTCGGCCACGCGATCCTCCATCACATTCCGGATCTGGCGCAGGCGTTCGGCGAGTTCCACCGCGTGCTGAGACCGGGCGGGACGGTCGTGTTCGCCGGCGAGCCCTCGCGCTACGGCGACCGGCTGGCGCGCATCCCGAAGCGCGGCGCGGCGGCCGTGGCGCCGCTGTGGCGGCGGGCGATCGGGGCGCGGGCGGCGGGAAGCGTGCCGTACTCGAACGGCAACGGCGCCGGGCACGACGCGCACGCCGAGGACCACGCGCTGGAGCGTTTCGTCGATATCCACGCCTTCGCCCCCGGCGACCTGGTCGCGGCCGCGCGCGGCGCCGGCTTCGACGACGTCATGGTGCGCGGCGAGGAGCTGGTCGCCAACTGGTTCGGCTGGACGAACCGCGTGCTGGAGGCGACCGCCGTCCCCGAGGACGTGCCCTGGGGCTGGCGCCAGTACGCCTACCGCGGCTACCTCACGCTCCAGCAGCTCGACCAGCGGCTGCTGGAGGGCCGGCTGCCGGCGGCGATCTTCTACAACCTGCTCGTCGCGGGCCGCAAGGCGGACTGAGCCAACGCGCACCTCGCCGCCTCCAGCGCGCTCGTCACCGCCGGGTCGGACAGCAGGCCGGGCGCCGCGACGCTGTCGCCGCACAGGAAGATCCCGTCGCCGCGGTCGACGGCGGGGCGGTCGCGCCAGCTCGTGCCGGGGAGGTCGAGCGCGCCGGTCTTGGCGTCGAGCACCTGGCGGCGGCGGAACTCGACGCGCTCGCGCCACCCACGGAAGCTCGCATCAAGCAGCGCCTCCAGGCGGCGCTCTCCCTCGTCGGCCGACTCGCCCGGGCGCAGCGGCATCTGCGCCTGCACGAGCGCGTGGCCGGCGGGTGCCAGCGTCTTGTCGGGCGCGCTGAAGCGCTCCACCCAACCGGCCTCGTCGAGGTCCCACACGACGAAGGGGTCACCCCGCCGCCCCCGCAGGCCGATGTCGAGCGCAAGCGTGCGCCCGCTCGGCCAGTCGAGCGTGTCGTCGCCCAGCAACGTGGCGGCGTCGCGCAGCTCGGTCGCGACGATCGCCGGTCCCCCGCCGAGCTCGGCTACGTCGGTCACGCGCGTGCGCGTCTCGATCCGCACGCCGCGTTCGCGCGCGCCGCGCTCCAGCCCCGCCATCAGCGACCCCCAGCCGCCGCGCACGTAGCGCGCCTTCAGCGGCAGGTCCATGAAGGCCTGGCGGAAGCGCGCCCACACGAAGCCGGCCGCCAGCTCGCCGGGATCGTGGTGGAACGCGAACACCCCGCAGGCGCGCGACAGCAGCTCGGCGGGGCGCTCGCCGGCGCGCTCGCTCAGCCAGGCGCGGAAGGAGACGTCGTCAGGCGCCTCGCGCACGCGCCAGTGCCGCACGATCGTGCGGTGGAAGGCGAGCGGCGGCGTGCGCCGCAGGCGGCCGTCGACGCGGAAGCGGATCGGGCCGAGCGGCGGCCGCGCCATCGGCGGCAGCAGCTTGCGCTCGCGCATGAAGCGCCACAGCTCCCCATTCGCGTACAGCACGTGCGGGCCGAGGTTGGCGACGAACGGGCCGCCCGTGGCGCGCCCGCGCCCGCCGAGCGCCTCGTGCGCGTCGAGCAGCCGCACCGACGCGCCGCCCTCTGCGCAGGCGATCGCGGCGACGAGCCCGGCGACGCCGCCCCCGACGACGGTGATCTCATCCATCTTCGACGCTCCTGATGGTGGTTCGACGCGGTCCCTGCCAGTACCGTAGCCCCGATGCGGACTGCTCTCCAGGGCCAATCCGGGGCCTGAGAACCGGACCAATCGCGGTGGAGCTGCTGCTGAGGCTCGAACCCGACGCGCGCTCCGAGCCGCTGCACGCGCAGCTTGAGCGTCAGCTGCGCGAGGCGATCCGCGCCGGGCGCCTGGCGGCCGGGGAGCGCGTGCCGGCGACGCGCACGCTCGCCGCCGAGCTGGGCGTCTCGCGCGGCGTCGTCGTCGAGGCGTACGCGCAGCTCGCAGCGGAGGGCTACCTCGTGACGCGCCGCGGGGCCGGCACCGTCGTCGCCGCCGCCGCACGCCCCACGAGACCGCCGCGACCGACGCCGTACCCGCGCGCGGTCCCGGAGGACTTCCACCCCGGCATGCCCGACCTCGCGAGCTTCCCGCGCGGCGCGTGGCTGCGCTCGCTGCGCGCCGTGCTGCGCGACGCGCCACACCAGCAGCTCGGCTACGCCGATCCGGTGGGCACGCCGCAGCTGCGCGAAACGCTGGCGCGCTACCTCGGGCGCGCGCGCGGCGTCGCCGCCGACGGCGGGCGCGTGGTCGTCACGAGCGGCCTGACGCAGGGGGTCGCGCTCGCCTGCCGCGCGTTGCGGGCACGCGGCGCGCGGCGGATCGCGGTCGAGGACCCCGGCTTCATGGTCCACCGCGGCGTGGTCGCGCACTGCGGGCTGGAGGTCGTGCCGGTGCCGGTCGACGGCGACGGTCTGTCCACCGACGCACTCGACGCGCTCGACGCCGACGTCGTGCTCGTCACGCCCGCGCACCAGATGCCGCTCGGCGGCGTGCTCGCACCGGCGCGGCGCGCCGAGCTGATCGCGTGGGCCGAGGCGCGCGACGCATACGTGATCGAGGACGACTACGACTCCGAGCACCGCTACGACCGCGAGCCGGTCGGCGCGCTGCAGGGGCTCGCGCCCGAGCGCGTGATCTACGCCGGCTGCGCGAGCAAGGTGCTCGCGCCGAGCCTGCGGCTCGGCTGGCTCGTGCTGCCGCAGGCGCTGCGCGCGGCGCTGGCGACGGAGAAGACGCTCGACGATCTCGGCACCTCCGCGCTCCACCAGCTCGCGCTCGTCGACTTCGTCGAGCGCGGCGAGCTCGACCGCCACCTGCGCCGCATGCGCCCGCGCTACCGCGCGCGGCGCGACGCGCTGATCGCGGCGCTTGCGCGCGAGCTGCCGTCCTGGCGGATCGGCGCGGGGATCGCCGCCGGGCTGCATGTCGTCGCACTCCTGCCGGAGGCGGTCGACGAGGCGGCGTTCCTCGCGGCGGCGCGCGAGCAGGGCATGCGCCTGCACGGCCTGTCGTGGTTCCGCGCGGACCCGACGCTGCCGGCTGCACCCGGGCTCGTGCTCGGGTTCGGCAACGCGAGCGAGCCGTCGCTGGTGCGGGCCGTGGCGCAGCTCGCGCAGGTCGCCGAAGTCGTGCCGGGCGCGCTGCATCAGCCGCCGGCGGACGCCGCAGCCGCGCGGTAGCGCGCGAGCGCGCGCTTGCGCTCGACGGCGTGATCCACGACGGGCGCCGGATAGTCGCGGCCGATGACGCAGCCGGCTTGCGCCTGGTCCGCCGCGCTCATCCGCCACGGCTCGGCCAGCAGCTCGTCGGGCACGTCGCGCAGCTCCGGCACCCAACGACGCACGTACGCGCCGTCGGGATCGTGGCGGCGCTGCTGGAGGGCGGGATTGAGCAAACGCCGGAAGACGGGCGCCGGATCGACGCCGACCGACGCGATCCACTGCCAGTTGCCGTTGTTCTGCGCGACGTCGCCGTCGAGCAGCCAGCGCATGAACCATGCCTCGCCGGCGCGCCAGTCGAGCTGCAGGTCCTTGGTCAGGAAGGAGCCGACGACGAGCCGCGCGCGGTTGTGCATCCAGCCGCTCGCGCGCAGCTCGCGCATGCCGGCGTCGATGAGCGGATATCCGGTGCGACCGTCCTGCCAGGCGGCGAGCAGCGCGGGGTCCTCGTCCCAGCCCAGCGCGCGCATGCGCGGCCGATGCTCGTGCAGGCGATTGCCCGGATGGTGGAGCAGCACGTGCGCGAGGAAGTCGCGCCACGCGAGCTGGCGCACGAACGCCTCCGCGCCGGCGCCGCCGCGCCTGCGCGCGCGGGCCTCGACCTCGCGCGCCGAGAGCGTGCCGAAACGGAGGTGCGGCGAGAGCTGCGACGTGCCGCCGGCGAGGCGGTCGTGGCGCTCGGCGTACCCGGCGAGGTCGCCGGCGAGGAAGCGCGCGAGCGCGGCGCGGGCGGCCGTCTCCCCCGGCGCGACGGCCGGCTCCGCCAGTGTGTCGGCGCGCGGGAGGCTGAGCTGCGCGAGCGTCGGGATCGCGCCGCGGTCGAGCCCGCGCGGGAGCGGGGGCAGTCGCCGCGGGGCGCGATGGACGGGCCGGCGCTCGAGCCTGTCCCACGCACGCTGAAACGGCGTGAAGACCGCGAACGGTCTGCCGCCGGCCGTGCGCGGCGCGTCGACGTCGGCCACGAACGTGCCCGGCCCCGAGACGGCCTCCACGCCCGCCGCCGCGAGGGCGGCGCGCACGCGGCGGTCCCGCGCGTGCGCGTACGGGGTCGCGTCGCTCGACCAGTAGACGGCACGGGCCCGCGTCGCCGCCGCCAGCTCGCACAGCTCCCGCGCGGGCTGCCCGTGGCGGATCACGAGCCCGCCGCCGCGCTCGCGCATGCCGGCGTCGAGCTCGCGCAGGCAGTCGAGCAGGAAGGCCGTGCGCGGGGCGGAGGCGAAGCGCCCGTGCAGCAGGACGGGATCGAGCACGAAGACGGGGATGACGCGGTCGTGCACGGCGAGTGCCCGCGCGAGCGGCGGATGGTCGTGCAGGCGCAGATCCCGGCGCAGCCAGACGATCGCGGTCGAGGTCATCGCAGATGCATACGGCGGCGACCGGGCGGCGGTTGCGTCGCTCCGCCGGCGCGTATCGCGACGGACGACGTGTCGGCACGCGCGGGCGCACATAGACTTGGCGGCATGCCGGGCGCGCCCGTACGCGACTTCCCCCTCTTCCCGCTCGGACTCGTCGCGCTGCCCGGCGAGGTCGTGCCGCTGCGGATCTTCGAGGAGCGCTACAAGACGCTGATCGAGCACTGCCTCGCAGAGGAGAGCGAGTTCGGGATCGTGTGGATGTCCGACGACGGGCTGCGCGAGGTCGGCTGCGCATGCGCGATCACGGAGGTGCTCGAGCGCGACGACGAGGGCCGGATGAACATCCTCACGCGCGGGACGCGCCCGTTCCAGCTGCTCGAGCGCGAGGAGCGCTTCCCGTATCCGGCGGGCACGGTCGAGTTCCTCAGCGACCGCCGCGAGGCGGCGGACGGCTCGCTCGCGGAGCTCGCGCGCGAGACGTACGCAGAGCTGGTCGAGCGCGCCACCGACAGCCGCCCCGATTCCGGAGAGCTGGCGCAGATGGGCGCCTACGACATGGCCGGGACGGTCGACTTCGGGCTGGAAGCGAAGCAGGGCCTGCTCGACATGCGCTCCGAGAACGCCCGCCTGCGACTCGTCACGCGCCTGTTCCGCGCCGCGATGAAGCGAATGGACTTCGTCTCCCACGCCCAGGCACGAGCCCGCTCGAACGGCAAGGTGCGGTTTCAGTAGGTACCGGGCGCACCGCACCGCCCACGCCCCACGAGCCGCTTAACGACCCGACCCGCCTTACGGCGGGCCGGGGAACGACACGGTCTTTCAGACGCCTGACACCATCGAATCGTAGCACGCCTCGGCCGGGCGACTGAGCACGGAGGTGACAAGGCTCCTCGGCAGTGGTGCTGCCTGCTTTACGTCGCCCGGCCAAGCGTTATGGCGGAGGGTGTGGGAGTCGAACCCACCGGAAGGATCGCTCCCGGAGATCGTGTGTCAGGCGTCTGCGGCGACCGCGCCGCTGCACCCTCCGTCATTGAGAACGCTAAGGGAGCGTAGCGGCGGGGTCTACACACTACGTATGGGAATTGGTAAAGGTTCTGCGGACGCGGGACCAGTTAACTACCGCGCAAACCCACACACATCTTGTGCAACCGTGCGCGTGAACGCGATGACGCGCCCCAGCTCGGGTCTCGCGCCGGCATCGACGTCGCTGAACGTGACGGTGCCGTCCTGCGTGCGGATGCGGAAGCGCAGCAGCGAGCCAGCGCGCGCCGGCAGTACGAGATCCTTCTTCGCGTCGTCCGCGACGTCCTCCTGAATTCTCCGCGCGGCGAGCAACTGCGGATCCGACAGCGGCCGCGGCACACCCCCATTGCACCGCACCGTCCCGCCATCGTTCACCAGCAGCGTCAAGCTCGCGCCAGGCAGCGAGCCAGCTCGCGTCAGCAGGAACAGATCCGGAGCGGTCGTCCCACAGCCAGCGAAAAGCACAAGGAGAGCAACCAGGAGGCTGGCGGCAAGGCCGTGCAACGCGAACGCCGATCGGGCGGGTGGCAGTGAGGATGCACGTGCGACCGCCGGAAGGCGGTCGTGCGCGCACCCGGAGC
>DATNAP010000006.1:0-23364 GCA_035572475.1 Conexibacter sp. | reverse complement strand
CACCTACTACAACCACCACCGCGCCCACACCGGCAAGACAACGGCCGGGCGATGCCCGGCCGAACTCGTCTACGGTGCCCGCAAGATGGAGCCGAGATGACCGACCACTGTCGGCACAACTCGGAGTCTGTTCAGGTTAGGGGGCCGCGCCGCTCGCCTCGTCCGGTGCGAGCGCGATCGTGACCTCGCGCACGTCGCCGCCGCCGTGCGTCAGCCGCACGCGCGCCGCGACCGTCCCACCCGGAAGGACGCCGTCGGCGACCTCCGGCCACTCGACGAACGCGACGCGGTCGGCGGAGAGGTAGTCGGCCAGCAGCGACGGGTCCTCGGCGCCGAGGTCGGCCAGCCGGTAGAGATCGAGGTGCGAGACCGGGAAGCGGCCCTCGTAGCGGCGCCCGATCGTGAACGTCGGGCTCGTCACGCGGCCACTGATGCCGAGCGCCCGGCAGGCGCCGCGCACGAACGTCGTCTTGCCGGTGCCGAGCTCGCCCGCGATCAGCACGACGTCCCCGGGCTCGAGCGCCTGCGCCAGCCGCGCCGCGAGCGCCTCCGTCTCGGCCGGGCCGCGCGTGCGGTGGACGCCGGTCGGAGGCGAGGGCTGCTGGCGCATCGCGGCCGGACGGTAGCGTACGCACGGCGATGACCGACGCGTCCGGAGTCGAGAGCGGCGGCGGGCGCACGACGCTGCGTGCCCGCGTCGAGGCGCTGCGCGGCTCCGACATCGGCAGAGCCGGCGGCCTCGCCGGCGCGATGATCGTCAACAACGTCGTCGCGCTCGGCTCGACGGTCGTGTTCGCGCGGCTGCTCGACGACTACGGCTCGCTCGCGGCGCTCGTCTCGTACTACCTGATCCTGACCGTCGTCGGACAGGCGCTGCAGGTCGCGACGGCGCGCGACGCGGTCCTGGGCCAGCTCGGGCGCGGTCCGGCGCTGGTGGCGACGCTGCGCAGCTGGATGCGCTCGCTGCTGCTGGTGACGATCGCCGCCGCGGTCGTCTCGATTCTCCTGCGCGCGCCGATCGCGAGCGCGGTCGGCGTCGATCAGCAGTGGGCGGCGGCCGTCGGCCTGCCGGCGGGCGTGCTGTGGCTGCTGCTGAGCGTGCTGCGCGGCGGGCTGCAGGGCACCGGCGACTACCGTGCGGTCGGGATCAGCCTCATCGGCGAGCAGACCGCACGGCTGGTGCTCGGAGCCGCGCTCGCCGGCGCCGGGCTCGGCGTGACGGGCGCCTACCTCGGCACGCCGCTGTCGCTGATCGCGATGGCGGTCTACTGCGACCTTCAGTTGCGTCGCACGGCCGGCGCGCCTGCGTCCGGCGCGCAGCCGGCGCGGCGCCTGCGCGACCACCTGATCGGCGCGCGGATCCCGATCGCCGGCCTGACGATCGTCGCGCTGCTGCAGAACCTCGACATCATCGCCGGCAAGCACCGCTTCTCGACGGACGTCGCCAGCTCCTACAGCGCGACCGCGGTGGCTGGGAAGGTGCTGATCTGGGTCGCGATGGGCGCCGGCTTCTACCTCGTGCCGGAGACCTCGCGCCGCCACGCCGACGGCGAGGACACGCGGCCCGTGCTGCTCCAGACGATCGCGATCGTGCTCGTCTGCGCCGTGCCTGTGCTGCTGATCTTCGCGTTCGGCGCCAGACCGCTGCTGCGCGCGGCCTTCGGCGGCGACCGCCTGCTCGCGGTCGACGCGCTGCTGCCGCTCGGCGTCGCCTTCACGCTGCTCGCGCTCACCTATCTCGCGATCCAGTACCTGCTCGCGCTGCGCCGCAGGACGTTCCTGCTGCCGCTGGGCGCGATCGCGCTGGCGGAGCCGGTGCTGCTGCTGACCGTCGCGCCCAGCAGCCCGCGCGGCTTCGCCGCGGTCGTGCTGGCGGTGCAGGCGGCCGCGGCGGCGGTCGCGCTCGGGCTGGCGATGCCTAGAACAGCCCCATCTGATCCGCGCTGACCTCCGGCTCCTCCGCCGGCAGCTCGGGCTCCGGCTCCAGCTCAGGGATCGGCTCGATCGCGTCCGACGCCTCCGGCTGCGGCGGCGGCCCCATCGCGAGCAGCTCCGGCAGGCGGCCGAAGTCGGTCCGCAGCGTCTCCAGCATCGACGGCGTGTAGAGCGCCGCGGCCGGGTGGTAGATCGGGAACAGCCGCACGGCGCGCTGGCCGAGCACGTGCACCTCGGCCTGGCCGTGCAGGCGCGAGATGCCGGTCGGGTCGCCGCGCAGCAGCTTGGTCGAGAAGTTGCCGAGCGTGCAGATCACGCGCGGCTCGATCAGCTCTACCTGGCGATGCAGGTAGTCGCGGCAAGCCTCGATCTCCTGCGGGCGCGGGTCGCGGTTGCCGGGCGGGCGGCACTTGAGCACGTTCGCGATGAAGACGTCGCCGCGCTCCAGCCCGATCTCCGCGAGCAGTCTGTCGAGCAGTCTGCCCGCCTGGCCGACGAACGGCAGGCCCTGCTTGTCCTCGTTCGCGCCCGGCGCCTCGCCGACGAACATCAGGTCGGCGTCGGCGTTGCCGGCGCCGAAGACGACGTTCGTGCGCGTCTCCGACAGCGCGCATCTGGTGCACGCGCTGGCTTCGAGGTAGACCTGCTTGAGCTGCTCGCGGCGATCTTCGGCGTCTGGCACGACGCAGGGATGGTATTCGGGCGCCGCGACGTCTACCATTCGCAACAGCCGTCACCCGCTTCGGGGACGGACTTCGCAGGATCGACATCGCTTCCACTCGACGCCGACCGGTATCTCCCATGTGGGAACTGGAACGGGAACCCGCCCACCAGCTTCTTGCGCGCCTGCGCTGCGCGATCGTCGGCGACGGCCGCCTCGGCCGCGCGCTCGCCGCCGGCCTGCGCGACGCGGGGCTCGACGTCGACGGCCCGCTCGGCGGCGGCGTGCAATGTCAGGACGCGAACATCGTGCTGCTCGCCGTCCCGGACGCCGAGATCGCCAACGCCGCCGCGGCGGTGGCTCCGGGGCGCCTCGTCGGCCACTGCTCGGGCGCGACCACGCTCGCCCCGCTCGCCCCACACGAGGCGTTCTCGCTCCACCCGCTGATGACGGTCCCCGCCGACGGCCCCTCCACGCTCGCCGGCGCATCCGCCGCCGTCGCCGGCAGCACACCGCACGCGCGCGGCGTCGCCCACCAGCTCGCGCTGCGGCTCGGCTTGACGCCGACCGACGTCGCCGACGAGGACCGCGCCGCCTACCACGCGGCCGCCTCGATCGCCTCCAACTTCCTCGTCACGCTGGAGGCGGCGGCCGAGCGGCTCGCCGAGACCGCGGGCGTCGACCGCGCCGCACTCGTCCCGCTCGTGCGCGCCACCGTCGAGAACTGGGCCAGCCTCGGTCCCGACCGCGCCCTCACCGGCCCGATCGCTCGCGGCGACCGCGAGACCGTCGAGCGTCAGCGCGAGGCGATCGAGCAGCGGACGCCCGACCTCCTCCCCCTCTTCGACGCGCTCACCACCGCGACGCGAGAGCTGGCGGGAGCGCGCGCATGAGGACGCTGCGGACGATCGAGGAGCTGCGAGCCGAGCTGCGGCCGGCGCGGGCGCAACGCCGCACGATCGGCCTCGTCCCGACGATGGGCGCCTTCCACCAAGGCCACGTCAGCCTGATGGAGCGCGCGCGCCAGGCCACCGACCTCGTCGTCGTCTCGCTGTTCGTCAACCCGACGCAGTTTGGCGCCGGCGAGGACCTCGCCGCCTACCCGCGCGACGAACAGCGCGACGCCGAGATCGCCGCCGCCGCGGGCGCCGACGTGCTGTTCGCGCCTCCGACCAGTGAGATCTACCCCGCCGGCTTCCAGACGACAGTCCACGTCGGGCCGCTCGCCGAGCCGCTCGAAGGCGCCCAGCGCCCCGGCCACTTCGACGGCGTCGCCACGGTCGTCGTGAAGCTGCTGAACATCGTCCAGCCCGACGTCGCGTTCTTCGGCCAGAAGGACGCCCAGCAGGCGCTGGTCGTGCGCCGCGTCGTGCGCGACCTCGACATCCCGACCCGCATCGAGGCCTGCCCCACCGTGCGCGAGCCCGACGGCCTTGCGATGTCGAGCCGCAACGCCTACCTGGAGCCGGCCGAGCGCGAGCGCGCCGTCGCGCTGCGCCGCGCGCTCGACGCCGCCGAGCAGGCCGTCGCCGCGGGGGAGCGCGACGCGAGCGCCGTCGCCGCGGCGGCGCGCGGCGCGATGGAGCGCTACGACGTCGAGCCCGAGTACCTCGCGCTCGTCGCTTCAGACACGCTTGCCCCGGTCGATCGGATCGATCGGGAGATCCTCGTGGCCCTCGCCGCGCGCGTGGGCCGCGCCCGCCTCATCGACAACACCCTGATCACCGCCAATCAGACCAACGGGAGACCCTGAACCGTGCTTCGCACGATGCTGAAGTCGAAGATCCACCGCGCGACCGTGACCGCCTCCGACCTGCACTACGTCGGGTCGATCACGGTCGATCCCGACCTGCTCGAGGCCGCTGACATCCTCGAGCACGAGCAGGTCGCCGTCGTCGACGTCGACAACGGCGCCCGCTTCGAGACGTACACGATCGCCGGCGAGCGCGGCTCCGGCGAGCTCAAGGTCAACGGCGCCGCGGCCCGCCTCGTGCACCACGGCGACACGATCATCGTCATCTCCTACGCGCAGTACGACCGCGTGGAGATGGAGCACTACGAGCCGACCGTCGTGCACGTCGACAGACACAACCGCATCGTCACCGTCGACCACGAGGTGGCGACCCTCCTGAGCTGAGGGCGCCAACCACGCGGTCAGAGAGGAACGAACGCATGTCCGCCTCACCCGTCCCCACCCGAGTAGCGCCCGGCGCACCGCCGGCCGAGCGGCTTCCCGTCTCGCTGCCCGAGCTGGCTGAGAAGAAGCGCCTCGGCGAGCCGATCGTGATGGTCACCGCCTACGACTACCCGTCCGCCCAGGTCGCCGAGGCGGCCGGCGTCGACCTGGTGCTCGTCGGCGACTCCGGCGCGATGACCGTGCTCGGCTATCCCTCGACCGTCCCGGTGTCGGTCGAGGAGATGCTGATGCTGTGCGCGGCCACGCGCCGCGGGCTGCGCACGCCGCTGCTCGTCGCCGACCTGCCGTTCGGCTCCTACGAGGCCTCCGACGAGCAGGCGGTCGCGACCGCGCACCGCTTCGTCAAGGAGGGCGGCGCGGAGGCCGTCAAGCTGGAGGGCGGCGCGATGGCGCAGCGCGCCCGCGCGATCGTGCAGGCCGGGATCCCCGTGATGGGCCACGTGGGCCTGACCCCGCAGACCGCGACGCAGCTCGGCGGCTACCGCGCGCAGGGGCGCACCGGCGAGCGCGCGCACGAGGTCGCGTGCGACGCGCTGGCGCTGCAGGAGGCCGGCTGCTTCGCGATCGTCTTCGAGGCGATCCCGGCGGCGGTCGCGCACGAGCTGATGGAGCGGATGGAGATCCCGGTGATCGGCATCGGCGCCGGCGCCGCGACCGACGGCCAGGTGCTCGTCTTCCACGACCTGCTGGGGATCCGCGAGGGCGTCGGCGCGCGCTTCGTCAAGCGCTACGCCGACATCCAGGACGAGATGGTCGCCGGCGTGCGCGCCTACGTCGAGGACGTGCGCACGCACCGCTATCCGGCGCCGGATCACACCTACTCGATCGATCCGGACGAGCTGGCCCGCTTCCGCGCGCTGCTCGACTGACGGCGGAACGGGTACCGGCGGGCCGAGGGCTCGGCCCGCCGTCCCGATCTCTAGACTGCGCGCGGCCTTCACAACCCCTTCACGCAACGTTCACAGGAGGGCCGCGCCATGGCGCGCCTGTCACAGGTCTTCGCACCACGCGACCGCGAGTTCTTCGGCCTCTTCGAGGAGGCCGCCGCCAACATCCTGCGCGCGGCCGATCTGCTCGATCGGATGCTGCGCAACTACCCCGAGACGAGCGAGCTGGCGCGCGAGATCCTGCTGTGCGAGCAGGAGGGCGACCGCATCACGCACGACCTCGTCCAGCGGCTCAACCAGACCTTCGTCACGCCGATCGACCGCGAAGACATCCTCGAGCTCGCCTCCGCGCTCGACGACATCGTCGACCTGACGGAGGAGGTCGCCGACTACCTCGGCCTCTACAAGGTCGAGGCGCCGATGGAGCAGGCGCAGCGGCTCGCGCACATCCTGATGCAGTCCTGCCGCCAGATCTGCGAGGCGATGCCGCGGATGCGCGACTTCAAGGACATCTCCCACTACACCGTCGAGATCCACCGGCTCGAGAACGAGGGCGACCGGGTCGTGCGCGAAGCGATCGCCTCGCTGTTCGACACCGGCATCGACCCGATGGTCGTGATCCGCTGGAAGGACCTCTTCGAGCGGCTCGAGGAGGCGATCGACGCGACCGAGCGCGTCGCGAACACGCTCCAGGGCATCGTCATCAAGAACTCCTGATGGCGGGCTCGGACGTCATCCTCGGCATCGTCGTGGCGACCGCGCTCGCATTCGACTTCACGAACGGCTTCCACGACACGGCGAACGTCGTCGCGACGACGATCTCGACGCGTGCGCTGCCGCCGCGGGTGGCGGTCACGCTGGCGGCGATCCTCAACTTCGTCGGCGCGTTCCTGTCGCTCGCCGTCGCCGCGACGATCGCGAAGGACATCGTCGACCAGGACCTCGTGACGACGACGGTCGTCTTCGCCGGCCTCGTCGGCGCGATCGTGTGGAACCTCGTCACGTGGTACTTCGGGCTGCCGTCGAGCAGCTCGCACGCGCTCATCGGCGGCGTGGTGGGCTCGATGCTCGTCGCGCACGGCGTGCACGCGGTCCACTTCGACGGGCTCGCCGGCAAGGTGCTCGTGCCGGCGCTGATCGCGCCGATCCTCGCGTTCTCGGTCGCCGGGATCGCGATCCTCGTCTGCTATCGCGTCGTCGGACGGCTCGCGCCCGGGCCCGTCAACCGCGGCTTCCGCTTCGGGCAGGTGCTGTCCGGCCAGATGCTCGCCCTCGCGCACGGGACGAACGACGCGCAGAAGACGATGGGCGTCATCACGCTCGCGCTGATCGCGAACGGGAATCTCGGCAAGGACGCGAGCGTGCCGACGTGGGTCGTCGTCTCCGCCGCGACCGCGATCGCGCTCGGCACCTACATCGGCGGCTGGCGGATCATCAAGACGATGGGCAGCCGCATCATCAAGATGGACCCGGCGCAGGGCTTCGCGGCGCAGGGCGCCGGCGCCGCGACGATCCTCGCCGCGACGCACTTCGGCTACCCGCTCTCGACCACGCATGTGATCTCCGGCGGCGTGATGGGCGCCGGCGCGGCGAAGCGCCTCTCGGCGGTGCGGTGGGGCGTCGCCGGCAACATCGTCGTCGCCTGGGTGCTGACGCTTCCGTGCGCCGCGTTCGTCGGCGGCCTCGTCTACGCGGTCACGCGCGTGTTCGGCGGCGGCGCCGCCGGGCCCGTGGTCGTCGCCGTGGCCGGCGTCGCGCTGCTGGTGTACGTGTTCGCCCGCCGCGTCCAGCGCGGCACGGCGATCGCCCCGACGGCTGAAGGCACGCGCGCGTGAGCCCGCTCGGGGCGACGAAGATCGTCGACATCGGTCAGCTCGCGCAGGTGATCGAGGTCGCGCTGGTCGCAGGGATCGGCGTCAGCATCGCCTTCTCGCTCGTGATCCGCGGCGTCGTGCGCGCCGACGAGCACCGCCGCGGGCGCCCCGCGCTGGCGACCGCCCACGCGCTGCTCGCGGTCGCGGGGCTGCTCGTCGTCGTCGCCGCGATCGGCTTCGGCGTCAGCACGATGCTGTCGAAGTGACGCTCGCGCACGCCGCGGCGGCTTGAGCCGCACGCGAGACGCGCGACGCTGCCGGCTGAACGCTCACCTGTCGTCGATGCCGCGCAGCACCTGCGCGGGCGCGCCCGCCGCGATCGTGCGCGGCGGGACGTCGCGCGTGACGACGGAGTTCGCGCCGATCACCGCGCGCTCGCCGATCGTCACGCCGCTCGTGACGACGACGTTCGCGCCGAGCCAGACGTTGTCGCCGATCCGCGTCGGGCCCTTGCTCGTGAAGCCCTGCCACGGCACGGGCGTGTCGGGGTCGTCGAAGCGGTGATTGCCGTCGGTCACGAAGCAGCCGTTGGCGAGCATGCAGTGCGCGCCGATCTCGACCAGCTCGACGGCGGCGACCATCACGTTGCGGTTGAGGAACGTCCCCGCGCCGATGCGGATCCGTGCGGGCGCCGGCGCGGTCAGCCACACGCCCGGCTCGAACAGCGCGTGCGGGCCGATCTCCAGGCGGCCGTCGGCGAGGCATTCGAGCACGTTCCCCTCCAGCGGCCAGCGCGCGAACGCCTCGCGCTTGAGCAGCTCCCAGTGGATGCGCGCGCGGTTCCACGGCAGCGCGTTGCGCTTGTACCAGCGCCACTTCTGCGCCCACAGACGCGCCTGGCGCGCACGCTCGCTCATCGGCCGGTGAGCGTATCGCCGCCCGCCGACGCCCCGACCGCCGCGTACGGGCTGCGCTTGGCCGCACGGGTGGGCGGGCATACGTGCCCACATGTCCCGAACCGTTCCCGTGACGCAACCGTCACACAGTCCGTTCGTGGCGACCGCGGTCGAGCTGCTGGTGCTGCTCGCGGTCGTGATCGCGCTGGCGATCGTCGTCAACCCGTTCGTCGGCTGGATCGTGTTCGCCGTCGGCCTCGTGCTGACGATCGTCCACATCGCGATGCGCCCGGAGGGCCAGCTGCGCGACGCGGCGCAGGACACCGTGCCGTCGAGCGTCCGCGTCGAGCGCAGACGCGTGCTCGTCGTCGCGGACGCGCCGCTCGCCGGCGAGGAGCCGGCGCGGCGGATCCGCGAGACCGCCGGCGAAAGCCCGCAGCTCGACGTGATCGCCCCGGTGCTCGTCTCCCCGGCGCACTTCGCGACCTCCGACCGCGACGCCGAGATGGAGGAGGCGCAGCGGCGGCTGGACGCCTCGCTCGCATGGGCGCGGGCGCACGACTTCGCCGCAACCGGGTCGATCGGCAGCGACGATCCGGAGACCGCGATGGCCGACGCCCTGCGACGCTCCGGCGCAGAGGTCGTCCTGATCGTCCACGACGGCGGCGACACCCCGACACGGCTGGAGCAACGCGCCTTCCGCCGCGCCGACGAGGAGTTGGCAATCCAAGTCGTACACGTGCGCGTGTAGGGCCCCCCGGTGGCCCACCCGCGAGGTACGCCGGCGCGCGGCCTTGCTCCTGCTGGAGAGGCCCGTCGTGGGCCGCGCCGACGCTCCCCCGCGCTTGCGGGATCCGCAGAAGCCTCTCCAGCAGGACAAGCCGCGCGCGGCTGACCGGCAGCCCCCGCGCGCGGCACGCCGTGAGCCCGGCTCGCTGCTGAGCAGCCGGGCGCGCCTCGCGCTCGGAGCGTGCCGCGTTCGGAACGGTGCTGGGCAGCCGGGCGCGCAATGTCCTCCGCGAGAGGCTTCTGCGGATCCCCGGGCAGGGAGCGCGGGCGGCGCGGCTTCACGACGGGCCTCTCGCGGGGAAGCATTGCGCGCCCCGGCGTACCGGCCACGCTCGCTAAGCGGCGGCGGCGACCTTCGCGCGCCGGCGTCTCGGCGCAGGCAGCAACTCGCGCAGGAAGTCGCCGGTGATCGAGCCGGGCGTGGCGGCGATCTGCTCGGGCGTGCCGGTCCCCATCACCAGACCGCCCTCGTCCCCGCCCTCCGGCCCCATGTCGACCAGCCGGTCGGCGGTCTTGATGACGTCGAGGTTGTGCTCGATGACGACGACGCTGTTGCCCTGGTCGACGAGCGTCTGCAGCACTTCGAGCAGGCGCTGGATGTCTGCGAAGTGCAGGCCGGTCGTCGGCTCGTCGAGGATGTAGAGCGTTCTGCCCGTCGCGATCTTGCACAGCTCCTCCGCGAGCTTGACCCGCTGCGCCTCGCCGCCGGAAAGCGTCGTCGCCGGCTGTCCGAGCCGCATGTAGTCGAGCCCGACGTCATGCAGCGTCTGGATGCGCCGGCGGATCTTCGGGACGTGCTCGAAGAAGTGCAGTGCCTCCTCGACCGACATCTCCAGGACCTCGGAGATGTTCTTGCCCTTGAAGCGGACTTCGAGCGTCTCACGGTTGTAGCGCTTGCCGTGGCACTGCTCGCACGGGACGTAGACATCGGGCAGGAAGTGCATCTCAATCTTGATCTGGCCGTCGCCGCGGCAGACCTCGCAGCGGCCGCCCTTGACGTTGAAGGAGAAGCGGCCGGCCTTGTAGCCGCGCGCTCTCGCCTCCGGCGTCTTGGAGAAGAGATCACGGATTTGATCGAAGAGTCCGATGTAGGTAGCGGGGTTGCTGCGCGGGGTGCGGCCGATCGGCGACTGGTCGACGGCGATGATCTTGTCGAGCTGATCGAGCCCCGAGATGCGGCGATGCGCACCGGGCCGCTGCTTCGCACGATGCAGCCGGTTCGCGACCGCCTTGTAGAGGACGTCGTTGACGAGCGTCGACTTGCCCGAGCCCGAGACGCCCGTCACGCAACAGAAGACGCCGAGCGGGACGTCGACGTCGACGTCCTTGAGGTTGTGCTGGCGCGCCCCCTCGACCCGCACGTAGCCGGACGGCGTGCGCCGTCTCGCCGGCACCTCGATCCGGCGCGTGCCGGCGAGGAACTGGCCGGTCGCCGACTCCGGCACCCGCTCGACCTCGGCCGCCGTCCCCTCCGCGACCACATACCCGCCGTGCTCGCCGGCCCCGGGTCCCATGTCGATCAGGTGATCGGCGGCGCGCATCGTGCCCTCGTCGTGCTCGACCACGAGCACGGTGTTGCCGAGATCGCGGAGCCGCTCAAGCGTCTTGATCAGCTTCTCGTTGTCGCGCTGGTGCAGGCCGATCGAGGGCTCGTCGAGGATGTAGAGCACGCCGACGAGCGAGGATCCGATCTGCGTCGCAAGCCGGATCCGCTGCGCCTCGCCGCCCGAGAGCGTCGCCGCCGCTCGGTTCATCGAGAGATAGCCGACGCCGACGTTCTCCAGGAACGCGAGCCGCTCCTCGATCTCGCGCAGCACGAGTCGTGCGATCCGCCGCTCCTGGTCGCTCAGCTGCAGCTCGCGGATCCACTCCAGCGCACGGCGCGCCGGCATCGCCGTGTACTCGTGGATCGCCACACCGCCGACGAGCACCGCGCGCGACTCCGGCCGCAGGCGCGCGCCGTGGCAGTCCGGACACGGCACGACCGACATGTATTCCTCGATCTTCTCGCGCGCCCAGTCGGAGTCCGTCTCCTTGTAGCGGCGCTCGAGGTTGGAGACGATCCCCTCGAAGCCGGTCGTGTACGTCCGCCGCCGGCCGAAGCGGTTGCGGTACTGGACGGTGACCTTGTCGCCGTTGGTGCCGTAGAGGAAGAAGTCGCGCTGGTCCTGCGGCAGGTCCTGCCACGGCGTGTCGGGGTCGACGCCGTAGCGCTCGGTGATCGCCTGCGTGAGCTGCTCGTAGTAGTTCGACGCGCTCGCCGACCACGGCGCGATCGCGCCCTCGCCGATCGACAGCGTCGGGTCCGGCACGACCAGCTCCGGGTCGATCTCCATCTGCGAGCCGAGGCCGGTGCAGCGCGGGCAGGCACCGTGCGGCGCGTTGAACGAGAAGATCCGCGGCTCCAGCTCCGGGAACGAGATGCCGCACTCGAGGCAGGCGAACTTCTCGGAGAAGGTGAGGACGCGATCCTCGTCCACCAGCTCGATCTCGACGATCCCATCGGCCAGCGACACCGCCGTCTCGATCGAGTCGGCCAGCCGTTTGCGCAGGTCGGCGCGCATCACGAGCCGGTCCACGACGACGCCGATGTCGTGTCTGTACTTCTTGTCGAGGACGATCTCCTCGTCGAGTCTGCGCAGCTCGCCGTCGACTCTGACGCGGCTGAACCCCTCCGCCCGCAGCTCGTCGAGCTGTCTGCCGTACTCGCCCTTGCGCCCGCGCACGATCGGAGCGACCACCATGAAGCGCGTGCGCTCGGGCAGCGCCATCACCTGGTCGATGATCTGCTCCGCCGACTGGTCGGCGATCGCTCTGCCGCAGCTCGGGCAGTGCGGGTGGCCGACGCGCGCCCACAGCAGGCGCAGGTAGTCGTAGATCTCGGTGACGGTGCCGACGGTGGAGCGCGGGTTGCGCGAGGTCGTCTTCTGATCGATCGAGATCGCCGGCGAGAGCCCTTCGATCGAGTCGACGTCGGGCTTGTCCATCTGCCCGAGGAACTGGCGCGCGTAGGCGGAGAGCGACTCGACGTAGCGGCGCTGCCCCTCCGCGTAGATCGTGTCGAACGCGAGGCTCGACTTGCCCGAGCCGGACAGCCCGGTGATGACCACGAGCGCGTTGCGCGGCATCGCGACCGTGACGTCCTTGAGGTTGTGCTCGCGCGCGCCGGAGACGACGAGCTGGTCGGAGGGCGGCATCCGGACTGATGATAGGCGAGCGAACAGACGTTCCCGTCCGTCGCGGCCGCGGCTACCGCGCTGCCTGCTCCCGCCGCAGCATCTCGTCCGGCGGGAAGAGCTGCCGGGGGCGAACGCCGACGACGCAGTGACAGCAGCGATCGGTGTCGTGGTCGTACGCGTGCCATCTGTGCCGGCCGCAATCGTTGAGTCCTTGTGGGAACCAGTCGACCATCGCCCACGGCACGTGGCCGCGGATCCACGTGCGCCAGCGATAGCGCGGCCGCCGGCGGGGAACGGAGTCCAAGTAGAGGTCGGGATGCTCGTAGGCCACGAGGCGAGTGTAGATGGCGCTGCTGCTCATTTCGACCTCTTCTGTCTGTTCCTCGCCTTCCAGAACTTCAGCTCCGCCACGAGCTTGAGACGCTCCGCTCTCGACTGCGACTTGTCCCTCGCCATGCGCTCCAGCTCCTCGAGCGAGAGCCTCACGAACTCGCTGTGCCGCTGCCGTCTGCCCACCCGCGGCACGCTCGCCGCGGCCCCTGCAACGACTCCAGACGCATTCGCGACGATTCGGCGCAGGAACGGTGGACCTGCGCGCGCCACGGGGAACCCCGAGTAGGCTGCCGCGCGTGCAGGAGCTTGCGGACGGCGTCTGGCATCTCTCGGGCTTCCCGACCGACGGGGTCAACGTCTACGTGATCGGCGACGTGCTGATCGACGCGGGCATGCGGATCGACCGCGGCCGCATCCTCAAGCAGCTCGACGGGCGCGAGATCCGCGCGCACGCGCTCACGCACGCGCACTTCGATCATTACGGCGCGAGTCACGCGATCTGCGAGCGCCTGCAGATCCCCCTGTGGTGCGGCGACGCCGACGCGGAGGCGGTCGAGCGGGGCAAGATGGTCGCCCGGGGCGGCCGCATGGTGCCCGGCCCGCGCGCGCATCCCGTCGCCAGACGCCTTCGCGAGGGCGACGAGGTCGCCGGCTTCACCGTCCTCGACACGCCGGGCCACTCCCCGGGCCACGTCTCCTACTGGCGCGAGTCCGACCGCACGCTGCTGTGCGGAGACGTGATGTGGGGCTACAACCCGTTCACGCTGCGCGGCCCGATCCGCCCGCCCTTCGACTTCACCTGCCCCGACGCGGCGCTCAACCGCGAGTCGGCCCGCCGCATCGCCGCGCTCGAGCCCGCGCTCGTGTGCTTCGGCCACGGGCCCCCGCTGCGCGACCCGGCGAAGCTCGCCGCCGCGGTCGCGAAGCTGGGGCGCTGAGGCCGGGCCTCTAGCGGTTCGAGCGCGTCTCCGCTTGCGCTGCCGCGCGCGCGAAGGCGTCCTGTTCCTGGCGGTGCGACGTGGCGACCGTCCCGCTGGCCGTTCCCGGAATGCACATCGCCTGCACGGTCACCTCGATCGTGATCGGCGAGTCGTTGTAGACGAACCCGCCCACGAGCGTGCCGAACGACTCGACGAAGCCGACCGTGCCGACCGAGGCGTTGAAGCCGGTGCCGACCGCGACCTGTCCGGCAGGGCAGTCCGCCTCCAACGACGGTCCGCCGGCCTGCGCGACGGAGTAGCTGTCGTCACCCGACGCGAGCGTCACCGTGGGCGAGGTGACGACCTGCACGGAGTTCGCGCCGGCTGGGCCCGACGGACCCTGCGGTCCCGTCGCACCCTGAGGGCCCGTCTTTCCGCTGAGCGCCCGGCGAGCGCTCTTGCTCAGGTCGACCAGGCCGATCGAGCCGTTCTTGATCTGACCTCCGGTGATCAGCCGGCTGGCTCCTGCCGTCGCGGCCAGGGTGACCGCGAGCACGAGGCCGCAGGCCACGGTCAGACGAATCCGGTCCCGCATGTAGCTCCTCCCGCTTGGATGCGTTTTCGCTCTGAAAACTAGAGCGGGAGCCCATCGCCCGCAATGGAGAACGGTTCTCGAGCGGTCAGCGACCGGCGGGCAGCACGTCGACCGACGGGGGCGCCGTGCCGAAGCGCACCGCGGCGAGCGGGTCGGGCGCGACGTCGACGGGCGCGGCGCCGACGGCGCGGTAGCGCAGCACCTCGTACGTCGAGGTCGCGCTCCGCTCCGGTGCCCCGAACCCGCCGACGGCGAGCGTCGTGCCGACGAGCGCCGGCAGCTCGGGCGCCTTGCCGGGATCGCGCGAGCCGGCGACGGCGATCGCGTCGACCTCGCGGACGACGGCGCCCGCGGGACCCATCGTGCGGATCCCTCGCCGGTAGTAGCGCAGCGCCAGCTCCCCGTTCGCGGGCGCGACGACGAGCGCGCGGGCGCCGCCGGCGGGACCGGGCCCGAGCGCGCGCGCCAACCCGCGCCAGTCGGGCCGCTGATACTGCGCGTCGGCGCTGACCGCCACGACGATCGCCAGCGAGGTCGCGCACAGGCCGGCGAGCACCGCCGCGCCCAGGTTCGGCCGCTCGCGCGCGTCGGCGCACGCGACCGCAAGCGCGGCCAGCAGCGGGACGAGCGCCGGCAGCACGTTGCGCGCGTTGAGGTAGTCGGCGCCCGCGAGCGCCGCGAGCAGCGGCAGCGCGACGCCGGCGGCCCCGGTCCCCGCGAGCAGCAGCGCACGGCCGCGCGGCGCGGGCGGCGTGCGGCGCAGCAGCAGCCACGCCGCCGCGAGCACGAGCAGCGCCCCGAGTACGCCGAGGCCCAGCGCGAGCGGGCCGCGGTAGCCGAGCAGGAACTGCTTCGGCACCTGCACGAGCCGCACGACGAGCGACGTGCCGGCGATGTCGTACGGGTTGCCCGACTGCGCGAGCAGCAGCGGCAGCAGCGCCAGCCCGACCGCGGCGAGCCCGCCGACGGCGGCGAGCGCCGCCCGGCGGCGCGGGTGGCGCCACAGCAGCCACGCGCCCTGCGGTACGAGCACGAACAAGGTGAAGTAGTGCGTCGCGAGCGCGAGCGCGGCGGCGAGCGCCCAGCCGGCGAGCACGCGCGGCCGGGGGTCGTCCCGGGCTCGCATGAGGAACGCCAGCGCGAGCGCGCTCAGCAGCACCGCGAGCGCGTAGCTGCGCGCCTCCTGCGAGTACCACACGAGCAGCGGGTCGACGGCGACGAGCGCGGCCGCCGCCAGCCCGACGGCGACCCGCCCCTGCCCCGCTCGACGCCCGATCGCGTACGCGACCGGCACCGTCAAGAGCCCGGCGAGCGCCGGCAGCGAGCGCAGCCCCGCCTCGCCGTCGCCGAAGACGCGCGTCCAGCCCCACTCGAGCACGTAGAACAGCGGCGGCGTGCTCTCGCCGTGCGCGACGCCGTGCAGCATCGCGCCGAACGGCCGGCGGACGAGGTCCCACGTCGCCGCCTCGTCGAACCAGACGCTCTGCGTGCGCAGCGTCGCGAAGCGCAGCGCGGCGGCCAGCAGGACGATCGCGGCGAGCGCGAGCCGCGCGGCGGCGGTCGCCTCGCGCTGCGGGGCGGCGGACTCGCGGACGGTCGTCGGCACGCGGCGCACGCTAGCGCGCGCGGCGGGCGCGGCTATGCGCGGCCGGCCGCCACGTAGACGTCGTCGAGCAGCGCGGCGCGCTCCGCGCCGAGCGAGAACTGCTCGGCCAGCAGGTCCTCGGCCCGCTCGCGCGAGGTCCCGTTGAGCGCCAGTTCGAGCGCGACGAGGCGCGCGCCGGCGTCGTCGGCGGGCGGCGGCCCCTCGCCGAGCGCCTCCAGCAGCGCCGCCAGCTCGCCGCGCAGCGCCTCGATCCGCTCGAGCGCCTCGCCGGCGGCGGCGCTCACGCGCGCGGTCGTCTCCTCGCCCGCGCGGCCCGCGACGCTGCCGATCCGCTGCGCGTCCGTCTCCGCACGCGCGACGATCTCCGCGGCGCTCCGCTCGGCGGCGGCAAGCACCGCGCGCACCTGCTCGGCGGCGGCGTCGGCGGTCGAGCCGACGCGCGCCTCCAGCTCGTCGGCGACCCAGCGCAGGTGCGCGTCCACGGCGCCGCGGTCGTAGCCGCGCAGGCGGGCGGGGAAGTCGCGCTTCTCGATGCTGCGGCGGTCGAGCGGCACCGCCGCCGAGCTTACCGCCCGGATGGTGGGGAGAACCCCACCATCGCCTCGGGGGCGCGCACGCCGCGAGACGCCACGCAGCCCCAGCGACGGCGCGGCCGCGCGCTGGGACGGTGCCGGCATGACTCCTTCCACCACCTCGCCGCGCCCGCGCGGCCACCGGAACCCCGGCGCCATCGGCCGCCTCGTGCGCAGCGCCGCACGCATCGCCGAGCGCCGCCCCAAGACGATCGTCGGCCTGTGGCTGGCGTTCGTGATCGCCTGCATCGCCGGCGGCTCGCTCGCCGGCACCCACTCGCTCACCAACCTCCAGTCGGAGGTCGGCGAGTCCGCCCACGCCGACGCGCGCGTCGCAGCCGCCGGACTGCGGCAGCCGGCGGTCGAGAGCGTGCTCGTGCGGTCCGCCGACGCCGCCCGCACACAGGCCGCCGCGCTCGCGCTCGCGGCGAGAGCGCGCGCGCTGCCGCAGGCGCGCGCCGTCCACGGGCCCTCCGACACGCCCGGCCTGACGCGCGAGCACGGCCGCGTCGCGCTCGTGCAGGCGACGCTGCGCGGGGACTTCGACAGAGCCGCCGACCGCGTCGAGCCGCTGCTCCGCACCGTCGCAGCCGTCCAGCGGGCCCACCCCGGCACGACGCTGCAGGAGGCCGGGCCGGGGTCCGGCGACCGCGCCGGCACGCAGCTCGTCGAGCACGACCTGCAGCGCAGCGAGCTGCTGTCGATCCCGATCACGCTCGTCGTGCTCGGGCTCGCGTTCGGCGCGCTCGCCGCCGCCGCCGTGCCCCTGCTGCTCGGGATCACGTCGGTCGCGGCCGCGCTCGGCGCGCTCGGCCTCGTCTCGCAGCTCGCGCCGGCCAGCGAATCGACCGGCCCGCTCGTCGTGCTGATCGGACTCGCGGTGGGCGTCGACTACTCGCTCTTCTACATCCGCCGCGAGCGCGAGGAGCGCCGCCGGGGAGCGGCATCGGCCACCGCCGCGCTCGACGCGACCGCCGCGACGGTCGGCCGCGCGATCCTCGTCTCCGGCATCACGGTGGCGATCGCGCTCGCCGGCCTGCTGATCACCGGCCTCGCGGACTTCGTCTCGATGGGCGCCGGCACGATCGTCGTCGTGCTTGTGGCGATGCTCGGCTCGCTGACGGTGCTGCCCGCCGTGCTCGCGCTGATGGGCGACCGCGTCGACCGCGGACGGATCCCGGGCTACCGCGCGCTGCAGCGCCGGCGCACGCGTCGCGAGGCCGCCGCCGGCCGCCGGCTCGGCCCGTGGGCGGCGCTCAGCCGCGCCGTCACGCGCCGTCCGGCCGCCGCCCTCGTCGTGGCCGTGTGCGTACTCGGAGCGCTCGCGGTGCCGGCGTTCCAGATGCGCACGCAGAACCTCGGCGCGTCCGACCTGCCGCACGACCTGCCGGTGGCGCGCGCGCTGCGCGCGATCGAGCGGTCGTTCCCGGGCGCGCCCGACGACGCTCAGCTCGTCGTGCGCGGCAGCAAGCTCGGCACGCCAACCGCCCGCACCGCGCTCGACGTGCTCGGACGCCGCGCGCTGGACGTCACGCACGGCAGCGGGTCCGTCTCGCCTGCCGTCGCACGCGACGGCCGCACCGCGCTGCTCGCGGTCCCGCTGCCCGACCGCGGGATCGATGCCGGCAAGCGCACGATCGCCGCATTGCGCACGCAGATCGCCCCGCAGGCGACGCACGTGCCGGGCGCGCAGGGCCGCGCGCTCGTGACCGGGGGAGTCGCCGCCGACGCCGACTTCAGCCACCGCCTCGCGGTCGCGACCCCTGAGGTGATCGCGTTCGTGCTCGCGCTCGGCTTCCTGCTGCTGCTGGCGGCGTTCCGCTCGCTCAAGCTGGCGGCCGGCGTGATGGCGCTCAACCTGCTGTCGATCGGCGCCGCCTACGGCGTGCTCGTGGCGGTCTTCCAGCACACGTGGGCGGAGCACGCGCTCGGCTTCCAGTCCAACGGCCACATCGTCTCGTGGCTGCCGCTGCTGGCGTTCGTCGTGCTGTTCGGGCTCTCGATGGACTACACGGTGCTGGTGCTGGAGCGGATGCGCGAGGCGCGCCTCGCCGGCCGCCCGCCGCGCGAGGCCGCCGCCGAGGGCGTCGCCGCGACGGCCGGAGCGGTCACCAGCGCCGCGGTCGTGATGGTCGCCGTGTTCGCGATCTTCGCGACGCTGTCGCTGATCTCGTTCAAGGAGCTCGGGATCGGCCTCTCCGCAGCGGTGCTGGTCGACGCGACGATCGTGCGCGGCGTCGCGCTGCCGGCGCTGGTGGCGCTGCTCAGCGAGCACGGCTGGCGCGTGCGCGCTCCGCGCACGCGCCGGGCGCGCCCCTCGCGCCGGTGGGATGATGCGGCCGTGACCACCGTGCCGGACGGGGAGGGAGCGTGATGAGCGAGTCCGTGCAGTCGCCGCCGGCCGACCGCGGCAGCCGCGCGGTCTCGCTGGCGCTCGCGCTGGCGGGGATCGCCGGCCTCGCGTGCACGATCGCGTGGGGCGCGACCGGCGGCCCCTTCTGGCCGGCGTGGGTGTGGCTCAGCGTGGCGACCGCGGTCGCGCTGCTCGTCTGCGGGGTCCGCTTCGCCGACGCCCCGCCCGGTCCCCAGCGGCGGCTCGCGCTGCACGCCGAGGTCAGCGCGGTGCTGGCCGCGAACATGTTCTTCGAGTGGCTGTTCGGCGGCGGCGGGACCTTCTGGCCGATCTGGGTGTGGCTCGGGCTGGGAGTCGCGCTCGCGTTGCACGCGCTCGTCGTCCACCGCGACGAGCCGCTGCGCGAGCGCCAGCTCGCCGAGCGCGTCGCGGTGCTGACGCGCACGCGCCGGGGCGCTCTGGACGTGCAGGCGGCGGAGCTGCGGCGGATCGAGCGCGACCTCCACGACGGCGCGCAGGCGCGGCTGGTGGCGCTCTCGATGCAGCTCGGGCGCGCCGAGGCGCGGCTGGACGACCGCCCAGAGGTCGCGGAGCTGCTGCGCGACGCGCGCGAGGAGGCGAGCGCGGCGATCGCCGAGCTGCGCGACCTCGCGCGGGGGATCGCGCCGCCGGTGCTGGCGGACCGCGGCCTCGCGGCCGCCGTCGAGGCGATCGCGACGCGCTCGCCCGCGGAGGTGACGGTCGACGCGCGCATCCCGCGCCGGCTGCCGCCGGTCGTCGAGACGGCGGCCTACTTCGTCGTCGCGGAGGCGCTCACGAACGTCGCCAAGCACGCGCGCGGGGCGAGTGCGCGCGTGACGCTGCGCGAGCTGGGCGAGCGGCTGCTCGTGGAGGTCGCCGACGACGGTCCCGGCGGCGCCGATCCCAGCGGCTCGGGCATCGACGGGCTGCGGGCGCGCGTCGAGGCGCTCGACGGCGCGCTCACGATCGACGCTCCGGCCGGCGGCCCCACCGTCGTGCGCGCGGAGCTGCCATGCGCGTCGTGATCGCCGAGGACCACGCGCTGCTGCGCGCGGGGGTCGTCGCGCTGCTGCGCGAACAGGAGATCGAGGTCGTCGCCGAGGCGGAGGACGGCGAGGGCCTGCTGCGGATCGTGGCCGGCCACAAGCCCGACCTCGCGATCGTCGACGTGCGGCTGCCGCCGACGTTCACCGACGAGGGCGTGCGCGCAGCGATCGCGGCGCGCGAGCGCCATCCCGGCCTCGCGGTGCTGATCCTCTCGCAGTACGTCGAGCCGGTCTACACGGCCGAGCTGCTGCGCGGCGGCGAGGGCGGCGTCGGCTACCTGCTGAAGGAGCGCGTCGGCGACGTGCGCGGCTTCGTCGAGGCCGTGCGGCGGGTGGCGGACGGCGGCACGGCGCTCGACCGCGAGGTCGTCGCCGAGCTCGTGCAGACGCGCGGCGCCGAAGGCGACGGCGAGCGCCTGGAGCTGCTGACGCCGCGCGAGCGCGAGACGCTCGAGCTGATGGCGGAGGGCCGCACGAACGCGGCCATCGCGCGCGCGATGGTCGTCACGCCGGGAGCGGTCGAGAAGCACATCTCGAACGTCTTCGCCAAGCTCGACCTGCCCGCGACCGACGACGACCACCGCCGCGTGCTGGCGGTGCTCGCGTACCTGCGGGCGAGCTAACCCGGCAGCCGCACGCCGGCCGCGTCCCGCACGACGAGCCCGTCGCGCGCGAGCCCGGCGAGCGCGCGTTCGAGCCGCGCGGGCTCGAACCCGTCCGGGACCATCTCCCCCGCCACCAGCGCGGCGACGATCCGCCCGCGCACGTAGCGGTCGGTGTCTTGGAAGCGCACGCCGGCGCGGCGAGCGACGGGCGGACCCCACTCATGCGATCGCCTGCGCGAGCGGCACGACGCCACCGGGCACGCCTCGCACGCCGGCGCCCGCGCCGTGCAGACGGTCGCGCCCAGCTCCATCAGCGCCTGGTTCCAGTCCCCCGCGCGCCCGGGCGGCAAGAGCGCCAAAGCCCGCCGAGCCAGCTCCGGCACCCGCCGCCGGCGCCGATCGACCCGCTCGATCACCCGCCGCACGTTCGTGTCGACCGCCGCCGCCTGCACGCCGAACGCAAACGACGCGACCGCCGCCGCCGTATACGGCCCCACGCCCGGCAGCCCCAACAGACCCTCGACCGTCCGTGGCCAGCCGCCAGACACCACCGCCGTGCACGCCGCCTGCAAGGCCAGCGCACGGCGGTTATAGCCAAGCCCCGACCACAGCCGCAGCACATCCGCGACAGGCGCCGAAGCCAGCACGTCCTCGGAGGGAAACCGCTCCAGCCACGCCTCGTAGTACGGCACCACCCGCACCACCTGCGTCTGCTGCAGCATCACCTCCGAGACAAGGATCCGGTACGGATCAACAGTCCGTCGCCAAGGCAGATCCCGCCGCACAGCCAAGTACCAGGAGAGAACGGCGGAGGCGTCCGAATGCACAGCCGAGCACCGTACACGCCGATCGGGCGGGTGGCGCGGCGGAGGACGATTCCGCGACCCCGCTCGCGGAATCGCCTCGCGCCGCGACAGGACCCGCCCGCAGCAGCGGCCCGGACCTTAGGCGGAAGGCGGCACCGGAACGGACCCCCGCCGCGACTCCGCCAAAGCAATGTCCAGCTCCCGCCGCAAGGACTTGATCTCATCCCGCAGCTTCGCCGCATACTCGAACCGCAGCTCCTCAGCCGCCGCGAGCATCTCCTCCTCGCACTCCACGATCGCCTTCTCGATCTCCGCCGGCTGCATCGTTCTGCCGGCATCGAGCCGAACCCGCCGTCTCCGGCCGCGCGGCACCTTCGACTCCGCCTGCAGGAACTCCGCGATGTCCGATATGCCCTTGACGATCGACTCCGGCGTGATGCCGTGCTCCTCGTTGTAGGCGAGCTGGATCGCGCGGCGGCGGTCGGTCTCGTCGAGCGCCGCGCGCATCGCGCGGGTCTCTCTGTCGGCGTACATCAGCACCGTGCCGCCGACGTTGCGCGCCGCGCGGCCGATCGTCTGGATCAGCGACGTCTCCCCGCGCAGGAAGCCCTCCTTGTCGGCGTCGAGGATCGCCACCAGGGAGACCTCGGGCAGGTCGAGCCCCTCGCGCAGCAGGTTCACGCCGACGAGCACGTCGTAGTCGCCGAGCCGCAGCTCGCGGATGATCTGGATGCGCTCGAGCGTGTCGACCTCGGAGTGCAGGTAGCGGACCTTGAAGCCCATCTCCAGCAGGTAGCCCGTGAGGTCCTCGCTCATCTTCTTCGTGAGCGTCGTGACCAGCGTCCGCTCGTCGCGCTCGACCCGCTCGCGGATCTCGTTCATCAGGTCGTCGATCTGGTTTCTCGTCTCGCGCACGTCGATCTCCGGGTCGACGATCCCGGTCGGACGGACGATCTGCTCGACGATCCGCGGCGAGTGCGTTCGCTCCCACTCCCCGGGCGTCGCGCTCACGAGCACGAGCTGCGGCGCGATCGAGAGGAACTCGTCGAATCTCTGCGGACGGTTGTCGAGCGCGCTCGGCAGGCGGAAGCCGTAGTCGACGAGCGTCTGCTTGCGCGAGCGGTCGCCCTCATACATGCCGCCGATCTGCGGCACCGTCTGGTGGGACTCGTCGATGAAGCAGACGAAGTCCTCCGGGAAGTAGTCGATCAGGCAGTAGGGTCGCTCGCCCGGCTTGCGGTTATCGAGGATCCGCGAGTAGTTCTCGATGCCGGAGCAGAAGCCCATCTCGCGCAGCATCTCCATGTCGTACTGCGTGCGCTGGCGCAGGCGGTGGGACTCGAGCAGCTTGCCGGCTCTCTCCAGCTCGGCGCAGCGCTCGTTCAGCTCGCGGCCGATCTCGGCGACCGCGTTCTCGATCCGCCCCTCCTCGACGTTGTAGTGCGTCGCGGGCCAGATCCCAACGTGCTCGACCTCCTCCTCCAGCACCTCGCCGGTGAGCGGGTCGAAGTGCTGGATCTCCTCGATCTCGTCGCCGAACAGCGTCGCGCGGTAGGCCGACTCGGCGTACGCCGGGAACACCTCGAGCGTCTCGCCGCGCACGCGGAACGTGCCGCGCTGGAGGATGTCGTTGCGGGTGTACTGGATCGAGACGAGCTTGCGCAGCAGCGCGTCGCGGTCGACGAAGTCCCCGCGCTTGAGGATCACGACGTTGCGGTCGTACGTCTCCGGCGAGCCGAGGCCGTAGATGCTCGACACCGAGGCCACGACGATCACGTCGCGCCGCGCGAACAGCGCGGCGGTGGCGGCGTGGCGCAGGCGCTCGATCTCCTGGTTGATCGCCGAGTCCTTCTCGATGTAGAGGTCGCGGCTGGGGACGTACGCCTCCGGCTGGTAGTAGTCGTAGTAGGAGACGAAGTACTCGACCGCGTTGCTGGGGAAGTACGTGCGGAACTCGTTGCAGAGCTGCGCGGCGAGCGTCTTGTTGTGCGCGATGATCAGCGCGGGGCGCTGGACCGCCTCGATCGTCGCCGCCATCGTCATCGTCTTGCCGGTGCCGGTCGCGCCGAGCAGCGTCATCGCGCGCTCGCCCGCCTCGATCCCCTCGGCGAGCGAGGCGATCGCCTTCGGCTGGTCGGCGGTGGGCGCG
>DATNAP010000005.1:0-3595 GCA_035572475.1 Conexibacter sp. | reverse complement strand
GCTGCCGAGGCTGACCGCGTTGACGAGCCGCTCCGGCCCGACCAGCTCGACGAGGAACGCCTGGCGCGCCGGGTTGTCGACCGCGTTCACCGCGCCGCGCGCGAAGATCAGCAGGTAGAGCATCCACAGCGCGATCGCGTGCGTGGCGGTGAGCGTCAGCAGCGCGAGCGCCGGCAGCGCCATCGCGGTCTGCGTGACAATCAGGAGCTTGCGCTTGTCGAAGCGGTCTGCGATCAGGCCGCCCCACGCGCCGCCGAGCAGCATGGGCGTGAACTGGAGCGCCGCGCCGACGCCGACCGCGACGCCGCTGTGCGTGAGCGACAGCACGAGCCATGTCTCGGCGACGACCTGCATCCAGGTGCCGCTGAGCGAGACGAGCTGGCCGAAGAAGTAGCGGCGGTAGTTGGGGACCGAGAACGAGCGCAGCGCGGGGCGCAACGCGCCGGTCACGCCGTGCGCCCGGCCCGCGCGCGGACGGCCGGTCGCGGGCTCGGCGGCGCTTCCAGGAGCCCCTCCAGCAGCGCCGCCGCCTCCGCGAGCGTCCGCTGCTCGTCCGGCGTCAGCTCGCGCAGGCGCCGCGCCAGGTACTGGTTCTTGCGCGAGCGGATGCGCTTGAGCAGCGCTCTGCCGGCGGGCGCGATCGCGACGTGGGCGACGCGCCGGTCGTGCGGATCGCTCGTGCGCGTCACGAGCCCCAGCGCCTCCAGCTGCGCGATGACGCGCGTCGCCGTCGGGCGCCGGATGCGCTCGCAGTCCGCCAGCGCGCTCGGCGTCAGCGGCCCCCGCCGCTCGATCGTCGCGAGCGCGGCCGTCAGCGTGGGCGACGTCTCTCCACCCGTATCCGACTCCTGCCGCAGCCGCCGCGCCGTGCGCACGATCGCCATGCGCAGCCGCGCGGCCAGCTCGGGGTCGGATGGGGACGAGGTCGTGGATCGTGAGGCGATCGTAGAGATAGTAGTTAGCTCAGCTAGTTAGCGTTGCTAACGACTATAGCAGCAGCGAGAGCCGCGAGACGTTGATCGGGCGGGTGGCGGTGAGGATGCACGTGCCCCGGTCGCAAGACCGGGGTGCGCGCACCCGGAGCCGTCAGGACCCGCCCGCCAAGCGCGTCAGGACTGCCGCTCGAGGTCCAGCGCACAGGAGTTGATGCAGTACCGCATCCCGCCTCTGTCGCGCGGGCCGTCGTCGAAGACGTGGCCGAGATGTCCGCCGCAGCTCGCGCACACCACCTCGGTGCGCTCCATGAAGAGGCTGCGGTCGCGCTCGGTGTCGACCGCGTCGTCGTCCATCGGCGTGGTGAAGCTCGGCCAGCCGGTGCCGGACTCGAACTTCGTGGCCGCATCGAACAGCGGCGCTCCGCAGCCGGCGCAGCGGTACGTTCCCGGCGCTCTCTCGTCCGCGTACTCGCCGGTGAACGGCCGCTCGGTCGCTCTGTCGCGCAGCACCGCGTACTGCTCCGGGGTCAGCTCGTCGCGCCATTCGGCGTCGCTCTTCGTCACCTTGGGCTTGGTCGCCATTCTGCGTTCACCGTCCTTGAGGAAGTTGGGCTGCTCCGAGCGTAGCGAGGCCCGGCGGCGCAGCCCTTACGGGCCGCTTACCGATTCGCGCCCGTGGGCTCGTCACCGGCGCGCGCCGCCTCGCGCATCCGCGCCAGCGCGCCGCGCAGGATGCGCGAGACCTGCATCTGCGAGACGCCGATGCGCTCGCCGATCTGCGACTGGGTGAGGTCCTCGACGAAGCGCAGTCGCAGGATCTCGCGCTCGCGCGGGGTCACCTGGCGCATCAGCGACTCGAGCAGCGTGCGGTCCGCCGCGCGGGCGAGATCGGCGTCGTCGTCGCCGAGCAGGTCCACGAGCGCGGCGCCGCCGTCCTCCTCGCTGGTGGCGGGCGCGTCGAGCGACAGGACGCGCTGCACGCCGGCGACGTCGAGCGCCTCGAGCACGCCCTCGAGCGAGAGGCCGGTCGCCTGCGCGAGATCGGCCGGCGTCGGCGGTCGTTCGCCGCGGTGTTCGGCGATCGCGCGTCTGACGCGCAGCGACGCGTCCTTGAGGTCGCGCGGGACGTGGATCGCCCAGCCGCGGTCGCGGAAGTGGCGCTTGAGCTCGCCGAGGATCGTCGGGACGGCGAACGTGGTGAATGCGATCCCACGTGAGGCGTCGAAGCGGTCGACGGCGTTGACGAGCCCGAGCGCCGCGACCTGGAAGAGGTCGTCGAGCGGCTCGCCGCTGTCGCTGTAGCGCAGCGCGAGATGGCGCGCGAGGCCCAGGTGGCGCTCGATCATCGCGTCGCGCTCCGCGCGGGACCGTCCCGGCGCTCCGGCGAGCGGCGTAGGCGGCTGCGCACCGAGCGCGGGCGCTTTGGGGCTTGCATCGCGGGAATACACTGGCGAGCCCAGATGTCCCCGCTCGTCTTCGCTGCGTACGTCGTCGGTCACGATCCCAGCTACCTCCCGGCGTCAGTCGCTTGGAGCGCCGGGGGTCTGGGGCGCCGCTTCCGCACCGTCGCTCCACCTCGCCGGTACGTCTCCGATCGTAGCGCGCCGCGTCGCTGCTGCGCAGGGTCACTGCAGGTGGGAACCGCATGACGGCGGAGGGCCTGCGCGTGCTCGTCGCCGACGAGGACGCCCGCGCGCTCGACCCCCTCGCCGAGATGCTGCACCAGCTGGGGCACGTCGTCAGCGCCTATGCGATCGCCATCGCCGACGTCCCCGAGAAGGTCGCGAGCGACGATCCCGACATCTCGATCGTCGTGCTGCACCGCGACGACGACCATGCACTCGCATTGATCGAGGAGATCTGCGCTTACGCGACCGGTCCGGTGATCGCGCTCACGCTGGCGGACGATCCCGACTTCATCGCGCGCGCGGCCGATCGCGGCATCGCCTCGCAGGCGAAGCCCGAGACGCCGGAGGCGGTGCAGAGCGCGATCGAGCTCGCGCTGCGCCGCCACGCCGAGATCGCCCGGCTGGAGACGAAGGTCGACCAGCTCGAGGGAGCGCTCGCACGTCGGGCGACGATCGAGCGCGCGAAGGGCATCCTGATGGAGCGCCACGGCGTCGACGAGCGCACCGCCTTCGAGCGCCTGCGCACCCACGCGCGCGCCGAGCGCCTGCGCGTCGTCGACGTCGCGCAGGCGCTCACCGACGGGCGGCTCGAGCTGCCGTAGCGACGCGGATCAGCCGCAGCCGGTGTTGTTGCCGCAGCTCGAGCAGGTGTAGCAGGAGCCGGTGCGCTGCATCATCCCGCCGCACTGGCTGCACGCCGGGCCGAGGTCGAGGCCGGCCATCTTCGCCGGGACGACGGGCGGGGTGTCCGTCAGCGCGGACGTCGGCGCGGCGCTGCCGCCGTCCCCGCCGGCGCTCGGCGCCGCCGCGGACGGGCCGGCGGTGTCGCCGCCCAGCGACATCGCGGCCTCCTGCGCCATCTTCCGCGCGCGCACGGCCGGCGTCATGATCCCCAGCTCCTCCTGGATCTCCTCGTCGAGGAAGCGGGAGGCGAGCCAGCGCATGATGTAGTCGGGCAGCGACTTCGCGAACGGGATCTCCGTGTTCATCGTCATGCCCTCGGGCTCGAAGCGCATGTAGCTGAACTTGCGC
>DATNAP010000004.1:0-20787 GCA_035572475.1 Conexibacter sp. | reverse complement strand
TACATCGGTACCGAGCACATCCTTCTCGGTCTGCTGCGTGAGGAGGAGGGTCTTGCGGCGCGCGTACTCGAGTCGCTGGACATCACGGTCGAGCGCGTGCGCGCTCAGGTCGTCCGGATCGTCGGATCGGGCGAGGAGGTCACCTCCGGGCAGATCCCGTTCACGCCGCGGGCCAAGAAGGTCCTGGAGCTCGCGCTGCGTGAGGCGCTGAGCCTGGGCCACAACTACATCGGCACCGAGCACATCCTGCTCGGCCTGGTGCGTGAGAACGAGGGCGTGGCCGCCCGGATCCTGCTCGATTTCGACGCAGATTCCGAGAAGATTCGCAACGAGGTGATTCGGATGCTGTCCGGGCCCGGCAGCCGCCAGCGCGGCGGTGGGGCTTCCGGCGCCGCCGGTGCCGGCGCACAGGGCGCCGAGGGCAAGAAGTCTTCCAAGCTGCTCGACCAGTTCGGCCGCAACCTGACCAAGCTGGCCGCCGAGTCCAAGCTCGACCCGGTCGTCGGCCGGGAGACCGAGATCGAGCGGATCATGCAGATCCTCTCGCGCCGGACCAAGAACAACCCGGTCCTGGTCGGCGAGCCCGGCGTCGGGAAGACCGCCGTCGTCGAGGGCCTGGCCCAGCGCATCACCAACGCCGACGTCCCCGAGCTGCTGAAGGGCAAGCAGATCTACACGCTGGATCTGGCCGCCCTGGTCGCGGGCTCCAAGTACCGCGGCGAGTTCGAGGAGCGCCTCAAGAAGGTGATGAAGGAGATCACCCAGCGCGGCGACATCATCCTGTTCATCGACGAGCTGCACAACCTCGTCGGCGCGGGCGCGGCCGAGGGCGCGATCGACGCGGCCTCGATCCTCAAGCCGGCGCTGGCGCGCGGCGAGCTGCAGACGATCGGCGCGACGACGCTCGACGAGTACCGCAAGTACCTCGAGCGCGACTCCGCGCTGGAGCGCCGCTTCCAGCAGATCCGCGTCGACCAGCCGTCGACCGACGAGACCGTGCAGATCCTGCGCGGCCTGCGCGACCGCTACGAGCAGCACCACAAGGTGACGATCACCGACGAGGCACTGACCGCGGCTGCCGATCTCGCCGACCGCTACATCTCCGACCGCTTCCTGCCCGACAAGGCGATCGACCTGATCGACGAGGCCGCCTCGCGCATGCGCATCAAGTCGATGACGTCGCCGCCCGTGTACCGCGAGCTGGAGGACGAGATCGAGGAGACGCGCCGCGCGAAGGAGTCCGCGATCGAGGCGCAGGAGTTCGAGAAGGCCGCGAACCTGCGCGACCAGGAGCGCCAGCTCACGCAGAGAAAGCGCGACCTCGAGGAGGCGTGGGAGTCTGGCGAGTCCGGCGACCGCCCCTCGATCGGCGAGGAGGAGATCGCGGACATCGTCTCGATGTGGACGGGGATCCCGGTCTTCAAGCTGACCGAGGCCGAGACGGCGAAGCTGATGCGCATGGAGGAGGAGCTGCACAAGCGCGTCATCGGCCAGCACGCCGCGGTCGAGGTCATCTCGAAGGCGATCCGCCGCTCGCGCGCGGGCCTGAAGGACCCCAAGCGCCCGACCGGCTCGTTCATCTTCCTCGGCCCCTCGGGCGTCGGGAAGACCGAGCTGGCGCGCACGCTCGCCGAGTTCCTGTTCGGCGACGAGGACGCGATGGTGCGCATCGACATGTCCGAGTACATGGAGAAGCACGCCGTCTCGCGGCTCGTCGGCTCGCCTCCGGGCTACATCGGCTACGACGAGGGCGGTCAGCTCACCGAGGCCGTGCGGCGCAAGCCGTACAGCGTGCTCCTGCTCGACGAGATCGAGAAGGCGCACCCGGACGTCTTCAACATCCTGCTGCAGATCCTCGAGGACGGGCGGCTGACCGACGCGCAGGGACGCACCGTCGACTTCCGCCACGCAATCGTGATCATGACGTCGAACATCGGCGCGAGCGAGATCGCGCGCAACACGCCGCTCGGCTTCGCCGTCTCGGAGGACGAGACCGGCATCACGTACGACGACATGAAGAACCGGATCATGGGCGAGCTGAGAAAGGTCTTCCGGCCCGAGTTCCTCAACCGCATCGACGACGTGATCGTCTTCCACAAGCTGGCGAAGGACGAGATCAAGCAGATCGTCGAGCTGCTGCTGCGGCGGATCCGCGAGTCGCTCGCAGACCGCGAGCTGCAGCTGGAGCTGACGGAGGAGGCGAAGGACCTGCTCGTCGAGAAGGGCTGGGATCCGGCGATGGGCGCCCGTCCGCTGCGCCGGGCGATCCAGCGCTACATCGAGGACCCGCTCGCCGACTTCGTGCTGCGTAGCGAGCTGATCCCGGGCGCGACCGTGATGGTCGACAGAGCGCCCGAGGGCGACGACCGCGAGGTCTCGATCGAGATCGTCGCGCCGAAGACGCCGGTCGGCGTCGGGGCGAAGGGCGCAGGCGACGACGAGCCCGCCGACGACGGCGGCGCCCAGCCCGAAGCGCCCGCCGAGTAACACCGCCGAGCGCAGTTCCTTTCACCGCCGGGGCGCCCAAATGGGCGCCCCGGCGTGCTTTACAGAAATGGTCAGCGCTATTACACTGGTTGCGTACCGGCTGCGAATCGGGGTTCGCAGCCTCAAACGTCAGGGGGAATAGCATGGGCAAGCGTGCAGCGCTGCTCGCGCTCGCGGCTGTCGTATGTCTCGCGGCGGTTCCGTCCGCAGCGTTGGCGAGCAGGGCGATAGGCGTGGCGCCGGCAGGTGAAGTGGTCAAATTCACACTTCCGGGCAGGCCGATGGTCATAACGGACAGCAACGGCGTCGTCATAACGTGCAACGTCGCCTACAGGGAGACTTGGGCGCCGCGCATAGAAAAGGTCGTCGGGCAGGCCGGTGCGGTCATCAGAGAAGGCATAGCCGAAGGCTGCGTCGGCGGCAACGGCATCGTCGCGGTCGAAGCCGTGATACTCCAGCTAGGGATGAACACACCCAAGCTGTACCAGTCGTTCAGGGGCATGCTACCGAACATAACGTCGATACTATTCATCGCCAATCCGTTGCGGATACTAATCCGCTACAGAGAAGTCGTAATGCCCCTCAACACCATAGGCTGCCTATACTCGGGCCCGGTGGGCTTCGACACGGGCGAAGGGGTCAACAGGCTCGATAGGCTAATAATCCAGAGGAACCAGTTCGTTCCGCTGAGCCTGCAGCTATTCGGCACGATGCCGTGCCCGCTCAACATCAAGGTCGAAGGCACGTTCCAGATCGAACCTGCCCAGGCCCTGGTACTACTCAACCAGTGATCGCCGCGGGGGCGGCCGTCGTGGTCGCCCCCGTCGCGCGACCGTGCTCGATGAGTTGCCGGGCGATGTGGTCGGCCGTGTCGCTCGGGATCGCGAAGCCGATCCCGACGGCCTGACCGCCGAGCCGGGGCGAGGTCGCCGCAAGCGTGGGGATGCCGACGACGCGGCCGGCGAGGTCCACCAGCGCCCCGCCGCTGTTGCCCGGGTTGATCGGGGCGCTCGTCTGGATCGCATCCGGCAGAACGATGCCGCTCGACTCCTGCACATCGCGCCCGAGCGCGCTGACGATGCCGTCCGTCACGCTGCTGTGCAGGCCGAGCGGATTGCCGATAGCGAGCACGATGTCGCCGACCTGGAGCTGCGCCGATCTGCCGAAGCTCGCCGGCGCGACGTCGACGCCCGGAGCGCGGACGACGGCGAGGTCCTCCCGTGCGAACGTGCCGAGGAGGGTCCCGGTGGAGTTGTGGCCGCTCGCCGTCGTGACGCGGAAGCGCGTCTCGCCGGCGACGACGTGGGCGTTCGTGACGATGTCGCTGCGCGTGTCGAAGACGATGCCCGATCCCTGCCCTTGCGAGGTCTCGATGTTCACGACGGAGGGGGAGACCTTCCCGATGACCTGCACCATGGTGCGCTGGAGATCGAGCGCGCTGCTGCCGCCGCCGTCCGCGGTCATGGCGCCCGTCGCGCTGTTGGAGCCCGACGAGCCGCCGCCGCACGCCGCCAGCGTTGCCGCGAGCGCGGCGAAAACCGCGATGAGGACCGCCCGGCGGATCGAGCGGGCGCGGGGCATGGGGCTGCGGTTCCCTGCGTGCACGCGCCCGAAACGGCTACGGTCCCCGGCGTGGACGACCCGGTCGAGATCAGAGTGCGTGACGACGGGCCGTACAAGGTCACCGGCGCGGTGCGGCTGATCGACGCGGAGGGAAACGAGATCGCCTACGACGCTGCGCGACCGCTGGTGCTGTGCCGTTGCGGGCGCTCGCGCACGAAGCCGTTCTGTGACAAGGCGCATCGGGAGACGGGCTTTTCGTCGTGCGTTCGGGCAGCGGCCGTCGCGCGCGCCGACGCGTCGGGCTGACCTCGTACGCTGGCTCGCATGGCGCGCGCCACCTCGATACACGTCTGCTCCGAGTGCGGGCACGAGACCCCACGCTGGGCGGGGCAGTGCCCCGGTTGCCGTGCGTGGAACACGCTCGTGGAGGAGGCGGTTGCGCGGCCAGAGGCGAGAGGCCGGCGGGGTGGGGGTGGCGGCGGCGAAGCGCTCAAGCCGGTCGCGCTCGGTGAGGTGCAGGCCGAGGCGGTCGCGCGGCTCTCGACCGGCATCGGGGAGCTGGATCGGGTCCTTGGGGGCGGCGTCGTGCCGGGATCGCTCGTGCTGATCGGTGGCTCGCCGGGGATCGGCAAGTCGACGCTGACGACGATGGCGCTCGCGAACCTCGCCGCAGCCGGACGCCGGACGCTCTATGTCTCCGCCGAGGAGTCGGCGGCGCAGATCAAGCTGCGGGCGGAGCGGCTCGGCTCGGCTGCGCATGCGCTGCGGATCCCGACGATCGCGGAGACCGATCTAGCCGCTGTGCTGGCGACGCTGGAGCGGGAGCGGCCGGACGTGTGCGTCGTGGACTCGGTGCAGACGCTGCACAGTGCAGGGCTCAGCGGAGCGCCCGGCTCGGTCGGACAGGTGCGCGAGGTCGCTGGGGAGATCATGCGCGTCGCGAAGACGCACGCGATCGCCGTCCTGCTCGTCGGGCACGTGACGAAGGAGGGGGCGCTCGCCGGTCCGCGCGTGCTGGAGCACCTCGTCGACTGCGTCCTGCAGTTCGAGGGCGAGCGCGAGCGCACGTACCGAACGCTGCGCGCGCTCAAGAACCGCTTCGGCTCCACGAGCGAGGCGGGCGTGTTCGAGATGCGCCAGGACGGCCTCGTGGAGGTGCTCGACGCCTCGGCGCGCTTCGTCGGCGAGGCGACGCGCGCGCCCGGCTCGGTCGTGCTCGCGGCGATGGAGGGCTCGCGCCCGCTGCTCGTCGAGGTGCAGGCGCTCGTGGCGGAGTCGGACCTGGAGATCCCGCGCCGGGTCGTGTCCGGGATTGACCGCAACCGCCTTGCGCTCGTGCTCGCGGTGCTCGCGCGTCACGGCGGCGTCGGCGTCGGGACCTCGGACGTGTTCGTCAACGTCGTCGGCGGCGTGCGCGTGGACGAGCCGGGCGCGGACCTCGCGATCGCGTTGGCGGTCGCGAGCGCCGCGCGCGGGGTGGCGTTGACGGGCAGCGCGGGACCCGATCCCGACCGCACCGCCGAGCCGCCGCCGCTCGCCTGCTTCGGCGAGCTCGGCCTGACCGGCGAGCTGCGCACGGTCGCGCACGCCGACCGGCGCATCGCCGAGTCGCGCAAGTTCGGGCTGACGACGGTCGTCACGCCGGAGGTGGGAACGCTGCGCGCCGCGTTGCGCGCGCTGCGCGTTGAACGCGAGCGTTCCGCCGAACGCGGACGCGCCGTCGCGCTGCGCTGACGAAGTCCTGCGCGATCGCGAAAAACCCAGGCAAACCCGGTAGAATGGGGTCGGTATGGCGCCACGTACCGGGGAAGAGCTCAAAGACGAGCTCGAGTCTCGCCAAGAGCCCCGGCTCGTGAAGGCGCTCGAGATGGTCGCGCCCGGCACGGCGCTGCGGGAAGGGATCGACAACATCGTCCATGCCCGCACCGGCGGCCTGATCGTCGTCGGCGACGCGGACGACCTCGCGTTCCTCTTCTCGGGCGGGCTCAAGCTCGACATCGACTACACGCCCGCCTTCCTCTACCAGCTCGCGAAGATGGACGGGGCGCTCGTGCTGAGCGCCAACGCGACGAAGATCATCTGGGCGAACGTCCAGCTCACGCCGGATCCGACGATCCTCACGCTCGAGACCGGCACCCGCCACCGCACCGCCGAGCGCATCTCCAAGCAGACCGAGGCGCTCGTGATCGCGATCTCGCAGCGCCGCGAGGTCGTCTCGCTCTACGTCGACGGCGCGAAGTACATCCTCGAGGACATCCCGGTCGTGCTCGCGAAGGCCAACCAGGCGCTGGCGACGCTCGACAAGTACCGCAGCCGCCTCGACCAGGTCTCGACGCGTCTGACCGCGCTCGAGTTCGAGGGCGGCACGACGCTGCACGACGTCCTCACCGTCCTCCAGCGCGCCGAGCTCGTCACGCGCATGGGCGTCGAGATCGAGCGCTACATCGTCGAGCTCGGCACCGAGGGGCGCCTGATCGAGATGCAGCTCGACGAGACGATGGTCGGCGTCGCAAGCGACAAGGCCGCGCTCGTGCGCGACTACCTCGCCGAGGACGACGACGAGCGCTTCGCCGACGCGTTCGACCAGCTCGTGCGCCTGCCGCACCAGGACCTGCTCGACTTCGGGCGCCTGTCGGAGCTGCTCGGCTACGACCGCAAGGTCAACACGCTCGACTTCCCGATCTCGCCGCGCGGCTACCGCATCCTCGGCCGCATTCCGCGGCTGCCGCGCCTCGTCGTGCAGCGCATCGTCGAGGAGTTCGGCGGGCTGGAAGAGCTGCTCGCCGCCGGCGACGGGGAGCTGGAGACCGTCGAGGGCGTCGGCGAGATCCGGGCGAAGGACATCCGCGAGGGCCTTCGCCGGCAGCAGGAGATCAACCTCGTGGACCGCTACTTGCAGACCTGACCATCGGGGGCGCAGGGCGGGCCCGCTTGAGAAGGAGGCCACCATCACCGAATTGACCGAAGAGCAGCTGGAGGACCTCGAGGCCACCGTCGTCGAGGTCGAGCACATCGACTTCGAGATCGGCGACAACGTCGTCTACCCCCACCATGGGGCCGGCAAGGTTCTCAAGAAGGAGCAGAAGGACGTGCTCGGCGAGGTGCGCGAGTACCTCACGATCAAGATCCTCCACAACGACATGACCGTCATGGTCCCGACCGAGAACGCGGCGATAGCAGGGCTGCGGCGCGTGATCGACGAGGAGACCGTGAAGAGAGTGCTCGGCGTGCTCCAGGACGAGTGCTCGGACATGCCGAAGAACTGGAACCGTCGCTTCAAGCACAACCGCGACAAGATCAAGACGGGCGACATCTACGAGCTCGCAGAGGTCGTGCGGAACCTCGCCATCCGAGAGGCGGAGAAGGGCCTGTCGACTGGCGAGAAGCAGATGTTCACGCGGGCGAAGAAGATCCTCGCCTCGGAGCTGATGTACGCGCTGGAGATGGGCGAGGAGGAGGCCGAGGAGCACCTCGACGAGCTGCTCGCCACCTCCGCCAACGGCAAGGTGGCGGTCGCCGCGAAGTAGCCGCCGGACGGTCTGACGAGAAAGAGATGCCGGTCGCGCTGCTCGTGGCCGCCGGTCGTGGCGAACGCCTTGGCGCCGACGGGCCCAAGGCGTTCGTCGTGCTGGCAGGCCGCCCGATGCTGGAGTGGAGCCTTGACGCGCTGCGAAGCGTGGCGCCCGTCGAGCGGATCGTCGTCGCGCTGCCGCCGGGCGTCCGCGCGCCGGAGGGGACGATCGGCGTGACGGGCGGCGCAGGACGCTCGCATTCGGTGCGCGCGGCGCTGGAGGCGGCCGGCGCGCTTCCCGACGAGGAGCCGGTGATCGTGCACGACGCCGCGCGGCCGCTCGCGACGCCGGCGCTGTTCGAGGCGGCGCTCGCGGCGCTTGCCGCGTCCGGCGCCGACGCGGTCGTCGCGGCCGCGCGCGTGACGGACACCGTGAAGCGCGCCGACGACGCCGGTCGCGTGCTGGAGACGCTCGACCGCTCCGCGCTGTGGGCGGTGCAGACGCCGCAGGTCTTCCGCCGCGCCGCGCTCGCGCGCGCGCTCGCCCAGCCGGACGACGTGCTCGCCGCGGCAACCGACGACGCCGGGCTCGTCGAGCGGGCGGGCGGTCGCGTCCACGTCGTAGAGTCCCCGGCCGACAACCTGAAGGTGACGACCCCGACCGACCTGCGGCTCGCCGAGCTGCTGCTCGCCGAACGCTCCCCCTGATGCTCACCGACTATCACGTGCACCTCCGTCCCGACGGCGACGGCACGCCCGCCTCCGAGTACTTCACCGCCGGAAACGTCGCGCGCTATCGCGAGGCGGCCGAGCAGGCGGGGATCGGGGAGTTGGGGGCGTCCGAGCACGTCTACCGCTTCCGGCAGGCGCTCGACGTCTGGCAGCACCCGTTCTGGCGCGAGAACGCGGTCGACGATCTCGACGCGTACTGCGAGTTCGTCGCAGAGCAGGGGCTGAAGGTCGGCGTCGAGGCCGACTTCGTGCCCGGCCGCGAGGACCGCATGGCGAACCTGCTCGACGGGCGCCCGTGGGACTACGTGATCGGCTCCGTCCACTTCGTCGGCGAGGAGGCGGTCGACCATCCCGACTGGGACATCTGGTCGACGCGCTCGGTCGATCCCGAGAAGGTCTGGAAGCGCTACTTCGAGATGCTCGGCGAGGCGGCGCGCAGCGGCCTGTTCGACCTGCTCGCGCATCCGGACCTGGTGAAGGTGTGGGGCGCCGACCGGCCGCGGCCCGACGGCGACCTGCGGCGCTTCTACGAGCTGGCGCTCGACGGGATCGCGGAGAGCGGGATCGCGATCGAGGTGTCCACGGCGGGCCTGCGCAAGCCCGTCGGCGAGCGCTACCCGGCCGAGCCGTTCCTCGCGATGTGCCTGGAGGCCGGCTGCCCGGTCGTGCTCAACAGCGACGCCCACTACCCGAGACACGTCGGCTTCGAGTACGAGTCGACGGTCGCGTGGCTCGCCGAGCAGGGCGTGCGCGAGCTGTGCGTGTTCGACGAGCGCCAGCGGCGGCTGGAGCCGATCGGGTGATCGCCACCGGCATCGGCTGGGACGTCCACAGACTCGTTCCGGGCCGGCCGCTGATCCTCGGCGGCGTGCGCGTCGAGAGCGAGCTGGGGCTCGCCGGTCACTCGGACGCCGACGTGCTCACGCACGCGGTCATCGACGCGCTGCTCGGCGCGATCGGTGCCGGCGACGTCGGGGAGCACTTTCCCGACACCGACGAGCGTTGGAAGAATGCGGATTCGCTGGAGCTGCTGCGCCACGTCGACGCGCTGCTCGCCGAGCGCGGCGCGGCAGTCGTGAACGTCGACGCGACGGTGATGCTGGAGCGGCCGAAGCTGCTCGACCACAAGCCGGCGATGCGCGCGAACCTCGCCGACGTCCTCGCGCTCGATCCGGGCCGTGTGAACGTGAAGGCCACGCGCGGCGAGGGCATGGGCTTCGTCGGCCGCGTCGAGGGCGCCGCCGCGCTCGCCATCGTCACTGTGGACCTGCCCGGCGTCGCAGCCTGAGCGCGGCTCGGTAGGGTGCGCCTCGTGCGCCAGATCCAGCTCCACGACACGAGAAGCGGGCGGCTTCGGCCGCTGGAGCCGCGCGACCCGGGGCGCGTGTCGATGTACGCGTGCGGGCCGACCGTCTATGCGCGCATCCACGTCGGCAACGCGCGGCCGTTCGTCGTCTTCTCGCTGCTCAAGCGCTTCCTGGAGCACGAGGGCTACGCGGTGACGTTCGTCGCCAACGTCACCGACGTCAACGACAAGATCTACGACGCCGCGCGCGCCGCCGGGGTGCCGAGCGCGGAGCTTGCGCGCGAGATGACGGCCGCGTACGTCGCCGACACCGACGCGCTCGGGCTCGGCCGCCCAGACCACGAGCCGCTCGCGGGCGAGACGATCGATGAGATCGTCGTGCTGATCGGCGCGCTGATCGAGCGCGGCCACGCGTACGCCGCCGACGGCGACGTCTACTTCGACGTGCGCTCGTATCCGGCCTACGGGGAGCTGTCGCACCGGCAGGTGGACGACATGGACCAGGGCGAGGGAATCGAGGGGGCGAAACTGAAGCGCGACCCGCTCGACTTCGCGCTGTGGAAGGCGCAGAAGGAGGGGGAGGACACCGCCTGGGACGCGCCATGGGGCCGGGGCCGACCCGGCTGGCACATCGAGTGCTCGGCGATGGCGGAGACGCTGCTGGGCGTCGGCTTCGACATCCACGGCGGCGGTTCGGACCTCGTCTTCCCCCACCACGAGAACGAGGCGGCGCAGACGGCGGCCGCGCGCGGGGCGCCGCTCACGCGCCTGTGGATGCACAACGGGATGGTGCGGCTCGAGGGCGAGAAGATGGCGAAGTCGGTCGGCAACATCTTCCTGCTGCACGAGGCGCTCGCGGCGCACGGCCGCGACGCGCTGATCCTCTACTTCTGCGCCGGCCACTACCGCCAGCCGATCGCCTACTCGGAGGAGCGCTTGAGCGAGGCGGCGCGATCCGTCGAACGGATTCGCGACGCCGGCCGCCGGCTCGTCGCCGGCGCCTCGCCGGCCGAGCTGGCGCCGCTGTGCGCGGCGTTCTTCGACGCGCTCGCCGACGACTTCAACACGCCGAGAGCGCTCGCCGTCGTGTTCGAGTGGGTGCGCGAGGCGAACCGGCGCAGCGAGGCCGGCGAGCAGGTGGGCGACGCGGACCTGCGCGAGATGCTCGGTGTGCTGGCGCTGGAGCACCTGCTCGACGCCGACGCGGCGTCCGGCGGGCCGGACGCGGAGGCGCGGGCGCTGCTCGACCGCCGCCAGGCGGCTCGCGCCGCCAAGGACTTCGCCGAGGCGGACCGCCTGCGAGACGTGCTCGCCGCGCTCGGCTGGGAGGTCCGCGACGGCGCCGACGGCGCGACACTCGTCCCGCGCGCGTCGTGATCCTCTACGGCCGCAACGCCGTCCACGAGGCGCTGCGCGGGCCGCGCGCCGTCACGCAGGTGTGGGCGATGGAGCGGGCGGCGCGCGAGCCGTGGCTGCGCGACGCGGCGGTGCGCGTGGTTGCCGCCGAGGAGGTCGAGCGCCGCAGCGGCTCGCCCGACCACCAGGGAATCTGCGCGGAGGTCTCGGAGTACCGCTACGCCGACGCCGACGCGCTGCTCGCGCAGGACGACGCGCTGATCGTCGCGCTCGACGAGATCCAGGACCCGCAGAACCTCGGCGCGATCTGCCGCACGGCCGAGTGTGCCGGCGCGAGCGGCGTCGTGATACCCGAGCGCCGCAGCGCCGAGGTCACCCCGGCGGTGTGCAAGGCGTCGGCCGGCGCGGTCGAGCATCTCGCGATCGCGCGGGTGCGCAACCTCGCCGACTTCCTGCTCGACGCCCGCAGAGCCGGCGCCTGGTCCTACGGCGCCGACGGCGACGCCCGCACCGGCTACGCGCAGCCCGACTACCGCGGCAGGGTCGTGCTCGTGATGGGCTCGGAGGGGAGCGGGCTGCGCCCGCGCGTGGCGAGATCGTGCGACGAGCTGATTGCGCTGCCGCTGCGCGGCAAGATTGGCTCGCTGAACGTGAGCGCAGCGGCGGCCGCGATCCTCTACGAGATCACGCGTCAGCGCAACGCCGGCGCCTGATCCTGCCGCTGCACGAGGATTTGCACATCCCTCTTGACAGGGGATTCATAACTTGGCATTCTGCCGCCTTCATAAGGGTGGACCTGAGGTTGAGGGCCCATCCGAACGAATCGGTGCGGCGCCTGGGGAGGTAAAGCGTCACGGAGCGATGGCTCGCGGTCTCCGCGGCCCTCGAAAGGACATGCTCGTGGCTCGAATCTCCCAGAATTCTCATTCTCAGCTTCAGGTTGATGATGGGTTTCTCATCGCTCTCGCCAAGCAGGGCAACCCCGACGCGTACGACCGCCTCGTGCGCCGCTACTACGGCTTCGTCCGCCTCAAGGCGTCCTCGTACTTCCTCGCCGGCGGCGACAGCGACGACCTCATCCAGGAGGGGCTCGTCGGTCTCTACAAGGCGATCCGCGACTACCGCACCGACCGCGAGTCGAGCTTCCGCAACTTCGCGGAGCTGTGCATCACGCGCCAGATCATCACGGCCGTGAAGACGGCCACGCGCAACAAGCACACGCCGCTGAACCAGTACCTGTCGTTCTCCTCCTCGCCGTCGAGCGCCGCCGCTGAGGGCGAGCCGACGCTCGACGAGGTGATTCCGGGCCCGAGCGTCCACGATCCCGTCAACCAGGTGATCAGCTCCGAAGAGCTGCAGGCGCTCGTCGCGTGCCTCTCGACCGTGCTGTCGGAGCTCGAGTCGCGCGTGCTCTCCCTCTACCTCGACGGCCATTCCTATGAGGACGTCGGCAAGCGCCTCGGCTGCGACACGAAGACCGTCGACAACGCGCTCCAGCGCGTCAAGCGCAAGGTCGGCACCCACCTCGCCGCTCGCAACGTGCTGCTGTAGGAAGCCGCTCCGGGCGCACGCGTAGGATCCCGAGACATGACCGTCGTCTTCGTCGTCGTCCTGGTCGTCCTCGGCGCCCTGCTGCTGCTCGCGATCATCGGCGGCGCGATGGCCTCGCGCCGCAACCGCGCCGGCGAGGTCGGCCTGCGCGAGCGGCTGAGGGAGGTCGACCGCCAGCTCGCGGCGGCGCTCGCGTCCGACCGCGGCTGGGCGCCCGAGACGCTCGACGCGACCGCTCGCGCCGCGTTCGCAGAGCGCCGTCCCGACGCGCCGATCGCCGAGCTCGAGCTCGTGCAGGTGATCGACGAGCCGGGCACCGACAACGACCTGGCGGTCTTCAGGGTGTTGAGCGGCTCGCCGCCGCGCGCCAGCCGCCTCACGCTCGGGCGACGCGACGGCGCCTGGTACCGGGCCGCGCTCGAGGACGAGGAGTGACAGCCGGACGGGACGCGCCTACGTCGCACGTCGCCCGCCTGCTGATCTCCTGTCCGGATCGGCCGGGGATCGTGGCGGCCGTCTCGCGCTTTCTGTTCGAGCACGGCGCGAACATCCTCGACGCCGACCAGCATTCAACCGACCCGCAGGGCGGGACGTTCTTCATGCGGATGGCGTTCCACCTCGACGGTCTCGATATCGGCCGCGCGGAGCTGGAGCGCGCGTTCGCCGAGCAGGTCGCCGCGCCGTTCGCGATGGACTGGTCGATCGCCTACGCGACCGACCGCAAGCGCATGGCGATCCTCGTCTCGCGCGAGGATCACTGCCTGCTCGACCTGCTGTGGCGCTGGCGCAGCGGCGAGCTGGACGCCGACGTCGGCCTCGTCGTCTCCAACCATCGCGTGGTCGAGGCGGACGCCGCGCGCTTCGGCGTTCCGTTCGCGCACGTGCCCGTCACGCCGGACACGAAGCCGCGGGCAGAGGCCGAGATGCTCGACCTGCTGGGCGGCGGCCGCTTCGATCTGCTGGTGCTCGCGCGCTACATGCAGATCCTCTCGGGGGACTTCCTCGCCTGCGTCGGCGCGCCGATCGTCAACATCCACCACTCGTTCCTGCCGGCGTTCGCGGGCGCCGACCCGTATCGCCGCGCGAGCGAGCGCGGTGTGAAGATCATCGGCGCGACCGCCCACTACGTCACCGAGGAACTGGACGCCGGCCCGATCATCGAGCAGGACGTGGTGCGCGTCAGCCACCGCGACGACCTCGACGCGCTGGTGCGGCTCGGCCGCGACGTCGAGCGCACCGTGCTTGCGCGCGCGGTCCAGCGCCATCTCGAGGACCGCGTGCTCGTGCACGAGAATCGCACCGTGGTCTTCTAGGCGCGGGCTGCGAAATCGGGCACCATTGCACGTGCGGTGGCGTATCGCCTGAGCATCGACGACGACGTGGCGAGCAGCGTGCGCGCGTGCGCGCGCGAGCAGCTCGCCGGCGCGGCGCAGCGGCTCGAGCGCGCCGAGGAGGACCCGGTCGTCGCCGTCCACGAGGCGCGCAAGCACATCAAGAAGACGCGCGCGCTGCTGCGGCTCACCCGCTCGGCGATCGGGAAGCGCGCCTATCGGCGCGAGAACGACGCGCTGCGCGAGATCGGCCTCGCGCTGTCGGGAACGCGCGACGCCGACGTGATCGTGCAGACGGCGGAGATGCTCGCCGAGCACGCCGCCGGCCGTTTGCCGGCCGAGACGTTCGAGCAGCTGCGCGCGGCGCTCGCGGCCGAGGCGGACAGCGGGCGTGGTACGGACGCCGGCGCCGACGCGCCCGCGGTCCCCGTCTTCGACGCCGTCCTGGAAGCCCTGCGCGCCGCCGAGCAGCGCGTCGAGCGCTGGCCGCTCGACGACGCCGCGTGGAGGCATGTGCTGGACGGCGCTGCGCGCGCGTTCGCTCGCGGCGGCGAGGCGTTCGCGGCCGCGAGCGCGGAACCGACGCCGGAGCGCCTGCACACCTGGCGCAAGCGCGCGAAGGACCTCTGGTACCACCAGCGGCTGCTTGCGCCTGCGTGGCCGGGCATGCTCGGCGCCCAGGCGGAGGAGGCGCACGCGCTGACCGAGCTGCTTGGGGACGACCACGACCTCGCCGTGCTCGCCGCCCGCCTGTCCGACGACGCCGCGCCGCTGACCCCGGCCGTCGACGCTCAGCGCGCCGAGCTGCTCGCGCTTGTCGCGCACCGCAGCGACGAGTTGCGCGCCGGCGCCGGGCGGCTCGGCCGCCGCGTCTACGCCGAGTCGCCGAAGGCGTTCGCGCGCCGGCTCGGGCGCTACGTGCGGACCGCAGTCGAGGAATGAGACCCGTCTGGCTCGCCGCGGCGGCGCTGCTGCTGGCGTACCTGATCTGGCGGCGACGCCGGCTCGAGCCGACGCTGCTGGTCGGCGGCGCGATCGCGGTCGCGGGGATGGTCGTTTACGGGCTCGGGCTCGTCCACCCGCCGAGCCTCGACACGCTGCTCAAGCACGTCGGCTCGACGCTCGGAACGTGGACCTACCTGCTCGTCGGCGTGCTGTGCTTCCTGGAGAGCGGGGCGTTCGTCGGCCTGCTCGTCCCGGGCGAGACGGCGATCGTGGTCGGCGGCTTCGTCGCCGGCCAGGGGAAGATCGACGTGATCCTGCTGATCGCGATCGCCTGGTTCGCGGCCGTCGCGGGGGACCTCGTCAGCTTCGGCCTCGGTCGCCGGCTCGGGCGCGACTTCCTCGTGCGCCATGGCCCGAAGGTGCAGATCACCGAGCAGCGGATCGAGCACGTCGAGCGCTTCTACGACCGCCACGGCGGCAAGGCAGTCTTCCTCGGGCGCTGGGTCGGGCTCGTGCGCGCGGTCTCGCCGTTCCTCGCCGGCTCCTCCGGCATGCCGCTGCGCCGTTTCCTGCCGTACGACGTGCTCGCCGCGGGCGCGATGGTGACGCTGTACGCGCTCCTCGGCTTCGTCTTCTGGCGCTCGCTCGACAAGGTGCTCGCGGTCGCGAAGCAGGGCGCGCTCGCGCTCGGCGCCGCGATCGTGCTGGTGGTCGCGATCGTCGCTGTAGTGCGCTGGCTGCGCGATGCGCAGAACCGCCGGCGCCTCGGCGCATGGCTCGCCGCGCACGAGCGCACGCCCGTGCTCGGCGGCGCGGTGCGTGGCGGTCGTGCGGCGGCCGTCCGGCTGGCCAGGCCGGCGCGGTTCGCGTGGGAGCGCCTCACGCCGGGGCAGCTGGGGCTGGAGCTGACGACGCTGCTGGCGGTCGCGGCGGTCGGCAGCTTCGTCTTCGTCGGCTACCTGATCGTGCTGGACCCCGTGACGAAGCTGACGGCGGGCGACCGGCGCGGCGAGCGGTGGGCGCTCGCGCTCGAAGCCCCGTGGCTCACGCACGTCGCGAAGGTCCTGACGCTGCTCGGCACGCTGCCGGTCGCCGGCGGGGCGCTCATCGCGGCGGCGGCCGTGCTGCTGTGGCGGCGCCACCGCCGCGAGGGACTCGCGCTGCTCGGCGGGCTCGTCCTGACGGTGATCGCCGTCCACGTCACCAAGGGCGCGGTCGGTCGGCCGCGGCCGCTGGACCGGCTCGTCGCCGCGGCGGGGTCCTCCTATCCGTCCGCGCACGCGGCGTACTCGATCTCCTGGGTCGCCGTCGCGGCGGCGCTGCGGCACGCGGTCCCGCGACTCGGCGCGCGCGCCGGCCTCGTGGCGGCGGGTATCGCGATCGCGCTCGTCGTCGGGCTCACACGCATCTATCTGCGCGTCCACTGGTTCTCCGACGTGGCGGGCGGCTGGGGCCTTGGCGCGCTCTGCTTCGCGTTCGCCGGGATCGTCGCGCTGGTGGTCGGCTATCTGCGCGGTGCCCGCGTCAGCGCCCGCTGAGCGTGCGCCGCAGCAGCAGCCCGCAGACGGCCGCCAGCACGGCTGCGAGGAACGGGATGCCGCCGCCGATCACGCCCGCGATCGCGAGCACGATCCCGACGACGGCGATCACGCCGAGGGTGACGGTGGCGAGGACGAGGCGGTAGGCGCGCTGTTCGCGCCGGCGACGCGAGAGGGGGGAGGGTGAACGACGTTCGAGGTCTGCCATGCACTGGATGATCGCAGGCCCGCCAGCGCAGCCGGCGGGCGGGCGCACGAGCTGGCGCAACCGGCGTCGCGCAGGTCTACACTCCGGCCCCGTGAGCTGGTTGGCGGTTCCACGCGGCTGGGTCGAGAGCTTCGGCGACATCGCCCGCTTCACCGCGGAGTGCTTCCGCGAGGTGTACGGCGGCCGCGTCTTCCGCTTCTTCGGAGAGGTGCTGCGGCAGTCCGGGCTGCTGATCCTCTCCTCGACGATCGTCATCTGGGGCCTCGTCTTCATCATCGGCCTGGAGTGCGGGATCGAGGGCGCCTACTTCACGCGCGCGGCCGGCACGCCGGCGTACGCGGGCGTGTTCACGGCGTGGTGCGACCTGCGCGAGCTCGTCCCCTACGCGTTCGGCTACATGATGGCCGCGAAGGTGGGGACCGGGATCGTCGCGGAGATCGGCTCGATGCGGATCACCGAGGAGATCGACGCGCTTGAGGTGATGGGCATCAGCTCGATGACGTTCCTGTGCGGAACGCGCCTGCTCGCCTCGTGGCTCGTGCTGCCGTTCGTCTACATCGGCGGCGTCGCGGCGGCGTTCATCGCCTCCTACCTCGCGGTCGTGATCCAGATCCACGAGGTCTCGCCGGGCGGCTACGACCTGATCTTCTGGGCGTTCCAGAATCCGACCGACCTGCTCTACAGCCTGCTGAAGGGCGCCTTCATGGCGACCGGGATCGTGTGCGTCGGCTGCTACTACGGCTACACGGCGCGCGGCGGACCCGTGGGCGTCGGCACCGCGACGGCGAAGTCGATGGTGCTGAACATCGTCTACGTCCACATCATCGGCATGCTCGGCACCCAGCTCTTCTGGGGCGCCAACCCACGCGCGCCGATCGGCGGCTGAGGTCTCGCTCGCACGCCGCGCTCACCAGAGCGTGGCCCGCGCGTCGAAGTCGCGGATTCGCTCGTCGCGCGTGACGAGACGGGCGCGCGACGCTTCAGCGGTCGCATAAATGAAGCGGTCGGCCGGGTCGCCCGCGAACCCGCGTGCGCCGAGCTGTCCGGCGGCAACCGCCAGATCGGCGGTGAGTGGGTGCTGACGTACACGCGCGTGGCCGAGCGCCTGTCTCACCCACACCGCGACGTCGCGGTCGAGCGAGATGCGCCCCTTCTGGACGAGCATCGCGACCTCCCAGGCGCTGATTGCGGAGACGCCGATCGCATCCGCCTCGTCGATCGCCGCACGCGCGGCCGGGGAGAGGCGCGCCGGATCGGCGAGCCACCACAGCCACGCGTGCGTGTCGAGGACGATCACGACTGCGCGTCCCACGCGACGTCGAGCGGCGCGAGCAGCTCGACGTCGGAGACCTGGAACGTCACCGAGCCGGCGAGCGGCTGCGGCTCGTCGACGGCGACGAGGCGCGCGACCGGCCGCCCCCGCTTCGTGACGACGATCTCCTCGCCGGTGAGGGCGATGTCGTCAAGCAGGGAGAGACAATGGGCTTTGAACTGGCTGGCTGAGATATGTTGCATGACCATGGTCACGATAGCATGGTCATCGCGGTGTGCAAGTGCGGTCATGGCGACCGGAGGCAAATCGGAGCCGGGTTCGCCCCCCTGGGGAGGCCGGCGGCGAGTGCGCGCTAGGCTCGGCGCATGATCGTCACGCCCGCCGTCCGCGACTACCTCGACGCGACGCGGCCGCCGTCCGATCCGCTGCTCGCCGAGATGCAGGCGCACGGCGCGCGCGAGCGGATCCCGATCCTCGATGCGCAGAGCGGTGCGCTGCTGCACGTGCTCGCGCGCGCGATCGGGGCGCGGCGCGTCGTCGAGGTCGGCACCGCGATCGGCGTCTCGACGCTGCACCTCGCGCGGGCGCTGCCGGCCGGCGGCGAGCTGGTCTCGTTCGAGATCGACCCCGAACGGCACGCCGCGGCGCAGACCTACCTCGACCGCGACGGCCTTGCTGCCCGCGCCGACCTGCGCCTCCAGGACGCGCGCGCCGGCCTCGCCGAGCTGGCGGGACCGTTCGACCTCGCGTTCATCGACGGCGTCAAGGCCGAGTACGAGGACTACCTCGTGCTCGTCGTGCCGCTGCTGCGGCCCGGCGGCCTCGTCGCCGTCGACAACGTGCTGATGTCGGGCACGGTCGCCGAGAACCGCGGCGACGGCCACTGGAGCGAGCAGCAGATCGCCACCGCCCGTGCGTTCAACGAGCGCCTGCTCGCCCACCCGCAGCTCGTCGCGACGATCACGCCCGTCGGCGACGGGATCGCGCTCGCGGCGAAGCGCTGAGCCTCAGCGGACGGTCGAGAGCGGCCGCTCGCGCGAGGCGTGCAGCGCGTCCGGCAGGTCCCGGCGCGAGCGGATGCCGAGCTTGTCGTACACCGCCGCCAGATGCGTCTCGATCGTCTTGACGGTCAGGAACAACGTCTGCGCGATCTGCCGGTTCGTCAGCCCGCTCGCCGCCATCTCCGCCACCCGGCGTTCGCTCGGTGTCAGCGACTCGATGCCGATCGGGGTCCACCGACGGACCTTCTCGCCCGTCGCGGCAAGCTCGTCGAACGCGCGCTTCGCGAGCCCCGTGGCGCCGCAGCGGCGCGCGAGCTCGAGCCCCTGGTGCAGCGGCGCGCGGGCGTCCGTGCGGCGACCGATGCGGCGCAACGCGGCGCCGAGGTCCGTGAGCGCCTCCGCCTGCGCGAGCCGGACCGGCGAGCCGTCGAGCACGGCGACCGCCTCCTCGAGGGCGGCGACGCACTCGGCGTCGTCGCCGGTCATCGCGAGCGTGCGCAACGCCTTCGACAACAGGCTGGGAGCGCCCCACCGCCGCGCGTGCGCGAGCGCCACCTCTGCCTTCGCCCGCGCACGCTCGCGCTCGCCGATCGCGGCGAGCGCACGGGCCGCGCTGATGCGCGCGGGGGCCGCGGGTGCGCCGATCAGGCCCCATCCCTTCGAGCGGCGATCCAGCTCCAGCAGATCGGCGACGGCCTCCTCCAGCCGGCCCTGCGCGAAGCGCAGCTGGCCGCGCGCGGCCAGCACGAGCGCGAACACGAAGCCGTCCGCGACCGGCCCGGTGATGCCGGTCGCCTCGATCTCGGCATCGGCGGCATCGAGCTCTCCGCGCAGCACGAGCAGGCTCGCGAGCACCGCCCGCAGCACCGCCTCGCCGATCCACAGCCGGCTGAGGCGGACGAGCTCGAGCGCCTGGCGAGCGTCCGCCTCGGCGCCCGGGAGGTCGCCGCGCGCCCACGCGACGCCGCCGTTCATCCACAGGGCGGCCACCAGCTCCGACGTCGCACCGCGCGCTCGCGCGTACGCGAGCGCCTGGTCGGCGGCGCGCTGCGCCTCGTCCAGCTGGTCGGCGTGGATCAGCGCGAGCACGGGGCGGCCGGGCGAGAAGAACTCCGCCTGCTCGACGAAGATGCGGCCGTCGTGGGCGAGCGCCCGCCGCGCCGCCTCGATCGCATCGGCCGCGGTGCCGTCGAACGCGTGCCACTCCGCCGCGAGGGCGGCGACGAGTCGCCCGTCCGCGCTGTCGGGATCGATCCGGTCGACGTAGGGCAGCAGCCGTGCGCGCGCCGCGGGCAGCGAGCGCTGCGCGAGGAAGTTCAGCTGCGCCTCCAGGCGGAAGGCGCCCACGGCGTCGCCCTGCTCGTCGGCCGTCGCGATCGCACGCTCCAGCAGCGGCGCCGCGTCGGCTGCGCGGCCGCTGAGGATCATCCAGATGCACACCTTCCCGGCCCAGCGGACGCGCAGGACGGGATCCCGCTCCATCTCCTCCAGCACCTCGGGCAGGATGGCCACGAACAGCTCGGGGTCGGGCGCGCGGATGCCGGCGGTGACGAGCCGGTTGAGGATCCGCGGCCGCAGATCGTCCGGTGCCGGCTCGCGCAGCGCGCGCATCAGGTAGGCGATCGCGGAGCGCGGCGCGCCGCGACCGAGTGCCTCTCTGCCCGCCTCTCGCAGCGTCTCGACCGTCGTCCGCTCGCCGCGCGCCTCCGTCGCGACGAGGTGCGCCGCGAGCTGCTGAGCGCTCGCGCCGCGTGCTCGCAGCAGCTCCGCCGCGCGGGCGTGCGCCGCCGCGCGCTCGCCGGCGGGCAGGTCGGCGTCCAGCGCCGTGCGCACGAGCGGGTGGATGAAGCGCGGCGACGGATCCGGGTCGAGGATCGCGGCGCCGCGCAGCTCGTCGGCGCCGGCCGACGCGGCATCGGGGGCGAGCTCCGCCAGCTCGGCCACGAGGCCGTGGTCCGCGTCGTCGCCGAGGACGATGACCGCCC
>DATNAP010000003.1:0-2725 GCA_035572475.1 Conexibacter sp. | reverse complement strand
GGCCAGTGGCACACGATGACGCGCACGGCCAAGTCGCCCGAGCTGCTCGGCCGCGACACGCGCCCGTTCGTCGAGCTGCACCCCGGCGACGCGGCGCGCGCGGGCGTGCGCGACGGCGAGCCGGTCCGGCTCGTCTCGCGCCGCGGGAGCGCGAGCGCGACCGCGCGGGTCGTCGAGACGCTCCCGGAGGGCGTCGCGTTTGCGCCGTTCCACTGGGGCGCGCTGCACCTCGCCGCGGGTGAGACGCCGCTCAACGAGGTGACGAGCCCGGCGCTCGACCCGGTCTCCCGCCAGGCGGAGCTGAAGGCGACCGCGGTGCGGGTGGAGCGGGCGCGCACGTCCTCACGGCGCGTTGCGCCGCAGCCGCGCACGCTCGTCGTCGGCGGCGGCATGGCCGGCCTGGCCGTCGTGGAGGAGCTGCTGGCGCACGGCGCGGCCAGCGGGACGGTGACGATCGTTGGCGCCGAGCCGAGCTTGCCGTACGACCGTATCCGTCTCTCGGCGGCGCTCGCCGGCGAGGCGCGTGCGGCCGATCTCGTGCTGCGCGACGCGACGTGGTTCGCTGCGCGCGGGGTCGAGCTGCGCAGCGCCGTCCAGGTGACGGATCTCGGCCTGACCGACGGCTGCGCGGAGCTGTCGGACGGCAGCTTCGTCGCGTACGACCGCGTCGTGCTCGCGACCGGCTCGCGGCCTGCGCTGCCCCCGATCCCCGGCCTCGACCGGGCCGGCGTGCACCCGTTCCGCTCGCTGCGCGACGTCGCGCGCATCCTCGCCGCGCTCGACGACCGCCGCCGCCGCGCGGTCGTGATCGGCGGCGGCCTGCTCGGGCTGGAGGCCGCGCGCGGTCTGCAGGCGCGCGGCCTGCACGTGACCGTGGTCCACCTCGCCGAGCACCTGATGGAGCAGCAGCTCGACCCGCTCGGCGCCGGCCTGCTCGCGCGGCGGGTGCGCGAGCTGGGGATCGAGGTGCTGCTCGCCGCGCGTACCAGCGAGTTGGCCGGCAATGGCGCGGTCGAAGCGGTCCGGCTCGACGACGGGCGCGCGCTCGACGCCGAGCTGGTGATCGTCGCCACCGGGATCGTCCCGGACGTCGAGGTCGCGCGCCGGGCCGGGATCGAGGTTGGGCGGGGAATCGTGGTGGACGACGAGCTGCGCACGAGCGACGCGCGCGCGTGGGCGGTCGGCGAGTGCGCCGAGCACCGCGGCGTCGTCTACGGGCTGTGGGCGCCGCTGTTGCGCCAGACGAAGGTCGCCGCCGCGGTCATGTCGCGCCGCCCGGCCGCTTTCCACGGCGCGGTGCCGGCGACGACGCTCAAGGTGATGGGCGTCGACCTCTTCTGCGCCGGGCGCGCGCAGGCGCGCGAGGGCGAGGAGGAGCTGCTGAGCCTCGACACGCGTCGCGGGCGCTACCGCAAGCTCGTCGTGGCGGAGGACCGGCTCGTTGGCGCCGTGCTGCTCGGCGATCTCGGCGAGGCGGTGCAGCTGCGGCGGCTGATCGAGGACGGCCGCCCGGCACCGCCGGAGCTGCTCGAACCGACCGTCGTGGGCGGGGCGGAGGCGCCCGTCGCGAGCGGGATCGTGTGCTCGTGCGCGGCGGTCACGCGCGAGCAGATCGAGCAGGCGATCGTCGCCGGCGGGCTCGAGCGCGTCGCGGCCGTCGCGCAGACCACGGGCGCGACGACCGGCTGCGGCGGCTGCCGCGTGCAGGTCGAGCGGATCCTCGCGGAGCGCCGGCGGGAGACGCTGCGCGACGCGCGCGCGGCGCGGGCGTGAGGCGCCGTTCGGCGCGGCGCTTGGGGTGTCAGCTCGGCTGCCACGCCGCGGCCAGCGCGACGCAGATCGCCAGCTCGGTCAGCGCGACCGTCGCGCCGAGCGTGTCGCCCGTGCGGCCGCTGAGCGTGCGGCGCGCGAAGAGGGTCATGAGCGCCGGCGTCGCCACACCGCCGGCGAGGCTGGCCAGACCGGCAGCGATCCCGCAGAGGATCAGCGCCAGTGCGGCCGCGGCGGCGGTGGCGAAGCCGAGCCGCCAGCGTCCGACGTCGAAGCTCGCGCCGAGTCCGTCGGGTCGCGCCGGCGGTGCCGCGACGGCGTGCAGGAGGGCGGCCCAGCGCCCGACGGCGGCCGCGGTGACGAGCGCCGCGACGGCGTGCGCGGTCGACAGCTCGGCGAGCGTGCTGACGAGCAGCAGCGCCCACCCGACCAGCGCCAGGACGCCGTAGGCGCCGATCGCCGAGTCGCGCATCGCGGCGAGGCGCCGCTCCGGGCCGCCGCCGCGCGCGCCGAGACCGTCGGCGGTGTCGGCGAGCCCGTCCTGGTGCAGCGCTCCGGTGACGGCGACGAGCGCGCCGACCGCGAGCACGGTGGCGGGCAGCGCGCCGAGCGCCGGCTGGAGCGCCGCGCGCACGCCGGCCGCGAGCGCGCCGACGACCGCGCCGACGAGCGGGAACCAGGCGGCCGCGCGGCCGATCCCGCCGGGCCCGGGATCGACGGCGGGGACGGGGACGATCGTCAGGAAGCCGAGCGCGAGCGCGGCGTCGGCGGCGACGCGTCGCGGCAGACCGCTCGCCGTGCGGGCGCTCGGCCGGTCGCCGGCCGGGGGATGCGCGAGCGGGCGGGCACGCGCGCGCGGGCGCGGCTCAGGACCGCCGCTCGACACCGCTCTCCTCGAACGTCCCCATCTCGCGGTGCAGTGCGCCGGCGGCGCCGACGAGCGGCAGCGCAAGCA
>DATNAP010000002.1:0-62786 GCA_035572475.1 Conexibacter sp. | reverse complement strand
GGACCGCCTCGATCGTCGCCGCCATCGTCATCGTCTTGCCGGTGCCGGTCGCGCCGAGCAGCGTCATCGCGCGCTCGCCCGCCTCGATCCCCTCGGCGAGCGAGGCGATCGCCTTCGGCTGGTCGGCGGTGGGCGCGTAGGCGGCGTCGAGCTGGAACGGGCGCATCTGCGCGTTCGAGGGTAGCGGCCGGCGGCGACGCGGCAGGCGCTCGTCGGGAAGGTTCTGCGAACGAGAGCGTCTTTGCGATGTGAGGCAGTTCGCAAGCGACTGAGAGGAGCCCCCGTGACCAACCGCGCATTCGCGTACGTCATCGCCGCGCTGATCGCCGTGCCGCTGCTGGCCGGCTGCGGATCGAGCAAGAGCAAGAGCAGCGCATCGACGAGCACGGGCGCCCCGAGCACGCCGGCTGCCACGACGAGCACGACCGCGAGCAGCGACGAGGGCGGCCCCGAGACGATCAAGGTGAAGAGCAGCAAGCTCGGCACGATCCTCGCCGACGGCGAGGGCAAGACCGTCTACCTGTTCGAGAACGACAAGACGACCGCCAGCACGTGCAGCGGCGCCTGCGCGAGAGCCTGGCCGCCCGTCACGACGGACGGTGCCCCGAAGGCCGGCGGCGGCATCCAGACCGCGCTGCTGACGACGAGCAAGCGCAGCGACGGCACGACGCAGGTCGTCTACGGCGGCCACCCGCTCTACTACTTCGTCAGAGATGCCGACGCCGGCGACACCTACGGCCAGGGCATCGACGGCTTCGGCGCCGAGTGGTACGTGCTCGGATCCAACGGGAAGAAGGTCGAGGCCCACGAGCACATGTCCGGAGAGGCGAAGACGACGTCCAGCTCGAGCGGCGGCGGTTACTGACAAGACCTCCGACGGGGGCCGGTTCGTGGGGGTGCGCGGCGGCTGTGGGGAGCCGTCGCGCGCAACCGGCGTTCGGGGAAGGACCGGCCTCCGAACGGCGTCCTCGAATGTGAGGCGCCGCGCATCGAAGGAGGTCCCCCATGCCCACCCGTCTACCCGCGCTCGCCATCGCCCTGCTGGTGGCGCTCGCCCTGCTTGCCGGCTGCGGATCCGGCTCCGGTTCGTCCGGCGGCTCCACCACCAACGGCGGTGCGAGCACCACGAGCGGGCAGTCGTCCGGCACCGCCACGATCGGCACGTCGAGCACGAGCCTCGGCACGATCCTCACCGCCGGCGGCAGAACCGTCTACCTGTTCCAGAGAGACACCGGTCCGCACAGCACGTGCAGCGGCGAATGCCTCGCACAGTGGCCGGCCGTCACGACCGCAGCCGCGCCGAGGGCGAGCGGCAGCGCAACCGCGTCGATGCTCGGCACGACGAAGCGAGCCGAAGGCACGATGCAGGTCACGTATGCGGGCCACCCGCTCTACTACTTCGCCAACGACAGCGAAGCGGGCCAGACGAACGGCCAGGGCCTCAACGCGTTCGGCGCGAACTGGTACGTGGTGGCGCCGAGTGGAACGGCGATCACGAAAGCCGCGTCGAGCGGCTCGGGCGGCTCGGGCTACTGAAGCGGCACACGCACCACATACAGGCTGTATGTTTGAGCGCTCACGCACACTTCGCGACCGCGGGAGGCAGCTCATGGCGGACTACACGATCAAGCGCATCGACGAGATGGAGGGCGCGTACGGCGGAGCGTTCAAGCGCGTGCGCGCCGAGCTCGGCGTCAGCTCGTTCGGCATCGCGATCATCGACATGCCGGCGAACTTCGAGCACTACCCGACGCACGACCACGCGAGAGACGGCCAGGAGGAGGTCTTCATCGCGCTGCGCGGCGGCGGCGAGATCGAGATCGCCGGCGAGCGTCACCCGCTCGACGCCGACCACGTCGTGCGCGTCGCCGCCGGCACCGACCGCAAGGTCCTCCCGGGCGCCGACGGCATCCGCCTGCTCGTGATGGGCGCCAAGCCCGGCGCGCTCTACGAGGCGCCGGCCGGCTCGCACCTCGGCGCGCCCGACCCGGTGCCGGTGCAGATCCCGTAGCGCGCCGAGCGCTCAGTTCAAGCCAAGCTGAGCCGCGTACGTGCGGCGGTACCCGCGCCGCGCGTCGAGCACCCGCTGCACGTACGCGCGCGTCTCGGGGAACGGGATGTCGGAGACCTGGAGGCGGCGGCCCTGGGCGCCGGCTTCGGCGACCCATCTGTCGACGTTCCCCATCCCGCCGTTGTAGGCGGCGAGCGCGAGCACCTCGTCGCCGCCGTAGCGGTTGAGCAGGTACCGCAGGTACCAGCTCCCGTACCGGATGTTGATGTCGGGCGTCGCGAGGTCTGCCGTCGTGAAGCGCGTGCCGCCGGTTCTCTGCGCGATGAAGTCCGCCGTCGACGGCAGCAGCTGCATCATGCCGAGCGCGCCTGCCGACGAGGTCGAGTCGTTGAACTTCGACTCGGCGTAGATCACCCCGGCGATCAGCGACGGGTCGAGGTGCTTGTCCTGGGCCTGCTGCCGGATCACGTCGGCGTGCGTGAGCGGCAGCTCAGTCAGGTTGTGCACGGCGCTCGTGAACAGCGGCCGCAGGATGAGCGCGCCGATCACGACGATCGCTGCGAACGCCAGCGAGCTGCCGATCCGGCGGCGGCGCCGGGCCGCCCGCGCCCGCTTGGCGCGCCGGCGCGCGACCTGGACCTGTGCGGTGCGAGGGCTCACCTTCTCAGCTTTGCAAGGACGTCAGACAGGCGCTGCTCGAGCTGCTCGACGCTGCCGTCGTTCACGACCGCATACGTCGCGCGCGCGGCCTTCTCCTCCTGTGAGAGCTGGCGCGCGGTCCGTTCGGCGACCGCGGCGTGCCCTCGCGCACCGGCCCGCTCCTCGCGCAGCGCTTCGGGCGCGACGATCGCGATCGTCGCGTCGTAGACGCCCTCCATGCCCGCCTCGAACAGCAGCGGCGTCTCGATCACGATCGCCGGCGGGGGCGGGTCCTGCGCCTGCGCCTCCTCCCGGAAGGCGATGACGACAGCGGCCACGCGCGGCCACAGCACGCCCTCGAGCCATCTGCGCTCCTCGGGCGCCGCGAACACGCGCGCCGCGACCGCCGCACGGTCGACGACGTCGCCGGGCGCGACCTCGGCGCCCCAGCGCTCGACCAGCAGCGCACGCACCTCGCCGGCCTGGTGCAGCTCGTGCACGACGGCGTCGGTCGACAGCGTCGCCGCGCCAAGTCGCGCGAGCGCCGCGAGCGCCGTGGACTTGCCGGCGGCGATGCCGCCGGTCAGTCCGACAAACGGGACGCGCGCGGCGCTCAGACGCCTACGCCTGCTGTGTCGTGTCCTCGGCGGCGGTGTCCGCCTCCGCCTCGGCCTCAGCCTCGGCGGGCGCGGCGCCATCGCCCTCGGGCGCGGCCGGCTCCTCGACCGCGGCAGGTTGGTCGACCGTCGCGGGCTCCTCGACCGCGGCGGGCTCCTCGACCGCCGCGCTCGCCTCCGGCTCGGCGGCGGCCTCCGCCTCCTCGGCCGGCGCGCTCTCACCGCCGGCGAAGACGTCCTCAGAGAGGCCGAGCTCCGGCACGTCGTCGAGGCCGGCGCCGTCGGACTCGTCGCCGGCCGCCTCGTCCTCCGCGGCCTCCGGCTGGCGCAGCGGCAGCACCTGGCCCTCGACGCGCTTGATCGAGAGCGACAGGCGGCGGCGCTCGGAGTCGATCTCCAGGATCTTGACCTTCACGTCGTCGCCCGGCTGGATGATCTCGCGCGGGTTCTCGACGTGGTGCTGCGCCAGCTCGGAGATGTGCACGAGGCCCTCGACGCCGTCGAGGATCTCGACGAACGCGCCGAACGTGACGACCTTCGTGACCTTGCCCTCGAGCTCGTCGCCGACGTTGTAGGTGTCGACCACGCGCTGCCACGGGTCCTCCTGCGTCTGCTTGAGGCCGAGCGAGATGCGCTGGCGGTCGCGGTCGATGTCGAGCACCTTCACGTTGACCGTGTCGCCGATCGAGAGGATCTCGCTCGGGTGGTTCACGTGCGACCACGACAGCTCGGAGATGTGGATCAGGCCGTCGATCCCGTCGAGGTCGACGAACGCGCCGAAGTCGACGATGTTCGAGATCGTGCCGTCGACGATCATGCCCGGCTGCAGGCGGTCGAGGATGCGCTCGCGGTCCTCCCTACGCTGCTCCTCCAGCACCGCGCGGCGCGAGAGCACGACGTTGTTGCGCGAGCGGTTGAGCTCGATCACTCTGCACTCGATCGTCTGGCTCAGGTACTCGTCGAGGTTCGGCACGCGGCGGATGTCGACCAGCGAGGCGGGCAGGAAGCCGCGCACCCCGAGGTCGATGATGAGCCCGCCCTTGACGACCTCGATGACGGTCCCGTCGACCGGCTCGCCCGACTCGGCGGCTGCTTCGATGCGGCGCCAGGCCTTCTCGAAGCGCGCGCGCTTCTTCGAGAGGATCAGGCGACCGTCCTGGTCCTCCTTGGTGAGGACGAGCGCGTCGACCTCCTCGCCCATCTCGACCTCGTCCTTCGGGTCGACGGACTTGCGGATCGACAGCTCGTTCGCGGGGATGACGCCCTCGGACTTGTAGCCGATGTCGACGAGGACCTCGTCCTTGTCGATGCGGACGACCTTGCCCGTGACGACGTCGCCTTCCTCGAACGGCTGGAGCGTCGCGTCGTAGTTGGGGACGATCTTGCCGTCGATCTCCAGGAGGAGGCCGTCGGAGCCCTCGACGACCTTGGCGTCGGTCGGGGGGGCGTCGGTTGAGATGGACATAGGGGTACCGGTCGGGGACAGGGTGAGCCGAAAGAGGTTAGCGGAGTGGCCGAGCGCCGTCCTGTCCTCCCGGTCGGCGCCTCGCCGTATCATCCGCCTCCCCCATGCCCACGCGAGCGACCAAGCGCGGCGCGGAGCGCACCCCGCTCAACCGCGACGCCGACGTGCTGATCTGCGGCGCCTCGTTCGCCGGGCTCGCCGTCGCCCGCGAGCTGGCCGGCGCGGGCGCCCGCGTGCTGATCGTCGACCGCTACGAGATCGGCGAGAAGCAGACCTCGGCGTGCGGCATCCCCACCGGCTGGCTGGAGAGCATGGGGCTGATGGGCGCCCACCAGCAGACGTTCGGAGAGCTGGTGATGCACACGCCGCGCGTCACGGTCCGCTACCGGCTGCCGTGGACGTTCTCGACGTTCGACTACCGCACGCTCTGCTCGCTGCTGCGCGAGCAGGGCGGCGACGCCGAGTTCGACATCGCGAAGGTCGAGGGGCGGACGGGTCAGGTCGTCCACACCGACCGCGGCGACCTCACGGCGCCGCTGGTGGTGGACGCGCTGGGGTGGCGGCGGATCCTGGGGCTGGGCGAGAACGTGCAGCCGCCCGACGCCTTGCTGTCGCGGGGGCTGGAGGTGCATCCGGGCGGGGAAGGCGCGGACCTGGAGGTCTGGATCGACCGCGGCTACGTGCCGGCCGGCTACGGCTGGTCGTTCCCGGCGGACGGCGAGGTGCGCGTCGGCGTCGGCTCGTTCGATCCACGCTTCCACGTGAAGGACCCGACCGTGCGGCTGGCTTCGGACCTGTCGCGCGACCCGATCAGATTCCAGGGCAACTGGATTCCCCACAAGCTGCGCCCGGCGACCGACGACGGGATCTTCATGGTCGGCGACTCCGCCGGGCACTGCCTGCCGCTGACGGCGGAGGGGATCCGCACGGCGCTGTACTTCGGGCTGGCGTGCGGGCGCGAGCTGCGCGCGGTCGTGGACGGCCGCCAGACGCGCGAGGACGCGCTGTCGAAGTACCACGCCTTCAGCGCCGGGCATGCGTTCCCGTTCGACTCGATGCTGCGCGTGCAGAGACTGATCCCGCGGGTTTGGCCCCGGGCTCTGGCCGTTGGCCTGCGCGCGATGACCGCGAAGCGGTTCGTCGACTGGTCGTTCGGCCACTACCTCAACGTCGCGCACCCGTCGTTCGCGCTCAGCGGCCCGCACGGCGACCGCTTCGCCTCCGGCGGGGGCGCTCAGCCGGTCGCCGTCGCCGCCTGAGCGAGCTCGCGGCCGATACGTGCGGCGGTGTCCGCGCCGCCGTGCACGACGTCCGCGTGCGTGAAGCGCAGGATCGTCCAGCCGGCGGCCTGGAGGTCGTTGGAGCGCGTGCGATCGCGCTGGAATGCGGCGCGCGTCTTGTGCCCGTCCCAGCCGTCCAGCTCCACGGCGAGCCGGGCGGTGGGCCAGACGGCGTCGACCTCCATGCCGGCTGTCCATGCATTCGCCGAGGGTCGCGGCAAGCCGTGGGCATCGAGGAGCGCTGCGAACCGCTCCTCCAGGACCGATCGCGTCACCGTGGTGCCGGTGGAGGCCAGCTCTTGGAGCGCGCGCCTGATCCGCTGGTGCCCGCGGCCGTTCCGGCCGCGAGTGCGCGCCAGGACGGCCTCGATCGCGGTCACGTCGAGACGGTGCGAGCGCTCGGCCTCCTCGAGCGCCTTGCGGAGTTGGTCGCGCGAGACGATCGCCGCGAGATCCACGAGCGTGCGGTCGACGGTCGTCACCGGGATCCCGTCGAGCGCCGCGGTGTCCTCCGCGTCGAGGTGTTCGACCGAGTGCAGATGGATCCCCGGCACGCGCCGCCGCGCCGCCACCGTCACGTCCACGCTCGACCGCTCCGACGGTCGCAGCCCGTGCAGCGCCGCCGCCTCGCGATGACTCAGCACCGCCCCGGGCCCGGCCGCGAGGACTGCCGCGAGCCAGAAGCCCTCGCGGCGCAGCCGGCGATGGCCGACCGCGTAGACGCCGCGGTGGAGTGGCACGAGGTGGCCGTTCTCCAGCCGCCGCTGGACCATCTCGCGCGTCAGGCCGGCATCGAGCAACTGCCTGCGAGCGACCACACCGTGCTGCCGCGCCGCCAGCGCCGCGACCACCCGGTCCGGTCGAGCCCCGGCAAGTTCGACGTCATAGAGACGTACCGATTGACGGGGCTCGGGCATGCCGGCCACATTTGCAGGGAACCTGCAACACGTGGGACGCGGAACGTGCCGATTCTCAGGCGACGCCGATCGAGCGCCAGCGGCGGTGGCGCTCGGCGAGGCGGGTGGCTGGGTCGGCGACGCTCGTCTCCGAGAGTGCGGCTGAGACCCCGGCCGCGACGCGCGCGACGAACGCCTCGGGCTCGTCGTGCGCCGGCTGGGGCTCGGGGATCAGCGCGTCGGCGATGCCGGCGTCGAGGAGCTGCCAGGAGGCGCCGCCCTGGGTGGCGGCCAGCTCGGCCGCGTGGTCGAGGTCGCGGTAGAGGATCGCGGAGGCGCCCTCGGGCGCGATCACGCCGAGCGAGGCGTGCTCGGCAGCCAGGACGCGGTCGGCGCCCAGCAGCGCGAGCGCCCCGCCGCTGCCGCCCTCGCCGAGCAGCACGGCGACGGTCGGGACCGGCAACGTGGCCATGTCCGCGAGGCAGCCGGCGATCTCGCCGGCGAGTCCGCCGTGCTCGGCGTCCGCGCTCAGCTCCGCACCGGGGGTGTCGACGATCGTCACGACCGGGAGACGCAGCTCCGCCGCAAGCGCCATCGCGCGGCGCGCCTTGCGGTAGCCGGAAGCGTTCATCACCGCCGGCGCGCCGTCGCCGCGGCGGCGCTGGGCGACCACGACCGCCGGGACGCCGGTCACGTGGGCAAGCGCCGCGAAACAAGCGGGATCGTCGGGATAGCCATCGCGCGCGCCGCGCAGCACGGTGACGTCGGCGGCGACCGCGTCGAGGACCACGCCCGCACCGGGCCGGCGGCGGTCGCGAACGTGCTGGAGCGAGGCCCAGGCGTCGCGGCGCTCGGTGCCGGCGGGGCTGGCCGAACGGGGCGCGCACGGGTGGGCATCGAGGGGAGGGGGATCGGCGGGAGCGGCACCGGCGGCGAGCGACGGACCGGCCGGAGCGGAGCGCGCGGCGGCAGGCGCTCCCTCCCCTTCGCTGCCCCCGGCGGCCGCCCCGGACGCGACGCCCGCCGGAGCGGAGCACGCGGGCGCGGCGACCGCCAGCACGCGGCCCACAGCGGCGCGGAGCGAGGCGGGCTCGATCACGGCATCCAGGAGCCCGTGCGCCAGCAGCGTCTCGCTCCGCTGCACGCGGGAGGACAAGGGCCGCCCGGTCAGCAACTCCACCACGCGCGGGCCGGCGAAGCCGACGAGCGCGCGGGGCAGCGCGAACGTCACGGTCCCGAGCGAGCCCCACGACGCGAGCACGCCGCCGGTCGTCGGGTGCGTGAGGCAGACGACGTACGGCAGCCCGGCGGCCCGCAGCCGCCCGGCCGCCGCAGCGAGCTTCGCCATCCCGACGACCGCCAGCGTTCCCTCCTGCATGCGCGAGCCGCCGGAGGCGGTGAGCGCGACGAGCGGCAGCCGCGCTTCGAGCGCCCGTTCGAACGCACGCGCGACGCGCTCGGCGGTCGCGACGCCGATCGAGCCGCCGAGGAAACCGAACTCGCCGGCCACCACGACGAGCGGCCGGCCGTCGAGCGTGGCGCGGCCGGTCAGCACCGCCTCCGGTAACCCCGTCGCCCCACGCGCCTCGGCGAGCCGCTCTACGTACGGGCGCGTGTCGGTGAAGGAGAGCGGGTCGTCGGAGACGACGTCCGCGTCCCACTCCTCGAAGCTGCCCTCGTCTGTCACGAGCGCGATCCGCTCGCGGGCGCTGGCAGGGCCGCTCGTCACGCCCGGATCGTAGACTGGCGCTCGCCGCATGCCCCCCGCTTCGCACTTCGCCGACCGCCTGCTCGACCGCGTCGAGGCGACGCGCAGCCATCTCGTCGTCGGGCTCGATCCCGACCTGCGCGAGCTGCCGCCGGAGCTGCTCGACGGCGTGACTGACCTCGCCGGCGCCGCGCAGGCGGTCGAGGCGTTCGCGACGGCGGTGATCGACGGCGTCGCCGAGCTGGTGCCCGCAGTCAAGCCGCAGTCGGCGTTCTTCGAGGCGCTCGGGTCGGCGGGCGTCGCGGCGCTCGAACGCGTCGAGGCGCACGCGCGCGGGGCCGGGCTGCTCGTGATCGAGGACGCCAAGCGCGGCGACATCGGCAACACGATGGCCGCGTACGCGACGGCCGCGCTCGGCCGCCTGCGGCTTGGAGCGGACGTCGAGCTTCCGGTGCACGACGCCGACGCGGTCACCGTCAGCCCCTACCTCGGGCCCGAGTCGCTGGAGCCGATGATCGACGTCGCACGCACGTTCGGGAAGGGGTTGTTCGTGCTCGTGCGGACCAGCAACCCGGCGTCGGGCGAGGTGCAGGACGCCGTCTACGAGCGCGTCGCGCAGATGGTGGACGAGCTGGGCGCCGACGGCGTCGGCGCGCGGGGATATGCGGACGTCGGCGCCGTCACGGGCCTCACCTACCCGGAGGAGGCGCCGGCGCTGCGCGCGCTGATGCCGCGCGCGATCCTGCTCGTGCCCGGCCTGGGGGCGCAGGGCGGCCGGCCGGAGGACTTCGCGCGCTTCCTCGACGACGACGGCCTGGGCGCCGTTGCGGCGGCGTCGCGGTCGGTCGCGGGCGGGTGGCGCGCGCGCGCGGGCGGCGAGCCGGGGGGCGCGGCGATCCGCGAGGGCGCCAGAGAGGCGGCACGCGACACGAACGCCGCGCTCACGCAGGCGCTCGCGGCCGCGGAGCGGTCGCGCTGGTAGGCGCTCACTTCGCTTCCAGCCAGTTCGGCCCGATTCCGGCGTCCACCGCCAGCGGCGGGTCCAACTCCAAGGCGCCGACCATCTCCGGCACGACGAGATCGCGCGCACGCGACGCCTCCTCGGCCGGCCCCTCGAACAGCAGCTCGTCGTGGATCTGCAAGACGAGCCGCGTCGCCAGGCCGGCGTCGCGCAGCGCGGCCTCGGCGCGCACCATCGCGACCTTCATCACGTCCGCCGCGGTCCCCTGGATCACGGTGTTGACGGCGAGCCGCTCGCCGAGCTGACGCACCTGGCGGTTGCGCGCGCGCAGCTCGGGGATCTGGCGGCGCCGGCCCATCAGCGTGCACACGTGCCCGGTCTCGGTCGCCTGCTCGATCGTGCGCGCGATGAACGCGCGCACGGCCGGGAACCCTTCGAGGTAGCGGTCGATGAACTCCTGCGCCTCCTCGCGCGAGATGCCGAGCCGGTCGGAGAGGCCGAATGCCGACAACCCGTAGACGATCCCGTAGTTGACCATCTTCGCCTTCGAGCGCGAGCCGGCGTCGAGCCGCTCGTGTGGAACGTTGAGGATGGCTGCAGCCGTTGCCGTGTGGACATCCTCGCCGCGGCGGAAGATCTCCTTCAGCACCTCCTCCCCGGCGATGTGGGCGAGGATCCGCAGCTCGACCTGGGAGTAGTCGATCGCGAGCAGCACGTTGCCCGGCTCGGCGACGAAGCAGGCGCGGATCTCGCGTCCGAGCGGGGTGCGAATCGGGATGTTCTGGAGGTTCGGGTCGTTCGAGGAGAGCCGGCCGGTCGCGGCGACCACCTGGCTGAACGTCGTGTGGATGCGATCGCGGACGTCGGCGTAGGCGGGCAGCGCGGCGAGGTAGGTCGACTCCAGCTTCGTCAGCTCGCGCCAGCGCTCGATTCTCTCGATCACCGCATGCTCGTGGCGGATCGCCTGGAGCACGCGCGCGTCGGTCGAGTAGCCGGTCTTGCCGCGTCTCTTTCTCGACAGCTCCAGCTTGACGAACAGCACCTCGGCGAGCTGCTGCGGCGAGCCGATCATGAACTCGGTGCCGCACAGGTCCCAGATCTCGCGTTCGAGCGCGCGCACCTCGTCGTTCACGCGCGTGCGGATCGCCGCGAGCCGCTCCTTGTCGAGCTTCAACCCGATCTGCTCCATCTCGCGCAGCACGCGCACGAGCGGCAGCTCGACCTCGTTCAGCAGCGTCACGAGGCCGCGCTCTTCGAGCTGCGGGCGCTGCGCGGTCGTCAGCGCGTGGACGAGCACGGCGTCCGCCGCCGCCGGGTCGTCGACCGCCGCGCCGATCCCCCGCTCCTCGCACAGCTCGTCGAGCGCGTAGGCGCGGCGGGCGGGATCGAGCAGGTAGGCGGCGATCAGCGTGTCGTGCGCGAGCCGCGCGGGGACCGTTCCCAGCGCCTTGCCGTCATGCGCAAGCACCGGCCGCTCCCCGGCCGCCGCGGCCAGCTCGTCGGGCGCGCCGCACTCGCCGGCGAGCGCCTCCGCGCCGCCGGCGAACGCCCCGAAGCGCCACGCCTCGCTCTCGCCGAAGAGCGCGTCCTCCGGCTTCTCCGGGGCTCGGGCGGCCAACGCGACCTCCGCCTCCGCGGGCGCGAGCGCGGCGACGTCCGCGGGCATGGCCCCGCCCCGCACCCGCACCGCCAGCGCCTGCTCGGCGACCGGCCGCGGCGCCGCCTCCTCCGCGCTCCCGAGCGCCTCCTCCAGCCGCCGCAGCGGATCGCGCAGCTCGAACTCGCGGAACACCTCGCGCAGGCGCGAGCGGTCGGGCTCGGCGCTGACGAACGCGACCGGGTCGACGTCGACTGGGACGTCGCGCACCATCGTCGCCAGCTGCTTCGAGATGCGCGCGTCCTCGGCGTGGGCGATCAGGTTCTCGCGCCGTCTCGTCGCTCTGATCTCGGACGCGTGCTCGAGGACGCCCTCGAGCGTGCCGTACTCCTGCAGAAGCTGCGCAGCCGTCTTGTCGCCGATGCCGGGGACGCCGGGGATGTTGTCGGACGTGTCGCCCTTGAGCCCGATGAAGTCCGGCACCAGCTCGGGCGGGATCCCGTAGCGGTCGATCACGCCCTGGCGGTCGTACAGCTTCGTCTCGGTGATGCCGCGCGCCGTCGCCATGATGTGGACGCCGGCGTCGACGAGCTGGAACGAGTCGCGGTCGCCGGTCACGATCGTCACCGGCACCTTCGCCGCCTTCGCCTTCTCGGCGATCGAGGCGATCACGTCGTCGGCCTCGTAGCCCTCGACCGACACGTTGCCGTAGCCGAACGCCTCCACCAACGGCTCCAGGTGCGGCCACTGCTGCTTGAACAGGTCCGGCCGCGAGGAGCGCTGCGCCTTGTAGTCGGCGTAGACCTCCTTGCGCCCGGAATGGCCGCGGTCCCACACGACGATCGTCGCCTTCGGCCCGTGCTCGGTGAGGATCTTCACGAGCATCGACGCGAATCCGAAGATCGCGTTCGTCGGGAAGCCGGTCGACGTGGCGATCGATTCGGGCAGCGCGAAGAACGCGCGATAGGCGAGCGAGTTCCCGTCGATCAGGAACAGCTCGTCGTGACCGGCGCCGTCGATGCTCACGGCGTGGAACTCTACGAAGCTCTGCGGCGCGGCCCGGAGTCCCCGCCGTCCGCGTCCATCGTTTCCACGATGCGGAATGCGCCGACCGCCCAGCGGCAATATACTCCGCAATCACCGATTACTCCGACGAAGGACCCGTCCGTCATGTCCAGCACCCCGAGCGCGCAGTTCAGCCTCACGATCCGCGTCGAGATCGCGGACCGGCCCGGGATGCTCGGCCGCGTAGCGAGCGCGATCGGCGACGCCGGCGGGACGATCGGCGCGGTCGACCTCGTCGCGATCGAGGGCGGCCGCACGATCCGCGACATCACCGCGCTGTGCGCCGAGCAGACCACCTGGGGGCGCATCACGGGCGCGCTCGAAGCGCTCGACGGCGTGCGCGTGGTGGACACCGTCGATCGCACCTTCCAGGTCCATCTCGGCGGCAAGATCGAGCAGCACAACAAGCTGCCGCTGAAGACGCGCGACGACCTCTCGATGGCGTACACGCCGGGCGTCGCGCGCGTCTGCAAGGCGATCGAGGCGGATCCTGACAAGGCCTTCCAGTACACGATCAAGCGCAACACGGTCGCCGTCGTCTCCGACGGCACGGCGGTGCTCGGGCTGGGCGACATCGGCCCCGCGGCGGCGATGCCGGTGATGGAGGGCAAGGCCGTCCTGTTCAAGGAGTTCGCCGGCGTCGACGCATTCCCGATCTGCCTCGACACGAAGGATCCGGACGAGATCGTCGCGATCGTCAAGGCGATGGCGCCGACGTTCGGCGGCGTCAACCTGGAGGACATCTCCGCCCCGCGCTGCTTCGAGATCGAGGACCGCCTGATCGAGGAGCTCGACGTCCCGGTCTTCCACGACGACCAGCACGGCACCGCCGTCGTCGTGCTCGCCGCGCTGCTGAACGCCGTCAAGCTGACCGGCCGCGAGATCGCCGACCTGCGCGTGCTCGTCGTCGGGCTCGGCGCCGCCGGCGTCGCCGTCACGAAGATCCTCAGAAGCGCGGGCGTCACCGAGGTGATCGGCTGCGACTCGCGCGGCGCCGTGCACACCGAGCGCGCCGACTACCTCGACGGCTCGATGAACGCGGTCAAACGCTGGTACGCCGAGCATACGAACCCGGAGAAGCTCGCCGGCGGCCCGGGGGACGTGATCGACGGGACGGACCTCTTCATCGGCCTCTCCGGCGCGCGCGTGATGCCGCCGGAGGCGCTCGCGAAGATGCGCCCCGACCCGATCGTGTTCGCGATGGCGAACCCGAACCCCGAGGTCACCCCGGAGGAGGCCGCGCCGTACGTGCGGATCATGGCGACGGGCCGCTCCGACTACCCGAACCAGATCAACAACGTGCTCGCCTTCCCGGGCATCTTCCGCGGCGCGCTCGACGTGCGCGCGACGGCGATCACCGAGGGGATGAAGGTCGCGGCCGCGCAGGCGATCGCCGACTGCGTCCCGGGCGAGGAGCTGCGCGAGGACTACATCGTCCCGTCGGTCTTCAACCGCGAGGTGGCGCCCGCGGTCGCGGCGGCGGTCGCCGGACAGGCGCGCGCCGGCGGGCTGGCGCACGCGCATCACGAGGTCGGCTTCGCGCCAGCCGACGAGCTGCACGTCGGCGCGGCCTGAGCCGCACGACGCTCCGCGCGCGAATCGGGTAGGACTCGCCCCATGCGGGTGACACTGACGGGCGCGACGGGGCTGATCGGGACGCGGCTCGTCGCCGCGCTCGCACGCCGCGGCGACGAGGTGACGGTCCTCTCGCGCGACCCGGCACGCGCCCGCGAACGGCTCGGATCCGGCATCCAGGCCGAGCGCTGGGACGCGCTGCACGAGCCGGCGCCGGCGGCCGCGCTCGCCGGCCGCGACGGCGTGATCCACCTCGCCGGCGAGCCCGTGGCGCAGCGCTGGACCGCCGGCGCGAAGGAGCGCGTCCACGCGAGCCGCGAGAGCGGGACGGCGAACCTCGTGGCCGGGCTGCGCAGCGCGGAGCCGCGCCCGCGCGTGCTCGTCTCGGCGTCCGCCGTTGGCTACTACGGGGCCCGCGGCGACGACGACGTCACCGAGGCCGAACCGCCCGGCGAGGACTTCCTCGCGCAGGTCTGCGTCGCCTGGGAGCGCGCGGCGCAGGCGGCCGCGGAGTTCGGCGTCCGCGTCGCGATCGTGCGCACCGGCATCGTGCTGGACCCGCACGGCGGGGCGCTCGCGAAGATGCTGCCGCCGTTCCGCGCGGGCGTCGGCGGCCCGGTCGCGGGCGGCGAACAGTGGATGCCGTGGATCCACGTCGACGACCTCGTCGGGCTCTACCTCGCGGCGCTCGACGGAGACGCCTGGAGCGGCCCGCTCAACGCCTCGGCGCCCCACCCGGTCACGAACCGCGACTTCTCGAAGGCGCTCGGCTGCGCGCTGCACCGGCCCGCGCTCACGCCCGTCCCGCGCTTCGCGCTGCGCGCGCTCTACGGCGAGATGGAGCTGATCGTCACGACCGGCCAGCGCGCCGTGCCGCAGCGGCCGCTCGCGCTCGGCTACGCGTTCGCCCACCCGGAGCTGGACGAGGCGCTGCGCTCCGCGCTCGCCGGCTGAGCCGATCCTCAGGCAACGTGCCGGGGCGCCGGGACGGGGCGCAGCATGCCGTCGACGACCTCGAACGCGCTCCAGCCGCGCAGCGTCGTGTCGCCCGTCCTGTCGATCGCATACGACCCGAGCGCGCTGGCGCGCGCGTCGGTGCGGAAGTACGCGCGCACGACCGCCTCGCGCGTGATGCGGCCGTCGCGCGAGGCCGCCTCCGAGCGGCGGATCGCCGCCAGCACGCCGCGCATCGCCTCATAGCCGAAGCGCGCCTGGGTGGACGGCGCGTAGCCGTACCGCGCCGCGAACGCGTGCGCGAAGCTGCGCGCGGCGGCACCGCCGGCGCCGGGCGCCGGCTCGGTGACGTGCGCGACGCCGGCGGCCGAGCCGAGCGCCGCGACGAAGCTCGGGTCGGCGAGGCTCGCCGGCGCGTACAGCTGCAGCCGCGGGTCGGCGGCCGTCAGCCGGCGCCACAGGCCCGCGGCGCCCGGCCGCGCCGCGGTCGTGTCGAGCACCGCCCCGGGCCCGGCCGCGAGCAGCTGGCGGATCGAGCTGGGATCCGTCGTCGCGTGCTCGTCGACCTCCTGCTGACGCACGACGGCGATGCCCGCGGCGGGCGCCCTGGCGGCCACCGCGGTCGCGAGCGCGCGGCCGTTGGCGTCCTCGTCCGTCAGCAGCGCGAGGCGCCGGACGCCCTCCTGCCGCATCGCCGCCAGCAGCGCATCCGCCTCGCTGCGATCCGACGGGACCACGCGCGCGAACGTCCGTCCGACGGCCTTCAGGTTCGGGTAGTAGCGCTCGGGCGAGCCGGTGACGGCGACGCTGCCGGTCGTGAGCGCCATCGCCGTGTCGAGCGGGCTGACCTGCAGGACGCCCGCCTCGTTCGTGAGCGGTATCGAGATCGCCGACGTGCCCGCCGCCAGCTCGCCGAGGTAGGCGATCGTCTGCGGATCCCGGGCCGCCCGGCGCGCGTTGAGCGAGATCTGCCCCGGATCGGAGCGACCGAGCCCCGGCGTGGAGGCGTCGAGCGCGACGAGGCGGATGCGGTAGCCGCCGACGCGGGCGCCGTCCTGGGCGAGCGCGAGCCGCTCGGCGGCGAGCGTCTCGGTGGCGAGCACCCGCAGCGGACCTCGCCGCGGCAGTGAGCTGTAGATGGCGAGGCGCGTGCCGCGCAGTTGCGGCTCGGGCTTCGCCGCGCCTCCGCATCCGGCGAGCGCGAGCGCCCACAGCGGGAGCGTCAGCGCGATTCGGAGCAGAGCGCGACAGGACACCGGCGCGGATTGTAGGTCCGGCGTGCGCCGTGCGGGCCGCCGCGACCCACCGGCCGGTTGCCAGGCGCGCCGACGGGCTGGTAGGGATTGGCGGAACCCGCTCACGCGGGTTCCGCCAATCCCTACTAGGCTGCCGAGCGATGCGAGTCGGGATCCTTACCGCGGGCGGCGACTGCCCGGGACTCAACGCGGTCATCCGCGCCGCGGCGCGGCGGCTGCTCGCGCACGGGCACGAGCCGCTCGGGCTGCGGCGCGGCTATCGCGGGCTCGCGGATCGCGACCATGTCCCGCTCGACCAGCGCGGCGTCTCCGGGATCCTGCCGCTCGGCGGCACGATCCTGTCGACCTCGAACTTCAACCCGTTCCGCGAGCCGGACGGGATCGAGCGCGTGCGCGCGGCGCAGGGCGCCGACCCGCTCGACGCGGTGATTGCAATCGGCGGCGAGCACACCATGATGATCACGCGGCGGCTGTCGGAGGAGGTCGGCCTGCCCGTGATCGGCGTACCGAAGACGATCGACAACGACGTCGTCGGCACCGACTACACGTTCGGCTTCGACACCGCCGTACAGATCGCGACCGACGCGATCGACCGGTTGCACACGACGGCGCAGTCGCACGACCGCGTCATGGTGCTGGAGGTGATGGGCCGCAATACCGGCTGGATCGCGGTCTTCGCCGGGATCGCCGGCGGCGCCGATGCGATCCTGATCCCCGAGCTGGAGCTGACGGTCGAGGAGGTCGCCGCGGCGATCGAGCGCCGCCACGAGCGCGGCAAGAGCTTCTCGATCGTCGTCGTGGCGGAGGGCGCCCAGCTCGCGTTCGAGTCCGGCGACCGGCGCGAGATCCGCGCCTCCGACGAGGTCGACGGCTACGGCTATCCGCGGCTCGGCGGGATCGGCGCCGCGCTCGCGAGCGAGCTGGAGCAGCGCACCGGCTTCGAGACGCGCGTCACGACGCTCGGGCACGTGCAGCGCGGCGGCACACCGACGGCGACCGACCGCCTGCTCGCCACCCGCTACGGCATCCACGCCGCCGATCTCGTGATGGCAGGCGGGACCGGCCGCATGGTCGCCCTGCACGGCACCGAGATGACGAGCATCCCGCTCGAGCAGGTCGAGGGGATCAAGACCGTCGACCTGCGCTATCTGGAGATTGCGCGGACGTTCTTCGGTTGAGTTGCTTCCCCTGCTGAACGTCGAGCTACGTGAGCTGGTCGAGGACGCCGGGATCAGTGTCGTTCTTCCACTTCACCGGCCGGATGGCTCTGCTCGTGCCGGCGCGCATACGAGCGTGCGTGCCGGTACGAGGACACTCTCAGCCTTCTACGTCCAGTACGGCGCACCGCAGGCCGACCCAGGTCCGCGACTCGAGCTCCTCACGCTGCCGCGCAACCGCATACTGAACTGCACAGCCGACCCTGGGGCGAGCGACGAATCCGCGGTTGAGGTGTACCTAGAGCGCGAGGTACGCGTGGACCTTGCGACGCGCTCGCTCGAGCTTCGGGAGGGCGCGGCCGAGCGTCTCGTCACGCCGCTCGATGAGCTTATCCTCATGCGCCGGGACCAGCTTCCCGCAGCCTCGCCGATCGCGATTCTCGTGGACGGCGAGGAGCAGCTCGCCTGTACAGTCTCGTTCGGTGCACACGCTGCGGTGTGGAGCGACCTCGCTGCGCACGACGTCGCAGTGATCGTCTACGAACGTAGCTGGCGAGCCCCGCGCGAATTCATCATGTTCGACCTCGCCGGCTGAGCGCGACGCGATCGCGACGGCTACCAGCCGCCGGAGCCGCTTCGGCGCGAGGCGCCGGGGAGGAACCTCCCGAGCGACTTGACCGTCGCGCCGATCACGAGGATGACAAGCGTGATCAGGATGCCGTCGAGGCCGCTGCTGCCGATCCCCCACAGGAAGACCCACAGGCAGAACGCGAGCGCGGCGGTGAGTGCGAGGCCCATAGCGCGCGGAAGACTAGCTGATGGGCTCCGCGGAAGGCGCGCCCGCAGCGAGCGCGTCGGCCATCGCGGCGACGATCTCGCGCACGTCGGCGGCCGGGTCCTGCGCCTCGCCCGCCGCGCGCACGAGGCGGCTGCCGACGATCACCCCGGCCCCGCCCGCGTCGACCGCCGCGGCCGCCTGCTGCGGCGTGCCGATCCCGAAGCCGACCGCGACCGGCACGTCGCTGACGGCCGCCCCGCGCGCCAGGAAGTCGGCGAGGCCGGCGTCGAGCGCGCCGCGCTCGCCGGTCGTCCCGACGAGCGAGACGGCGTAGAGGAAGCCGCGCGCGAGCGCGCCGATCCGCTCCAGCCGCTCGGGCGGCGTGGTCGGCGCGACGAGCGGCACGAGCGCGAGCCCCTGCCCGTCGCAGACGGCGCGCAGCTCGGGCGCCTCCTCGAGCGGCAGGTCGGGGACGATCAGGCCGCTGATCTCGTGCGCGCGCAGCGCGGCGCAGAACGGCTCGAAGCCGCGCGCGTAGACGATGTTCGCGTAGGCCATCAGCACCACCGGCATGCGGGGAGCGAGCGCGGCGCCCAGCTCGAGGATCTGCTCCACCGTCACGCCGTTGCGCAGCGCCCGCACGCCGGCGGCGTGGATCACGGGCCCGTCGGCGAGCGGGTCGGAGAACGGAACGCCCAGCTCGACGACGTCGGCGCCGCCGTCGGCGTACGCCTCGCCGATCGCGAGCGAGGTCGCGAGGTCGGGGAAGCCGCCCATCAGGTAGGGCATCAGCGCCGCGCGCTTGCCGCTCGCAGCGAACGCCGCCGCGATCCGCTCGATGCCGCTCACTGCGCAGCCTCGCCGCCGAGCCGCGCGATCACCTCGGCGAGGTCCTTGTCGCCGCGGCCCGACAGGCACACGAGGTCGAGGTCGGAGCCGCCGTTGGCGAGCGTCCAGGCGACCGCGTGCGAGGACTCGAGCGCGGGGATGATCCCCTCCAGCCGCGCGAGCCGCTGCAGCGCGGCGAGCGCGTCGGCGTCGGTGACAGCCTCGTAGCGCGCGCGGCCGGTGTCGCGCAGCCACGCGTGCTCCGGCCCGACGCCGGGATAGTCGAGCCCGGCGGAGATCGAGTGCGCCTCGAGGATCTGCCCGTCGGCGTCCTGCATCACGGCCGAGTAGGCGCCGTGCAGGATCCCCGGCCGCTCGCCGACGGTCAGCGGCGCGCCGTGGCGGCCGGTCGCGAGCCCCTCCCCCGCCGCCTCGACGCCGATCAGCTCGACCGCGTCGTCGATGAACGGCGTGAAGATGCCGATCGCGTTCGAGCCGCCGCCGACGCACGCGATCACGCGCTGCGGCAGCCGCCCCTCGCGCTCCAGGAGCTGCGCGCGCGCCTCCTCGCCGATCACGCGCTGGAGGTCGCGCACGAGCGCCGGATAGGGGGCCGGGCCGGCGGCGGTCCCCAGGATGTAGTGCGTCGTGGCGACGTTCGTGACCCAGTCGCGGATCGCGGCGGAGCAGGCCTCCTTGAGCGTCCTCGTGCCCGCCTCGACCGGCTGCACCGTCGCTCCGAGCAGCCCCATCCGCTCGACGTTCGGCTTCTGGCGGCGCATGTCCTCGGTGCCCATGTAGATGACGCACTCGAGGTCGAGCAGCGCGCAGGCGGTCGCCGTCGCGACGCCGTGCTGGCCGGCGCCGGTCTCGGCGATGATGCGCGGCTTGCCCATCCGCTTGGCGAGCAGCGCCTGGCCGATCGCATTGTTGATCTTGTGCGCGCCCGTGTGGTTGAGGTCCTCTCGCTTCAGGTACACGGGCCGGCCGGCGACCTCGGACAGGCGCTCGGCGAGGTAGAGCGGCGTCGGCCGCCCGACGTAGTCGCGCAGCAGCTCGTCCAGGCGCGTCCTGAAGGCCGGATCGCGCCCGGCCTCCAGCCACGCCGCCTCCAGCTCCGCCAGCGCCGGCATCAGCGTCTCGGGCACGTACTGGCCGCCGTACGGGCCGTAGCGGTGCTCCAGCCCGGCGCTCACGCCGCGCGCTCCGGGCGGTCGGCGGCGGGCGGGGCACCGGCCGGGAGCGCGTCCGCAGGTGTCGGGTGCGGCCGCGCGGTCGCCCGCACCGCCTGCGCGAACGCCGCCATCTTCGCCGGGTCCTTCACGCCCGGCGCGGACTCCACCCCGCTCGCGACGTCGACCGCGAACGGCCGCACGGCGGCGATCGCGTCGCCGACGTTCTCCGGCGCGAGGCCGCCGCTGAGGATCAGCGGCCGGTCGCGCGGGTGCTCGCGCGCCAGCTCCCACGCGAACGTCTCGCCCGTGCCGCCGGGCCGCTCCGGCGAGTACGCGTCGAGCAGGTGGAAGTCGGTCGCGAAGGCGTGCAGCGCCTGCACGTCGGCGCGGCCGCGCACGCGCGCGGCCTTGATCACCTTCGCGCCGGTGCGGCGCGCGACCTCGGCGCAGTAGGCGGGCCCCTCGTCGCCGTGGAGCTGGATCAGCGTCAGCTCGAGCGCGTCCGCGGTCGCCGCGACCTCGTCGAGGTGCGCGTCCACGAACACGCCCGCCAGCTCGGCGCGGCGCTTGAGCGCAGCGGCGATCGCGGCCGCCTCGTCCATCGCGCAGCGGCGCGGCGAGCGCGGCCAGAAGATCATGCCGACCGCCCACGCGCCCAGCTCGGCCGCCGCCTCGGCGTCCGCGAGGCGGGCGATGCCGCAGAACTTGATCCGCGTCGCGTCGTCAGTCACGGCCCCTATCGTAGGCGGCGCGACCGGACGGCGGCGCTACGGCGTCTGCGTCGATCCCGGCGCCTGTCTCGGCGCCGTGCCGAGCGTCACCGCGAGCTGACGGCTGGCGCCGCCGCGCAGGATCGCGAGGTGCACGCGGTCGCCGGGCCTGTGCTTCGCGATGTCGCCCGACAGGTCGCTCATCGAGCCCACCGTCTGACCCTCGAACGACTGGATCACGTCGCCGCCGAGCATGATCTGCTCGCCGTTGACCTGGCTGTCGATCGTGCCGCCGTGCAGGCCCGCCTTGTCGGCCGGCCCGCCGGATTCGACGGTCTGCACGAGCACGCCGCGGCTGACCTTCAGCTGCAGGTCGGCGAGCGAGCCGTCGATCGTCGCGCCCGTTATGCCGAGGTAGGCGTGCACGACCGAGCCGCTGCGCTTGAGCTCCGGCAGCAGCTTCTTCGCCGTGTCGATCGGCACCGCGAAGCCGATCCCGACGTTCCCGTTGCTGCCCGACCCGCCGGTGACGATCTGCGAGTTGATGCCGATCACGCGCCCGGCCGCGTCGAGCAGCGGGCCGCCTGAGTTGCCGGGGTTGATCGGCGCGTCGGTCTGGATCACGTGCTGGATCGCGAAGCCGTTCGGCGCGGTGATCTGACGCTGGAGCGCCGAGACGACGCCGGTCGTGAGCGTGCGGTCGAGCCCGAACGGGTTGCCGATCGCGAGCACCGGATCGCCGACCTCGGCCGTGCGCGAGTCGCCGAGCTGCAGCGGCACGAGCTTGAGCCCGCCGGGATCGACGTCGAGCAGCGCGAGGTCGTTCGTCGGGTCGGTGCCGAGCACCTTCGCCGGCACGATGCGCTGGTCGTCGAAGCCGACGCTGACGGACGTCGCGCCCTCGACGACGTGGTAGTTCGTGAGGATGTGGCCTTCGCCGTCGATCACGAAGCCGGTGCCGGTCGCCGCGCCGCCGCCCTGGTCGGTCCCGAAGGGCGAGCTCGACTGGCTCGATCCGAGCACCGAGCGCACGTAGACGACGCCTGGCGCGGCGCGCGTGTAGATGTCGTGCGCGGTCAGCCCGCGATCGGACGACGAGGCCTCGCGCGTCGTGACGCCGCCAACGGGCGCCTGCTGCACGACCGTCGTGGTCGTGCCCCCGCCGACGTCGAGGACCACCAGCGCCACGGCGACGACGGCGCCGCCGATCAGCGCGGCGACGAAGGGAGAGCGAAGGACCGTTCGCATGCGACCGAAAAAGTGTGGGCGAAGCCACTCAACGCGAGCTAAACGGCGTCCTCGCCGACGCCCGTGAGCGCGCGACACGCCGTCTCGACGTCGTCGGCCCTCATCAGCGCCTCGCCGACGAGCACGGCGTCGACGCCGACGCGCTCGAGCTCGTCGAGCTGCTCGCGCGTCGCGATCCCCGACTCCGAAACGACCGTCTTGCCGGCGGGGATGTCGGACAACAGCTCGAACGTGCGCTCCAGGTCGACGCTGAAGTCGGTCAGGTCGCGGTTGTTGATGCCGATGACGTCGGCGTCCAGCTCCAGGGCGATCTCCAGCTCCTCGGCGTCGTGGACCTCGACGAGCACGTCGAGGTCGAGCGCGAGCGCGTCGCGGTGGAGCTGCTCGAGCTGGCGCGGTTCGAGCGCGGCGACGATCAGCAGGATCGCGTCGGCCCCGACGGCCGCCGACTCGTAGAGCTGATAGTGGTCGACGACGAAGTCCTTGCGCAGGATCGGCAGGCGCGTCGCCTCGCGCGCCTCGCGCAGATCCTCGAGCGACCCGCCGAAGTGCGGACCCTCGGTCAGGATCGACAGCGCGGCGGCGCCGGCGCGCTCGTAGGCACAGACGACCTCCGCCACGGTCGCGCCCTCGCGGATCGCGCCCGCCGACGGCGAGCGGCGCTTGTGCTCGGCGATCACGCTGATGCCGGGATGCACGAGCGCCTCGGTGAACGGGCGGTCCTCGCCGCGCACGACCAGCTGCTGCTCGAGCGTCGCGAGCGGGACCGCGTCGCGGCGCTGCTCCACCTCGCGGCGGGTCGAGTCGACGATCTGCTCCAGCGTGTTCATGCGACGGCCAGCTCCTTGGTGAAGGCGACGTACTGCTCCAGCTTGGCGAGCGCCGCGCCCGCGTCGACGGCGGCCTCGGCGGCGCGCACGCCCTGCTCGGGGCTCTCGGCGCCGCCGCTCACGTAGATCGCGGCGCCCGCGTTGAGGACGGCGACGTCGCGCGGGGCGCCCCGCTCGCCGCCCAGGATCCGGCGCGTGATCTCGGCGTTGACCTCGGGAGTGCCACCCGCGAGCTCCTCGGGCCGCGCGCGATCCAGCCCGACCTCGGCCGCGTCGAGCGTGAAGCTGTGCGTCTCGCCGGACCGCACCTCGTACACGAGCGACGGCGCGGCGGTGCTCAGCTCGTCCAGGCCGTCGTCGCTGGAGACGACGAGCACGTGCACCGCGCCCAGCCGCGCGAACGCCTGGGCGATCACCTCCAGATAGCGGCGGTCCGCGACGCCGGTGAGCTGGCGCGTGACGCCGGCCGGGTTCGTCAGCGGGCCGAGGAAGTTGAAGATCGTGCGGACCGCCAGCGCTCTGCGGACCGGGATAACGTGGCGCGTGGCGGCGTGGTGGGTCGGTGCGAACATGAAGCCGAAGCCGACCGCGTCGATGCAGCGCCCGACGGCGGCGGGATCGAGGTCGATGCGGGCGCCGAGCGCCTCCAGCACGTCCGCCGCGCCCGACAGGCCCGTCGCCGAGCGGTTGCCGTGCTTGGCCACCTTGCAGCCGGCGCCCGCGGCGACGATCGCCGCCGTCGTGGAGACGTTGAACGTGGGCCGCCCGCCGCCGGTGCCGACGACGTCGAGCAGCTCGCCGTCGCGCGCGACGTCCACATGCGCCGCCAGCTCGCGCATCGTGCGCGCGAGGCCCGCGATCTCCTCGACCGTCTCGCCCTTCGTGCGCAGGCCGATCAGGAAGGCGGCGATCTGCACCTCGCTCGCATTGCCCGCCATGATCTCGGCGAGCACCGCGGCGGCGGCGTCCTCGGACAGGTCCTCGCCGGAGGCCAGGCGGTCGATCGTGCTCGTGAGCAGGTCGCTCACGCGATCCCTCCGACGGCCGCGCGCGTGCCCGCGGCGAGGAAGTTGCGCAGCAGGTCGTGGCCGGCCGGGGTCAGGACGGACTCCGGATGGAACTGGATCCCCTCCGCCGGCAGCGTGCGGTGCCGCAGCGCCTGGACCACGCCGCCGCCGCGGGCGCTCACCTCCAGCTCCGCCGGCAGCGAGGCCTCCTCCGCGACGAGCGAGTGGTAGCGGCCGACCGTGAGCGGGTTCGGCAGCCCCGCGAAGATCGTGCGCCCGTCGTGCTCGATCTCGTCGGACTTGCCGTGCACGGGCGCATGCCGCACGACGCGCCCGCCGAACGCCTGCGCGATCGCCTGGTGCCCGAGGCAGACGCCGAGCGTCGGGATCCCCGCCTCGGGGAACGCGCGCACCGCCGCCAGCGAGATGCCGGCCTCGTCGGGCGTGCAGGGGCCGGGCGAGACGACGACCGCGTGGTAGCCGCGCACGAGCAGGTCCCCGACCGTCGCGCGGTCGTTGCGCACGACCTCGACCTCCGCGCCCAGCTCCCCGAGGTACTGGACGAGGTTGTAGGTGAACGAGTCGTAGTTGTCGAGGACGAGGATCCTCATGGCCACTCAGGCTGCGCCACCGCCAGCTCGATCGCCTGCATCGCCGCGCGCGCCTTCGCCTCCGACTCGCGCAGCTCGTAGTCGGGCTTCGCGTCGGCGACCGTGCCGCCGCCCGCCTGCACGTGCGCGACGCCGTCCTTCACCACGACCGTCCGGATGTGGATGCACGTGTCGAGATCGCCGGTGTAGGACAGATAGCCGATCGCGCCGCCGTATCCCCCGCGCTTGACGGGCTCCAGCTCGTCGATGATCTGCATCGCACGGACTTTCGGCGCGCCCGAGAGCGTACCCGCCGGGAGGATCGAGCGCAGCGCGTCGAGCGGGCCGACGCCCGCGCGCAGCCGGCCGGAGACGCGCGAGACGATGTGCATGACGTGGCTGTAGGACTCGATCTCCATGTAGGCGTCGACGCCGACCGACGCGTACTCGGCGACGCGGCCGACGTCGTTGCGGCCGAGGTCGACAAGCATCACGTGCTCGGCGCGCTCCTTCTCGTCGGCGAGCAGATCCTCGGCGATGCGCCTGTCCTCCTCCGCGCTCGCGCCGCGCGGGCGCGTGCCGGCGATCGGGCGCGTCTCGATGCGACCGTCGCGCACGGTCACGAGCGGCTCGGGCGAGGCGCCGGCGATCTCGAAGTCGCCGAAGTCGAGGAAATACATGTACGGGCTCGGGTTGACGGCGCGCAGGCCGCGGTAGATCGAGAACGCCTCGACCGGCACCTCCGCCGACCAGCGCTGGCTCGGCACGACCTGGTAGGCGTCGCCGGCGTGAATGTACTCGACGATCCGCTCGACCATTCCCATGAACTGCTCCGGCGGCATGTTGCTCGTCCACGTCGGCGCCTCGCGGCCGGCGGAGGGCGTGTTGGCTGCCTGCGGAACGGGGCCGGCGAGCCGCCGGCGCACGTCGGCGATCGCCTCGACGGCGGCGCCGTAGGCGCGCTCCAGGTCGCCGTCGCCGTCCTCGACGTAGACGTTCGCGAGGATCGTCAGCTCGCGCCGCAGGTGGTCGAACGCGACGAGCGCGTCGGTCAGCATCAGCGCGAGGTCCGGCAGGCCGACCGGATCGGGGTTGGGGGCCGCGAGCGGCTCGACCGTGCGCACGAGGTCGTAGCCGAAGCAGCCGACCGCGCCGCCGGAGAACGGCGGCAGCCCGGGCAGCGGCGCCTGGCGATGGCGGGCGACCTCCTGCGCGGCCAGCGCGTACGGGTCGCCCGGGTCGCCGAGCGACCAGCGCAGCACGCTGCGCGGCTCCAAGCCGATGAACGACCAGCGTCCGACGCGGCCCTGCTCGGCCGACTCCAGCAGGAACGAGGGGCCGTCGCCGCGCAGCTTCAGGTAGGCCGAGATCGGCGTCTCGCAGTCCTCGACGAACGTGTGGCGCAGCGGGATCAGGTTGTGCTCGCGGGCCAGCTCGCGCACCTCCTCCAGCGAGGGGGTCACGTGCACGGCCGGCGCTGCGGGTGCGGTGTCGGTCGCCATCGGCCCGGCCTCAGCGGCTGCGCTCGTCGAGCACGCGCTCGGCGTCGGCGAGGCTCAGACCGCGGCTGCGCAGCAGGACGGCGAGGTGGTAGATGACGTCGGCGGCCTCGTTGGCGACGCGCTCGTCGCTCTCCTCGCGCACGGCGCGCACGACCTCCTCCGCCTCCTCCTCGACCTTCGCGCCCGCGAGCTGTGGATCGGCGAGCAGGCGGGCGGTGTAGGAGCTGGACGTGTCGGGCGCCGCGGCGCGCTCGGCGATCGTGCGTTCGAGCGCGGGCAGCGTCTCGTAGGGCGCTGCGGGGGTCAGGTCGCCCGTGAAGAAGCAGGTGCGCTCGCCGGTGTGGCAGGCGGGCCCGGCCGGCTCGACGAGCGCGAGCAGCGCGTCGCCGTCGCAGTCGACGCGCAGCGCTTTGAGCTTCTGCACGTTGCCGCTCGTCGCGCCCTTGTGCCACAGCTCGTCGCGCGAGCGGCTCCAGTAGTGGACCTCGCCGGTCGCGCGCGTGCGTTCGAGCGCCTCTCTGTTCATGTAGGCGAGCGTGAGGACCTCTCCCGTCCGCCAATCCTGCGCGATGCACGGGACGAGGCCGCGGTCGTCGAAGGCGATGGGGAGGTCGGTCACGGTCGAGAGATTGTACGGAGCGCCCCCGGCTCGGCGGGCGGCCAGCGCCAGCAGCGCACGGCGACCGGGCCGTCCGCGACGGCGAGCGCAGCGGCGCCGGGCAGCGGGATCTCCAGCTCGTGGATCCACGGCTCGGGACCGCCGGACACGCTGTCGGCACCGCCGATGCCGGTTCCGCGGCATTTGAGGACGGCCTCCCAGCGCACCCATGCGCGCAGGAACTCACGCTCGCGCAGCGGCGGGTCGAGGGCCTGCAGGCGCGCCGCCTCCGCCTCGCCGAGGATCCGCCGCGCGATCGCGACGTGGTCGACCGCGCGGCGTGGCAGCTCGACGTCGACCCCGACCTCGCGCTCGCGCGCGACCGCGATCAGCGCCGTGTCGCCGGAGTGCGAGAGGTTGAAGCGCAGCCGTTCGGCAGTTTGGTTCGCCGCGCCGGCGGAGGGGTCACCCGCGCCCGCGCCGCTCCCCGCGGCCGCGCGACGCTCCTTGCCGCCTGCCAGCGCCGGCTTGCCGTGGGGTCCCGGCGCGAAGCGCAGCGCGCGCGGGTCGGCGTCCAGGTAGGCGCCCAGCAGCGTGCGCAGGATCCCGCGTGCCGTCCTCCAGCGTGCACCGTCCGCGGGACGCACGAAGCGCGCCGCGCGCGCCCGCTCCTCCTCCGACAGGAGCTGCTCGAAGGTCGTCTCGCGTGCGGTGCCGTCCACCAAGTCGGCGAGCCACACGTCGACCGTTTCGGCTGCGAGCGCCGGCTTCGCCGGGCCGGGAGCCCACTGGATCTGCGCCACGGCGCGGACGCTAGCGTGCCGGCGATGGCGACGCCCGCCGCAGCCGCCGGACCCGCCGGATCCGCCGCGCCCGTCCGCGTCCCGCCGCGCGAGCTGGCGGCGATCCTGCTCGGGACGGTGCTGAACCCGGTCAACTCGTCGATGATCGCGGTCGCGCTCGTGCGCATCCGCGCCGACTTCGACGTGAGCGTCGTCGCACTGTCGTGGCTCGTGTCGAGCTTCTATCTCGTCACCGCGGTCGGCCAGTCGGTGCTCGGACGCCTCGCCGACCAGCTCGGTCCGCGTCGGATCCAGTGCGCCGGCTTCGCGCTGATCGTTCTCGCGGGCGTGCTCGGCCCGCTCGCGCCGAGCTTCGGCTGGCTGATCGGCGCGCGGCTGCTGCTCGCGGCCGGCACGGCGGCCGGCTTCCCGGCCGGGCTCGCGCTGCTGCGCACCGCGTCCGGCGGCCGTCCGCCGGCACCGCGTACGCTCGCTGCGATCACGATTGCAGGGTCCACCAGCGCCGCGCTCGGTCCAGCGCTCGGCGGGGCGCTCGTCGCGCTCGCCGGCTGGCAGGCGATCTTCTTCGTCAACGTCGGGCTCGGCGTCGTCGCGCTGCCGTTGTCGCTGCGCTGGCTGCCGCGCGATCCGCAGCACGCCCGCGGGCTCCGCCTCGCGACCGTGCGGGGGACCGTCGACCTGCCCGGGATCGCGGCGTTCACGACGCTGCTCGCGAGCGTGCTGGCGCTGCTGCTCTCGCTCGCCGACACCCCGCTGTGGGAGCTGGTGCCGGTCGCGCTGCTGGCGGGCGCCGCGCTCGTCTGGAGCGATCGCCGCCGCGAGGACCCGTTCCTCGACGTGCGGCTGCTGGCGCGCAACCGCGCGCTGCTCGGCGTGTGCGTGCAGTACCTGCTCGTCAACGTCGTCGCGTTCGGCGTCTTCTTCGCGCTGCCGCTGTGGCTGGAGGCGGTGCGCGGCTACGGCTCGGGCGCGGCCGGGCTGCTGATGATCCCGCTCGCCGGCGTGGCGATCTTCGCGACGCCGGTGGCCGCGCGCGTCGTCGCCCGCGGCGGCGAGCGCCCGGCGCTGCTGATCGGCGCGGCGGGTTACGTCGCCGGCACGCTGCTGCTGCTCGCCTTCTCGCCGAGCACGCCGCTGTGGGCGATCGTGCCGGCGACGGTCGTGCTCGGGATCCCGATCGGCTTCAACAACCTCGGCCTCCAGTCGGCGCTGTACGGCGCGAGCGAGCCCGAACGCACCGGCGCGGCCGCCGGCATCTTCCAGACCTGCCGCTTCGTCGGCGCCGTCCTCTCCACGTCCCTGCTCGGCGTCGTCTTCGCCGACGGCGTCGACAGCGCCGGTCTGCATCGGCTCGCCCTGATGCTCGCGGGCGTCAGCGTCGTGGTGCTGGCGGCAAGCTTGCGGCGCGGGCGCCGCCGCGGGCGCTGAGCTACTCGATCCCCAGCCGGTCCAGCAGGCGGTCGTCGCTCCGCCACGCGCGACGGACGCGGACGGCGAGGTCGAGGTGGACGTGGCAGCCCAGCTCGCGCTCCAGCTCCTTGCGGGCGGCGGTGCCGATCGCTCTGATCATGCGCCCGCCGGCGCCGATCAGGATCCCCTTCTGCGACTCCGCCTCGACCCACATCACCGCGCGCACGGCGATCAAATCGTCGCGACGCTCGTCGATCTCCTCGACCTCGACCTCGACCGCATGCGGCACCTCCTGCCGCGTGCGGCGCAGCACCTGCTCGCGCACCAGCTCGGCGAGCATCACCTCCTCGGCCTGGTCGGAGCGTTCCTCGGGCGGGAAGAAGAACGGGCCCTCGGGGAGCAGCGAGGAGAGGTGGTCCACGAGCGCGCCGAGCCCCTTCCCCGTGCGCGCCGAGATCGGGAAGATCTCGTCGCCCACCTCCAGCTCGGACGCCGCCTGCAGCACCGCCGCCGTCTCCGCGCGCGAGCAGCGGTCGAGCTTGTTGACCGCGATCACGACGGGGGTGCTCGCACCCGCCAGCAGCGAGGCGATGAAGCGGTCGCCCGGACCGATCCCCTGCACCGCGTTCACGAGCAACAGCGCGGCGTCGGCATCCGCCAGCTCGCTCTCCACGCGCCGCTGCATGCGCGCCGTCAACGCGTCGCGCGGCCGCTGGACGCCCGGCAGGTCGACCAGGACGAGCTGGGAGTCGTCGGTCGTCGCGACGCCGCGGATCGCGCGGCGCGTCGTCTGCGGCTTGTCGGAGACGATCGCGACCTTGCGCCCGACGATCGCGTTGACGAGCGTCGACTTGCCGACGTTCGGGCGCCCCGCGAGCGCGACGAAGCCGCTGCGCATGATCGGCGCGCCGGCGCCGGTCTCGGCGCTCACTCGCGCACCCAGCGCAGCAGCTCGGCCTGCAACGCGAGCATCTCGCCGTCGTCGACCTCGTGGTCCATCCCGGCGAGGTGCAGCGCGCCGTGCACGATCGCCTCGCTGAGATCCTCCGTGCAGGGCGGGCAGACGACGACGTCGCCCAGCTCGCGCGGGGCGCCGTTCGACTCCGCCCGGGCGGGATCCCCATCGGCCTCCACCCCGTCGATCGGGAACGACAGTACGTCGGTCGTGGCGTCTCTGCCGCGGTGGTCGCGGTTCAGCGTCTGAATCGTCTGCTCGTCCACGAACGCGACCGCGACGTGGCCGTCCTCGATCCCCGCCGAGGAGAACGCCAGCACGCACAGCTCCTCGACGTCGAGCGCGGTCAGCTCGTCGATCACCCCGTCGTCGAGGCCGATCACCTCTACTTCCAGCATCGCGGTTGTTATGCCCGTCGGCGGTCGGCGGGTCGCAGCTCGGGCGCGAGGCTCTGCTGATGGTCGGCGTAGGCGGCGACGATCCGCTGCACGAGCTTGTGGCGCACGACGTCCTCGCCGCCGAAGCGGATGAACTCGATCCCCTCGACCTCGTCCAGCACCTCGCCGACGGCGACGAGCCCGGACTGCTGGTCGGACGGGAGGTCTATCTGCGTGATGTCGCCGGTGACGACCATCTTCGAGTTGAAACCCAGGCGCGTGAGGAACATCTTCATCTGCTCGGGGCTCGTGTTCTGCGCCTCGTCGAGGATGATGAAGCTGTCGTTCAGCGTGCGCCCGCGCATGAACGCGAGCGGCGCGACCTCGATCACGCCGCGGTCCAGGAACGTCGAGACGCGCTCGGGGTCGAGCATGTCGTGCAGCGCGTCGAACAGCGGCCGCAGGTAGGGGTCGACCTTCGCCATCAGGTCGCCGGGCAGGAAGCCGAGCCGCTCGCCGGCCTCGACGGCCGGGCGGGTGAGGATGATGCGGTTGACCTCGCGGCGCGAGAGCGCGGCGGCGGCCATCGCGACCGCGAGGAACGTCTTGCCGGTGCCAGCCGGCCCGACGCCGAACGTGATCGTGTTGCGGCGGATCGAGTCGACGTAGCGCTTCTGGTTGACGGTCTTCGGCGCGACCTTCGTCGAGCGGTGGCGCCAGACGACGTCCTCGAGGATTCTGCCCGGCGACTCGTGCTGGTCGAGCGCGCCCTGGACGGCGTCGATCGTGCCGGGGGCGATCTCGTGCCCTTGCGCGATCAGGTCGCTCAGCTCGCGCACGACCTGGATGCCCGACTCGACCGCCGTGTCGTCGCCTTCGAGCGTCAGGACGTTCCCGCGCAGGAAGACCTCGCAGTCGAGATGTCCCTCCAGCGAGCGCAGGACGGAGTCCTGCGTGCCCGCGAGCTCCGCGGCGACGGCGTTGTCGAGCTCGACCTGGCGCTTCACTGCGTTTGCAAGGCCCCCTGGACGCGCGCGGAGACGCGCTTGCCGTCGGCGCGGCCGGCGATGCTCGCCATCGCGGCCTTCATCACCTGGCCCATGTCCTTCGGCGAGCTGGCGCCGGTGTCGGCGATCGCCGCGGCGACGATCGCGTCGATCTCCGCGTCGGAGAGCTCCTGCGGCAGGTAGCCGGCGATCAGCTCCGCCTCGCCCTCCTCGCGCACCGCCAGGTCGTCGCGCCCGCCGTCGCGGAACTGCTGCGCGGCGTCGAGCCGGCGCTTGCGCTCGCGGCGCAGCACGGCGAGCTCGTCGCCCGCGCCCTCCTTCGCGTCCTTCTGCAGCTCGGACAGGATCAGCCGCAGCGCCCCGACGCGGTCCTTCTCGCCTGCCTTCATCGCGGCGGTGAGGTCGATCTTGAGTTGCTCGGCGACGGTCACGTGCGTCCAAGGATAGCCGCGGAGCGGTCGGCTCTGACGCCGTCCGGGGCCGCTGCGCCGGGGTGCTGCTCCAGCTCGGGCGGGTGGCCGAGCTGACCCAGCTCGGACGTGTCGCGCGAGAACAGCAGCGAGACGGTCCAGTCGACGAGCAGGCGCGCCTTGCGCTTCGTCCCCGGCATGTTCGCCATGTGGTAGGTGCGGGCGAGGAACCAGGCGGGGAAACCGCGCCATTTGATCCCCATGGTGGAGGCGACCGCCTGGTGGCGGCCCATGTCGACGAACACGCCGAGCGTTCTGTACCTGAACGGCTTGATCCGCCCGTGCGCACCCAGCTCGGCCGCCACGTTGCGCGCGACGCGGCGCCCCTGGCGGATCGCGTGCTGCGCGGTGGGCGGCGAGGGCTGCCCCTTGCGGGCCGGGTCGGGCACGGCGGCGGCGTCGCCGATCGCCCACACGTCGCGGCGGCCGTTGACGCGCATCGTGCGGTCGACCTCGATCCGCCCGCCGTCGGCCAGCGGCAGGCCGAGTCTCGCGACGACCGGGTGCGGCTTGACGCCGGCCGTCCACACGACCGTGCGGGTGGCGATCCGCTCGCCGCCCTTGAGCGTCGCGTGGCGCTCGCCGACCTCCTCGATCGTCGTGCTCGTGCGGATCTCGATCCCGCGCCCGCGCAGCTCGCGCTCGGCGAAGGCGGCGAGGTCGGGCGCGACCTCCGGCATCACGCGCTCCTGTGCCTCGACCAGAATCCAGCGCATCCCCTGCACGCGGCAGCGCGGGTAGAGGTCGATCACGTCGCTCATGAAGTCCTGCAGCTCGGCGAGCCCCTCGAGCCCGGCGTACCCGGCGCCGACGAACACGAACGTGAGGTACTCGGCGCGCGTCTCGGCATCGTGGACGGTCTCGGCGACCTCCAGCAGCGAGATCACGCGGTTGCGCAGCGTGATCGCCTCCGACAGCGTCTTGAAGCCGATCGCGTGCTCCACCAGGCCGGGGATCGGCAGCGTGCGCGAGGTCGAGCCGAGCGCGACGATCAGCTGGTCGTAGCGCAGCTCGTGGCGGCGGCCGTCGAGCGAGTCGACCGTGAGGCGGTGCTCGTCCGGCTCGGCGCCCGCGACGCGGCCGAGCCACAGGTCGGTCGTCGAGAGCTGCTCGCGCAGCGGGACGACGACGTGGCGCGGCTCCAACGTGCCGGCGGCGGCGCCGGGCAGCAGCGGCGTGTAGAGCAGGAAGTTGACGTCGGAGACGAGCGTGACGCGCGCACTGTGCTGCGGCAGCAGCTTCTCGAGCGTGCGGGCTGCGTAGTAGCCGCCGAAGCCGCCGCCGGCGATGACGATGTCCCAGGCCATGCAGGCGAGCGTATGCCCGCGGAGGCGATGAGACCAATCGCACAAGCGTGTTACAAAGTCCCTCCAGGCTGTCTCTGCTTGGCTGTGCGGATGGACGACCTGCGACTGCTGTGCTTCGGCGATTCGTTCGTGGCGGGGGTCGGCGACCCGCGCGGGCAGGGCTGGGTGGGGCGCGTCGTCGCCGCGGCGTTCGCCGCCGGTCGGCCGCTGACCGCGTACGCGCTCGGCGTGCGGCGCGAGACGTCGGTGGAGGTCGCCGTGCGCTGGCGCTTCGAGGCGATGCCGCGGCTGGCTGCCGGCGCCGACTGCCGTGTCGTCATCGCCGTCGGCGCGAACGACACGACGGTCGAGGACGGCGCGCAGCGCGTCCCGCCGGAGCGCTCGCTGATGGCGCTCTCCACGATGCTCGCGCAGGCGGCCGAGCTGCCTACGGAGGTCGCCGTCGCGGGTCCGCCGCCGGTCGGCGACGACGCGCAGCGCGCACACGGGCTCGCGCTGTCGGATGCGTTCGCGGCGCTGTGCGCCGAGCGTGGCGTGCCGTTCTTCGGTATCGCCGAGACGCTGGCGGCGTCGCGCGCGTGGCTCGACGAGCAGGCCGCGGGCGACGGTGCCCATCCGGCCGCCGCCGGCTACGACCTGCTCGCGCGGGCGCTGCTCGACGCGGGCCTGCTCGACTGGCTGCTCAGCCCGCGCGCGTGAGCAGCAGCGCGGCCCACTCGCCGCGCACGCGTCGGTCGCGCTCGCGCAGGCCGTGGGCCGCGAAGGCGGCGGCGATCTCGTCGGCCTCGTGGGTCAGCAGGCCCGAGGCGATCAGCGTGCGCGGCGGCTCGGTCAGGCGCACGGCGTAGTCGAGCAGCAGCGGCCGCAGCAGGTTGGCGAGGACCGTGGGTGCGCCGGGGATCGGGTCGCGGCGCAGATCGCAGCGGGCGACCTCCAGCTCGACGCCGTTGACCGCCGCGTTCTCGCGCGTCGCCTCGACGCTCAACGGGTCGAAGTCGACCGCGCTCACGGGTGCGAAGCCGAGCTTCGCAGCGGCGATCGCGAGCACGCCCGAGCCGCAGCCGAGGTCGAGCAGCGGGCCGCGCGCGGCGTCCGCGTCGGCGAGGTCGAGCAGCAGCTCCAGGCACAGCCGCGTCGTCGCGTGTGCACCGGTGCCGAACGCCTGCGCGGGGTCGATCACCAGCTCGACGGCCGCGCCGACGGGCGCCTCCCACGGCGGCCGCACCGCCAGCCGCGAGCCGAGCACGAGCGGGCGGTGGAACTGCTTCCAGCGCTCGGACCAGTCGTCCGGCAGCTCGCTCGTCGTGACCTCGATCAAGGCGCCGCCGACGGCAGCCTCCAGGTCGGGCAGGACCGGCAGCTCGCCTGGCGGCCCGTAGACCGCGTACTCGACCGCGTCGCCGAGGTCGACCTCCTCCACGCCGCCCGGCGCCAGCTCCAACAGCTCCGCCAGCGCCACCTCCGCATGCGCGCGACTGACGCGCAGCGCAAGGCGGATCACGCGCCGGGTCCCTGCACCACGAGGCCAAGGCGACGGGCGAGCTTCGCCTGAGCCTTGTCGAGCGTGTGTAGGACGTTGTCGGACGCCGCCGCAGTCGCGATGATCAGCAGGTCGAGCGGCTTTTCGATGCGCCCTTCGTCGCGGGCGCGGGCGAGCGCCCTGCCATAGTGATCCGCGACCTCCTCATCGACGGGCAGCGGGATGAACGACGAGCGGATCAGCTCGAAGCGCGTGAGCCGCTCGAGGCGCGCGGCGGCGTCGCGCGCCCGCAGAACGCCGGCGCGCAGCTCGCCCAGCGTGACCACCGAGATTGCGGCTTCGCCCGGCAATGCGACATCGGCACCGTCGGCCGCGGCGATCACGACCGACGTGTCGAGCAGCGCGCGGCTCAACCGTCGTTCCAGGGATCGTCGATCGGCGGCTGCTCGGCACGCATCTCCGCGAGGTCGGCTGCCCAGCCCTCGTCGACCGGCGACTCGCGGAAGATCCTGAGCAGCGTCTCGCGGTCTACGAAGCGTCTGCGCTCCGGCACCGCCTCGATCGGCCCGACCTTCGCCACCGGACGGCCGCGCACGGTCACGGTGAACTCGGTGCCGGCCTCCGCTTCGCGCAGGATCGCGGCGATGTCATTGCGCAGCTCGCGTTGGGGGATCGTCCGGTGGCGCATGACTGCTACGTAGCGTAGCAATCGAGCGCTGCGCCGCCTATCCCCCGAACGCCCGCTTCAGCTTCGAGAAGACGCCCTCGTCGGAGCGCAGGTTCTCGTCGGTGAGGGTGCCGGCGAGGCGTTCGAGCAGCTCGCGCTGCTCGTCGCTCAGGCGGCGCGGGATCACGACGTTGACGACGACGCGCAGGTCGCCGTGGCGGCCGCGGCGCAGCGCCGGCATGCCCTTGCCGCGCAGCGTCAGCGTGTCGTGCGGCTGCGTGCCCGGCGGGATGTCGAGCGCGATCGGGTCCACGAGCGTCGGCACGTCGATCGTGGTGCCCAGGGCGGCGAGCGGCGCCGGCACGTCGACCACGGTGACGAGGTCGTCGCCGTCGCGCATGAAGCGCTCGTCGTCGGCGACGCGGACCAGCACGTACAAATCGCCCGGCGGCCCGCCGTGCTCGCCCGCGTGCCCGCGGCCGGCGAGGCGGATGCGCTGGCCGTCGGCGATCCCCGCCGGCACGTCGACCGCCACGTCGAGCCGCTCGACCGTGCGCCCGCGTCCGCGGCACGCTTTGCACGGCGTGCGCGGCACGCGCCCGTCGCCGCCGCACGCATCGCACACCGTCGCGCGCACGACCTGGCCGAACGGCGTGCGCGTGACCGCGCGGAGCTGACCGGCCCCTCCGCAGCGCTCGCACGTCTCGATCGGCGTGCCCGGCTCGGCGCCGTTGCCGTGGCAGGCCTCGCAGCGCGCGACCGCCTCGTAGCCGACCTCGAGCGCGCTGCCCGTCGCCGCGTCCGCGAGCGAGATCGTCGCGGTCACGCCGACGTCCCCGCCCTGCGCCGGCCCGACCCGTCCACCGCCGCCGCCGAAGATGTCGCCCGCGCCGCCGCCGAAGAACGCGTCGAAGATGTCGGCGAACGAGCCGAAGCCGCTCGGCTGGTAGCCGCCGTTGCGCAGACCGTCAGCTCCATACCGGTCGTAGGTCGCGCGGCGCTCCGGGTCCGACAGCACCTCGTAGGCCTCCGCGGCGGCCTTGAACTTCTCCTCCGCCTCCGGGTCGTGCGCGTTCACGTCGGGGTGCAGCTCGCGCGCGAGCCGGCGGAAGGCCTTCTTGATCTCCGCCTCGCTCGCGTCGCGGGCGACCCCGAGGCGCTCGTAGTAGTCGGCCGAGGCGGTGCTCACGGTTCGTAGACGTCCTCGACGAAGCGCGACAGCTCGGTCGCGGCCGCACGCACCGAGGCGATCGCGCGCCCGTAGTCCATCCGCAGCGGCCCAATCACCGAGACGGTGCCGAGGTTGCGCGCCGGCAGCCCGTAGCCCGACGCCACCAGCGCGAGCGATCGCAACGCCGGCGCCTCGTTCTCGCGCCCGATCCGCACGAACACGTCCCGCTTGTCGAGCGCCGAGCGCAGCACCCCGAGCAGCGTGACGCGCCGCTCCAGCATCTCCATCATCGCGTTGAGCTGCTGCTGGTCCTCGAAGCGGTAGCTGCTGACGAGCCGCGCGGTCCCGTCCACGTACAGCGACTCCTCGGCCGTCTCGGTCAGCTCAGTGAAGGCCGGCGCGACGGCGGCGAGGAAGCCGCGCTCGCGCGCGCCGAGCGACGGGTCGGCGAGCCGCTGGTGCAGCAGGCGCGCGCCGAGCCCGAGGCCGACGAGCTGCTCGTTGAGGTAGCTGGCGCCCCAGTCGGCGAGACCGGCGTCGACCGGCGCGTCGAACGTGAGCACGCGCTTACTGACGCCGCCCGTCGAGGTGATGACGACGACCATCAGCACCTGCGGCTGCAGCAGCAGCACCTCGACGTGGCGGATCGTCGCGGTCTCCAACGGCGGCGCCGAGACGATCGCCAACAGGTTCGTGACCTGCGAGAGCGTCTCGGTCGTCACGCGCATCGCCTCGTCGACCTCGCGGCGCACGAGCGAGAGCGCGAGCGGCCGCTGGGCGGGGGCCGGACCGGCGTCCGGCAGCAGGCGGTCGACGAAGTAGCGGTAGCCGGCGTCGGTCGGGACGCGCCCGGCGGACGTGTGCGGGTGCGCGAGCAGGCCGTGCTCCTCCAGCATCGCGAGCTCGTAGCGGATCGTCGACGGCCCCCACTCGAGGTCGACGTCGGTCGCGAGCGCCTTCGAGCCGACGGGATGGCCGCCGTCGAGGTGGACCTCGACGACCTTGCGGAGGATCAGCTCCTGACGCGGCGTCAGCATCCTCCGAAGTCTAGGCCCAGCCGCGGGCGGGGCGGCGTCCCTGCCGCCCCGCGTTCGCTGCCTCAGTGCGGGTCGTGCGCGACGACCTCGCCCGTCGAGGGGTCGAGGAACACGCGCGGCGCGCGGCCGCCGTGCTTCCCGAAGCTGAACATGCTGTTCAGCGTCCCCGCGTGCGCGTCGGCCGACTGGTCGCCGATGCTGCCGAGGCTCCAGTTGTCCTCGATGAACCGCAGGATCGAGGACTGGTCGGTGAGCGTGTTGTCGACGAAGTTCGTCTTCGCGTACGGCGAGACGACCATCAGCGGCTGCCGCGGGCCGTAGCCGCAGCGGTCGGGATACGCGCTCGGGTCCTTCACGTTCCCGCAGACGCCGGGCCCGTTGAGCGCGTCGCTCGGCGCCGCGGAGCTGCTGACGATCGGCGACATGACGTGGTCGTACCAGCCGTCCGAGTCGTCGTAGGCGAGGACGATCGCCGTGTCCTTCCACTCCGGCGAGTGCTCGATCGCGTCGATCTCGTTCGCGACGAACGTCTGCTCGTCGAGCGGGTCCGAGTAGCCCGGGTGGGCGTCCTGGTAGCCCGCGGCCTTCAGGAACGACACCGCCGGCAGGTCGCCGTTTCTGAGCGCGGTGTCGAAGTCGACCAGGTCGTACTGGTGGTTGGCCTGGTCGGTGCGCCCGATCATGCCCGCGGAGCTCGGCGGCAGGTGGTGCGGGTTGGCCGTCGAGGCGTAGTACATGAACGGCTCGTGGTGCGGGATGTAGTCGGCGGTCGAGGCGCCCGCGACGTTGGCGTGCGTCGCGCCGCAGACCGCTCTGCCGGCGTTGGTCGCCGTCGGGCGGAAGCCTCCCTCGAACCAGCCCCACGTGATGCTCTTGGCGTTGAGCAGGTCGCCGACGTTCTTGCCGGACATCGTCACGCCGCCCTTGCCGCAGTCGTCGAGCGAGGCCGCGGGGTCGGGGTCGCCGATCACCGTGCCGTTCTCGACGCCGCTCGCGACGGGCGGGGTGGCGCCGTGCGTCTGGCCGCTGATGAGGTTGATCGCACCGACCGTCGAGGGGCCGAAGTTCGTGCTGAACGAGTTGTCGTTGAGCGCGAAGTGCTGCGCGAGGTTCCAGATGCCGGTGACCGTGTTGCCGTCGTAGTAGTCCATGACGATGGACTTGTCGGCACAGCTCCCACCGGCCGTGAACACGACGAATCTGTCCATCGCGCCGCCGTCGAACGCCTTCTGCTCGGCGCCGTAGCCGTGGTTCTGCGAGCAGGTGACCGCCTGGGAGCGGTCGAGCCGCGCGGGGTTCGCGCTGTTCGGGTTGCTCGCCAGCAGGTTGCCGGTCAGCCCGTTCACCGTCGGGGTGCGGCGACGCGCGTGGAAGGCCGGCTCGCCGGCCGGGTTGGTCGCGTTCGGGTAGGTGCCGAAGTAGTGGTCGAACGAGATGTTCTCGCCGAATATCACGACGACGTGCTTGATCGGCGTGCTCGTCGCCGGATCCGACGACCCGTGGGCGCTCGCGACGACCACGATCCCCACGGCCGCCAGTGCGGCCGCGAGCAGTCCGGACGCGAGCAGCTTGAGCTTGCGCAAGGTGCCTCCGCCTGATTCGAGGGCGGCGCGGGGTCTCCGTGCGCCGCCGGCCGCCCGTGGACGGCGCAGCCGGATGCTCGAACGCGGCGCGCCGTGAGATGTGGCTGTCGGGTGATGTCCGTGTGATCGTCCGTTCCCAGCGCGATCACCGTCGCTTCACAGGCGGCCGCGCGGCGGCGCCTACGATCGCCCAGCTCGCTGGCGATGACTCGTCCGCTTCCCCGCATCCCTGCCGCCGTCCTGCTCGGCGCGGCGCTCGCCGCGCTCGCGGCCGGCTGTGGCGCTGCCAAGCGCGCACCCGCTCCCACGCGCCCGGTCATCAGACTCGCCGGCACCAGCGCCTCCGCGCAGGCGGTCGCCGACGCTGCAGCGCAGAAGCCGACCGGCGCAGGCGCGCGCTCGGAGCTCGTCCCGCTGCCGGCGCGCGCGTTCGACGCCCCGGTCGCGCGCTACCGCGCCTACGCCGGTCGCCAGGCGGACGCGATGCCGCGCGCCGTCGCGCGCCTCGACGCCGCGCTGCGCCAAGGCGACCGCAGCGCAGCGCAGGCCGCGTGGCTCGACGCCTACGCGCGCTACCTGCGCCTCGGCGCGGCCTACGGCGCGCTCGGCCCGCTCGACGAGGCGATCGACGGGACGCCCGGCGACCTGGCGGGCGGCGTGCGCGACCCGCGCTTCAGCGGCCTGCACCGGATCGAGTACGGGCTGTGGCGCGGCGCGCCGCCGGCGACGCTGCTGCCGTGGACCGAGCGCCTTGCAGGCGACGTCACGCGGCTGCGGCGCGTCGTGCGCACCGTCGCGATCCCGCCGCTCGACTACGCCACCCGCGCGCACGAGATTCTCGAGGACGCCCAGCGCGACATGCTCAGCGGCCGCGCGGCGCCGTGGAGCGGCGCGGGATTGCTGGCGACGGCCGCTTCGCTCGACGCGACCGAGGCGGTGATCGGCACGCTGCGGCCGCTGCTCGACGGCCGCGGCGACGCGCTCGCGCCGGTGCAGACCGACATGGCGCAGCTCACGCGGGCGCTCGCCGTCGTGCGCCGCGCCCACGGCGGCGCCTGGCCGCCGTTGCGAGCTGAGCCGGGCGGAGCACGAGCGCGTCGACGGCGCGCTCGGCGCGCTGCTGGAGGCGCTCGCCGCCGTCCCCGGCTCGCTCGAGACGACGCTGACGCCGGCGATCCCCACGATCAGGGAGCAGGCCAGATGAGCCTCGACCGCCGTGCGTTCCTGCTGCGCTCCGCCGCGACGCTCGGCGCCGGCGGGCTGCTCGGCGCCGCCGAGGCGCACGCGGCGGAAGCTCCATCGCCCGACGGCGCCGACCCGGGCCTCGACGTGCGCATCCCGTTCGACGGCGACCACCAGGCGGGGATCATCACGCCGGCGCCCGAGCAGGCGACGTTCGTCGCGCTCGACGCGATCGCGCCCGACCGCTCCACGCTCGCGATCGGGCTGCAGGCGCTGTCGAGCCGCGCGCGCGAGCTGACGCAGGGGTCCACGATCCCCGCCCGCCTGGAGGTCGACGATCCGCCGGTCGACTCCGGCACGCTCGGCACGACGATCGCGCCGGACGCGCTCACGGTCACAATCGCCTTCGGCGCCTCCCTGTTCGACGACCGCTACGGGCTCGCCCGGCGCCGCCCCGCAGGGCTGACGAGGATGGAGCCGTTCCCGCACGACGACCTCGATCCCGCGCAGTGTCACGGCGACGTGCTGCTGCAGGTCTGCGCGCAGCACCGCGACACCGTCGCGCACGCGGTGCGCGAGCTGCTGCGGCCCGTGCGCGGCGCGTTCGCGCTGCGCTGGACGATCGACGGCTTCCAGGGCGCGCACCGCGGCCCGACCGCCGACAGCTCGCGCCGCAACCTGTTCGGCTTCCGCGACGGCACCGGCAACCCGGACGTCGGCGACGCCGACCTGATGCGGCGCCTGCTGTGGGTCGGCGCCGGCGGCGGCGCGCAGGCCTGGACGGCCGGCGGCACCTACCAGGTGCTGCGCACGATCCGCATGCACGTCGAGTTCTGGGATCGCGTCGGCCTGCGCGAGCAGGAGAACATGATCGGCCGCACGCGCGACAGCGGCGCACCGCTGGGCGGCACCGACGAGTACGAGGATCCGCGCTACGCGCTCGACCCGAGCGGCGTCCGAATCCCGCTCGACGCGCACATCCGCCGCTCGAACCCCCGCACGCAGGCGACCGCCGAGCAGCGGATCCTGCGCCGCGGCTACAACTTCCACCGCGGCTTCGACTCCGCCGGGCAGCTCGACATGGGCCTCGTGTTCGTCGCCTTCAACCAGGACGTCGGGCGCCAGTTCGCGACGATCCAGCGCCGCCTCGACGACGAGCCGATGATCGACTACGTCACCCCGGTCGGCGGCGGTTACTTCTTCGCGCCGCGCGGCGCTCGCGGCGCGGCCGACTGGGTCGGCTCGGGGCTGTTCGCGTAGCTCACGCGCGCAGCAGCACCATCCCGACCGCGAGCAGCACGAGCGCGAACCACAGCGCGCGCAGCGCGCCCTCGAGCGGCGCGAGCAGCCGCGCGGCGCTCAGCTCGACGACGCTGCCGTCGGCCAGGCGCTGCTCCCCTTCGAGCGCGACGGTGCGCCGGCGCAGCTCGCGCACGGGCAGGCTGAGCCGCCGCTGCACGACGCTCAGCAGCGTGCAGGCGGCTGCGACGAGCAGCCCCGAGAGCTCGAACCGCAGCGCGCAGACCCAGAAGCCGGTCAGCGCCGGGAAGCCGCCCCAGCCGAGCGCGAACGTCCACGGCCCATGGAGGCGCCCGCCGAGCAGCTCGAGGTCGTAGGCGAGCACGAGGAAGGCGCCGAGGACGACGAACGGGATGAGCGTCGCGGAGACGGTCGCGATCCCCGCGACCCCGATCGCGCAGGCGCCGCCGAGCCCGAGCGTCGCGAGCGCGATCAGCGTGCGGTCGGAGAGGCGCGTGCGCAGCGGGCGGCCGCGCAGCTCGTCGAGCGCGTGCGCCGCGACGCCCACCGCCAACAGGAACGCGCCGAGCGCCCACCACAGCCGCGTGAGGTCGAAGTGGGTCGCCGCGACCGCGCCGAGCGCGACGTACGAGAGGTGCCACGCCGTGTACGGCGGATGCAGCAGCGTGACGAGGTCGCGCCAGCCGCCGCCGCGCAGCGCGTAGAAGGCGGGGCGCGTTGCCGCCGGCGCGCTCACGCGGCCGCCCGCCGCGCCGTCATCACGACCCCCGCGCCGAAGCTCATCCGCCGCACGCGCACGTCCTCCAGCCCGGCCCGCTCCCACAGCGCCGCGAGCGCCGGCAGCGGAAAGCGCTCGTAGAACCCCTCGATGCTCGGCCCCAGGAACGCGCCGACCGCCTGCCAGTCGCGCGAGAGCAGGCGGCCGAGCGCGGGCATGACGAGGCGCGTGTAGACCCGCCACAGCACGCGCAGCACGCGCCGCGACGGCACGCCGAACTCGACCATCGCGACCGTCCCGCCCGGCTTCACGACGCGCGCCAGCTCGCGCACCGTCGCCGCGGGATCCTCGACGTAGCGCAGCAGGTAGGTGAAGCTGAGCGCGTCGAAGGAGGCGTCGGGGAACGGCAGCGCCTCGGCCTCGCCCTGCAGCGGCTCGAGCCGCTCGGCAAGGCGCGGGTCCGCGGCGATCCGCCCCCGCAGCCCGCCGAGCATCTGCGCGCTCTGGTCGAGCGCCGTGACGCGGCAGCCGCTGCGGCGCACCAGCGCGGCGGCGACCATCCCCGTGCCGGTCGCGACGTCGAGCACGCGCGCGTCGGGGCCGACCGCGATCGCGCGCACCAGCGCCGCGCGCCAGCGCGGATCCTGCCCGAAGCTGAGCGCTGCGCCGGCGCGGTCGTAGTGGCGCGGCAGGCCGGCGAACAGCTCCAGTGCGTGCCGCTTGCGCGGACTGGAGGACAGGGAGGCCATTGCAGAGCGAGCCTCCCCGTCCGCGCCGCAAATCAGTCCAACGCCACCGAGGCGACCGCGTTGCGCACGATGCGCGTCTCGCCCTGGCGCGCCTCCGCCTCGACGGTGGCGATCCCGTCCTCGACCGATGTGACGGTCGAGGACACGACGACCTCCTGCTCCAGCACGCCCATGCCGCGGAACTGCACCGAGAGCGCCTTCAGCTTGTCGGGACCGCCGGCCGCTTCGGTCTGCGCGCGCGCGACCTGCGCCATCGACCACAGCCCGTGCAGGATCCGCCCCGGCAATCCGACCGACTTCGCGAACTCCTCGTCGATGTGGATCGGGTTGAAGTCGCCCGAGGCGCCCGCGTAGCGGACCGTCAGGAAGCGGTCCGGCGTCACCTTCAGCTCCGGCAGCGCGCTGCCCGGCTCGAATGTCGCAGCCATCTCGCTCACACTCCCCGCACGATTATCTTCCAGATTCCGGTGCACACCGGCGCGCCGCCCGCGTCCTTCGTCACGACCTCGAAGTCGTAGAAGCCCATGCCGCCCTTCTCCGAGATGCTCGCGACCTTCGCCTGCGTGCTCAGCTCCTCGCCGGCGACCACCACGCGCTCCCAGCGGAAGTCCTGCCCGCTGTGGACGAGCATCGCGAAGTTGATCCCGACCTCGGGGTCGAACATGCCCGGCATCACGGCGGGCGCCTGGTAGACGACCGCGAACATCGGCGGCGCCACGACGTCGTCGTAGCCGGCAGCGCGCGCGGCGCCCGGATCGAGGTGCAGCGGGTTCGTCTCGCCGACGGCGCTGGCGTACTCCTTGACCTTCTCGCGGCCGACCGCGTAGACGACCGGCGCGTATTCCTTGCCCACGGCAGATGTGTTCACTGGCATGGCGCGGCAGTCTCTCAGAGGATCACGGGCACGGCGCCACCGTCGACCGACCAGGCCGCGCCGACGACGTCGCTCGCGCGCTGCGAGCAGAGGAAGACGATCACCGCCGCGATCTCCTCCGGCTCGGCGAAGCGCCCGAGCGGGACGCCGCCCGCCGCCGCCGCCAACGCGGCGTCGCGATCCGCGGCGCCCCCGGCAGCGACCGTCTGGTCGGCGAGGCCGCCGTCGCCCGCCCAAAGCTCGCTGGCGGTCAGCCCGGGCGCGACCGCGTTGACGATCACGCCGCGGCGCACCCACGCGTCGGCGTACGCGCGCGAGAGCGAAAGCTGCGCGGCCTTCGTGACCGAGTAGGCGGCGTTGCGCAGCGACGGGCGCTTGCCGGACGTCGAGCAGACGTTGACGATCCGCCCGCCGCCCTGCTCCGCCATCCGCGGCGCGGCGGCCCGCATCAGCCGCTCCGGCCCGCGCACGTTGAGCTGCCACTGCGCCTCCCAGTCCTGCTCGGTCAACTCGTCCAGCGGGCGCACGAAGGAGGTGCCGGCGTTGTTGACGAGCGCGTCGATCCCGCCGAGCCGCTCAACGCACGCGGCGACGATCCGCTCGCCCGCGTCCGGTTCCGTGACGTCGGCGGCGAACAGCTCCGCCGCCGCGGGCGCACCCGCCGCGAGCGCGTCGCGATCGCGCGCGACGAGCAGCAGCCGCGCGCCCTCGGCCGCGAGCAGCTCCGCCGTCGCACGGCCGATGCCGCTGCTCGCGCCCGTCACGACGCAGCGCCTCCCGCTCAGGCCGAGCTCCATCGCGCCGGCTACTTCGCGTCGCCCAGCTCGAGCACGGCGAGGAAGGCCTCCTGCGGGACCTCGATGCGGCCGACCTGCTTCATCCGCTTCTTGCCCTCCTTCTGCTTCTCCAGCAGCTTGCGCTTGCGCGAGATGTCGCCGCCGTAGCACTTCGCGATGACGTCCTTGCGGTAGGCCTTGACGGTCTCGCGCGCGACGACGCGCGAGCCTATGGCGGCCTGGATCGGCACGTCGAACTGCTGGCGCGGGATCTTCTCGCGCAGCTTCTCGGCGAGCGTCCTGCCGACCGTGTGCGCCTTGCTGCGATGCACGACCATCGAGAGCGCGTCGACCGGGTCGCCGCTCAGCAGCACGTCGAGCTTGACGAGGTCGGAGGCCTTCAGCCCGATCAGCTCGTAGTCGAGCGACGCATAGCCCTTCGTGCGCGACTTCAGCTGATCGAAGAAGTCGAGCACGATCTCGGCGAGCGGCAGCTCGTACTCCAGCTGCACCCGGTCGGCCGAGAGGTAGTGCATGCCGGCGTGCGTGCCGCGCCGCTCCTGGCACAGCTCCATGATCGTGCCGACGTATTCCTTCGGCGTGAGGATCGAGGCACGGATGTAGGGCTCGCGCACCTCGCGGATCTTGGAGGGGTCGGGCATGTCGGTCGGGTTGTGGACCGGGATGATCTCGCCGTTCTCCAGCTCGACCTCGACCTCGACCGACGGCATCGTCGTGAGCAGCTCGAGGTCGTACTCGCGCTCCAGCCGTTCGCGCACGATGTCCATGTGCAGCAGGCCGAGGAAGCCACAGCGGAAGCCGAAGCCGAGCGCGTCGGAGGTCTCCGGCTCCCACGACAGCGCGGCGTCGTTGAGCACGAGCTTCTCCAAGGCGTCGCGCAGGTCGGGGTAGTCGTCGGAGTCGATCGGGAAGAGGCCGCAGAAGACCATCGGCTTGACGTCGCGGTAGCCCGGCAGCGCCTCGCTCGCCGCCGCGCGCTTCGTCGTGAGCGTGTCGCCGACGCGCAGGCGCGTGACGTCCTTGATGCCGGTGATGACGTAGCCGACCTCGCCGGGGCCGAGCCTGTCCGCCGGCGTCATGCGCGGGTTGAAGAAGCCGATGTCGTCGATGTCGGCCTCGGTGCCGGCCGCCATCGCGCGGATCGCCTCGCCCTTCGTGAACGTGCCGTCGACGACGCGCACGTAGGCGATCACGCCGCGGTACTGGTCGAACTCGGAGTCGAAGATGAGCGCGCGCGGCGGGGCGCCGGGATCGCCGGACGGCGGCGGCACCTTCTGCACGAGCTGGTCGAGCACCGCGACGACGCCCTCGCCCGTCTTCGCGCTGATGCGCAGCACCTCGTCCGCCGGCTCGCCGAGCAGCTCGGCGACCTCGCCCGCGACGCGCTCGGGCTCCGCGCCGGGCAGGTCGATCTTGTTCAGGCACGGGATCAGCTCCAGGCCCGAGTCGACGGCGAGGTAGGTGTTCGCCAGCGTCTGCGCCTCGACGCCCTGCGAAGCGTCGACCACGAGCAGCGCGCCCTCGCAGGCGGCGAGCGAGCGGCTGACCTCGTAGGTGAAGTCGACGTGGCCGGGCGTGTCGATGAGGTGCAGCTGGTAGGTCTCGCCGTCGCTCGCGTCGAACAGCACGCGCACGGCCTGCGCCTTGATCGTGATGCCGCGCTCGCGCTCCAGCTCCATCGAGTCGAGCAGCTGCGCCTTCATGTCGCGCGCCTCGACGGTCTTCGTCAGCTCCAGGATCCGGTCGGCCAGCGTCGACTTCCCATGGTCGATGTGGGCGATGATCGAGAAGTTGCGGATGCGGTCCTGGTCGGCCATGGGCCGGTACAGGGTAGAGGCGGGAGCGCATCTCCCGTCTCCGGACCCCGCCGCACTGCGCCGCGGTCAGCGGGGACGGCTCGACGCCTCTCCGGCGATGCGGTTCTCGTAGGCGAAGATGACCGCCTGGACGCGGTCGCGCAGCTCGAGCTTCGTCAGCACTCGCCCGACGTGCGTCTTGACGGTCGCCTCGGTGACGATGAGCCGCTCGGCGATCTCGGCGTTGGAGCGACCGGCGGCGACCTCGAGCAGTACCTCGTGCTCGCGGTCGGTCAACAGCTTGAGCCGGTCGTCGGCCGGCGACGGGCTCGCGGTCGCCTCCGGGTCGTTCGGCAGGCGGTCCGCGTAGGCGTCGAGCAGGCGCCGCGTGACGCTCGGGGCGATCACCGCATCGCCGCTGGCGACCGCGCGGATTGCTGACAGCAGGTCGCTCGGCGGCACGTCCTTGAGCAGGAAGCCGCTCGCGCCGGCGCGCAGCGCGTTGTAGGCGTAGGCGTCGAGGTCGAAGGTCGTGAGGATCACGACGCGGGGGCCGTCGCCGGCCTGCGCGATGCGCTGCGTCGCCTCGATCCCGTCGACGCCCGGCATGCGCACGTCCATCAGCACGACGTCGGGCGACAGGGCCGCGCTCAGCCGCACGGCCTCCTCGCCGTCGCCGGCCTCGCCGACGACGGTCATGTCGTCGTGCGCGTCGATCACCATGCGGAAGCCGAGCCGCAACAGCGGCTGGTCGTCCGCGAGCAGCACTCGCGTGCTCATGCGACCGCGGGCTGCTCGCGCGGCACGTTGAGCCGCGCTCGTACGCGCCAGCCGCCCTCGGGTCGCGGCCCGGCCTCGACCTCGCCGGCATAGACCGCGGCGCGCTCGCGCATGCCGCTCAGTCCCTGGCCGCCGGGGCTCGGGCTCGCCGCGCCGCGGCCGGTGTCCGAGACGTCGAGCTCGACCGCGTCGTCGGCGTAGCGCAGCGCGACCGCCGCAGTCGCGCCCGGGCCCGCGTGCTTGAGCGAGTTCGTCAGCGCCTCCTGGATCAAGCGGAAGAGCGTGAGCTGCGCAGCCGGCGGGAGCGCTTCGTGCGAGCCCTCGACCGCGAGCGTGACCGGCAGGCCCGCGGCGCGCACCTGGGCGATCAGCTCGGGCACGTCGTCGGCGCCGGGCTGCGGCGCGCGCTCCGCGCCGGCGTCCTCGCGCAGCACGCCGAGCAGCCGGCGCATGTCGGCGAGCGCCTGACGGCCGGTCTGCGCGGAGAGGTCCATCGCGCGCACCGCCTGGTCGGGGTCGCTGCGGGCGGCGTAGGCGGCGCCGTCGGCGAGCGCGGTCATCACCGAAAGGTTGTGCGCGACGATGTCGTGCATCTCGCGCGCGATCCGCGCCCGCTCGGCGGCTGCCGCGATCTGGCCCTGCTGGTCGCGCTCGTGCTCGAGCCGCGCCGCGCGCTCCTCGAGCGAGCGCAGGTACGCCCGGCGGATCTGCGCGCTGCGTCCGAGCGCACCGGCGGCGATCACCATGCCCGTCAGGAAGACGGTGCCGGCGACCGGGTCGTTCCGCTGTGTCTGGAGCACGGCGAGCACGATGCCCAGCTCGAGCACCGCCCCGGCGCTGAACGCGCGAGCGCGCGGCGCAGTCGCTGCGACGGTATAGAGCGCGACGAGCAGCGCGAGGTCCCCCCACGTCGGCCGCGCCACCAACCGCTGTCCCAACGCCACGAGCGCGATCGCGACGAACACCGCCGACGGCGCGCGCCGGCGCCACAACAGCGGCAGCGTCAGCAGCGGCGGGAACAACCACGCCGACCACGCCGAATGGCCGTGTGCGAGCTGGGCGCCCGCGATCGCCAGCAGCCCGAGTGCGATCAGCGCGTCGACCGCGACCGGGTGACGGTCGACCAGCGAACGGACGTGCCCGTCGGTGCGCATAGCTTCCTGTCGATATCACACGTCGCGTCGCACCAGCATCAGCGCCGCCGCCGCGACCGCCACGGCCGCATAGCCGCAGAACAGCGCGAAGCCGGCCCACGGCGAAAGCATGTGCGCGTCCGGGACGGCCTGCATGAGCGTGGCGCCGGCGTTCGACGGCAGGTACGGGTCGATCGTGTCGGCGACGTTGCTCGGCAGGATCCCGGCGACCCCCGGCAGCACGAACAGCAGCGCGACGAACGCCGAGATGCCGCCGGCGCTGTTGCGCACGAGCGCGCCGATCGCGGTGCAGAGGATGCCGAGCACGGTCAGGAACAGCGCCGTGCCGACGACCGCCCGCAGCGCGTGCGGGGCGTTCAGCGCGACGTTCACGTGGTGCTGGCTCAGCACCGCCTGCGAGGCGGTGAATGCGACGAACGCAGCGATCAGCATCAGCACGAACGTGACGGCGCCGAAGACGGCGATCTTCGCCCACAGCACCGGCAGGCGCCGCGGCACCGCCAGCATGCTCGAGCGGATCATGCCGGTCGAGTACTCGCCGCTGACGATCAGCACGCCGAGCACGCCGATCGCGAGCTGCGCGAGGTCGGCGCCGCCGAGGCTGTGGTCGATCGCGTCGAAATAGGTCCGCTTCTGCGGGTTCAGCTCCGACCAGCGGCTCATCAGGATCGCCGAGGCGAGCACCCCGAGCCCCGCCATCGAGACGACCGCCGCGAGCAGCGACCAGCGCGTGGAGCGCAGCGACCACAGCTTCGTCCACTCGGACCGCACCACGTGCCACTGCGTGACGCGCCCGCGCGGCGTCGCGCTGCCGCGGGCGGCGGAGGGGTCGGCGACGGTAGCGCTCATGCGCGGGCTCCCAACTCGGGCTCGATGTCCGCGCCGGCCGCTTCGGCCTGCGCTCCGGTGTGGTACTCGACGGCGTTGTGCGTGAGGTGCATGAAGGCGTCCTCGAGCGAGGCCTGCAGGGGCGTCAGCTCGTGCAGCACGATGCCGCCCGCGGCCGCCGCCTCGCCGATCCGCTCGGCGCTCGCGCCCCGCACCTCGAGCACGCCGCGCTCGTCGCCGGAGACCTGGACGCCGCGGTCCGCGAGCGCGTCGCGCAGCTCCGTCGCCTGCGGCGTGCGCACGCGCACCGGCGCGTCTGAGGACGCCCGGCTCACGAACTCCTCGACGGTCGTGTCGGCGATCAGGCGACCTCGCCCGATCACGACCAAGCGCTCCGCCGTCTGCGCCATCTCGCTCATCACGTGCGAGGAGACGAACACGGTGCGCCCCTCGCCCGCGAGTCCCTTCAGCAGGTTGCGGATCCAGCGGATCCCCTCCGGGTCAAGCCCGTTCGCCGGCTCGTCGAGGATCACCGTCTGCGGATCGCCGATCAGCGCCGCCGCGATCCCGAGCCGCTGCCCCATGCCGAGCGAGAAGCTCCCGACGCGTCTGCGCGCGACCTCGCCGATGCCGACGAGCTCGATCACCTCCTCGACGCGCGAGCGCGGCAGCCCGTGGGTCTGCGCAAGCGCGAGCAAATGGTTGTACGCCGAGCGACCCGAGTGGATCGCGCGCGCCTCCAACATCGTGCCGACCATGCGCAGTGGCGCGTCATAGTCGCGGTAGGCCCTCCCGTCGATCGACACCGCGCCCGCGCTCGGGGTGTCGAGCCCGAGGATCAGTCGCAGCGTCGTCGACTTGCCAGCCCCGTTCGGCCCAAGGAAGCCGGTCACCACCCCGGTCGGAATCGAGAAGCTCAGGTCGTCGACCGCCGTCTTCTCGCCATAGCGCTTGGTCAGATTCTCTACGCGGATCATGCCCGGCACGCTATGACCGGCCGCGGCGCTCCACAACAGCCGTGGGGATGATCTTCGCCGGGGCCGCGCGTACGACCTTGGTCGTACGCGCAGCGCTCAGCCGCCGCGCTTGAGCCTGCCGGCCAGGAGCGTGCGGATCTGGCGGGCCTCGGGGATCCCGAGCGCGAGCACGGCGCCGATGTAGACGCCGGCGCCGGCGGCGAGCGCGGCGCCGACGGAGACGATCTGCGCGGGCAGCGAGCGCCCGAGTGCGTGGTCCAGCCCCCACCAGACGCCGTAGGAGATGAGCCCGAGCAGGACGCTGGCCGCGAGCATCTGCACGACCGCGGTCAGCGTGCGGCGGCCCTCCAGGCTGCCGTCGAGCAGCTTGCGCAGCCGCCACGTCTGGCCCGCCGTCATGCCGACGTTCCCGGCGACGGTGCCGAGCACGAGGCCGGCGATCCCGAACGGCTTGTAGAGCGCGACGCTCACGACCACGTCGATCGCCATGTTCCCGACCGCCAGCGCAGTCGGCAGCCACGGCCGCTGCAACGAGAAGAACGTGCGCGTCAGCAGCAGGTTCACGCCCGCGAACGGCAAGCTGAACGAGAACCAGAAGAGCGCCGTCGAGACGAGGGCGGTCGAGTGGGCGGTGAAGTCTCCGCGCTGGTAGACGAGCCGCACGATCGGCGTCGCCAGCACCGCAGTGAAGACGGCGGCCGGGATCAGCAGCAGGTAGATCTGGCGCGCGCCGGACGCCATCGTCCGCCGCAGCTCAGGCATGTCGCCTTGCGCGGCGAGGCGGGACAGCGTCGGGAACAGCACGGTCGCGAGCGCGACGCTGAACATCCCCTGCGGCAGCATGTAGATGCGGAACGCCGCGTCGATCGCGCGCGGCGCCTGCTCGGAGACGAGCGTGCCGAGCGAGGAGTTGATCAGCAGGTCGAAGTTGATCACCCCGAGCCCGATCGTCACCGGCAGCATCAGCCGGAAGACGCGCGCGACGTGCGGGTCGCGCCAGTCGAACGCCCACTCGAAGTGGAAGCCGACGCGCGGCAGCATCGGCACCGACATCAGCAGCTGGACGACGGTGCCGCCGAGCACGCCGATCGCGTAGGCGTACATCTCGTTCTGGCCGTGGAAGAGCGGCTTGAGCGCGACCAGCATCGCGATGATCACGAGGTTCCACACCAGCGGCGCGATCGCCGGGATCGTGAAGTGTTCGTAGGAGTTGAGGATCCCGACGACGAGCCCGTTGATGCCGAGCAGCAGCACGATCGGGAACAGCACGCGGCTCAGGCCGATCGTGAGGTCGTTCAGCTCGGGGGTGAACTTGTCGCCCGTGAAGAGCGGCATGATCAGCCCGGCGAAGAGGATGAAGAGCGCGGTCAGCGCGCCCAGCGCGGCGAGCATCACGAACAGCAGCGTCGAGGCCAGGCGCGCCGCCTCGCGCTTTCTGCCGTGCGCGATGTGCTCCATGAAGACCGGCACGAAGGCCGCACTCAGCGCCGCGTCGGCGAACAGGCTGCGGACCAGGTTGGGGACCTGGAAGGCGATCGTGAACGCCGAGAACGGGCCCGAGGTGCCGAAGTAGCTCGAAGCGACGACCTCGCGCACGAGCCCGGCGATGCGCGAAAGGCCGGTCGCGACGGAGAAGATGGCGGTGTTGCGGGCCAGGCCCCGGGAATGCTGGCCCCGCCCACCCGGCTCGGCGGGGGGCGGCTCGGAGGGCGTGGCCGGGGTCTCCGTCTCGGGGGACACGAGCGCGCTATAGTACGGCGCGCCGCGGCCCTGACCGCGGCCTCGCTACGTCATGGCCAACATCCATTCGCAGAAGAAGCGCATCCTGCGCGCCGAGCGTGAGCGGCTCGAGAACCGCCGCTACACGTCGAAGGTCAAGACCCTCTTCCGGCGCCTCGAAGCGGCCGTCGGCGAGGGCGGCGACGCCGCCGACGCCGAGCCCGCCCACCGCGAGCTGGTCAAGACGATCGACAAGGCCGTCAAGCGCGGCGCGCTCCACAAGAACACCGGCTCGCGCAAGAAGTCCCGCGCGGCGCGCCTCGCGAACCGCTAGCGCGCCCCGGCATCCCGCCAGGGGGCGTCCTCGCCTGCTCGCGTGCGATTGCACGCCACGCAGACTGCGTCCTTCCCTGGCGGGCGCCGGACTCGCGCTAACGGCTCGCGAGCAGCGGCGGCTCAGGACGCGACCGTCACCCGCGCCGCCTCTGCAGCTGAGGTGAGGCCCGTTCGAATCTTTTCGAGCGCGTCGTCGCGCAGGCGGCGCATGCCCTCCGCGACCGCTGTTTCGGCGACCGACGTCGCGGGGTCGCGGGCGAGCACGTGGGCGCGGATCGCGTCGCTCATCCGCATCACCTCGAAGATCCCGAGCCGCCCGCGGTAGCCGCTCGCGCCGCACTGCCCGCAGCCGACCGCCTCGAACGCCTCGACGTCGTCGTCCGCGAGGAACCCGTTCGCGCGCAGCAGTTCGGCTGACAGGCGGACCGGTCTGCGGCAGCGGTCGCACAGTCTGCGGGCGAGTCGCTGCGCGACGACGCAGTCGATCGCCGAGGCCACGAGAAACGGCTCGATCCCCATCTCGATCAAGCGCGTGATCGCCGTCGGCGCATCGTTCGTGTGCAGCGTCGAGAGGACGAGGTGGCCCGTCAGCGCCGACTCGACCGCGATCTGGGCCGTCTCGCGGTCGCGGATCTCGCCGACGAGCATCACGTCGGGATCGGCGCGCATCATCGAGCGCAGGCCGTTCGCGAACGTGACGCCGGCCTTCACGTTCACCTGCATCTGCTTGATGCCGGCGACGCGGTACTCGACCGGGTCCTCCAAGGTGAGGATCGAGCGCGTGCCGGTGTTGAGCGTCTGCAGCGCGGCATAGAGGGAGGTCGTCTTGCCGGAGCCGGTCGGGCCCGTCACGAGCACGGCACCGTAGGGACGCCCAATCGCCGCCTCGAAGCGGGCGCGCTCGGACTCGAGCATCCCGAGCTGCTCGAGGCTCACGGTGCCGGCGCCTTTGTCGAGGATGCGCATCACGACCGACTCGCCGTCGACGAGCGGCAGCGTCAGCACGCGCACGTCGACGCGGCGCTCGTGGAGCGTGAACGCGAGCCGGCCGTCCTGCGGCAGGCGCCGCTCGGAGATGTCGAGGCTGGCCATGATCTTGATGCGCGAGATCACGTGCGGGGCCATCCGCGCCGGGATCGCGAGCGCGTCGGACAGCACGCCGTCGATCCGCAGCTGGCCGCGCAGCTCGCGTCCCTGCGGCGCGAGGTGGATGTCGGACGCGCCGCGCTCGACCGCCTGGGCGATGATCGAGTGCACGAGCTTGACGACGGGCGCGTCCTCGATCGTCTCGGCGAGGTCCAGCTCCGCCATGCTCTCGGCTTCGGCGACGCTGGCGGCGACCGCCTGCTCGGCCGCCTCGTCGAAGCGGTCGAGTCTCGCCGTGAGCTGAAGCACGTCGGGCGCGGCGGCGATCGCCGGCTGCACCTCGCAGCCCGTCAGCAGGGCGATGTCATCGATCGCGAGCACGTTCGCCGGATCCGACATCGCGACGAGCAGCACGCTGCGCGCGTCGTCGAGGAAGCCGATCGGGACGGCGCCGTGACGGCGCGCGACGCTCGCCTCCAGCAGGTTGGCGGCGCTCATGTCGACCTGGAAGGAGGCGAGGTCGACGTAGTAGAGCCCGAGTCGCCTGGCGAGCGCCTGCGCGAGCTGGTCGTACGTGATGATGCCGTCGTCGACGAGCACCGCGCCGGTCGCGCGCCCCGTCTCGCGGCCGGTTCCGACCGCGCGCAGGACCTGGTCCTGCGTCGCGTGGCCGAGCTCGACCAGCAGCTCGCCGATCAGCAGATGCGACCGCCCGCGCTCGACGGGCGCGGTCAGGCCAGCGGGCAGCGTGTCCACGCTCATGAACCGCTTATCGGCACGGACCGGCCGGCTCGCAACCCCCCACCGCGGGTGACCCGGGCTACGCCGCCGCAATCCGCGCGATCGCCTCGACGGCCAGCGTGTCCTCGTCGAGCGCGCTGCCGCTCCCGCCGCGCGAGGCGAGCTCGAGGTCGGCGACGACCGCGAGCGTCGCGCGCAGCGTGGCGACGTCGGTGCGTTGGACGTCGGCGACGAGGCGCTCGGCGGCCTTGGGCTTCAAGCGCAGGCTGCGCCGAACCTGCGCAGCCGGCTCGCCGGCGGCGAGCCGAGCCGCGGCGTCGAGCGCATCCCGCAGGCGGCGGGCGATCATGTAGAGCAGGCCGGCGAGCCGCTCTCCCTGATCGCGCAGCTCGAAATAGGCGCGCATGGCGGCGGCGCCGTCACGCGCGACGAGCGCGTCGGCGAGCGTCCAGCTCTTGCGCTCCGCCGAGCTGGCGGTCAGCTCCTCGATCTGCTCGGCGTCGAGCCGCACCGGCTGGGCGCGCTCGGCGCTCAGCTCAAGCGCGAGCTTCTCCAGCTCGCGCAGCAGGCGCTGCTGGCGCTCGCCGACCTGCTCCACGAGCACCCGCGCGGCCGCCGGATGCAACTCGATCCCGAGCTGCGCGGCCTGTGCCGCCGCCCATCTCGGCAGGTCCCACGGCTTCACGTTCTGCTCGGCGCTTACGTCGCCGCCGGCCTTCCGCACCGCCGCTGCGAGCCCGTCGGGGACCTGCGTCCGTCCTTCCTCGCGGCCGAAGAAGACAACCGTGGTGTCGGGCGGAAGGCTCGCGAGCGCCGGCTCGATCAGTGCCACGTCGGTGGCCTTCCAGCGCTCGACGCCGTCGACGATCAGGAAGCGCCGGCCAGCCGCGAACGTCATCGCCGAGAGGGCGGCCGCGACCGTCTCGGCGCTCGCCGCCTCCCCCTCGAACAGCTCGACCCCGTGCGTCCCGCTCTCCTGTTCGGCGAGCGCCCGCAGTCTGGCGCGGCGCTCGGAGAGGCGGCCGTGGTCGTCGCCGTGGATCAGGTAGGCGGGCTTGAAGGTCGGCATGGGGTTGCCGAGTGTACGTGTGGGCGTGGCCGGTACGCCCGCGGCGCCGAGCATTGCCCTGCGAGGCGCTGAAACAGACGCCTCGCAGTCCAATCTCGCGCCGCGGGCTGCGCGGGCGGTCCTTTCAGACAGAGACGCTTGCGTGCGGGATGCTGGCGGCGGCGTGGGCGATGGCGGCGACGTAGGCGAGCAGGTAGGCGTTCGCTGCGTTCAGTGGTGCTGCGAGTTGCGGGGTGATCTGGCCTGCTGTGGCCGCGAGCATGCCGAGCCAGGTGATCGGTGCGATGGCGGGGGCGGCAAGCAGGTTGGCGGGGATGCCGACGAGCGAGAGCTGGTGGAAGTGGTAGGCGAGGAGCGGCGCGGTGCCGAGCGTGGCTGCGGCGGTGACCGCGAGCGCCTCGGCGAGCTGGTCTGGCGCGCGACGCTTTCCCAGTGCTGCGCGCAGCCGCGGGGCGAGGGCGGCGATGGCGATGACTGCGGCGAATGAGAGCTGCCAGCCGACGTCGGCGCTGGCGCGTGGGTTGAGGGCGAGCGTGATGGCGGCGGCGAGCAGCAATGCGTACCAGCGCGATGCCGGGCGGCCGGCGAGGGCGGCGACGGTTGTGGCGGCGCCCATCACGCCGGCGCGTTGGATCGAGGGGCCGGCGCCGGCGAGCGGGACGTAGAGCGCGATCAGTGCGAGCGAGCCGAGCAGGCGCCCGCGCAGGCCGAAGCCCGCCCACGCGAGCAGCGGCAGCGCGAGCGCGAGCAGTAGCGCGACGTTCTGCCCGCTCGCGGCGAGCACGTGCGCGAGCGAGGAGACGCGGAAGTCCGCGCGCGTGCGCGCGTCTAGCGCCTGGTCCTGTCCGAGCGTCATGCCGCGCAGCAGCGCGGCCTGCGGCGCCGGCAGCCCCGCGCTCAGCGCATGCTCGGCGCGTGTGCGAATCGCATCGACCGCGCCCATCGCTCCGCCGCGGCGGGCGCCCGTCGCAGCCGCGGCGTCGAGCGAGAGCGCCGCGTGCGCGCCGCGCAGCGCCATGTACTGCTCGAACGGCCCGAGCGCGCGCAGCCGGCCGCGCACGTCGACGAGCGCGCCGGTCGGCGCGGGCGGCCAGGCGACGCGCTCGCCGATTCGCAGCATCACGCGCTCGCCCGCTCCCGCCGCGCGACTCGGCGCGCCGAGCGTCGCCAGACCGCGCACCTGCACCAGCGCCGTGTGGCCGTATCGAACCCGCCGCGGCTGTTCGAGCAGCGCGACGCGCGCGACGACGGTCGAGCCGAACAGCGGCGGGAGCTGCGTACGGTCGAGCGCGGCGAGCCGCGCATGCACGCCGAGCGCGCCGGCCAGCACGGCGGTGGCGCTCAGCAGCGCGAGTGGCGGGCGGCCGGCGAGCGCCGCCGCGACCGCCATCAGCAGCAGCACGACCGGCGGCGCGAGCGGCGCGGCGAGCTGACCGGCGACGAGCCCCGCGAGGACGAGGTGGCGCGGGTGGTTGCTCATCGCCCGAGCTGCGCGCGGATCGCGGCGAGCTTTGCGGGTCCGATCCCGCTGACCTCGTCGAGCTGATCGACCGACGAGATGCCGCCGTGCTGCTCGCGGTAGGCGACGATCTTCGCGGCGAGCGCCGGGCCGACGCCGTCGAGCTGCTCGAGCTGCTGCTCTGTCGCGGTGTTGAGATCGAGCGCGAGCGGCTGGCTCGCTCCGCCGCCTGCACCGGCGCCCGTCCCGCCGCCGCCCGCGGTCGTGCCGGCCGCCGGCTCCGCCGCGGCGCCCTGCCCACCGGCGCCGCGCTCCGGCACGACGACCTCTCCCCCGTCCACGACTCTGGCCGCGAGATTCACGCCGATGCGATCGGCGCGGGCCGTCAGGCCGCCCGCGCGGCGGATCGCGTCATAGGCGCGTGCGCCGGCGGCCAGCCGGTAGACGCCCGGGCGCCGCACGGCGCCCTTGACGTCCACGACGAGCCGCGCGCCGGCGCCGGCCTCGCCGATTGCGTCAGCCGGGCCGCCGGCGGCGGTCGTGGTGGTCGTCGTCGTCGCGAACGCGGCCGGCGGCGCGCCCCCGTCCGCAGACGACCCCGCCGAACCGTGCCGCAGGAAGCGCGCGCCGATCAGCAGGACGGCGATCGCGAACGCCGCGTAGATCGCGAGCTGGGGCTTGGACGGCGAGGACGACGGCACCTCCGCGACGCTACGCACGGCGCCGTCACAGCGCACGCGCGCTTCGCGAATTCAGTGCGCAGCCGCGGCGAGGTCGCGTGCGAGATGCACGCGAGGCCGGGGACCGGCAGCCCCGCCCCCTACTTGACGACGAGATTCACCAGCTTGCCGGGCACGACGATCGCCTTCACGACCTCGTGCCCGTCGACGTGCGCCCGCACGTTCGGCTGCGCGCGCGCAAGCTCCTCCAGCTGCTCGCGCGAGGCCGACGCCGGCGCCGGCACGCGGTCGCGCACCCTGCCGTTGACCTGGCACACCAGCTCGAACGTGTCCGACTCCAGCAGCGCCGGATCCGGCGTCGGCCACGGCTGCTCCCACACGCGCCGCCCGGTCGTCAGCTCGTAGACCTCGCTCGCCGCGTGCGGCGCGAACGGGAACACGAGCGACGCGGCCGCCGCGGTCGCGAAGCGGAGCGTCTCCGGGGAGGCGGACTCGCGGTGGCGGTAGCACTCGTTCACCAGCTCCATCACCGCGGCGATCGCCGTGTTGAATGCGAAGCGGCCGGCCATGTCGTTGGTGACCTTCTCGATCGCCCAGTGCGCCTTGCGCATCACCGCCAGGTCTGCGCCCTCGTGTGCGGCGTCGTCCGCCGGCAGCGCGCCGGCGCCGATCTCGGCGCCGAGCCGCCACAGCCGCGCGAGGAAGCGGTGCACCCCCTCGACGCCCTCGTCCGACCAGTCGGCGTCCTGGTCCGGCGGCCCGATGAAGAGGATGTAGCAGCGAGCCGTGTCGGCGCCGTAGCGCTCGACGTACGTCGCAGGGCTGATGACGTTGCCCTTCGACTTGGACATCTTCGCGCCGTCGCGCGTGATCATCCCCTGCGTGAAGAGCGCCTGAAAGGGCTCCTGCGCGTCGAGCAGCTCCATGTCCGCGAACGCCTTCGTGAAGAAGCGCGCGTACATGAGGTGCAGGATCGCGTGCTCGACGCCGCCGATGTACTGGTCGACGGGCATCCACTCGGCGAGCACTCTGCGGTCCCATGCCGCCGCGTCGTTGCTTGCGTCGCAGTAGCGCAGGAAGTACCAGGACGAGTCGACGAACGTGTCCATCGTGTCCGTCTCGCGCCGCGCCGGCCCGCCGCACGCCGGGCAGTCCACGTTGACCCACTCCTCGACGGCAGCCAGCGGCGACTTGCCTCTCGGCTTGTAGTCGGTCACGTCGGGCAGCTCGACCGGCAGGTCCTCCTCCGGCACCGGGACCATGCCGCACGCCGGGCAGTGGATCACCGGGATCGGGCAGCCCCAGTAGCGCTGGCGCGAGACGAGCCAGTCGCGCAGGCGGTAGTTGACGGAGGCGTGGCCCTTCCCCTCGCGGTCGAGCCACGCGACGATCGCCTCAAGCGCCTCGCGATTGCCCATCCCGTCGAAGTCGGGGTGGCTGTTCACGAGCGGGCCGTCGCCCGCGTAGGGCAGCTCATCGCCGCCCTCGATCACGCGGCGGACCGGCAGCCCGTGCGCCTGCGCGAAGGCGAAGTCGCGCTCGTCGTGCCCGGGCACCGCCATGATCGCGCCGGTCCCGTACTCCATCAGCACGTAGTCGGCGACGTACATCGGGATCTGCTCGCCGTTGACGGGGTTGATGACCGTGCGGCCGAGCGCGACGCCGGTCTTCGGCTTGTCGGCCGCGCCGCGCTCCTCGTTGGACTCCGTCAGCGCATGGTTGACGTAGTCGCGCACTGCCTGCTCTCTGTCGGTCCCCTCGACGAGCTTGAGTACGTCCGGGTGCTCGGGCGCCATCACGAAGAACGTCGCGCCGAACAGCGTGTCGGGGCGCGTCGTGAACACCGGATAGTCGATCCGCAGCTCGTCGCAGCGGAACGTCACCTCGGCGCCCTCGGAGCGGCCGATCCAGTTGCGCTGCATCGTCTTGACGTGCTCTGGCCACTGGATCGTGGCGAGGTCGTCGAGCAGGCGGTCGGCGTAGTCGGTGATGCGGAAGAACCACTGCTCGAGCTGGCGTGCCTCGACGACCGCGCCGCAGCGCTCGCACGTCCCCTCTGCTGTGACCTGCTCGTTCGCGAGCACGGTCTGGTCGTTCGGGCACCACTTGACGGCTGCTTCCTTCCGATAGGCCAGCCCCCGCTCGTGGAGCTTGAGGAACAGCCATTGCGTCCAGCGGTAGTAGCGCGGTTCGTGCGTGCCGAACTCGCGCGTCCAGTCGATCGAGATGCCCCACTGGCGGAACTGGCGCTGGAAGGACTCGATCGACTTCGCCGTCGACTCGCGCGGGTGCTCGCCCGTTCTGATCGCGTGGTTCTCGGCCGGCAGCCCGAACGCGTCGTAGCCCATCGGATGCAGGACGCGACGCCCGATGCGGCGGTTGAAGTGCGCGACCGCGTCGCCGAGCGCGTAGTTCTTCAGGTGCCCCATGTGCGGTTCGCCGCTCGGGTAGGGCAGCATCTCGAGGACGTAGTAGGAATCGCGTCCGTCGGGGTCGTTGGAGACCTCCCACGTGCGCTCGCGCGCCCACACGTCCTGCCACTTCGGCTCGATCGCCTTCGGGTCGTAGCGCAGCTCGCTCATCGGGCTGGGAAGGCTACCGTGGAGGGATGCGCCGTCTGCTCCTCCTCGTCGGCGCGGTCGTGCTCGTCGACACGCTGTTCTTCTCGGCGATCACGCCGCTGCTGCCGACCTACGCCGAGCGCTTCGGCCTGTCGAAGGCCGGCGCCGGGGTGCTCGCCGGCTCCTACGCCGCCGGCGCGGTGCTCGGGACGCTGCCGAGCGGCTGGCTCGCGACGCGGGCCGGATCGCGGCGCACGCTGCTGCTCGGCCTCGCGCTTATGGCGCTCTCCAGCATCGGCTTCGCGTTCGCCGGGAGCGTGGCGGTGCTCGACGCGATGCGCCTCATCGACGGCATCGGCGGCGCGTGCGCGTGGGCCGGTGGGATGGGCTGGCTCGTGTCGCTCACGCCGGCCGAGCAGCGCGGCACGACGATCGGCACGGCGATGAGCGCCGCGCTGGCGGGCGTGCTGCTGGGACCCGTGCTCGGCGCGATCGCGCAGGGCACCGGACCGGAGGTCCCGTTCTCGGCGGTCGGCGTGCTCGCCGCGCTGCTGGCGGTCGCGTCGCTGCGGCTGCCGGCGCCGCCGCCGACGCTGGCGGCCCCGGAGCGTCCGTACGCGACCGCGTGGCGCGATGAGCGCGTGCGCATGGGCGCGTGGCTCGTGCTCGCGCCGGCGCTGGCGTACGGGACGATCGAGGTGCTCGCGCCGCTCGCGCTGCATCGCCTCGGCGCAAGCGGTCTGGCGATCGGCGCGACGTTCCTCGCCGCGGCGGCGATCGAGGGCGTTGCGCAGATCTTCGCCGGCCGCGCGACGGACCGGCTCGGGCGCGGGATGCCGATCCGCATCGGCCTGGCCGGCACGCTGACGGCGCTGCTGGTGCTGCCGCTGCCGGAGGCCGCGTGGCTGCTTGCGCTCGTCGCGATCGCCGGGTGCGTGCTGAGCGGGATCGTGAACACGCCGGCGATGACCGTGTTGTCCGACGGGGTCGAGGGCGCGGGGCTGGAGCACGGCCTCGGCTTCGCGATCGTCAACCTCGTGTGGGGCGCGGGTCAGGTGATCGGCGCGGTCGCGGGCGCCGCGCTCGCTGGCGCCACGAGCGACGCCATCCCCTATCTGGTGCTCGCAGCCGTCTTCGCCGCGACCCTTGCCCGCGTGCGCAGCTACGCACCGCAGCTCGCGCCGGCACCGGCCCGCGAGACGGCGTGAGATCCCGCCGACCGACGCCAAGGGCCGGTACACTCAGGATCGCCTGGGGCTATAGCTCAGTTGGGAGAGCGTCGCGCTGGCAGCGCGAAGGTCGTCGGTTCGAGCCCGACTAGCTCCACTGAAGTTGTCGTCGCGCGAACGCGCGGGGTATCAGTCGAGATCGAAGGCGGCGTTGATCGCGTCGCTGAGCGTCTGCTCTTGACGGTCAAGGAGTACGCCGATCTGTTCACCCAAGGCACTCGTGGGGATCGTGGTGATGTTGTCGCAGCTGACGACCGAGGGTCCCGCGAGCCCGTTGGCAACGTCAACAGCTACCTCGGTCGAGAGTCCTCGAATGGCCGTGACGATCGGCGCGATCGTCACGGCCGTCATGTGCGGGCGCACGAGTTCGCGCGTCAGGATCAGCACCGGTCGAGCCTTGTCGAGCCGAGCGATGTGAATCGGCCGCATCAGGTGAGCTCAGACGGCAGCCCGAGCGCGTGCTCTGCAAGACCGGCAAGCTCGGGATCCGGACCCGTCCGAGCAAGGATCTCGGCATCTCGTGCAGCGATCGCACGGCGACGCTCGCGCTCCAGCGCGCGGGTCACGACCGCTGCTCGACTCGGCTCGGTCCCGGCACCGACGAGTTCGTCGACGAAGTCAACCAGCTCATCGGAGAGGCGCACCGCGATCTGCTTGCTCATCCCATTACGGTACCAGCTTGGTATCGATCACATCGTGAGCGTGGCCGACACCTTGCTTGGACGCATCCCCGCACAGCTGCAACGGAGACTCGATTCTCCGACGCTCCTGGTGCCTCAGCTGTCGAGTCGCTCGGTCTTCTGGCCTGTGACCTCGGCGATGAAGTCGAAGTCTTTGGGGTGGGCCATAGGCAGCGAATCGGGGCTCGCGGTCACCAACGCGAAACAGCCGTGGCCAGCGAAGCGCTCAGCGAACGCACCCAGCCCGTCGCACCGCGTCCCAGACAATCCATGCGCCATCACCACGACCGGACAGCTCTGATGCGACCCGGCGCCCCTGGCCTCATAAATCCATCCAGCACACGCATCGCCGGCTACGTCAAAACTGCACATCGACTCGGCTCACGGGCGGCAGTTCTCCTCATGTGTCGTTTTCGCGGAGCGCCCCGCATCCTCACCGCTCACGCGCGCCGTCGCTCGTGGTTATCGGTCGTCACGCCGCCGAAGTGCGCCCTGCCCTGAGACGACATCGGACGCGCAGAGGGCGCTGCTAGCGGATCTGGCGCACTTCGAGACGCGGATTTAATTTCGACCAGGCCGAGTCCGCCGTCAGGACTGGTGTGTCGAGTCGCTTCGCGAGGGCCAGGCATGCTCGGTCGCCAAGCGACAGCCCGAGGTCCCGCGTGAGCGGACGCAACCGTGCGACCTCGATCGCATCTGCGCTCGTGAACGGCTCGACGGCGATCGCGCCTTCGAGCAGCCCACGGTCGGTCATCTGTCGCACGACTCTCGCGGGATCGCGGCCGCGATCGGCGACTCGGCTCAAGACCTCGCCGAGGTTCACGGTCGAGATCGCCGCGCCGGTCGCGACCGCGTCGGCCACCACATCGGCGCCCAACTCGTCGCGAAGGTACGCCAGCAACGCCGACGCGTCGAGGACCGCCGAGGGCACCTCCTACTCGCGATCCTCGCGTGCGGCCTCGCGACGCCGCTCGGCGAGCAACTCGTCGACCATCGAATCCTCTGCCGAAGCAAGCGACGCAAGCATTCCGCGTCCTTGATCGGCCACCGAGCGGTACGGACGCAGCCGCAACGAACCGTCCTTCTCGGTGCTCAGGAGCATGCGACTTCCGGGCTTGAGCCCCAGCGCCGACCGCACGTCCGACGGCAGGACGACGCGGCCACGATCCCCTACGACCACCTGACGCTCGCCATGGGCCATGGCAGGACTATACCACTCGTGGAAGCTCTCCCACAGATAGCCCACATCCCATCTGCGCCTCAGGGTAGCTATTTGCCCCGGAAGAATTCGAGTCCGGGGGAATGAAACGGCCGCGCGTCGCGCGGCCGTTTCTGCGAGTTGGTCGCCGGGTGGCGAGCCGCGGGGAGTGTTTCAGGCGTTCTGGACGGCTCGGGCT
>DATNAP010000001.1:0-20705 GCA_035572475.1 Conexibacter sp. | reverse complement strand
GCCGGCGTCCTTCGCCTGCTGCTCGGTGAGGCCGAACGAGGCGACGTTCGGCATGCAGAAGGTCGCGCGCGGGATGTCGACGTACGCGATCGGATGCGTCGCGTTCCCCGCGATGTCCTCGGCGGCGATGATGCCCTCGTCGGAGGCCTTGTGCGCGAGCGCCGGGCCGGGGACGATGTCGCCGATCGCCCAAATCCCTCTCGCCGACGTGCGCAGCGCGCCGTCAACGACGAGCAGCCCTCTGTCGTCGACCTTCACGCCGGCATCGTCGAGGCCGAGACCCTCGACGTCGGCCCCGCGGCCGGCGGCAATGATCAGGTAGTCGACCTCGCCGGACTCTCCGCCGTAGGTGAAGGCGACCTTGTCCTTGCCGTCTCTCACGTTCTCCACGAACGTTCTCGTGAAGATCTGCATGCCCTGCTTCTTGAGCCCGCGCTCGGCGAGTCTGGAGATCTCGGCGTCCTCGGTCGGCAGGACGCGGTCGAGCGCCTCGAACAGCAGCACGTCGACGCCGAGCCGCGCGTAGGCGGAGGCGATCTCCGCGCCCGACGCGCCGGCGCCGACGACGGCGATCCGTCTCGGCAGCGTCTCGAACGCCCACGCCTCCTCGGTGCCGATCACCCGGCCGCCGAACTGCGTGCCCGGGATCGGCTTCTTGACCGAGCCGGTCGCGACGATGATGCCCTTGCTCGCCGTGTACTCGGTTCCATCCTTGGCGGCGCCGACGCGCACCGTGCCGTTGCCCGTCACCGCGCCGAGCCCCTCGATCACGTCGATGCCGTTCTTTCTGAACAGGCCGCTGACGCCGCCGGTGAGCGTCTTGATGACTCTCTGACGCCGCACGCTCACCTGCGCGAAGTCGATCGAGTGACCCGAGACCTGGATGCCGAACTCGCCGGCCTCCTCGATCTCGCTGACGATGTCGGCAGTGCGCAGCACGGCCTTGGCGGGGATGCAGGCGTAGTTGAGGCATCGGCCGCCGATCACGTCCTTCTCGACGACGGCGGTCCGCATCCCGAGCTGCGCGGCGCGGATCGCCGCCACGTATCCCCCGGGACCGGAACCGATGACGATGCAGTCATATGCGGATTCGGGCATGGCGGCGAGTCTATGTCACCCCCTCGCCCGACCGCTTTTCGGCGCCTGCTCGTTCCCCCCGAACGTCTGGTGGGGCGAATCCGTGCGTCTACCTGCCTCAGGGCGGTGTGGGCATCACGCGGTACGACGAGCGCCTGGACGGCAGCCAAGACGTTCGGATGCGGGTTGCGTTCACGACGTGGCGCGACGAGGTCGTCAACTACGCGCTGGTGCTGGCTACACCAAAGAGCTGGGCAAGCAGCCGGCGGAGGTCTTCCATCGCGGTACGCTCGGTGAGGGCATGCGCTCCGCGATCGATGCGATCAAGCACGGACACCAGGAGATGATCGACGGATGGCGGTGAAGATCACGAAAGACGGACCGGTCTACAGCCCGGCCAGCAGACTCATGGACGAGGCGATCGAGCTTGCGATCCAGGAGCGCTCGCCATATCCGTCCCGCGCGGCATTCGTCGACTTCGACTCGGAGTGGCTTGCCAAGGAGATCTCGGATGCCTTCGACGACGACTACGCCGTCGTCCTCGTCTGGCCCGACGGCAGCTCGCGGGTGCTTCAGCCTGGCGACCGGATCCCGGCGCCCGCGCCGAGCGCGGCCTTGAAGGCGTCGGGCAGCGGCATCGATCTGCCGGCGGCGTAGTCGTAGCCGACGACGACGCCGTAGCCCTCGGCGAGTAGGCGGTCGTCGCCGACGGCGAACATCGCGAACTCCAGCCTCGCGCTCGAGCGCCGGACCTCGCCCGGCCGGATGCAGCAGCGGATCTCCTCGCCGAAGAAGGCGGGAGCGCGGTAGTTGATCTTGCACTCGGCGAAGATCAGGCCGAACTCGCGGCGCGTGAGCGGGTCCTCGCCGAACAGCTCCGAGAGGTAGGAGATGCGCGCATCCTCGAAGAAGGTAAGGAACGCGACGTTGTTGACGTGACGCATCGCGTCGAGGTCGCCGAAGCGGACGCGGTCGACGTACGACCAGGGCCAGTCGGCGGGGTCGCCCGCCGGTCGCGCCGCGTCCTCGTGCGCGGCGCTCACGGCGCGGCCTTGCGCTCGGGCATCTGGATGCGCGCCATCGCGCGGATCAGCTTCCAGAACAGCCAGCCGCCGAGCCAGATCACGGCGAGGCACAGGAGCGCCGCCCACACGTTCGAGGCGACGAGCAGCGACAGCGCCGCGATCAGGATCTGGAACGCGAGCAGCGCCTCGAAGCCCAGCACGGCCCAGTAGCGCACACGCCACATCCCGTAGGCCGCGACGAGCAGGATCGCCGCGATCGCGATCGCTCCCCCGAGCGTCCCGCGTCCGCCGACGCGCGCGCCTGAGAGATAGCCGACGAGCACGAGCGCGGCGAGCACGACCGCGACCACCACCGCCACGGTCACCGCGCCCGGCCGCTCGCCTGTGGCGAGCGGCCGCAGCTGCGCGCGGATCTCGGCGTCGCGCTCCTCGGAGCTTCTGCGCTCGCGACGCGCCGGCGGTGCGCCTGCGGCCGCCGGAGCGGCGGGCGTGGCGCGCTGCCCCCGCTTGCGGCTACGCGGCACCGGCGCCCACCTCCTGCGGCAACGCGCTGCGCAGCGCGCGCGCCGTCGCCTCCGGATCGGCCGCGTCGGTCAGCGCGCGCACGACAACGATCCGCCGCGCGCCCGCCGCAACCGCGTCGCCGACGTTGCCGGCGTCGATCCCGCCGATCGCGAACCACGGCACCGGGCGCGGCGCGCCCGCCGCATGGCGCACCAGCTCCAGCCCGACCGCGGGGCGGCCAGGCTTCGTCGGCGTCGCATGGATCGGCCCGACGGCGAAGTAGTCGACGTCGGCCACGGCCGCGTCCTCGACCTGTGCGGGCGTGTGCGTCGAGCGGCCGATCAGCGCAGCGTCGCCGACGAGCGCGCGCGTCTCCGCGACCGGCATGTCGTCCTGCCCGACGTGCACGCCGTCGGCCTGCGCCGCGGCGACGAGGTCCGGCCGGTCGTTGAGCACGAACAATGCGCCGTGCGCGTCGCACGCCTCGCGGAAGGCGCGCGCCGCGTCGAGCAGCGCCGCGTCGCCCACCGCGGGCTCCTTCTCGCGCAGTTGCACCACGTCGACGCCGCCGCGCAGCGCCGCGTCGAGGAACGCGCGCAGATCGCCGCGTCCGTCGCCGGCCATGCCGCATACGAGATAAAGCCGCGCGCGCGCGAGTCGCGCACGCCGTCCGTCGTCGAGGGAAGCCGTCATGGCTTCTCCATCTTGGCAGCCGGCTGACCCGCCGCGCCGCGGCGCTACGCGCGCAGCCCCTCCAGCAGCGCGAGCAGCGGTCCCTCGACCTTGGCGCGCGCGGCGGCGGGGTCGGCCGCGTTGGCGATCATCATCGACGCCTCGACCATCGCGCCGAGCAGCATGTGCGCGAGCGGCTGGACCTCGCGACGACGCAGGAGGTCGGCGTCCATCGCCTCCTGCAGCGCCATCGTCACGAGTCCGAGCCAATGCTGCGCGTCGACTTCGCGCCACTCGGCCCAGCCGAGCACCGCCGGCGCGTCGAGGTGCGATATGCGGATGACGGCCGGGTCCTCGCAGGTGTCGAGGAACGCGCGCACGCCTCGCGTGAGCGCTTCCCACGCGTCGGCGCTGCCCGCGGTCCGCGCGACGATCGAGCCGAGCATCTCGTCTGCGAGCTGAGCATGGACGGCGCGGAAGAGGTCTCGCTTGTCGCTGAAGTGGTGGTAGAGCGCGCCGCGCGTCACGTGGGCCGCGCGCACGATCTCCTCCGTGCCGACGTCGGCGTAGCCGCGCGCGGCGAACAGCTCCCGCGCGACGCGCAGCAGCTCGGCGCGCGTGGCGGCAGCTTGCTCCTCCCGTTGCATACCATCTGTATGCTAGGCACATACAGTCTGTATGTGAGCCGTGAGAGGAGCGGCGGCATGGGGAATGCACACTGGCGCGCGGATGAGCTGGGGGACGCACGCACGCTCGAGCTCGACGGCGGGCGCCTGCGCGCGCACCTGACAGGTGACGGACCCGCAGTCGTCTTCGTCCACGGGCTGCTCGTCAACGCCAACCTGTGGCGCAAGGTCGTGCCGCTGCTCGACGGCTTCACGCGCGTGACGCTCGACCTGCCGCTCGGCTCCCACCTCCAGCCGATGCCCGGCCGCAGACTCACGCCCGACGACCTCGCCGCGCTGATCGGCGAGGCGGTGCAGGCGCTCGGGCTCGACGACGTCACGCTCGTCGGCAACGACACCGGCGGGGCGCTCTGCCAGATCGCCGCCTCGCACCGGCCGCCCTGGCTCGGCCGACTCGTGCTGACCCCGTGCGACGCGTTCGAGCACTTCCCGCCGCGCGTGTTCAAACCGCTGTTCGGGACGCTCGCCGCGCCCGGGGGAGCGCGCGCCGTGCTCACCCCGCTGCGTTCGCGGGCGCTGCGCCGACTGCCGGTCGCCTACGGCTGGCTCGTGCACGAGCCGATCCCCGACGCCCCGTCGGACTCCTACGTGCTGCCGGCGCTCGAAAGCGCCGCCGTGCGCGCCGACCTGCGACGCGTCTGCGCGGGCGTCTCTGCGCGCCACACGCTCCAGGCCGCCGAGCGCCTGCGCGCGTTCGACCGGCCGGCGCTGATCGCGTGGTCGGTCGACGACCGCTTCTTTGCGCGCGCCGACGGCGAGCGTCTCGCGGCGACGATCCCGGGCGCCCGCTTCGAGCTGGTCGAGGGCGCGCGCACGTTCTCGCCCGAGGACAGACCCGAGCGCCTCGCCGAGCTGATCGGCGCGTTTGCGCGGGAGCCCGCAGCGGCGTCGCGCGCGGCCGAGTGACATCGCTCACATGACGTGCGATCGTGGCGCGGAGCCACTATCGTCATCGGGGACGGCACGCACGGTCGCGAGTCGCCGTTCCACACCCACCCGACGAAAGTCCCCCGATGACCCTCGCTTCGCTGGTCGGTCCGGTCGCCGCTGCGTCCGGCGTCTTCATGGCCCTCTCGCCGCTGCTGCAAGCGCGCCGCGTGCGTGCGCTCGGCGATTCTTCGGAGGTGAGCGCGGGCGTGTTCCTGATGATGCGCGTCAACGCCTCGATCTGGCTCACCTACGGAGTCGGGAGCGGGAACCTCGTCATCGTCGTGCCGAACATCGTCGCGCTGATGACCACCACGTGGACGCTGCTCACGATCCGGCGCTTCCGCACGGGCCATGCCGCTGAAGCGCCTGCCTCCGAAGCGCCCGCGCCCGCCACAGCGCCCACGCAGAGCGCCGGTCGCCGGCACGCCGGGCGCGTGCGTGGCGGCGCCGTCGCGGTCGCCCGCGTCGGCGGGCTCGTGCGCCGCTGAGCGCTGGCGCTACCATCGCAGCTACGGGAGCCCTCAACCGGGCTGAGAGGGCGGCACTCCGGCCGCCGACCGTCAGAACCTGATCCGGGTCATGCCGGCGCAGGGAAGGAGCACGTGCCCCACACCACCGACTCGTTCGACGTCGCCATCGTGGGCGGCGGGATCGCCGGCCTCGCGGTCGGATGGCGCGCGGCGCAGCGCCGGCTGCGCACCGTCGTGCTCGAGCGCGGCCGCCTCGCCGGCGCGGCGACCCACGTCGCCGCCGGCATGCTCGCGCCGATCAGCGAGGCGCGCGTCGGCGAGCGCGGGCTGCTCGCGCTCAGCCGCGCCTCGCTCGACCGCTACCCGGCGTTCGTCGCGGAGCTGGCGGACGCGGCCGGGCGCGACCCGGGCTACAGCGCATGCGGCACGCTGCTCGTCGCGCGCGACCGCGACGAGGCGGAGGCGCTGGAGCGCGAGCAGGCCGAGCGCGAGGCGATGAGCCTGCCGGTCGAGCGGCTGCTGCCGAGCGAGGCGCGCCGCCGCGAGCCGGCCCTCGCCCCGACGCTGCGCCTCGCGCTCGACATCCCCGGCGACCACGCGATCGACCCGCGCGCGCTGAGCGCTGCGCTTGCGACGGCGATGGAGCGCGCCGGCGGGGAGCTGCGCGAGGTCGCCGAGGTCGCCCGCGTGACGGTGTCAGATGACGGTGAGCGCGTAACAGGCGCCGAGCTGGCCGACGGCGAGCGCGTCCACGCCGATCAGGTCGTGATCGCGGCGGGGGCGTGGGCCGGCGCGCTCGACGGCCTTCCCGCGCACGCGCGCGTACCGGTGCGGCCGGTCAAGGGTCAGATCATGCGTCTGCGCGACCCGGCCGGCGCGGGCTTGCTCACGCGAGTGATCCGGATGCAGCCCGGCTACCTCGTGCCGCGCGGCGACGGCCGCTACGTGCTCGGGGCGACGATGGAGGAGCAGGGCTTTGACACCGCGCCGACGGCCGGCGGGATCTTCGAGCTGCTGCGCGACGCGATCGAGCTGGTGCCCGGCGTGAGCGAGCTGGCGATCGAGGAGGTCGCCGCCGGCCTGCGCCCCGGCACGCCCGACAACGCGCCAGCGCTCGGGCCGGGCGCGCTGCGCGGCCTGCAGTGGGCGGCGGGCTGCTTCCGCCACGGGATCCTGCTCGCGCCGATCGTCGCCGACGCGCTCGCCGCGACGCTCGCCGGGGAGCGGCTCCCCGACGTCGCCGAGCCGTTCGCCGCGCGCCGCTTCATCCCCGACCGCGAGGCCGTGCCGTCGTGAACGTGCAGCTCAACGGCGAGTGGCGCGACGTCGCCGACGGGGCGACCGTCGCCGACGCCGTCGCGCTGCTCGGCGTCCCGCTCGACGCGCGCGGCGTCGCCGTCGCCGTCGACCGTGAGGTCGTGCGGCGCGGCGCGTGGGCGCAGACGACGCTGACCTCGGGCGCGCGCGTCGAGGTCCTCACCGCGATCCAGGGGGGATGATGCGCGCATGAGCATCGAGGCCGACACGACGCTGGAGGATCCGCTCGTCATCGCCGGCAGGACGTTCGGCTCGCGGCTGCTGCTCGGCACCGGCGGCTTCCGCTCGCTCGAGGACATGGGCGAGGCGATCCGCGTCAGCGGCAGCGAGCTGGTGACCGTCGCGCTGCGGCGCGTCGATCCGAGCCAGCGCGGCTCGATCATGGACGTGCTCGCCGCGGCCGGGGTCGACGTGCTGCCGAACACCGCCGGCTGCTACACCGCGCGTGACGCGATCGTGACCGCGCAGCTCGCGCGCGAGGCGTTCGAGACCGACTGGGTCAAGCTGGAGGTGATCGGCGACGACCGCACGCTGCTGCCTGACGCGGTCGAGCTGCTGGCGGCCGCCGAGACGCTCGTCGCCGACGGCTTCGTCGTGCTGCCGTACACGACCGACGATCCGATCCTCGCGCGCCGGCTGGAGGACGTCGGCTGCGCGGCGGTAATGCCGCTCGGCTCGCCGATCGGGAGCGGAATGGGGATCCGCAACCCGTACAACGTCGCGATCATCCGCGAACGGACCAAGCTGCCGGTCGTGCTCGACGCCGGCGTCGGCACCGCCTCCGACGCGGCTCTCGCGATGGAGCTGGGCTGCGACGCGGTACTGTGCGCGAGCGCGATCTCCCGCGCGCACGACCCGGCCGCGATGGCGCGCGCGATCCGCGCGGGCGTCGAGGGCGGCCGCCTCGCGCACCGCGCCGGCCGCATCCCGCGCCGCCTGCACGCCGAGGCCTCGACGCCGGACGCCGGCCTGCCGGACTTCGGCGCCGATGGCTGAGGAGTCCGACGCCGTCGAGCTGACGCCGCCCCCGGCGCGCGACGCGCTGCTCGACCGCTGGGAGGCCGCCTGGAGCGGGCGCGACGGGAGCGCGTTCGCGCCGCTGTGCGACACGGCCGTGCAGTACGAGGACCCGCTCACGCGCGCGCCGCTGATCGGCGTCGACGAGCTGGCCGCGCACGCCGAGCTGTTGTGGGAGGCGTTCCCCGACGTGCGCGTCGAGCGCGCGGGCGAGCGCCTCGCCGACCCGACGGGCCGGCTCCTCGCGGCGCCGTGCAAGCTCGCCGGGACGCACCGCGGCCCGCTCAACGGCCTGCCGCCGACCAGACGCTTCGTCGTCGTCCATGCGGTCGTGTGGTGCGAGCTGCGCGCCGGGCGCCTGCTGCGCGTGCGCGCGCTGTTCGACCGCTATGACGCGGCCGTGCAGCTCGGCGTCCTGCCCGCCGCCGGCACGCTCGGCGAGCGGGCGCTGCTGACGCTGCGCGGCTTCGGCCTGCGCGCGCGCGGCTGAGACTCACCGCGTGCGCAGTGTCGCAAGCACCGGTGCGTGGTCCGACAACCCACTGCGATCCAGCACCTTGTCGGCTGCGTTGAGCGCGAGCCCGCGCGCGAAGACGAAGTCGACGTCGTAGCCGGCGGCCTGGACGAAGCCCGGTACGCGCGGATCGCGCACGTTGAGATCGCCCCCGAGCACGAGCGGCGCCTCGCCCGCCCAGCGCAGTGCGGCCTCGCGCGCGCGGACGAGGTCCGCGCGGGCGCGCGCGTCGTCATCCACGCTCGCGTGGAGGTTGGCGAGCCAGAGCCGATCGTCGCGCACCGAGACGGCGTGCACGACGCGCCGCTCCGGCCACGCGCGCAGCCGGCGCCGGGCATGCGCCGCGATCCCGCCGAGGCCGCGCACGAGGATCGCGTTGCAGCCGCCGCCGTTCGCCTTCAGCAGCTCCGGTCGCCGGCGTGCGACTGCGCGCCGCAGCGGCAGCAGCGCGTTGCGCGAGGTGAGCGCCCGGCGCGCGTCCGCCTCACACGCGTGCGCCAAGGCGGGCGGCCACCACGGCGGGACCTCCTGCAGCAGCGCGACGTCCCAGCTCCACGACGCGAGCGCCTCCGCGAACGCGCCGAGCAGGTCCTCGTCGCGCGGTGGCAGCGCGCGGCCGTGGAAGAGGTTCCACGTGAGCACGCGCAGCTCCATCGTCTGACCGTACACTTGCGCGCTTGCCGCGCCATCTGCTCACCGGAGACGAGCTGACCCGCGACGAGCTGCGCGCGCTCGTCGAGCGCGCGCTGGAGCTGAAGGCCGCGCCCCTCGCCTCCGACGTGCTCGCCGGCAAGCACGTCGCGCTGATCTTCCAGAAGCCCTCGACGCGCACGCGGCTCTCGTTCGAGACCGGCGTCGTCGAGCTCGGCGGCCACCCGCTGATCCTGCGGCCCGACGAGATGCAGCTCTCGCGCGGCGAGGCCGTGCGCGACACCGCCCTCGTGCTCTCGCGTCACGTGCACGCGATCGGGATCCGCACCGGCGCCGATGAGCTGGTCGCGGAGCTGGCCGAGCACGCCAGCGTCCCCGTCGTCAACATGCTCACCGCCGGCCACCATCCGTGCCAGGCGCTCGCCGACCTGGTCACCTTGCGCGAGACGTTTGGTCGACTCGACGGCCTGAAGCTTGCGTACGTGGGCGACGGCAACAACGTCGCGCGGTCGCTCGCGATCCTCGGTGGGCGCGCCGGCGTCGAGGTGCGCGTCGCCTCGCCGCCCGGCTATCAGCTCGAGCCGATCGCGGGTGCGCTGCTGACCGAGGATCCGCACGAGGCGGTCGCCGGTGCGCACGCCGTCTACACCGACGTGTGGGTCAGCATGGGCGACGAGGACACCGCCGACGAGCGCCGCGCGGCGCTCGCGTCCTACCGCGTCGACGACGCGCTGCTCGACCGCGCGGCGCCGGACGCGATCGCATTGCACGACCTTCCCGCACATCCCGGGGAGGAGATCACTGCAGATGTGTTGTATGGAACACGGCAACGCATCTGGGATCAGGCCGAGAACCGCCGGCACGCACAGAAAGCGCTGTTCGAGTTGCTGCTGCGGTAGCCTCGCGCCAGATCGGTCCGTCTGTCCATACCGAGGAGCATCGATGCCCCAGCCGAAGTCCCCCGCTGCGAGAAGAGCGAGCAGAGGCGCGAGAAGAGCCGCTGCCGCACGCAGACCGGCTGCCAGACGTGCCGCAGCCGCCAGAGCCAGGACCGCCGCCAGCCGTACGGTGGCGAGAAGAGCCGCGCGTAGAGTCGCGGCCAGAAGAGCGGCTGCCAGAAGACCCGCGCGCAGAGCCGCGGCGAGAAGATCCGCGCGCAGAGTCGCAGCCGCAAGCAGAGCCGTCCGCAGAGCCGCCGCCAGAAGACCGGCGGCGAGAAGAGCGGCGAGCAGGAGACCCGCGCGCGCGGCGGCGAGACGTCCGGCCGCGAGACGCCCGGCGGCGAGACGCGCGGGCGGAAGAAGAGCGGGCGCGAGACGCGCAACCAGAAGAGCCCGCCCAGCCACCTCGGCGCCGAGACGTGCGACCGGCGCCGCGGGTGGGCGGTCTGGTGACCCGGTCACCCAGCTCGTCGACGCGCTGCGCGAGCAGCTCTCCAATCGCGTGTTCGAGCCGCGCGACCTCGTCGTGCTCGCCTCTGAGGCGATCAGGGAGGCCGTCGACGAGGCGGTCCAGCGCGGCCCGGTCACGAGAGGCGATGCGCAGGACCTCGTGGGCGAGCTCGTGCGCAAGGGACGCGAGCAGAAGGACGACGTGCTCGCGAACCTCGACGAGCTGCTCGGCAGGGGTGTGGAGCAGCTCGAGCAGCTCGCGCGGAAGCTCGACGACACGGCCGCGAGAGCGCGCCGGGTCGAGTCGGTCGAGCGGCTGATGAGAAGCGCCGAGCGCGCTCGGAGAGCGGTCGGCTCCGCGCGGAGAGCCAGCCGCCGCAGATAACGCTCAGGCGGTGGGCGTCGCGGCCTCGTCGGCCGCGGCGTCTGCCAGCCCGAGGTCCGCAAGCAGCGCGCCGAAGTCGAGCTCGGCGCCGGTCAGCTCGCCGAGCAGCTCCTCAGCGCTCAGGCGCTGCCCGTCGCGCCACAGCACGCGCAGCGTCTCGCCGGCCTCGGCGCGCTCGAACCAGCGCGCGCCGAAGCGCTCGCGCAGGTGCGCGCGCAGGTGCGTCTCGAGCGCCCACGCGCGCAGGTAGCAGGCGACGTAGAAGCCGGGGTCGAGGTCGGCGAGGTACGTCTCGCGCGGCCAGCGCACCCGCGCCGCGGCGCCGAGCAGCGTCGCGTAGCGCTCGCGCAGCGCGTCGTCCTCCGGCGGGTCGACGGCGTGCACGTCGAGCTCGTAGGAGAGCTTCGCGCAGTAGCGGCGCAGGTAGATCAGCCGCGTCGCGCGCGCGTGGGCGGCGAGCGTCCCGTCGGCGTCCTCGACGCCGAGCCGTGCGCGCAGCCACTCGGGGTGCTCGGCGAGGTGGTCGAACAGGAACGCGAACGCCTCCGTCACCGCGTTGTCGCCGAGGTGGCGGTACTCGAACGGCAGCGCCGGGTCGACGTGCGCGTAGTGCTCGACGTGGCCGCCCTCGTGCAGCAGCGCGACGAAGTCGTCGCGGCCGCCGATCGGCGGGACGACGAGCCGCACGTCGTCCGGGACTCTTACCGCGACGCAGAAGGCGCGCGGCGACTTCGCCGGGCGCGACTCGACGTCGAGGTGGACGTTGCGCTGCGTCGCCTGGTCGATCCCCAGTCCGGCGAGCGTCCCCTCGAAGCTCGGCAGGAGCTGCGCGCCGTCGAACGCCGCGTCCGCCTCGGCGAAGCGAAACAGGCGGGGAAGGTCGGCGCGCGCGAGCTCGTCGAGGCCGAGGCCGCCGAGCGTGCGCTCCACGACCGGCGCGACGAGCGGCGCGTACGCGTCCTCCGTCGCCTCCGTGAACGCCGCGGTCGCGCGCGCGAGCGGGTCGAGCTCGAAGCCCTTGAGCTGCTCGCACAGCGCACGGTAGCTCTCCCAGCCCAGCTCGCGCGCGGTCGCGCGCGTGCGTTCCAGCATCTCGCGGTAGAGCGGGTTGAGCTGCGTCTCGGTCGCCTCCAGGCGCGCCGCCTCGATCGCCGCGCGGCGGTCGCGATCGGACTCGTTCGCCTGCATGATCGTGGCCTCGCGGAAGGGGATCGCCTCACCGTTGCCCTCGATCGAGAGCACGAGCCCGGCTTCGCGCTGCGCCAGCTCGGTCTCCAGGTCGGTCGAGACGAGGCCGAGGTGGCCGTCGACCGCGAAGTCGAGCAGCATGCGCGCGCGGCGCGCCGCGTCCTCGCCGCGCGTCGCGGCGGCGTCCGCCTGCTCGCGCAGCCGTGCGACGGTGTCGGCGGTGAAGAGGTCGGCGTGGCGGGCGTAGATCGGCTCGACGTCGAACTCGGCTCTGAGGCCGGCGAAGTGCGCGTGATACTCCTCGCCCAGCTCGGCCGTGAACGCCTCGGCCTCCAGTCGGTACGCAGCGAGGTCCATGAGCGTGCGATGCTAGCCGGCGTGTCCACCGCTTTGACCAGACGCCAGCGCCCCAGCCGCGGCGACGAGCTGGAGCTGACGATCGACTCGCTCGCGTTCGGCGGCAACGGCGTCGCCCGCCACGAGGGCTACGTCGTGTTCGTCGTCGCCGCCATCCCGGGCGATCGCGTGCGCGCGAGAATCACGCGCCCGAAGCGGGACTACGCCGAAGCGATAACGGTCGAGATACTCGAGCCGAGCCCTGAGCGGATTCCGGGCAGAGCGCCCCACCCGGGCGTGCCGTGGCAGGTGCTGCCGTACAAGCGCCAGCTGGAGATCAAGGCGCAGCAGGTCGAGGACGCGCTGCGGCGGATCGGCAAGCTCGACGGCTTCGCGATGGAGCCGATCGTTCCTGCGGCCGAGCAGTGGCGCTATCGCAACAAGATGGAATATTCGTTCGGCACCGACGACGAGGGCGAGCTCGTCTACGGCTTCCATGCGCCCGGCCACTGGGAACGGATAGTCCCGATACAGGACTGTCTGATCGCCTCCGAGCGCTCGAACGCCGCGAGCCGGCAGGTGCTGGAGTGGTGCCGGGCGAGAGGGCTGACCGCGTGGGACCGCCGCACGCACACCGGCTTCCTGCGCAACCTCGTCGTACGCGAGGGGCGCCGCACCGGTCAGATCCAGGTGCGGCTCGTGACGATGCCGGGTCCGTTGGACGCCGACGGCCTGGCGGACGCGGTCGACTGCGACGGTCTCCTGTGGACGCAGTTCGACGGTGTGGGAGAGACGACCGCGCTCGGCGAGACGGAGCTGGTCGCCGGGAGCGACTACCTCGACGAGGAGCTGAACGGCCTGCGCTTCCGCATCTCCCCGCACGCGTTCTTCCAGACGAACACCGAAATGGCGGAGAAGCTCTACGCGCTGGCCGGCGAGTACGCCGCGCTGAGAGGCTTCGAGCGGGTCTACGACCTCTACTGCGGCATCGGCACGATCGGGCTGACGCTGGCGCCGCGCGCGGCCGAGCTGTGGGGGCTGGAGCTGATCGAGCCGGCGATCGCCGACGCGATCTCGAACGCGCGCCTGAACGAGATCGACAACGCGCGCTTCTTCGCCGGCGACGTGCGGGTCGCGCTGAGAGAGCTGGTCGCGACGGCAGGCTCGCCGGACGTCGTGGTGGTCGACCCGCCGCGCGCGGGCCTGTCCGCGAAGGTCGTCAGACGCACGATCGACGCTGCGCCGAAGCGCATCGTCTACGTGTCGTGCAATCCGACGACGCTCGCTCCGAACGCCGCGCAGCTCGTGGAAGCCGGCTACGTCCTGCGCAGAGTCACGCCGGTCGACATGTTCCCGCAGACGCCCCACATCGAGTGCGTGGCGCTGCTGGAGCGCGGTGGCTGACTGGCACCTCGCGCGAGCGCGCGCCGCTAGCGTCCGCGCAGTGGCCGGCATCCACATCGACGAGCTGACGATCGCCGACGAGCCGTCGACGTGGACGGCGCTCGGCTTCGCGGTCGACGGCGACGTCGTGCGCGTCGGCGATGTCGCGCTGCGCCTCGCCGGCCGCGCGGCCGGCCGCGGCCTCGTCGCGTGGACGCTGCGCGGGGTCGCCGGCGACCGGCTCGACGGGCTGCCGACGCGAGCCGTCGAGGCCGACGCCGCCGGCCCCGGCGCGCCGCCGCACCCCAACGGCGTCGTCGCGCTCGACCACGTCGTCGCGATGACGCCCGTGCTCGACCGCACCGTCGCCGCGCTGCAGGCCGCCGGGCTCGACCTGCGGCGGATCCGCGAGGAGCCGACGCCGGCCGGCGCGCCGCGGCAGGCGTTCTTCCGCCTCGCCGCGGTGATCCTGGAGGTCGTCCAGGTACCGGACGAGGCGCTCGACCGCAGCGGCGGCCCCGACGGCCCGGCGTTCTTCTGGGGCCTCGCGTTCAAGGTCGCCGATCTCGACGCGACCGTCGCCCACATCGGCGAGGAGCGCTGCAGCCCGCCGCGCCCCGCCGTCCAGCCCGGCCGCCGCATCGCCACCCTCCGCCGGGCGGCAGGCCTGGCGCTGCCGGTGGCGTTGATGACGGGGTGAGACGGGTTCTCGCGGGCACACCATCGTTGCGGTTGTCGCCTCGCTCACCACGACCTATCCTTCGCCGTGATTGCCTGCGCAGCGGACGCCATATGTCCCTCCGCAATGCAGCGGGCCGGGGTTGCCTCCCTGTGCCACTTCCGACATTGCCCCTCCTTTCGGTTGCCGTTGGGCGTCCTTGTGAACGCCGGGGCTGACAGGCCCCGATCAGGACCGGCGTTCGGAGGTTGGATGTCGGTTGCGACTCCCGCCGCGCGCCCACGACGTTACGAGCGCATCCGTCGTTTGTCGCCACCGCATATCTGTGATCGGATGAGAAACGCTGCGCAGACCCGGCTCGCGCCGGCACGCGGCTTGGCAGAATCGGGCGCATGGCAGCGGGTGAACAGCGCGGCAGGGGCGCGGTTGTGGTGACGGGCGCGTCGAGCGGGATCGGCGAGGCGTGCGCGCGGCGGCTCGCCGGGCTCGGCTTCGACGTCTTCGCCGGCGTGCGCAAGCCCGCGGACGGCGAACGGCTTGCGCGGGAGATCCAGGGAGTGACGCCGCTGACCCTCGACGTCACCGACGCCGACTCGATCGCGCAGGCGGCGCGAACCGTGGGCGAGCAGACCGGCGGCCGCGGCCTCGCGGGCCTTGTCAACAACGCCGGCATCGCTGTCCCCGCGCCGATCGAGCACCAGCCGATCGACGACTTCCGCCATCAGCTCGAGGTCAACCTGATCGGCCAGGTCGCCGTCACGCAGGCGTTCCTGCCGCAGCTTCGCACCGCCGGAGGCCGCATCGTGAACATCAGCTCGATCGGCGGCAAGGTCGCCGTCCCGCTGCTCGGCGCCTACGCCGCCTCGAAGTTCGGCCTCGAGGGCTTCAGCGACACCCTGCGCCGCGAGCTGCGGCCGTGGGGCATCCGCGTCGCGGTGGTCGAGCCGGGCACGATCGCGACGCCGATCTGGGACAAGGGGATCGCCTCCGGCGACGAGCTGGAGGCCAGCATGAGCGAGCAGGCCAAGCGCGACTACGGCCCGCTGATCGCAACCGTCCGCACCGCCTCCGAGCAGGGCGCCAAGACCGGCCTCCCGCCCGACGCCGTCGCCAAGGACGTCGCGCACGCGCTCACGAGCAGCCGGCCCAAGACGCGCTATCTCGTCGGCCGCGAGGCGAAGTCGCGCGCGCTGCTCGCCCGCATAGCCGGCGACCGCCCGATCGACGCGGCGGTCGCCAGAGTCATGAGATGGGGATGAGCCCCCGGGGCTAGACTCCGCCGCGATGCGCGCCGCCACGATCCGCGACGGCGAGGTCCTCGTCGAGCAGCACCCCGACCCCCGTCCCGGCAAGGACGAGGTGCTCGTGCGCGTGCGCGCCGCCGGCCTCAACGGCGCCGACATGATGCAGCGCCGCGGGCTCTATCCCGCGCCGCCCGGCTGGCCGCCCGACATCCCGGGGCTGGAGATCGCCGGCGAGGTGGTCGAGAACGGACCGGGCGCGGCGCGCTTCGACGCGGGCGACCGCGTGATGGCGATCGTCGGCGGCGGCGGACAGGCCGAGCTGGCGGTCGTGCACGAGCGGATGCTGATGCCGGTCCCCTCCGCGCTCGACTGGCCGCAGGCCGGCGGCTTCCCGGAGGTCTTCGCGACCGCCCACGACGCGCTCTTCCCACAGGTCGGCTTGCAGCCCGGCGAGCGGCTGCTCGTGCACGGCGGGGCGGGCGGCGTCGGCACCGCGGCGATCCAGCTCGGCGCCGCCGTCGGCGCACGCGTCACCGCGACGGTGCGCAACCCGGACAACCGCGACGCTGTGGCGCAGCTCGGCGCGACTGTGATCGAGCCGGACGGCTTCGAGCAGCACGGTCCATTCGACGTGATCTTGGAGCTGGTCGGCGCGCCGAACCTGGGCGGCAACATCGATGCGCTTGCCACTGAAGGCCGCGTCGTCGTGATCGGGATCGCCGCCGGCGCGAAGGCCGAGCTGAACCTCGCGAAGCTGATGTACAAGCGCGGGCGCATCATGGCCTCGACGATGCGCGCCCGCCCGCTGGAGGAGAAGGCGCTGATGACGCGCGGCCTCGAGCGCCACGTGCTGCCGCTCGTCGAAGCCGGCGCGATCCGCGTGCCCGTCGCGGAGACCTTCAGCCTTGACGACGCGCCCGCCGCCTACGACCGCTTCGCGGCCGGTGGCAAGCTCGGCAAGCTCGTGCTGCTGCCTTAGGCCGGCTCGTCGACGTCGTCCATGTCGACCTCGTCCGCGGCCAGCTCCGCCGCATGAACCGAGCACAGCGCCGGGCCGCCCGACTCCAGCGCCTGCTGCTGCTCCTGCTCGGTGAGCGGCGCGCCGCACTCCTCGCAGCGGTCGCCGACCTGCTCGATCGTGTGCTCCTCGAGGCCCATCGCCGGCAGGCTACCCGGCGCGCAGCGCGCGGGAACTCAATACGGAGGCAGCGCCGCGAACCACTCGCCGAGCACGCGGAAGGCCTGCCAGAACGCGCGCTTCGCGCTCTCCTCGTCCAAGGACTCGTCGATGCTCGGCACGTACAGCGCCTCGATCGACGGCGTCAGCCGCTGGATCGCGCCCGGCTCGGCGACGAGCGTCCGAGCGAGCGGGATGTCCAGCTCGTTGACGACGTCGAGCGCGTCCTCGCCCATCACGACGACGACCTTCGGCTGCACGATCGCCAGCTCCTCGATCAACCGCTCGACGCACGCCGGGTCGGCCAGTGACGGGTCCGGCAGCGGGCACTTCACGCACAGCGTCCCGTAGACGGCGAGCGGGTCGATCCCCAGGCGCTTGAGCGACTTCATCAGCGCCGCGCCGGCGCGCCCGTAGAAGGCGACGCCCTCCTCGATCTCCGACGGACGCGGGTGGTGCTTGACGAGCATGACGTCGGCCTGCGGATGGCCGGACCCGAGCACCGGCATGAGGTTGCCGCGCGGACAGTGGCTGCACTCCTGCAGCTCGCGCGTGAAGTGGTTCAGCTCGCGGATCGCCCGCTCGAGGTACTTCTCGCGGATCTCGTCGTCGGTGATGGGCATGCTGGGGGGAAGATTGGACGCGCCCCCGGCATGTCCCTCCTCGTGCATCAGGACTTGCGCGCCGCCCGCCGGACCCGCCGCTCGCGCGAGGCCGCGCGCGCCGCTCTCGGCACGGCTCTCGTCTGCAGGAACTTCAGCGCCTGGACGTACAGGAGGGAGGCCGGGGTGCGCACGATGTCGGCCTCGCGCAGCGCCTCCATGAACTCCTCCGGCCCGTCGAAGTCGGGCATGCGGATCCGCACCGAGCCGAGCCCCTGCGCGACGTGCGCGTCCGAGCCGGCGCCCGCCGGGACGCGGTACTTGGCGGCGAAGCGCGCGGCCTCCTCGTTGAACTCCTGGATCGCGACGCGCGGGTTGAAGATCTCGATCGCGTCGACGTCGTCGAGCACGGCGGTGAGGTGCTCGTAGTCGGGCACCGCGTGCATGCGGTCGAACGGGTGGGGGACGTAGACGATCCCGCCCTGGCGCTTGATCTCGGCGATCGTCTCCTGCAGCGTCAGCCCGCGCGGGATCAGCGCTCTGATGAAGAGGCCGATCACCTCGCCCTGATCGGCGGTCTTGACCTCCTCGCCGACGATCACCTTGATCCCGGTCGCCTTCGCCTGCGCCTCCAGCGCGCCCGAGATCTCGTTGTGGTCGGTGACGGCGATCGCGCCGAGCCCTCTCGCCTTCGCGGTCGCGAGCAGCACCTCGACCGGCGTCGCGCAGTCGTGCGAGTGGTCGGTGTGCATGTGCAGGTCGACGTCGATGCGCCGCCGGCGTGCGACCTTGGCGCGCAGCGCGGGATTGCCGCGCGTGTCGTGGCGCTTGGCGACGAGCCCGCCGTAGACGTCCTCCAGCTCGTCGGCGACGCGCGACCACGCGAAGCGGTCGCGCAGTGGTTCCGCGGCGGCGCGCAGGCGCGCGCGCAGCTCGGGCTCTGCGACGAGCTGGGCGAGGCGGGTCGCGAGCGTCTCCGCGTCGCCGGGCGCGAACAGCAGGCCGTGCTCGCCGTCGCCGAGCACCTCCTCGTAGACCGGCAGGTTGGCGGCGACCGGGACGCAGCCGGCGGCGAGCGTGCGCACGAGCCCGCCCGGCTGCGGGGCGACGCCGCTCGAGGCGCGCACGGCGACGTCCGCGCGCGCGAGCAGCGCATCCTCGTCGCAGTCGTCGGGACCGAGGAAGTCGATCCGCTCGCGCAGCTCCGCGCGCAGCGGGCCTGCGCCCTGCGTCGCACGCCGCGACCACACGGTCGCGTGCCAGCCGCCGGGGGGCAGCCGCCGCAGCGCGCGCACGAACGTGCGGACCGCGGGCCGGTCCTCGTCGGCGATCAACGCCAGCTCGACCGGCCGCTCGCCGTCCGCCGGCATGGCGCGGTCGGGGATGTCTGCGCCGGGCAGGATCACGCGGCACTCGCCCGGCAGCCAGCGCTGCAGCAGGTCGCGCGTCGCCGCGAAGCTCGCGACGCGCGCATCGAGGCGGCCGAGGAACAGCTCGACCACGCGCCGCGCGACCTGCGTCGAGAGCAGCCGGTCGTTCGGCGCGTGGAAGGTCCCGACGTTGAGCGCGCGCGAGTGGCGCAGCGCCGCGCTCGCGGCGCTCGGCGCGAACGGCTCGTGCACGTGCACGACGTCGAAGCGCGCGGTCGCGAGCGCCTGCTCGATCGTCCGGGCGACATCGATCGGCACCGAGGCGGCGCGACGGCGCGAGGGCGCGAACGGCAGCACCTCGCCGACGCCGAGCACGCGGTAGCCGGGGTGGGCGGGATCCGCGTCCGGCTCCAGCAGCGCTTCGGGCCGCTCGCGCGCCGCGTGGATCGCCCGCCGCGACTCGCGCACCAGCGCGCTCGAGGTGGACGGCGCGATTACGACGACGCGATGCCCGCGGCGGCCCAGCTCCTCGGCGCAGCGCGCGAGCGCGTGGTTGACCTCGTGCGGGACCTCCCAGGCGAACGGGGTGACCTGGGCGATCGCGAGGCGCTCGGGCACGGCCAGCAGGATAGACCTGCGCCGCCTCAGCCGATGCGCGACGAGTTCTGGGTCCCACAGACCCAAAACTCGTCGAGCGTCGTTCTCAGGCGGCCCGCGCCGCGAGCCGCCGTTTGAGATGCGCGCGCACGCCGGGCCACTCGCGGTCGATCACGCTGTACCAGGCGGAGTCGCGCAGCGTCCCGTCCGGGAGCACCATGTGCTGGCGGTGGATCCCCTCGAACTGCGCCGGAAGCGCCTCCATCGCGCGCCGCGAGCGCTCGTTGCGCGCGTCGGTCTTCAGCTCCACCCGCACGCACCCGAGCACGTCGAACGCATGCGCGAGCATCAGCAGCTTCGCCTCCACGTTCGCGCCCGTGCCCCACGCGGCCGGCGTCAACCACGTCCCCCCGATCTCGACGCTGCGATCATGCGGCCGCGGCGCCAGATAGCTCGTGCTGCCGATGGCGGACCCGCTTGCGCGCGCGATGGTCACAAACGTCGCCATCTCACGGCGCGCGCAAGCCTCGCGCACGCCCGCGAACCATGCCTCGAACACCACCGGCTCGCTCAGGCGATACGGCATCCAGGAAAAGATGCGCGAATCGGACGCGGCGGCCCTCAGCCCCGCCTCGTGCCGCTCAGCCAGCGGCTCCAGCGAGACCACCGAGCCGCACAAGGGGGTCGCCAGCCGGTCGAGCACGAAGCCATCCTGGCACGGCGCCGATCGGGCGGGTGGCAGTGAGGATGCACGTGCCCCGGTCGGAAGACCGGGGTGCGCGCACCCGGAGCTGTCAGGACCCGCCCGCCAGCGCGGTTAGGACTCGGAAACCGGAGCAGGCGCCGGCACGCCGGTCGGCGCGGTGCCCGGCAGACCCTCGTACTGAGCGATGAACGTCTCAGTCGCCTCACGCGCCTCGTCGTCCGGGCGCTGAGTGTGCGGCGACTTCATCAGGTACGAGGAAGGCCCGTCGAGCTGACCGCCCAAGCCATGGTTCAACGCCAGCTTGCAGCAGCGCACCGCGTCGATGACGATCCCGGCCGAGTTCGGCGAGTCCCACACCTCGAGCTTCATCTCGGCGATCAGCGGCACGTCGCCGAACGCTCTGCCCTCCAGCCGGATGTGCGCCCACTTGCGGTCGGTCAGCCACGGCACGTAGTCCGAGGGCCCGACGTGGACGTCGCGCTCGGCCAGCTCGACGCCCGCGACCGACGTCACCGCGTTCGTCTTCGAGATCTTCTTCGACTCCAGGCGCTCGCGCTCGAGCATGTTGAAGAAGTCCATGTTTCCGCCGACGTTGAGCTGCGAGGTGTGCTCCAGCTTCACGCCGCGCTCGTAGAAGAGGCGCGCCAGCGCGCGGTGCGTGATCGTCGCGCCGACCTGCGACTTGATGTCGTCGCCGACGATCGGCAGGCCCGCTCTCCTGAAGCGCTCGTCCCAGTAGTCCTCGCGCGCGATGAAGACCGGGATGCAGTTGACGAAGCCGCAG